>NZ_JAHLOD010000020.1 GCF_018917145.1 Clostridium bornimense
GATTCAATTTTAACATAGAAATCAGGGGGTCGTTGTTTTTTTATGCAAAAAAACTTCTAAAACCTTGATATATAAAGATTTTTAAAGAAAGAAGTGTAAATAAATTTTACACTATCTTAAGTTTTTGAATAACCAATTTATTAATGAATTAACTTCGGTGTCAATTCTATCTTTGTTCCAAGACTTCCAATGTAAATCATCTTCCTCTAGGTACTTCCATATATCTATACTTTTAATTTTTTTATCTTCAAATTTAAATTTCATATGAAGATTTCCTAAGGATGTACTTAATGGTTTTAATTCAAAACTACTACGTATATCATCATCAAATATATATGTAGTATATATGTATTTATCATCAATTGTGCTGAGAACACTTTCCAAAGTTGATTCTTTTGTAATTGTTACTAATGGAGAAATTACTAATTCTCCAGTGCTACTATCAAATGTTTCTATAACATTAGAAAAACGTAGAATTTCTATTTCAATATATAGATATTTATCAAGAATCATAGCAGCTATATACATAAAAATCCTCCTTATAATTTATGTAATATAATAATATTATACAATAAAAGGAAAAAGGATAATGGGAAGCGAGAAAGTAAAAGTTACGTCACGTAAGATTCTATTTTAATATCATAATCTAAATTATAGTTTTTTTAAAATTGTAGTATATAGAAAGGTGATGAAATGAAAGAAGCTATTAAATTTCCTTTTACTCTTTATATGTAAAAAATCTAACAGATGCACTTGAAATAGTTATAAAAAAATATGATAATCATGATATTACTATCAAGGTGTATGATTGGGCATTATTTAAAGTTGCATCAAAAGCAACATATATATAAATATACAGGAAATATTCTTAACAGAATTATATATTATGAAATGGAGGTAATGGTAATATGTTTGCATTTCTTTTAGCATCATTTGGGATAATATCTATATCTATTTATGCTGCATTAGCATCAAGCTCATTGATTATAAAATCGCTACGAGAATACCTTAAGAAAGAATATACAGAAACTTTTTTTAAAGAAATAATAAAGAAAATCGGAATGATAAACTGTTCTTGGATAACATCAATTAACATTTTAGAGTTATATTTTAAAGATTCACAAAAAATAGATGATACAAGTAATTACTTATTATTATTAGCTTTTTTTAATATGGTTGTATATTTTATCATAAGATATTATATAAAAGAAACAAAGAAATCTATATCTGAAGATATATCTTTTACTCTAATAATTCTTTTGGTTATTTATTCTACAATTAAATGGTGTAATGAAACACCGTTTACACCGCAGTTCTTTTTTCTTTTTTTACCTACTATAAATATTATATTAGTATACATTTTAACTAAATTTAAATATATAAATAGAAAAATTAAAACAGTATTAATGATATTATTATCGATATTATTTCTATTTTGTACAATAATATTATTTATATTTTTGTCTCAATTTTTAATACATTAATAATATCTATTTCATAAGCGAAAGTTGCCTAATATTAATCATTAGGCAACTAGTTTATCAACTAACAATATTAGAAATTTTTAATATACTCCTCTAAGTTTCTTACATTAGTAATCCCAAACATATAATCAAAATCATAATTTATCGCATCATATTGCTCGTTGATATGCTTTTTGCTGGTAATTTATTTTCATAATAAAGAATACTAATATTAATATAGGTACAATTGCTTCATCACTTGTTATCATAAGAAGTATTCTAGATAATTCGATAAACGAAAGATATATGCATTATTTTATAAATTCGCCATTAGAATTAATGCAGAAAGATCAATATAATAATGGATCAGCACAACCTAATCTTTCGTCAGAAAAGGAATTTATTTTTTAAAGAAGATCATTTGAGAATGAATAGATGATATAAGTACATTACTTATGTTAAAAAAATAACCTCAGCATATTTGCTTGAGGTTATCTTTGATAATCTTATAAATATATTAAATAGATAATATCTTTTTAAGAATTTCTTTACTATGTATAATGTTTAATAATTCATCTTCAATCTTAATAATATCATTCATACACTGCAAATAGGTATAGAGCTACAATGTATTTTACATCATACAATATAGAATCTTCTATCCAGTAATCAATATTAGATATATCAACTTTCTTTTCCATAAGTTTTGTATAAAAATCTAAGCCATCTTCAGTAGATTCCCAAAAGTCAACGTATATATAGTCAAATTGGCTTAGAAAGTCTTCTCTGTAGTAGTCAAAAGCATCACCATGAATAATTTTAAGTTTCTTATCAATTTTAAACTGTGGTCTTATATAAGTATCAAATAAATTAATGATATCTTTATTAAACTCAACTATAGTTACACTTTCAACCTCATCTTTAAGGAGCCAAAGGTAAGGGAGAACTCCTATTCCAAGACCCATAGTAAGACATTTTCCATGACCTTTATCAATGCCATCTCTCATACTCTCTATTTCACTAACAGCAGGAGACATCCAAACTTTATCATCTTCTTTTAATGCTGGTAAATCAACATCTGTTTCAAAATAACCTATAGGATGATAGTGGAACAGGTATTTCCCTAGGGGATGATGAAAGTTCATACTCATCAAAGTTCTTTTTTTAATAGTTGTTTTATCATATCTAACATTACCAAAATGAACATTCTCAAGTTTAATATTTTTATAGTAGGGATTATCAGTAAGAATTTTAGAGTCATATTTCAAATTGTCATATGGAATATTATATTTTTTTAATATATGCATCAATTTCTTTTCATTTTCTGTGCTAAGGAATTTCTCATTATAATCAAGAATAGATGAAAGATATTCATTGACCTCAAACATTGATAGTAAAAGGTTTTTCATTGATAAATCTATTTCTTTATTTTTTTTAAATGTAATCATAAAGTTCCTCCGTAAAAAGAAAAACATGTAGTACTTGTACCGTAATCAGATTTACGTGCAAAGCACTACATGTGTCGTTTCTAGTTAAGTTCTTATTTAATTCTTTATTAAATATACAATATTATTTTACAGAAAGTCAACCAATAATTACATATATTTAGATAAATATAGCAAGTGTGTTGTTTATAGCAATTATTAATGGTAAAATCTTCATATAAATAGTGAAAACGTATATGAATAATTTAAGGAAGAGTTCAACAGATGGTATTAGGAGATGATATATAATGGAAAAGTTTAAGGTAAATAATAGAGAATATACAGTTGATAGATTATTGGGTAAGGGAAAAGGTGGATATTCTTACTTAGTTCATGATGAAAAAAACTTTTTTGTATTGAAACAAATACATCATGAACCTTGTGAATATTATAATTTTGGAAATAAGCTCGAAGCAGAATTGACTGATTATGAGAAACTTAAAAAAATAGGAATAAGGATGCCTAAAATGCTAGATGTCGATATGGAAAATGAAAGAATTTTGAAGGAGTATATAGATGGTGAAACGATTTATGAATTGATATTAACTGACAAAATGAAAAAATCTTATATGGATCAGATGAAGAATATGTGCAAATTATTGTATGCAGCTGATACTAATATTGATTATTTTCCAACTAATTTTGTAGTAAATCAAGAGAAAATGTTTTATATAGATTATGAGTGTAATAATTATATGGAAGAGTGGAATTTTGAAAACTGGGGAGTGAAATATTGGTCAAAAACACCAGAATTTTTAAAATACGTTGAAGAACATTGATAAAGAACATATTTTGAGATTATTTAGGACATAGCTAAGAAAATATATTGTTCTCAGCATGTCCTGTTTTACAAAGAATGTTATGATTCCGATGAAAAAGATAGGATTACCACTGTTAATATAATACAAAGTGTACCCAAAAATTCAGAAAAACCAAAGGGAACTTTTAACCAGAATATAGATAAAAAGGTAGCAGATAATGGTTCAACACAACTTAATATACTTGATTCTGTTGGTAGAAGATATTTTAAGCTTTCTAAATAACAATAGAATGCAATAAGTGTACCAAAAACAACTACAAATACTATTCCCAGTATAGAAGAAATACATAATTCACCTACAAAATTAAATGGAGAATGTATAAAACTAAAAGTTATTCCACCAATAAGCATTCCCCATCCAACGATAGTTATAGAACCGTACTCTTTAAGAAGAGCAACTGGTTGTAAGGTGTATATTGCAGCACAAATTGCAGAAGATATTCCCCAGAACAATCCTAGCTTTGAGAGTGATAAGCTTTGAATATCGCCACTTGTTATTATAAAGAAAGTTCCTGTAAGAGCTAAAAGTATTGCAATTAACTGTTTAACATTAGGTAGCTTTTTATTATGAACAACTAAGTAGCAAGTTATAATAACTGGAGATAAATATTGAAGAATAGTAGCAGTTGCAGCATTACCATGGTTAATGGCAGCAAACATTAGTAAAAGTGAATGTTGCAGAAGTTTTAAAAGAGTTCTAAAAATGACTCCTTTTAATTATTTAAAGGAGTACAGAGTTTTGCAATCAAATAATTATCTTAGCAATAGCGATGAATCAATATCAAATATAGCCTTTAAGGTGGGGTTTAATGGAATAAGTTATTATGGCAAGGTGTTTAAAGAGCATATGAACTGTAGTCCATCTCAATATAGAATGAATCATAAAAAATAAAACTTTTATGCTACATTTTTAGCAATAAATTTGACTTTATTTCAAGTTAGATAATTATTTGCAGAATGTAGCTTTTTTGATTATATAGTTATTAAAAGTAAACATATTGATAGCAATAAAAGGAAATGATAAGATTTAAGTATAACAATTAAGGGATTTTATGTAGAAAGGGTATATGATATGGAAAGAGATAATGTTAAAAAAATAATTAAAGATTGGATTATGAGAGTAAATGATGAGAATATTTTGCCTGAGGATATTACAGCGCTAAATTTTGGACTATACGAGCCTTATGGTATAGAGTTAATAGGTTCAGAAAGTTATGATGAAGAAGATGATGATTGGGCTTGTGAGGAAGATTTTATACCAGATGAAAGAGATTGTCCTGATCTTAATATAGATGATAAATATGACTGGGAAACTGTACTTAATGAAATAGTTATTATTCTAAAAGAATTAGTTGAAGAACTAGAAGAATTACCACTTTTGAATGTAGATCATATTACTACAGGTTTTTCTGATGGGGATCTTGTTGTTGTTAAATAATAAAATATAATGCAAATAAAAACAGTTTAAAGGTATATGACGATATTGATACTAAATTATATAACAATATAAGAACCATTTATTTAATAGTATCTTATTATTTAGAATTGTAACATTATGTGAGGGAGTATTTATATTATGATTACAATAAGAAAAGCTAATAAAGATGATGCAAGGAAGTTGAAAGAAGTTTCAGATAAAGCATTTTTATCTGATTATGTGAAATATGGAGAACGTCCAGGGTATGGACAAACTATTGAGAAAATTTGTACAACAATGGTTGAGCCGAAAAGAGATGTATTTGCATTTTTATGTGATGATGAAATAGTTGGTAAGATAAGTATAGTGAAAGAAAATAGAGAAAAAAATTATTTAGGATGTCTTTGTATAATTCCGGAATACGAAAATCGAGGTATAGGTCAGAAAGCTATACGATATATAGAAAACTAATACCAATATGTTAAATGCTGGTATTTGATAACACCAGCAGATAAATTAAGAAATCATCATTTTTATAAAAAAGGAATTCATTGATAAATGTGTAGATTTATATATAGCAACATTTTCTAAGGAACCTTGGAATGATGTTTACGAATCTAGAGAACAAGCAGTAAAATTATAGATTAGAATAATAATATATAAGGGTATGGTGATATGAATAAATTTAAAATAGCCGTTGTACAACGAAAATCAAATGGTCGTGACATGGCTAAGAACGTAGAGATGATTATTAATATAATGAAGGAAGCAAAATATTCTGGAGCTGATGTGGTTCTTTTTCCAGAATGTTTTATAACAGGATATGAACTTCCTATTACAAATGAAGAAGCGATATTAGAAGGTTGTGATTTTATAAAAAGTATCTGCATAAAAGCTGTTGAATTAAAGATAGGAGTAGTAGCTACAGCACTTACCAAAGGAGCAAAAAAACCACGTAACAGTGCGTTTTTAATTGATAAATCTGGGGAAATAATAATGAAATATGATAAAGTACATACCTGCGACTTTGCAGATGAAAGTTGTCTTGAAAGTGGAGATGAATTTAAAGTAGGTGATTTTCATGGGGTTAAGATTGGAATTATGATATGTTATGACAGAGAATATCCTGAAAGTGCACGGGTATTAATGATGAAAGGTGCTGAGTTAATATTAGTACCAAATGATTGTGGTGCAATGAGACCTCGTATTCAAGCATTATCAACAAGAGCATATGAAAATATGGCTGGTGTAATAATGGCAAATCCACCAGGAGAAAATGCTGGATGTTCCTGCGCATTTTCTCCAATATGTTGGGATGAAGATGGAAATTGCGTTGATAATACAATATTCATAGGTGATGAGTTAACATCAAAAATATATTATGCAGAATTTGATTTAGAAAGACTACGTAAATATAGAAGTTCTGAAATGATGGGTAATACTTTTAGGAAGGTAAAGGCCTATTCAGAATTGCTTAACCCAGAAATAAAGGCACCGTTTATACGAGATTAATTATGGATAAAATAATAGTAATTTGGCAAGAAATCAAGTGTATTTTCAGGAAAAATATTTTGATTTTGAAATTATTATGTAGTATGAAATTGAATGTTATAACTAAAGAAAATACCACTAATTACTTATTTTATGATCAAAGAAATGGGGAACATAAATGAAAATAATATTTCTAGATATTGATGGTGTAATGAACTCTGAACTTTGGAATAAAGACAACGAAATGGAAATTAGCAAAGGTAAATTTATTGATTCGGAAAAGGTTAGACTTTTATCTAAAATTATTAATGAAACAAAAGCTAAGATTGTTTTACATTCTGGTTGGAGATTTTGGTTTGATGGCAATATAATGCCATTAAGAAAAGAAGCAGAATATCTTGTAGAAGTATTTAAGAATTATGATTTAAATATATATGATAAAACACCAGATTTGACAACTGTTGAAATTGGAAAATCTAAAAAATTTAGTCTAGTAAAGGCACAAGAAATTCTATTATGGTTAGATCAACATGATAATATTGAAAAATACGTAATTCTTGATGATTTAGATTTAAGTAATAAGGAAATTGAAATGTTTCAGATAAAGACAGATGGAGTTAGAGGGTTAACAAAAGAAAATGTGGAAGAGGCTATAAAAATGCTTAACTATTATGACATCTAGGGTTAATAGTACATTTTGATGGAGGAATTAATTACTTTAGGGGATATGTCTTATGGAAAAATCATTTATAGATAGTACAATTAAGGAATATTTGGCAGAACAGTTTTTTTGTCATTTATCAGTATTAGATCAGGATAATACTATCTTTACTATAAATAGTTTAAGTAAATTACCATTTATTAAAATTATGACATTTAATAAATGTGTAATTATAAATACATCTGAATCTATACATTATTAAACAAGGTATTGTTCCTTTTTACTCTGCGTCAGTAACTAATCTTGGTTCTCAGATGGTTGCTAATCGTAGTGGTTACATACCATATTGGATTGATACATATGGTAATATACTTGATGGTAGTTCACCTTATAATACTTTTGTTAATAATTTAAAATTATAGAATAGATTATTAGTATAAATTAATTTATACGTCACGTACATTTTAGAATTCACAAGATAAAGGAGATGCGATTGTTATATTAGTTATTTTATGAATGAAATAGCAAAAAAGAAATGAAGGGAAAATAAAAAAATATAATTAATAAGTTGACTTCTTGATGTTATAATGAAATGAATAGAGATAATAATTAAAATATAAGATGTATAGTAATTATTTTAGTAATATAAAATATGTAGTTTATGTATAGATTGGGATATAAGAACAATTTTTCATAAGATAAATAGTTAGGAGGCGAGTACCAGAATGGATGATTTCAAAGCAAAGGACATTCAATTTTTTACCAATTTCAAAAAAGTTAAATTTAAAAGCTATAATGAAAAAAATTGTAGCCTTTCACAGAATGAGATAATAAAAATTATTGAAGGTTATAAATTTAGACCGTTTAATGATAGAGTAGCATATTTAGAAGTATATACATCTAATAAGATAGAGGGAAATACACTAACGAAAGGTCAGACTAAGGCGATTCTTGAGGGAATAGCTCAAGATGCTGATTTAAGGTCTCAGACAGAAGTTATACAATTAAATAGAGCAATAAGGGATAATTTTTCTATCAAAGATGACTTAAGTATGAAATTTATTTTGGACATTCATAAGGATATTACATTTAATACATTAGAAAATAGTAATTGGGAAGGTAAAATCAGAAACGAACAAGTATATATTTCCAACAGTTCCATAGTGCCTCCGAGTCCAGATAAAGTTATAGAACAATTTAATGAAGCTATTGATAGGTTTAATGATAGTGATAGAGAATTAATAGATATTTTAAAGTTTAAGCTAGATTTTGTTAGGATACACCCGTTTATGGATGGTAATGGAAGATTATCAAGACTTATAATGAACGGTCTTTTAACTGCCAAGGGATATCCTAGAATAATTATTAGAAATCAAGACAAAGGTTTCTATTATGATGCTATAGAATCATCTTTAAGAGTTGGAAGATACGATGCATGGCTTAAGTTTATGTTGACATATATGAAGTTTATGTGCGAATTAGAGGATATGTTTTTGGGAGATATAGAGTAGAGAAAATTTGGAATTAATATAGTGCAATTATAAGAACTAATTTTAATGTACACTATATAACTTTTAATATTCACATAAAATCCTTATATTAGTCATATAGTTGTCACGAAAGATTGATATATTATAATTGTAGTTAATAATAGTTAGTTTTTTCAAATCATTTTCCTTTTTATTTGTATAAAGAATGGTCGCTGTTGCCATTCTTTTTTTGTTTTAATAAAAAAACTTTGGACAAAGAGTTCTTGAAGTTAATAAATATGTTTATTGTAAATTGCAGGGGGTTTACAAGTATAGGGTTCATGCAAAGAGGTAGTAGAGATTAGGTACGAATTGGTGCGGTAGTTAATAAGAGACATACAAATTATATAGAAAATATTGTATAATATAGGTGTAATATACAAATACTATTTAGAAAATTAAGAGATATATAAGAATTCGTAGAGGGGGATATATAATGGGTCAGTTATCAAAGTTACCTAATATAGGTAAAGAAGTAGAACGACAATTGAATCAAGTTGGTATAAATACATATGAGGAGTTAAAAGATTTAGGGGATGAAAAGGCATGGCTTAAGATACAGGAAATTGATGAATCAGCGTGTATACATAGATTACTAGCATTAGAAGGAGCTTTGAATGGTATTAAAAAAAGTCAACTAAGTGATGATCGAAAGGCAGAACTAAAAGAATTTTATAATTTACATAAGAAGTATTAGATAAATGAAATTTCATATATGGTTAGAACATTTATATTTAAAGGAGCGTGAGTTATGGAAATATGGGATGCATATAACGAAGATGGATCATTAGCAGGAATTGATTTAATTCGTGGAGAGGAAATACCAAAAGGATTATATCATGGAGTAGCAGAGGTATTTGTTTCACACATTGATGGTAGTATATTACTTATGCAGAGAGATTTAAATAAGCCTAATTCTCCAGGACTTTTTGAAAGTGGAGCTGGTGGTAGTCTTTTGAAAGGAGAGTCATTTTTAGAAGGGGCAATTCGTGAATTAAAGGAAGAGACAGGAATTAATTGTACTGAGATGAGGAAAATATATTATAGTATAACAGATAACACAATTTATACTGGATTTATGTGCAAAGTTGATATAGATAAAAGCAGTATTGTTTTACAGGAGGGTGAAACGATTGCTTATAGATGGGTATCGAAGAAGGAATTTCTTGATTTCTATAAAACCGATTTATTTGTACCTGGTTTAAGAAATAGACTGAGCAATTTTATTGATAATTATTTAATATGAGATGCTATAGAGAAAGTGGAACAAGGTAGATGCGAAAAGATAAAGGGTAGTGAGGTATGAAAAGTAAACTATATAATAAAGAAGAAAGAAAACAGTATATTAGAGAATTAAATGAGCCACCACATCTAACTATTTTAGAGGAAGTTGGAAATGCAGTAACTCATGGAGTTGGAGCAGCATTAGCTTTAGTAGGATTTATATTACTTTTATTAAAATCTGATACTGGAATGAAGGTTATGGCATCATGTTTTTATGGAATTAGTTTATTTTTCCTAATGTTAATGAGTTGTTTATACCACGCATTTAAGAGTGGTTCTACAGTAAAACGATTGTTGAGAAGATTTGATTACTCTTCAATATATTTTTTAATAGGAGGAACTTTTGCTCCATTATATTTAGTATATTGGGGAAACACTTTAGGAATAGTACTTTTTTGTATTGACTGGGCACTAATTGTTGTTGGAATCACTATGTTAGGGGTGTTTGGACCAGGAAGATTTAAGTGGTTACATTTCTCATTATATTTCATTATTGGATGGAGCGGTCTTATACTTATGCCAGATTTTTATAAAAATAATTTGCCATTGTTATGGATGATTTTCATTGGTGGAGTTATATATACTGTTGGTATGATACCTTTTGTAAAAGATAAAAAATATAATCATTTTATATGGCACTTTTTTGTTCTAGAAGGTGCTATATTGCATTGGTTCGGCATTTATTTATTTGTTTATTAGGAAGAGATTGATATTTTCTATGGAGTATAGCTTCAAGAATTGCATGGAAACTAGATCATCATTCTCAGATGGAAACAAAAAGTAATACAATAATGAGAGCGAAGAATTTTATAAGTAAAATAGACATTAACAAGGATAGGGATATATTAATTGTATCTCATGGATTTTTTTTATTGACTTTGGTTGAAGAATTAAAATCTTTGGGTTTTAAGGGTGATATACCGATTAGAATGGGAAATGGATGTTTATATATCCTTGAAAAATAGAAAATACAAAAGATGGAGAAAAATTTAAGTGAAATATGGATACCTATTAAAAAATCTAATAAATAATATAAATTATGAACTTTAAGAGCATTAATCTTTATAGATTGATGCTTTTTTAAATTTTTTGATTAAAGTACTTTACAATGTAAGAAAAAGGGAGTACTATAGATAATATCAAGTAGATAATATCAAATGGATATTAAGTATTCGTTGATAGAAAAGGGAGTGGAGAAAATGTTAAATTTTAAGTTCATTAAATTTTTACCTAGCGAGTATGTAATAAGATATCGTAATGGAAAAATAGTCCAAGAAGGTGTAGGGCTTTCATTTATGTATTTCGTTCCTAATACTTCAGTTGTAGTAGTGCCTATAGCAAGTTCTGACATACCTTTTATGTTTCAAGAAACTACTAGTGATTATCAAACAGTTACTATTCAAGGCGAAATAACTTATAAAATATGTGATTATAAGAAAATAGCTGGGATTCTAGATTATACTTTCGACTTAAAATCTAGAAAGTATGTAAGTGAAGATAATAAGAAGATATCACAAAGGTTGATTAATATTACAAAGGTATTAGCTAAAAAGTATATAGAAAATATGGATATTAGAACTGCAATAAAGTATAGTGACAAATTAGCTAAGGAAATTAGCGAAGATCTTCAAAATAGCAAAGAGATTGAGAATCTAGGAATCGAAATAATGAGATTATCAATATTGGCAATTAATCCAACTAAAGAGATGTCTAGGGCATTAGAAGCGGAAGCAAGAGAGAAAATATTAAATAAAGCAGATGATGCAATTTACGAGAGAAGAAATGCATCAATTAATCAAGAACGTACAATAAAGGAAAATGAATTAAATACTGAAGTAGCTATGGAGGGAAAGAAAAAGCAGATTAAAGAAACTCAATTAGAAGGTAAGAGATTAATAATGCAAAAGGAAAATAAAATTAAATCAGAAGAGCTTGATTATGAAATAAAATTAGAAGAAAAGAAAAAGGAACTTATTGAGATTTCTGTAGAAAATTCTAAAGCACGAGCTGATGCAAAGGCATATGAATTATCAGCAATGATGAAAGTTTTAGAAGATGTTAATCCTACAGTGTTACAAGCATTATCTAATATGGGGATGAGTTCAGATAAATTAATAGCTATGGCATTTCAAGAATTAGCAGATAATGCAAGTAAAATTGGGCAATTGAATATTACTCCAGATTTGCTTCAAGGACTATTAAAAGGATGTGAAAATCGTGGATAGAATTACAGATAGGAGAATTATAGTTGTTACACGGAAAACAAGATTAGAAAGTTTAATAATACAGTATAATACTTTTGAACAAGCAAAGTTTGTAATTGAGCATTCAGAAAGTGATTTTGATTACTATGTAAATGAAGATAAACAATATAAGAAAGTAATCTTAGAAGCTATAAGTATATTAGAGAATATTGGATTAGTTCAGGTATTAGATATAGAGTATGTTTCAAATTTCATTTTTGGAAAAGATGACATTATTGTTGTTATTGGACAAGATGGACTAGTAGCAAATACACTAAAGTATTTAGATAAGCAACCTTTAATAGGGATAAATCCAGATGTAAGAGAATACGAAGGGGTATTAGTACCATTTAGTATTAATGACCTATCTAAAATAATAATGGATTTGTTAAGAGAACAACGAAAGTTTAAAGAAATTACCTTAGCAAGGGCTGATTTAAATGATGGACAAAGTTTGCTAGCAGTGAATGATTTATTTATAGGTCAAAAAACACATGTATCAGCAAGATATATTTTAGAATATAAATCACAATGTGAAAGACAATCTTCCAGTGGAATTATAGTTTCCACTGGACTTGGATCTACAGGATGGTTTAAAAGCATTTTAGAAGGAGCATCTAAAATTGTTAATGGGTGTGTAAATAATACATCAATATCGGTAAAAAAAGATGATAAATTTACCTGGAACTCAGAATTTTTATATTACACTGTAAGAGAACCGTATCCTAGTAAAACCACGCAATCAAACATGGTATTTGGTAAAATTTCAAAAGGAAACTCTTTTAAGATAAAATCATTAATGTCTGAAAATGGTGTGATATTTAGTGATGGGGTAGAAAATGATTTTTTAAATTTTAATTCCGGATCAGAAGTAACAATATCTATTGCAGATAAGAAAGGATTACTAGTTATTTAAGTTAAATGTAGATACAAATGATAAAAGCAACCTATAGTTGCTAATTTGTTACAATTAATTGATAGAGCTAAAATTATATAACTGGTATACTGAAAATCGAGGTGATTAAAAGTGAGTTTTCTAAAAAGAAGCTTTGAGTTTAGTAGAGAAAGAAAATCCATATAGAGGACCTATTATTCATCAGAATGGACAGTATAAATATCATTGTATGATAAATGGTGAATTTAGGTGGTTTCAAGGACATGAAGAAATATATTTTGATGATATAAAAGTTTATGAATGTTATTTTCATGGGGGATTAATTAAATAGAAAATAAATCTATATAGTTATTATAAAGTAAGAAAAATAATTGATTTATATGCTACAATATAAAAAGATTACCAATTTAACATTTTGTTAATGTATTCCACATAATTAATAATACAAGGGGAAATTACTTATGAAAATAGTTTGTAAAGTAATAAAATACATGGTGCTAATAGGAGTATTTATTTTTGCTGTAAGCTGTATATATTTATATTATACTAAACCTATTCAAATACGTGAAATTGAGGAGTATAAATCAAAAGGGAGAGTTGATTTAGATAAAAAATTGACAAGAGGCGAAATAAAAGAAGATGTTAATATTTTAATTAGTAATATTGAAAAAACTCATCCAATCTTTTTAGAAGGTGAAAGTAGTAAATACAAAGTTGCTAAGGAAAATTTAATGAAGATATGTAATAGTGAAATGACGACAGAAAGGTTTCAAATTGAAGTAAGCAAATATCTTTCATCAATAGAAGATGGACATACTAGACTTTGGTGGAATGAGAACAGTATTTTAGATATAAAGTGGGTGTATTTAGAAGGAAAACTTGTATTATTAGATGAGAATAGAAAGTTAACCGATAAAGAAGTAGTAGAAATAAATGATATAAATGTTGATGATTTGGTTGAAGGAATTAAAGAGATATTTCCAGCAGAAAATTATATAGCTGAGAATATGAATATAGCTATAAATTTAAAAAGTAAATCCATTTTAAAAAGTTTAGGAGTTCAAGATGAAAATCAAGTAGAGGTAACAATAAAAGATAAAGAAGGATATAGTGATGTTTTTACAAAATATACTAGAAATGATGGTAGTGGAAGTTATGAGATAAGTGATAGGAAAATTGATGATGATACATTTTACATTAAATTAGGAGCATGTATTGTAGATAATTCTTCAGATATTGTAGTGAAAGATTTAAAGAATGCAATAAAAGAAGGTGTATCAAATGTAATAATTGATGTAAGAGATAATGCTGGTGGTAATTCTATGGTTTGTGATAATTTATTAGAGGCTATGGATATGGAATATGGTTATTTTGGAGGAACAACAAGATTTTCACCGCTAGCGCAAAAGAGGCGTGGCTATTTAAGAAGTAGAGGAAGTATAAATTATACAAGTAATAATCATTATAAGAAAAATGAAAACATAAATTTGTATGTAATTAATAATGGTGCTACTTTTAGTTCTGCAGAAATGTTAGTTACATTGGTAAGAGATGGAGGTTTAGGGACAATAGTTGGCTCTGCTAGTAGTAATAGATCTTCAAATTATGGAGACGTCATAAATTTTCAATTGCCAAATTCTAATATAGAATGTCAGGTTTCGCATAAGAAATTTATTAGACCTGATACTAGTAAAGAGAATGAGTTAGTATTAGAGCCTGATATAGAAGTAAGGTTTGATGACGATCCAGTAGAAAAAACATTACAGATTATAAAAAATCTTAAATAAAATCGTCATTTAAGTAACAAAGAATATTAAGATTAAAATGAAATAAAAATACGTCATGTACAATATTATAAGGAGAACAAAATGAAGAATATTAAAATAGTAGAATTAACTGAAGAAGATTTTTATGGGGCATAAGAAGTTTTTAAGGTTACTGTTCCTTATGCATTTGCTTTATCAGAAGATGATTTATGTATGGAAGTGGTAGAAGATGAGATAGAAAGTAAAAAGAAAGTTCTTTAATCTGTTTTAAATAAAGATAAAACAGGAATAATAGTTCTAATAGCAAAGGTTAATGATGAAGTCGTAGGTACTATTTCTTTTGGACCTTGCAGTGAAGCAATAAGACAATGTACTAATGATAAATTTTCTAATGTAGGTGAATTGGGTAGCTTATTTATATCACCTAAATACCAGGGCAATGGTATAGGTTCTACTTTAATTGAAGAAATGATAAGTTATTTAGAGAAAAGAGGAATTAAAGAATTTTGTTTAGATAGCGGTTATAAAGATGCACAAAAAAGATGGTGTAGGAAATTTGGAAATCCTTATAAAATTGTTAAGGATTATTGGGGACCTGGTATAGATAATATGGTATGGTTATGCAAAATATAAAGTAATAGTTTAGAATATTTAATCTTTCAAGGTATAGACTAAATAGTAATAAATTAATTACAAAAGATAAAAGGAGATATCATGAAAGATAAAGATGTTATTATAACAAAGTGTGTTGAATTAGAAAATACATATTCAAATCTTCCAGAAAAATTATACTCTAGGCAAAATCCAAGTGACAGTCCTTCTCCTAAGTTAGTAATATTTAATGATTCTTTAGCTGATGAGCTAGGATTAAATAAAGATTTTTTAAAAAGCAAAGAAGGAATAGATTTTCTATCAGGTAATAAGATTTTAGAAAAATCAACACCTATTGCACAAAGTTATGCTGGCCACCAATTTGGTCATTTTACTATGCTAGGAGATGGCAGAGCAGTACTACTTGGTGAATATATAAGTAAAAATGGAAATAGATATGATATACAATTAAAAGGTTCTGGAATAACAAAGTATTCCCGTGGTGGAGATGGAAAAGCAGCATTAGGACCAATGCTTAGGGAATATATTATAAGTGAAGGAATGAATGCTTTAGGTATACCTACTACAAGAAGTTTAGCGGTAGTTACTACGGGAGAAAAGGTAATTAGAGAAAAAATATTAGATGGTGCAATACTAACTAGAATAGCAAGGAGTCATATTCGTGTAGGGACTTTTCAATACGCAGCAAATTGGGGAAATACTGAAGAACTTAGAGCTTTAGCAGATTATACTTTAAATAGGCATTATAAAAAAGAAAATTATGAAGGTAATCCTTATATCTATCTTCTTAATGAAGTAGTAGATAAACAAGCTAGTCTTATATCAAAGTGGCAACTTGTAGGATTTATACATGGTGTTATGAATACTGATAATATGACGATTAGTGGTGAGACTATAGATTATGGACCTTGCGCTTTTATGGATATTTATGATCCGGAAACAGTGTTTAGTTCTATTGATACCTATGGTAGATATGCTTATGGTAATCAACCTAATATTGCAATGTGGAACTTAGCAAGATTTGCAGAATCATTATTACCATTGTTGGATGAAGATGAAAAGGAAGCTATTAAATTAGCAGAAGAATCCATTTCAAATTTTGGTAACTTATATAAGAAATATTGGTACCAAGGAATGAGAAAGAAGCTTGGTATTTTTAATGAAGAAGAAAAAGATAAGGATTTAATTGATGATCTATTAGCAATAATGTATAAATCTAAAGCCGATTATACTAATACATTTCGTAGTTTAACGTTAGGTAAAGTAGATGGAATGGAAATATTTAAAGCAGAAGAGTTTAAAGAGTGGTATAATTTATGGAAAGAAAGGTTATCAAGACAAGAGGAAGGTGAAGAAGCTTCAAAGAAACTTATGGAGGAAAATAATCCTATAGTAATACCTCGTAATCATAGAGTTGAAGAAGCTTTGGAAGCTGCCACAGAAAATAATGACTTCACTGTAATGAAATCATTATTAGATGCTATTACTAGACCTTACGATTATTCAAATATAAATGAGTATTATTCGATGTTGCCAAAGTCAAATGGCTGTGAGTATAAAACTTATTGTGGAACATAGAATATATAGTATAAAAAACCAGCGAAGTATTGTAAATTCGCTGGTTTTTTATTATTTACATTTAAAGTAATTTATTTAATAATATTCATATAAACACAAAAGAGGGCATTTATGAATTGCAAAACTATTGCAAGCGATAAATTTTAAAAATTAAGGTGGATAATATGAAAAGAGTTTTAGTTGTAGAGGATAGTAGAGATGTAAATTTACTTTTGGCAAACACATTAAAGGGTGATGGGTATGAAGTAGAATCAGTTTTTGATGGGCTATCAGCAATAAATATAATTAGATCCAACAATTTTGATGTGATTTTACTAGATATTATGCTTCCATATAAAAGAGGAGATGAAATTTTGAAAGAAATACGAAATTTATGTGAGGTTCCGGTAATTATAATATCGGCCAAAGACTTGGTTGGAACAAAAATTGATTTTCTAAAATTAGGAGCTGATGACTATATTACAAAGCCTTTTGATTTAGGAGAGGTTTTAGCTCGTGTTGAGGCGCAGATACGTAGATATAATTTCAGTAATAGTGAAAATAGCGTAATTAAATATAAAGATATACAGTTAAATTGTAATAGTAAAGTAGTTATTGTAAATGGTTGTGAGTTGATATTAACAGCAAAAGAGTATAAGATTCTTGAAATTTTTATGAAGAATAAAGATAAAGTATTTTCAAAGTGTAATTTGTATGAAAGTATTTGGAAAGGAGAATATTTAGGTGATGATAATGCAGTGAAAACTCATATTAGTAATCTTCGTAATAAGTTAAAAAAGGCTAATGATAGTGAAGAATATATTGAAACAGTATGGGGATTAGGTTATCGATTATGTAAATAATTCTCTCTTTCTTTACAATTACAATAAGTATCTTAACTTTTTCTAAACCTTTTGTAATTATACTGAATCATAGATAGAGTTAGTGAAAGGGGTAAAGGTTTAATGAAAAAGTATATTTTACAAACCCAAAATGTAACAAAAACTTTTGGAAGATA
Source organism: Clostridium bornimense (assembly GCF_018917145.1). Taxonomy (GTDB): domain Bacteria; phylum Bacillota; class Clostridia; order Clostridiales; family Clostridiaceae; genus Clostridium_AN; species Clostridium_AN bornimense_A. The sequence continues at coordinate 18,241 of NZ_JAHLOD010000020.1, forward strand.
TACAGCACTTAATAATGTTTCTATAAGTTTGGAGCAAGGGAAAGTATATGGATTAATTGGACAAAATGGTGCTGGAAAAACTACATTGATGAGATTAATTGCTGGTCTTAGCTTTTCTAGTGAAGGAACTATAGAGTTATTTGGAAGCAAATCAGAAAAGGAAACACAAGAAGCACTTAAAAGAATAGGTTGTCTCATTGAATATCCTAGCCTCAATGGTAACATGACAGCTAAAGAAAACTTAACACTTCATAGAATTATAAGAGGGATTCCAAATAAAGAGATTGAGGATGAATTATTAGAAATAGTAGGTCTTAATGATACTAGGAAAAAGAAAGCAAAGGATTTTTCATTGGGTATGAGGCAAAGATTAGGTATAGCTATAGCTCTTCTTGGGAGTCCTGAATTATTAATACTAGATGAACCGATAAATGGTCTTGATCCTGTCGGTGTAGTAGAAATTCGTAATTTACTAAAAAAGATGTGTAAAGAAAGGAATATGACTATTCTTATATCAAGTCATAATTTGGCAGAATTATATCAAACATGTACAAACTATATTATCATTAATAAAGGTGAAGTAAAAAAAGTTCTTACATTATCAGAATTAGAGGATTGTTGCAAACATCATATAAAAATAGACTGTAGTAATCCAGAAAGATTAGTAGAGGTACTGGAAAGAAAATTGGAGATAAACAATTATAAAGTAATGGAGGACAAATCCATAAAGATATATGAAAGATTAGATGAAAAGGAAAGAATATCAAAAACTATATATGAAAATGGAGTAATACCAATACACTTCGCTATCGAAGGAGATACTCTTGAAAATTACTTTCTTTCTGTAATAGGAGGTGGTAAGGATGCTTAATTTAATCTTTGCTGAATTCTATAAATTAAAGAGATCTAAAGGTATAAAACTATGCTTTGGCTTTACAGTTATTTGTTCTATATCCATGGCTATAATTTCGCATAATGTTGCTATAGGTAAATTAAATCTATCCATTAGTGGAAGTGCATCTGGATTAAGTGAAGTTGTAATTATGTCTCTTATTGGGTCAATAATGACAGGAATACTAGTATGTAATGATTTTGAAACAAAAACTATTCACGATGAAATAATTGGTGGTAATGGGAGAAAATCAATAGTTTATAGTAAAGCTATTGTATTCTCTATATGTATAGCTTTGTTGTTATTGCCATATATTGTTGTAACTTTTATTGGTTGTAGTAGCGATTTAGAGTTTTCGAAATTAGCTGGGTCTTCTGGATTTATGAATATAATAGTAGAAAATAAATCATTAGATTTTTCAGCATTTAATGTAGGTAGGATATTATTAATATCAATTACACTAATAATTGTATATATAGGGCGTATAAGTTTATGCATACCGATAGCGTTTAAATCAAGAAAACCAATGATAGTAATGTCAGTAGGTTTTGGTCTCTCAACTTTAGTTGATATATTTATTGGATTATTAGGGGATATTTCAGGAGTTTCTAAGATTATTTTATTAACACCTTATAGTAGAGAGTATTTATTGATATCTATGGAGACGGAGTTTACTATGATTTTAAAAGCAATGGTAGTAAATATAATTTTTACAATAATAATGATTTATATAACATATAAAATATTTAGAAAGTCTGAAATAAAGTAAAATTATAAAAAGGATGCGGTAAGATGAAAATATTTGTTGTTATGTTGATAGTATTAGTAGTTTTATTTTTTAGCTATATACTATTTTTAGAAAAAGAAATAATAAATATAAATAGGAAACTAGTTAAGAGACTAGAGGAAAATACACGTCATCCTATAAGTATAATTTTGTTTAATAGACGTTTAAATAATTTAGTTTGTAGTATTAACAAAGCTTTGAAGGCGGAGGAAAACCTCCGCCTTAAAGTGATTAAAGATGAAAATGAATTTAAAGAAATGATTACTAATCTATCTCATGATTTAAGAACACCGCTTACAGCAATTAAAGGTTATCAGCAATCAGTTAAAAAAGGATTATTAAATGAAGAAGAGATAGAGAAGCTTGATATAGCAATAAAACATACTGAGGAATTAGGGAAATTAGTAAATAACTTTTTTGCGTATGCTTATTATTTAAGTTACCAAGAAGAGGTGACTTTGGAGCGAATAAATCTTAATAATATAGTAACGGAATGTTTAGTGAATTCTATACCTGCTTTTGAAGATAAAAGCATAGCAATAGAATTTGAAAAGTCATCAACAATTTTTGTAAAAGCTAATGAAGAATTTTTAAGACGAATAATACAAAATTTAATTGATAATTGTCTCAAGCATTCCATAGGTAATCTGAAGGTACAGTTATTAGCTTTAGATTATGCAGTTATTTCTTTTAAAAATCCAGTAAAAGATTCATGTAATATTGATGTTAGTAAGATTTTTAAAAGGTTTTACACAGGGGATAAGGCAAGAAACACATCAACAGGTTTAGGGTTGTCAATTGTTGAAATTCTTACAGAGGAGATGGGAGGCAAAGTAGAAGCAAACTTGGTAGAAAATATGTTGGAGATTAAAGTTAAACTAAAAATGATTTAAAATGAAAATTAATTTGTATCATATACAGGAAAATTAAAAAGTGATATATTTATAAATATATAAGGAGGGAAGTATTTTATGGGTAGAGATTTTTTGTTTGCATAGTAGAGGCTATAGCAAACACTAATAAGTAAATAGTTATAGCCTTTGCTATTCCTAAAGTATTAATTTATTTGGGAGGGCAAGATGAGCTATAAAAAAGCAGAAGATATTTTACCAATAGAGGTAATAGAATTGATTCAAAAATATATTGATGGACAGTGTATTTATATACCTAAAAAGGATGAGAATAAATTATCATGGGGAAGTAATACCTCTACAAAGGAAACGTTAAAGATAAGAAATAAAAATATTTATAAAGATTATTTAGCAGGGATGAAAATAAAAGCAATAGCTGAAAAATATTTCTTATCAATGAAAAGCATAGAAAGAATAGTGTTACAAGAAAAAAGAGCTGTATTAGAAAGGAATTAATACAACAATTAAAGAGATAGGGATCAAAAATAGAAATGATCCCTATTTTTTTATTACGAAATTAGTGTACTTAAATTGTTAACAATTATTTTCATGAAAATAATTGACTGAAATTTGTAAATATAATAAAATTAATTTAGTTGATAAAGTCAACTAAATTAATTTTATGAGGTGATAAATTGAAAGATCCTAATTGGGTTAATATGATAAAGAATATGCAAGAAATAAGATTTTTTAGCAGAAATCTAATTCTTCGTAATAAAAAAGAATATGAAATACCTGCTCAACACCTTGACTTACTATCTCAACTTGCAATAAGTAAAAGGAAAATGACGCCAATGGAATTAAGTGATTATATGGGTCTAGATAAAGCTATTATTAGTAGAGTAATTGAGAAATTAAATAAAAGTGGCTATTTAGTAAAAGAAAAAGATGAGATTGATAAGAGAAGATATTACGTTTCTATAACTGATGCAGGAAAGGAAAAAATTGAAGATATATATAAGTATTATTTAAGTCCTATATATCAATTATATAGAAATCTGGGAGATAAAGATTTTGAAAATCTTATGAAATATATTGAAAAAGCTAATACATATTATCATAAAGATAAAGAAACAAAAGAGTAAAACTTCATATTGGAAGGTGGGAAAGATATGTCATTTTATCAAATGATGCAATTAGGTCCGGCAACTTTAAAGCCGAGGATAAAAGAAAGTATAGATAAGAAAGAAAAGAGAAAATACATCGCTGCACTTGTATTAAAATCTGTTTTATGTTTGATATTTTGCATTAGTTTTGTATCTATCTTTTCGGCAATTTTTGGAGAAGATAATAGTATAGTTGGTGTGGTATCTGTTATATTATTATTAACATTTAGATTTTCTAATTTAGATTTTGATGTAAAAGAAACTGTTTTTGCTATTTTGGGAATATATGCGATTTATGCTATCTGTCCATATTTAGCATCTATAAGCAATCCGTATTTGGCGTTAATGATTAACTTTATTTCAATTCTGATTTTGATTATTATATCTTGTCATAATACTCAATTATCAAATCAATCTACTATAGTATTATCATATTTATTACTATATGGATATAAAGTTAATAGTAAAGAGGTCTATATAAATCGTATTTTTGCATTAATTTTAGGAGGTCTAATTGTAGCTTCTATATTCTATTTTAAACAGAGAAAAAAGAAATTTGAAAATAGGTTTTTAGATATTTTAAAAGATATAGATATAAGAGATCCTAGAACAAGATGGCAAATAAAAATTAGTATAATAATTTCCACAGGCATTTTAATTGGTGAATTACTTCATTTAGAAAGAACGATGTGGATAGGTTTTGCTTGTATGTCCATTATGCAACCACAAAAAGATAAAGTTATAGGTAGAATGATAGAGAGACCAATTTATTCAATATTAGGATGTGTAGTATTTACTGTTATTTACTTTGCTATTCCAAAGGAGTCTGTTGCTGTCATTGGAATGTTAGGTGGTATTATGGTTGGATTTTCAGCAACATATAGATGGCAAGTGGTGTTTAATACATTTGGAGCGCTATCTGCTGCAGTAACTATATTTGGTTTGAATAATGCAATATTATTACGTATTATTGCTAATATTTTGGGGGCTCTTTATATTTGGTTTATTACAAATGGATATGGATTAATTAAAAACATATTTGAGAAATTCTTAGTTATTGATCCAAATGACACTTTATAATTATATTTGAAAATTACTGTAGTAAAGTTAGTTTTACTACAGCTTTTTTATTTTATATACCTTATTTTTGTTTATAAAAAGAATATGAGGTATATATTGTAACAGTGTAATGATAAAATAAATCTTAGATAAGGAAAGGAGGTTTAAGATTATGGAAGAAATCACTATTAATGCATAGCGAAGGTTATTGCATTAAACAAATATTATAATGAGATGGCCTTTGCTAAATCCATAAAAAATAAATAATATGGAGATGCAAAATGAGCTGTTTTAATAGATATAGATGGGAACTGGTACCGGATAATTTGCCAGTAGTAAAAAGAAATTGTCCTAAATGTAAAGGTAAAACTTCATTTATAAATACAGAAAAGTTTAGAGTAAATGCAAATAAGAATAATATTGATGTATGGCTTATATACCAATGTGAGAAATGTAAGTCTACATGGAATATGACTATTTATGAAAGAGTAAATCCTAGAGAAATAGATAAGGAAGAATATAAAGGGTTTCTTTCTAATGATAAAGATCTAGTTAAAATGTATAGTTTTGATATGGGGGTATATAGTAAAAATAAAGCTGAAGTAATATTAGAGAATATTTCATATAAAGTCAATAAATATACCATAGAAGAAAGTTCTATTAATGAAGATTCAATAATAACTATTACTACTAAGTTTCCATTAGAGATAAGAATGGACAAGTTTATTAGTGACAACTTGAATTTATCTAGAAGTAGAGTTAAAGCTATGATAGATAAAGGGTATATAACTAGCAACATTAATAATAAGTTAATGAAGGTTAAAATAGTGAATTCTATCGAGTTGTATGTGAAGAATTTATAGAAAATAAATAATAGAGTAGGAGCTGTTACAATAGCTTCTATTTTTTTGTTTACGTCACGTATATTTATGAAAATTAAGTTACAGAGAAAAGCGGAAGAAAGTAACGTCAATAGATATAATATTAAAAAGAATAATGATATAATATTTCTGAAAAAACTTTGATAGTACTAAGTATGAATTAAACATTAAAGGAATATAGGAGAATATAGATGAATTTTATTGCAATAGATTTTGAAACAGCAAATGAAAAAAGAAACAGTCCTTGTTCTATTGGTATAATTGTCGTACGAAATGGAAATATTGTTGAGAAAGTACACCATTTAATAAGACCAAAAGAAATGAGATTCATGCCAATAAATATTGGAATACATGGGATAAGACCTGCTATGGTTGAAAATGAATTAGAATTTGATGAAGTTTGGGATATGATAAAACATTATTTTAATAATAGTTTAATAGTAGCTCACAATGCTTCTTTTGATATTTCGGTACTTAGAAATACTTTAGAGTTATATGGAATAGAGTCTCCAGAGTTTAACTATATTTGTACAATGAAACTTTCAAGAAATTTTTATAAAGAACTTGATGATGCTAAATTGAATACAGTTAATAACTTTTTAGGCTATCAATTTAAGCACCATGATGCTCTTGATGATGCAATGGCTTGTAGTAATATATTACTAAGTATTAGTGATGAACTTAAAACAAAAGATATTAATGAAATATCGAAATTGTTAGGGGTTACTATAGGTACAGTTAATAGCTCTGGATATACGCCATCTTCTTCAAAAGGAAGAGTGTATAGAACTTCTTCAAGAGAGGAAGTTAGAAGCAGTAAAAGTATTAAAGATAGTTTTAAAGCTAATACTTTTGAAAATGAAGTAGTTGTCTTTACTGGTAAGCTATCAAGTATGGGTCGAGCAGATGCAATGGTTTTAGTAAGAAAATTGGGTGGGACAGTAGGAACTTCTGTAACGAAAAAGACTACTATTCTTGTCACGAATATAAAAGATGCAGAGAGTTTGAGAAGAAATGAAATGAGTACTAAACTTAGACGAGCTGTTGATCTTAAAGAAAAAGGACAAAAAATTAAGATAATTGATGAGATAGAATTTTTGAATTTTTAATCATAAAGCGGTGATTTTAATGTAGAAAATCACCGCTTTAATTTTATTATAAGTAGAAAGAAAAATGGACTCATATTTAATGTAGGTTATGCGAAATATATCAAATATTAAAAAGTTGATAATTATTTGTAAAAAATAATAAAATTATGTAAAAATATGATATAATACTATTGTGGGAACTTTTTAGTTTATAATTATCAATAGTATGAAGGGAATAAATATATGAGTAAAAAAGAAATTTTAGATCAATTATTAGCAAGTCTTAGCAGTGACAGGATTGAAGAATTAATGATATTCTCAAGTAACAAGGTAGAAGATATAAAAATAGAAATTACAGAAGGTGTACTATATGGAACCTTAGATACTCAAAAAATATTAAATAGTACCTTGAAGCAGGAGTATGAAGCTTTCAATGATATTTATAGATGTTTATTATCTATTAAAAGATTAGGATTATCAGAATAGAATTTTAGAATTATCATTCTGATTTCGATATAAGAGGGCAAGCTATTTATATTACTAAGTTAATATGGAATAGTTTGTCTTTTTTATTTACACAAACTAAAAATGCATAAAATTTAGCTAAAAAAATAATAAAACCATATTGACTATGTAAAGCTATATGATATAATGATAACACAAACGAATGATAATAATTATCATTTACTAAAAGGAAAGTTGCAGCAAAAGTTGGAGGAATAGATATGAAAAAGTTTAAGATGCTAGCAATACTAGGTGTAACGGTGCTTACTCTTGGTATTTTTAGTGGTTGTTCTAGTAATAGTGGTAGCAATGAAAGTAATAACAGTAAGACAAGAATTGTTCAATCAGTAAAAGGTGAAGTTAAAATTCCTACAGATCCTAAGAGAATAGTTGATATTTCAGGAAGTAGTGAAGAATTAGTACTGTTAGGGCATACTCCAGTAGGTACTGCTAATGTAGATTCATATCAAACAGATGTAGTTCCATCATATATGAAAAATACATTAGGTAATGCAAAAGTAGTTGGACATTCTATGATGGATACTATGGATATTGAAGCCATATTATCATTAGATCCAGATTTAATAATAATGGCTCCAAGACAAGAGAAGATATATGATCAGTTAAAAGAGATAGCACCAGTTGTTATGCTTGAAGATCGATCAAATGACTGGGAAGCTAAATTTAGGGATGTAGCAAAGTTATTCGGACAAGAAGATGAAGCTAATCAATGGTTAGATAATTATTATGATAAAGCTAAAAAGTTAGGCAATGAAATAAAGGAAGCTAATGGTGAGGATAAAACATACTTAACAGTATTAGCATCAGCAGGACAATTTATGGTGTTTACAGATGGTGGGATAGGAACAATTCTAAAAGATGATATGGGATTACCACAACCAAGTAATATGCCAAAGCAAGATGGAATAACATTACCTACTGTGACTGTTGAAGGTTTAACAGAAATAGATGCAGATCACATTATAGTGATAGCTACAGAATCTGATAAAGCTGATTTAGAAAAAAATACAGTTTGGAATGAAATGAGAGCTGTTAAAGATGGAGATGTTACTATTTTAAATGCAAGTCCATACTTTAGCCAAGCATATAATCCAATAGGAAGAGAATTATTATTACAATCAATCAAAGATGAAGTTGTAAAGTAAGATTATTATATATAGTAGGTGGTGAGAGGAGTAATCCTTTTGTCACCTATTATTTAAATTTATAGATAAATTATTTAAGGAGTAAATATGAAAAGATATAATAAGAAAACTTTGTCATATATTTTTATAATTATAGGCATAGTGCTTCTTGTAGCGGGTATAATTCTTTCTGTTACATTAGGAGCTAAAAATATAGATTTTTCAACTATTGTAAGTAGTTTATTTTCTAATAGCAATGATATAAACACAAAAATAGTAAGAGATGTTAGAATACCAAGGGCTTTAGCGGCAGCATTAGTAGGAGGATTCCTAGCAGTTGCTGGTGCTATAATGCAAGGGGTTACGAGAAATCCAATAGCAGAACCATCAGTTATGGGGATAACACAAGGTGCTACTTTAATGATAGCAATTACTTTTGTACTTCAAAGAATATATCCTAATATAATAATTGGATCTTTTGGATTAATGCTATTTTCCTTTTTAGGTGCTAGTATAAGTGGGCTATCTGTATATTTTATTAGCTCGAGAAGAGGAAGAAAGGTAAATCCAATAAAACTTGCTTTGGCAGGAACGGCAATAGGTACGTTATTAATATCTTTGGCAATGGCAATAGCAATGTATTTTAATTTATCACAGCAATTAACATTTTGGATTTCAGGAGGATTAGTTTCGGCAAAATGGGAAGGTGTAAAGATGTTAGCCATTATTGGTGGAGCAGCTTTTATTGCAGCAATTTTTATGGCACCAAAGATAACTATTTTGAGTCTAGGAGAAGAAGTGGCTATTGGGCTTGGTCAAAAAACAAATGCTGTTAGGTTTATAAGTATTATTATTGTAATACTACTTACAGGAGCATCTGTTTCTGTAGCTGGGAATATAGTGTTTGTTGGACTAATAGTGCCACAAATAGCAAAAGCTATAGTTGGGTCTGATTATAAATATATAATACCTACTTCTATGATTTATGGGTCAGTATTACTTGTGTATAGTGATATTTTGGCGAGAGTTATAAATCCTCCATATGAGACACCGATTGGTTCATTAACAGCATTGCTAGGTGTACCTGTATTTATATACCTTGTAAGAAAGGATAAAAAGTAGATGATAAAGAGAAATAAGAAACTAACACTAATAATAAGCATTCTTGTAATACTTATTATTCTTACAATATTAACTAGTTTAAATATGGGCTCTTTAGCAATAGAGCCTTTGGATGTTATAAAAACTTTAATAGGTCAAGGTTCTAGAAGTCATGAAATAGCAATATTTAAGTTGAGATTACCGAGAATAGTCATAGCGATATTAGTTGGAACGGCGCTTGCAATATCAGGAACGATTCTTCAAGGTGTCACAAAAAATGATTTGGCGGACTCTGGTATACTTGGGATTAACTCAGGGTCGGCATTATTTGTTGTTATATATATTTATCTTATGAATGGTAATGTATATGACGGTGTAAGTAATATAACTGTTTTTACTATGCCTATTGTTGCTTTATTAGGAGCTATGTTTGGTGCTTTCTTAATTTACATTTTAGCATGGAAAAACGGTATTAATTCATCAAGATTACTTCTTGTAGGTATAGGAATAAATGTAGCATTTACATCATTGCTCACAATATTTCAATTGAGATTTACAACGCAGGAGTTCAATAGAGTAATGGCATGGACATCAGGAAGTATATGGGGTTCAAGTTGGAAATATGTGATGGCAATATTGCCTTTTATAGTAATATTTACGTTACTTACAATATATAAGTCTAGATATTTAGATGCATTGATTTTAGGTGATGAAGTAGCTACGGGACTGGGAATAGAGGTAGAAAAGGAAAGAAGAAAGCTTATAATTTTTTCAGTAATCTTAGCTGGGGTTGCTACTTCTGTAGCAGGTAGTATAGCTTTCTTAGGATTAGTATCTCCTCATATAGCAAGAAAATTAGTTGGACCAAAACATAAAGGGCTAATTCCAACAGCAGCCCTTGTGGGAACTTTAATATTATTAGTAGGAGATACTATAGCACGAAATATTATTGCACCAATGGAGTTACCAGTGGGGATTGTTGTAGCTATAATAGGTGTGCCATATTTTATTTATCTTATGTTAACTACAGAATAGAAGAGGAGAAGAAGATGAACTGTATACGCACAAAAAATTTAAATATTTCTTATGGAAGTTTAGATATTGTAAAAGATTTAAATTTAGAAATACCAAAGGGAAAAATAACTACTATTATAGGTTCAAATGGATGCGGGAAATCAACAATACTAAAAACTATCGCAAGAATTATACAACCTAAAAGCGGAGATATTTATATAAATGATAAAAATATAAAAGGACAAAAGCCACGAGATATAGCAAAAGTAATGGCAGTATTACCACAAAGTCCTATTGCACCTAGTGGACTTACAGTAGAAGAGTTAATTGCCTATGGAAGATTTCCTCATAAAAAGGGATTTGGTTCTTTAAAGAAGGAAGATAAAGATATAATAACATGGGCGCTAAAAGCTACAGGAATAGAAGAGTTTAGAGAAAGAGCTATAGAGGATTTATCTGGAGGGCAAAGACAAAGGGCATGGATAGCTATGGCATTAGCACAACAAACTGAGATACTAATCCTAGATGAACCTACAACTTACTTAGATTTAGCTCATCAATTAGAAATATTGAAATTATTGGAGAAATTAAATAGAGAACAAGGGACAACAATTGTTATGGTTATACATGAACTTAATAATGCAGCAAGATTTGCAGATCATATGATTGGAGTAAAACAAGGGAAAGTGATATGTGAAGGTAGTGCAGATGAAGTTATGACAAAGGACAATCTTAGAGAATTATTCAATATTGATGCTGAAATAGCTAAGGATCCTAGAAACAATAGACCTGTATGTATAACATATGACATGGTAGATTAGGAGACTAAAATGGATAACCAAAAGGAACTGAAAGAAGAAAAGATAAGTAAGTTATTGTTAAAATATTCAATACCAGCAATATTAGCTATGATGGTTACAGCTTTATATAATACAGTTGATAGGGCATTTATTGGGTCAATGAAAGGTGTTGGAGCATTAGCTATATCAGGTCTAGGGGTAACAATGCCACTATTTACGATATTGGGGGCATTTTGTGTAGCTATAGCTATTGGAGGAAGTACCAATATAGCTATAAAGCTAGGTGAAGGTAATAAAGATGAAGCAGAAAAAATATTAGGAAGTACATTTGCATTAGAATTTATTGTTGCTATTGCATTGATGGTAATATCATTTATATTTCTTGATAATATCCTTTATATCTTTGGAGCAAGTAGTAATACAATAAGTTATGCAAGGGATTATATTAGTATAATAATTTTTGGTGCATGGTTCAACTTACCTGGATTTGCTCTTAATAGTGCCATTAGAGCAGAAGGTAGACCAAAGTTAGCAGCTACAATGATGATAACAACTTGTATACTAAATCTTATATTGGACCCTATATTCATTTTTATTTTTAATATGGGGATAAAAGGAGCTGCGTTAGGTACAATCATATGTCAATTGGTAGTTTTCATTTGGGGTACCTATTACTTTACAATAGGTAAATCTAATTTAAAACTTAGGATAAAGAATATAAGAGTTGATAGTAAAATAGTAAGAGCAATTTTACTAATTGCATTAACACCATTTTTGATGGAATTGGCAGCAGGATTTATTCACTTAATAACTAATAGGGTTCTAAAAGTTTATGGCGGCGATATTGCAATTGGAGCAATGACGACTGTAACGTCAATTTCGCTAATGTTCTTGATGCCAGTGTTTGGATTAAGTCAAGGTATGCAAACAATAATTGCCTATAATCATGGGGCAAAGCAATACCATCGTACTAGGAAGACTTTAGTTTATGCCATAGTAGCTGGAACTCTAATATTAACTATTGGGTTATTTATTATTGGAGTGTTTAAGTTAGAGCTTATCCAATTATTCACAGCAGATGACAAACTTATAAAGCTAGCTTCTGAAGGCATATCATTATACTCTATTACTTTACCTATTATAGGTATATCAATTTTAGGAGCGGTATATTTTCAGTGTATAGGTAGTGCTAAAATTTCTATGGTTTTGGGAATTTTAAGACAAGTTATTTTGTTGGTACCTGCTATTTTAATAATCCCTAAGTTTTTAGGACTAAATGGAGTATGGATATCTCAGCCGGTAGCAGATGCAGGGTCAGCTACTATAATTGGTATTTTGCTATTTAGAGAATTTAGAAAGTATAAATGTGAATAGAATAATATAATAATAGCCACCAAAAAGCTCTCCTCTTTTCGGTGGCTATTATTGTTAAATATGTTATATAATAAGTATAAATATTATCTTAGCAAAGGGTCGACATTTAAGAAAATTTATAAGGAAAGAGGGGAAATATATGAGGCTTTGTATTGTATTAACTGGAATAGTAGAAAAATAATATAAAAAGAGGAGGAGATTATTATGGCTATTCCAGATAGTAAAAAGATTTATCCAAGAACAGGTGATACAGAAATTGTATACTTAAAAAACGTAGTAAAAAATCCCAATATACAAGTTGGTGATTTTACAATATATAATGATTTTGTTAATGATCCGAGAGATTTTCAAAAGAATAATGTTTTATATCACTATCCTATTAATAAAGATAAACTGATTATTGGAAAGTTTTGTTCAATTGCTTGTGGTACAAAATTTCTTTTTAATAGTGCAAACCATCGATTAGGGTCCTTATCCACATATACTTTTCCATTGTTTTATGATCAATGGAATCAGGGAATGGAAGTAACAGAAGCGTGGGATAATAAAGGTGATATTGTTATTGGAAATGATGTGTGGATAGGATATGAAGCAGTTATTTTATCAGGAGTTACAATTGGAGATGGAGCAATTATTGGTACAAGAGCTGTGGTCACTAAAGATGTTCCACCATATACAATAGTTGGTGGTATTCCAGCAAAACCAATTAGAAGACGATTTTCAGATGAAGATATTAAATTTTTATGCGAAATTAAATGGTGGGATTGGGATGTTGATAAAATATCATCAAGTATTAAATATATTCAATCTGGTAATATAGAAGGCTTAAAAAATATGATTTAAGATTAGAAATAGTTTTTGTGAAAAAGGCATGTCAAGTTGATATGCCTTTTATATATGTATTAAACAGTATTTTATTGAATACATTTTATTGGAGGGTGATTAAAATGAATATTATAAAAGATAGATTCAAAGATTCAGTTATGATAGTAACAGGTGCTGCAGGAGGAATCGGAAAAGCAATAGCTCTACGGGCAGCAAAGGAAGGTGCAAAGTTAGTATTAGCAGATAGAAAGGTAGAGATGAGTAAAAGTACACTAGATGAAATAAAGGCAATAACAGATGATGTAGAATTTCTAGTGCTAGATCTTTCTAAAGCAGAAAATTGTAGGAGAGTTACAGAAGTAGCAAAGGATAAGTTTGGAGGCTTAGATATATTAATAAATAATGCAGGAATTATGGGGAATCCAGCACCGGTACATAAGATTACAGAAAAAGAATTTAGAAATGTTTTTGATTGTATAGTTATGACAGCGTTTCATATGAGTCATTTTGGAATTAACTTAATGCTAGAAGGAAATAAAGGAGGAGCTATTGTTAATACTTCTTCAGTGGCAGGATTAGTAGGATTTCCAGGACATTCTGCTTATGTTACGGCTAAACATGCTTTAAATGGCTTAACAAGAAATATGGCTTTGGATTATGCAAAGAATGGTATAAGAGTTAATGCAATAAATCCAGGTGTTACAGATACACCTATGTATCATGAAGCATTAGATTATTTAAAGAGGAAAAAGGAAGCTGCTGAAAAGGCAGGGATAAAGTTACAAGGGGGAATAGTATCAGGAAAAACTACATCACCTCAAAATAGAGTAGCATTAGCACAAGAAGTAGCAGATGTTTGTTTATTTTTGGCATCAAATGAAGCTAGTAATGTGACAGGAATAGTAATGCCAGTAGATGGAGGGTTTACAGCATATTAGTATACAAAATTTTTTATAGGCAACTAATATAAATATGAGAGTAATTCTAATGTACTTCTGATATAATATATGTAATGCACTACTTATTAGGTTGGTTATAGAACAGGTTCTAATAATGTTATGATGAAATAGGAAGTAAGTAGTTTATAATATAATACTATGGAGATTTATGAAATAGGAGGTAGTATGGCCTTTAATAATAAATTGCAAATTACAGATTCAGTTGAACTTGCTAGGGTAGAAGAAAAGATAAGCAAAAAGAAAGCTGTTGAATTATTTGAAAGCGGTTATTTAGATAGTTTAGAAGCTGGAAGGTACAATACATTAGCACAAATTCATAAATATTTATTTGAAGATATATATGAATTTGCAGGAGAGGTACGTGATGTAAATATTGCAAAGGGAAATTTTAGATTTGCGCCTGTTATGTATCTAAAGGCATCCTTGGAACATATTGAGACAATGCCACAATCAAGTTTTGATGAAATAATTGAAAAGTATGTTGAAATGAACATTGCGCATCCTTTTAGAGAAGGAAATGGTAGAAGTATTCGAATTTGGCTTGATTTAATATTAAAAAAAGAGTTAGGTAAAGTAGTTAATTGGAGTGAAGTTGATAAGAATGATTACTTACTTGCAATGGAACGTAGTCCTATAAAAGATATAGAGATAAAGCATATCTTAAAGCAAGCATTAACTGATAAAGTTAATGATAGGGAAATTTATATGAAAGGTATTGATACAAGTTATTATTATGAAGGATATACTGTTTATAAAACAGAAGACTTATAATAGTAAATATATTAGTAGGATAGGTGAAAACCTATCTTTTTTGTTTATAAGAAATATAACAAAGAAATTGATGATGATTGGACACCTTTACAAGTGACTAAGATAAAGATGAGAAAAAATTAAAATTAGAATAAAAGTTAATGTTCAGTTAATGTAGCATGTGTATATTTATAAATGTTAGAGGAGGTATATGCATGCTTACGTTAAAAAATGTTAAAAAGAGCTACACTACAGGTGATTTTACACAAGTAGCATTAGATGGAGTATCTTTAAATTTTAGAGAAAATGAATTTGTAGCTATATTAGGACCAAGTGGATCAGGAAAAACAACATGCTTAAATGTTATTGGTGGATTGGACAAATATGATTCTGGTGATTTAATAATTAATGGAAAATCAACAAAGAAATTTTCAGATTCCGAATGGGATTCATACAGAAATAATAGTGTAGGATTTATATTCCAAAGCTATAATTTAATAGGACATTTAGATATAGTATCAAATGTTGAAATGGGGATGACTTTAAGTGGAATATCATCTAAAATAAAAAGACAAAAGGCCCTTGAAGCTCTTGAAAGAGTAGGTTTAAAAAATCATATACATAAAAAGCCTAATCAACTATCAGGTGGTCAGATGCAAAGAGTTGCAATAGCAAGAGCTTTGGCAAATGATCCAGAGATAATTCTTGCAGATGAACCTACTGGTGCACTAGATACAAAAACTAGTGTACAAATAATGGAATTGATAAAAGAAATATCAAAAGAGAAGTTAGTTATAATGGTTACGCATAATCCAGAATTAGCAAAAGATTATGCAGATAGAATTGTAGAGTTTAGGGATGGAAATATAGTATCAGATTCAAATCCACTAAAAAGTGAAACAAAAAAAGAGGAATATTCATTAAAGAAAACTAGTATGAGTTTTTTCACAGCTTTAAAATTATCTGCAATGAATATTAAAACTAAAAAAGGAAGAACTTTTTTAACAGCCCTTGCATCAAGCATTGGTATTATAGGAATTGCTGTTATACTTAGTTTATCAAATGGATTTGATAAAAAGATAGCAGAAACGCAGGAAGATACACTATCAGAATATCCAATTACTATTTCTAGACAAGCTCAAGAAATAAGTAAGGAGGCTATTGAATCTAGAAGAGAAGAAATGAAGAAAAAACTTAGTGGATCATCTGAAAAGGTTGATTCAGATGAAGTTTATCTATATGATTCAAGTGAGGATATGATAACACATACAAATAACATATCAGATGATTATATAGAATATATCAAAAATATTGACCCTGAAATCGTTGATAGCATAGGTTACACAAGAATAGCATCTATGAATCTTTTAAGAAAAGTTGGTGACGAGATAAAGCCGATAACATTTAGTGCTGATGATAAAAGCAATAGTAATTCATCACAACATAGCCAAATGTCATCAGGGTTAGCTTCTTATCCAAGTTCTACAAAAGGTGATAGTGCATCTTTTATAGAAAAAAATTATGACTTATTAGAAGGAGAATATCCTAAATCAGAAACTGATTTAGTGCTTGTGGTAGATGCTGACAATAGAGTAGATGTAAATGTTATGAAAAATCTTGGAATAGATACAACAGATATAGATAGTATTAAATTTAAAGATTTAGTAGGTATGGAATTTAAGTTAATATCAAACAATGATTACTATGAAAAAACACAATTTAATACATATATGCCTTCAAGTGATTATGAAAAAATGTATAATTCAAATGATACAGTTACATTAACTTTAAGTGGTATAGTACGTATTAAAGATGATGTAGGTATGTCTATGATTAATGAAGGAATAGCATATAGTGATGATTTAACTGAATTAGTTATAGAAAAGGCTAAAGAATCTGATATAGTAAAAGCTCAAAAAGATGCAGACTATAATGTAATAACAAGAGAATCTGTCGATGAAGAAACTAAAAATAATTTAGTAGCACATTTTGGAGGGGATGCAACTCCATACGCAATTATGTTATATCCAACTAGTTTTGAAGAAAAAGATCAAGTTATATCATATTTAGATGATTATAATGAAGATAAGTCATCAGAAGATAAAATAGTATATACTGATTTATCAAAGACAATATCAGATATGACTGGTGGTATTATGGATGGAATAACTATAGTTTTAGTTGCATTTGCCGCTACATCACTAGTTGTATCTTTAATAATGGTTGGTATTATAACTTATATATCAGTACTAGAGAGAACTAAAGAAATAGGTATATTAAGAGCACTAGGAGCTAGAAAAAAAGATATTACTAGAGTATTTAACGCCGAAACATTTATAATAGGAGCTAGCTCAGGAATATTAGGTATATCAATTGCATGGTTACTTACAATACCGATAAATAATATTTTATACAAAATGACAGACTTAGAGTCAATAGCAAAGTTAAATCCAATACATGCAGTAGCACTATTATTAATAAGTCTTACACTTACAATGATAGGTGGATGGATACCATCAAAAATGGCAGCTAGAAAAAATCCAGTGGAAGCACTTAGAAGTGAATAGCAAAAGAATCTAAAGAAGATAAAATATTAGGATTTAAACTAGGCAGTGATGACTATATGGTAAAGCCTATAGATTTAGAAGAACTATTAATGAGAGTGAAAGCATTACTTAGAAGGGCAAATATAAATAATGAACATAAATTAACTATAGGTGATGTTGTGCTTGACTATGATAAGCTTATGGTTACAAAAGGAGAAGAAAAAATAGAACTTCCACAGAAGGAATTTTATTTGTTATACAAGCTTCTTAGTTATCCTAACAAAATATTTACTAGGATGCAATTGATGGATGATATATGGGGAATGGATGTTAAAAGTGATGAGCAAACGGTAAATGTTCATATAAGAAGATTAAGAGAAAAGTTTTCAAATTACAATGAATTTGAAATAGTAACAGTAAGAGGGCTTGGTTATAAGGCGGTAAGAAAAGATGACTAAGTGTTCTAGAAAATTAAAAAATACAATAAAATTCAAATTTATATTAGCTTTAATTATATCTATTATAGTAGGAAATATAATATCATTTTTAATCTTGTTACCTTATATAGATAACAAGATAGAAGAAGTATTAACTAATAGATATGAAGTAATTGTTTCTGAATTAAAAAATGCGGAAAATTATGAAGAGAAATTAGATAGCTTAATAGATACTTATGAAAAAATGGGCTATATTTTAACGGTAAATGAAAATATAGATGAATTAAATCTGACGAAATTTCAGGAAGAGAAGTTGAATGGAAATAATAAATTTATATGTTTATTAAGTAAAAAATCTCGTGCAAAGGCAGTAGGAAAGATACAGGATACTTATATTACAATAGAATTAAAGCATTTTTCAGATTTGGAATTTTTCGCTGCTAGACTAAATAAATTGATACTATTTATTAATATATTAATCTGTTCAATTATAATAAGTTTTGTAATAAGAAAGATGACAAAGCCAATTGAAAAGTTAGCAGATGCTACAAATGAAATATCTGCAGGTAATTTTGATATAAATATTGATATTAAAAGTAATGATGAGATAGGTATGCTTGTAGAAAAATTTAATTCTATGGCTAAAGAATTAAAGAATATAGAATATATGCAAACGGATTTTATCAATAATGTATCTCATGAATTTAAGACGCCAATAGCAGCTATAGCTGGGTTTGCGACAATACTTAAAAATACAAAATTATCAGAAGAAGAAAGGACAGAATATTTGGATATTATATCTGATGAAGCTAGCAGATTATCAGAATTATCTTCTAATATACTAACACTTTCAAAACTTGACAATATAGATAACTTCAAAGATAATAAAAAGTTCTTTCTAGATGAACAAATTAGAAAAACCATTATATTGCTTGAAAAACAATGGACTAATAAAAATATATCATTCAATTTAAATCTACCAAGTATATCATATTACGGAAAAGAAGAGTATTTAATGCAGGTGTGGATAAACCTAATAAATAATGCTATAAAGTTTTCAAAAGAAAATAGTAATATAGATATTTGTTGCTATAGAAACTCGGAGTATGCTTTTGTGAAAATAAAAGATTATGGCTTAGGAATGGATGAAGAAACTAAAAAGAGGGCATTCCATAAGTTCTATCAAGGAGATAGTTCTAGAAAAGGTGAAGGGTACGGATTAGGATTATCTATTTGTAAAAGAATAATTGACTTGTCAAAAGGAGAAATACATATAGATAGCGAGCTTGGAAGATATACTGAGATATTAATAAGTTTGCCTTATGAATAGAATTATATTTTACTTATGATATGGAGAGGTGTACCACAAATAAATGAGGTTTTGACTTAAATTGGATAAGTGAATACATGATATAATGTTTAGAAGAGAAAGTTCCTCAATCGTAATTTTAAATGAAGTTGAGGAACTTTTACTAATATATGAATTTTACATTATATAAAATTCATATATTAGTAAAAGTAAAAATGAAATCAATAATCCTACTAAAGAGAGTAAAGATAGTGTCATAGCCTCGTTTATTACTTTTACTACTCTCTAAATCGTAATACATCAAGGGCAGATATTTTTGATAATTTACGAGATATAATTAATATAACAAATATCCATGAAACAAGTATTAATGCAATAGTAGCAATTAATGCACCAAAAGTCATTTTTACTTGCATACCATTAAGAACAGTAGCTATTATAGTTGGATAAATTAAGGTAACTACTTTAAAACTAATAGGAATAGATATTAGCATACTAATAATTACTACAAATAATGAAGTAATAAGATACATCTGACATACATCTCTATGGGAGTAACCTAAAATCTTTAGTATGCATATAGATTTTTCATATTTTTCAACCATAAGATTAATTATCATATATAGCATGCCTATGAAAATAAGAATTCCCATGCCCATTAATGATATTATTACAGCCATTAAAGAATCTATTCTTGCAGAGGCACCACGAAGACTATCAACTTTAGTTAAAGTTTCAGCAAGGTTATTTTCATCAATATCTAACTTAGTGTTAGAATAAATAACATTCCAGTAGTCATCTTCTACAGAATACTGCTTTTTCATAGTATTAATATCAGTAAAGACATACATTCCATATTGAAGATCCATTACATCAATAACTTTATAATTGTGAACTTTACCATTAAGATTATCTCTTAAGGTAACTGTATCCCCTTTATTCCAGTGAAACTTATCTCTTATTGATGCAGAAACTATCATTTCATTTTCATCACATTTTTCAGTATCACAGTTAAAGTAAGCACTATCAGGCTGAATTCCAATCATACGAATAGTAAAGTTTAGTTTATCCTCTCCAAATTGAGTCTGGAATGAACGTTCATAAGCTTCTTCACCACCTTCAGGTGATGTAACTGTTGGAAAACGATAAAGATATTTATATTCATAATGCATTGTATTGTCACAATCAATCTTAAATGATGATAAGGTACTATAAAGAGAAACACCGAATACCACCATAAAAATTGTAGCAATTAATGATATTAAAAGAGTTAAGTGCATAGATAATTCTCTTGTAAACTGACGTATTTGATACTTTACTCTAAATTTAAATCTAGATAAATTTAAGTTTATTTTTGAAGTATCAATAGAAGCAGTACCTCTTAATAAAGACACTGTGGGTTTATTTAAAGTTCTATTAACTACTAATGCATTAACAATTATTGATATAAGAATTGGAAGAACAGTACCGTATAAAATCAAATAAGGCATAATAACTGGTTTAACATCTGTCATGCATCCACCATTAATATAACCCTGCATAAAATATGGGGCAAAGGTAAAACCGAGTATTGTTCCCGATATACATGCAATAGAAACTACAAAAACAGGAAGTTTTATAAAGTTTAAAGTTAACTGTATATTATTGTAGCCTAAAGCTGATAAAGTTCCGATAATGGTATATTCTTTTCTGATTTCTGAAGCAGCAAGAGTCGCAATAAGAAAAGATAACATAATAAAAAATATAATTCCCATTGGCATAGTACAGCTTTTATTTATTGTTACATCATGGGAAAAACTAATAATTCTCTGATTATCATTACGTTCCATAAAGTTTATAAGATTACATGTATTTTCAGTAATTTTTGAGTTATCAACAATACTTGTATTTACTAATTGATTTTTTAAAAAGTCATTAAGGTCATCATTAGTAAAAGTGTTTTTACCTTTGTTTAATACGTAAGAATAATTATATTGAACAGTATAAGATTTTGTTAAGGCATCAAACATTTCTTTATTAACAAAGCAAAGACAGAAATTATTATAATCAGGATATGGTCCATCACCAACTTCATATAATGAATCATAGTCTATTACATAACCATGACCAGATATATTAAATTTATTATTATCAATTTTAAGGCTTTGGGATAAATTTAGGTTATGAAGCTTGGCATAATGTTGTTCAATTACAATATCAGTATAATTGTTAGGATATTCACCATCATTTAGCTGTAGAAGATTGATATTTTCTCTATTTTTATAAATTCTATAGGTTGTACCAGTATTAGAGTCTTTAATATTAATATAAAAATTATTTTCAATGGTTACTCCATAGTCATTCAGTTCATTTATCTGATGATGGTTTAATGGGCTGTATACTAAAAAGTTACCGTCTTCACAGTTACTATCTTCAATTAAATTATTAATTGCAAGATTAATAGAATCTGTTGAATCGGCAATAGAAACGAACATCATTGTACCGATCATAAAGATTGCAAAAGAAACAATATATTTAGCAAAGTTTTGCTTAAATCCGCGAAAGATTCGTTTATTTAATACATTCATAATTACCACTCCAAATCAGCTGCTTTTTTAGGAAGTAAATTATTTTCTTCATTAATAATACATCCATCCTTTATAGTTATACTGTGATGTGACATGTCTTTTATGGCATTGTTATGAGTAACTATAATCATTGTAGTTCCATATTTTTGATTGATTGTTTCTAAGAGTATTAGTATATCACGGCTTGTTTTATAGTCTAAAGCACCAGTAGGTTCATCACATAAAAGAACTACAGGATTTTTTACAAGAGCCCTGCCAATAGCACATCTTTGCTGTTGCCCTCCAGATAGCTGAGCTGGGAATTTATCCTTTTGTTTTTCTAATCCTAATACATTAATTAATTCATCAATATTAAGAGGATTAGTAGATAAAGATTCACAAACTTCAATATTTTCTCTAACAGTAAGATTTGGAATTAGGTTATACATTTGAAAAATATAGCCCATATATTTTTTTCGAAATTTACATAATTCCTTATTAGATAATTTAAGAATATCTTTGTTTCCATATATTATTTTTCCTTCGTTTGCATCATCTAATCCACCGAGGATATAAAGTAAAGTACTCTTTCCACTTCCTGATGGACCAAAGATTGTATGAATCTGTCCTTTTTGAAACTCTACAGAAATTTTGTTAAGTATTTGTGTACGAACTTCACCTTCACCATACAATTTTGAGATGTTTTTAGCCTGTATAATAATATTTTTGTTAAGTTTTATATTTTGTCTTTTCATTTTTATTCCTTTCCTAAAGACATTTGTTTTAATGTTTATTTTTTAATCATTTTGTTCAATATGTAAATGTTATATACACAAACTAACAAATATTAGAATTGAATTCTAATATATGTTGGAAAAACATTCAACAATTAAAAACATATAGATTACACCGTAATATATAAAAATAAACATATATACATATTATATATATTTATTACAATATATGTCAATAAAAAAATAATTATAAATTTTAACTGATTTTTAATTTTATGATAATTTAGTTAAAATTCATTTTTATAAAATCTTTATTATAGTAGAACTTACTTGAAATTTCAAGAAAAATATGCTACATTATATTAAAAAATGCAAATGGAGGAATAAAAATGATTGGGGTTTATTTTAGTGGTACTGGCAATACAAAGCATTGTGTAAGCACGTTTGTTAAATTAATTAATAATGAATCGACTTCACTTCCACTTGAATCTAAAGATACAAAAAACTATATTCGTAATGAAAAAGATACAATTGTTTTTGGATATCCTACTCAATTTAGCAATGCTCCAATATTCGTAAGAGATTTTATTAGAAAAAATAAAGATATTTTAAAGGGAAAAAATATTTTTATAATATCTACAATGGGACTTTTTAGTGGAGATGGTACTGGTTGTACTGCTAGACTTTTTAAAAAAGTAGGAGCAAAGGTTATAGGTGGTCTTCAAGTAAGGATGCCCGATAATGTATGTGATGTTAATACTTTAAAAAAAAGCAAGGAAGAAAACAGAGATATTATTTATAAGGCAGATATTAAAATTAAAGAAAGTGTTAAGGCATATATTAATGGCCATCCCACTCAAGAGGGACTTTCAGCCTTCAGCCACATTGCAGGATTATTTGGGCAGCGTTTATGGTTTTATTCTAGGACTAAAAATTATTCAAATAAGATTAAGATTAATACAGATAAATGTATGAGTTGTGGTAAATGTACTACTTTATGTCCTACAAGTAATTTGATAATGAATAATAAAAGTGTTGAATCTAAAAATAAATGTACAATGTGTTATAGATGTATTTCACAGTGTCCACAAAGAGCTATTACACTTATAGGTAATGAAGTAGTTCAGCAATATAGTTATGATAAGTGTTAAAATAGTTTATTAAAAGATGGGGCTGTTTTATTAGTGATATGCTCCCCCTTATGCTAGTCATATAAAATAATAAAAATGTCTAGCATGAGAGGGAGTATTTTTTTATGTGTAAAAAAAGTAATTTTATTGCTAAACAATATTGCTAATACTATCATTACCATCAAGATAGTATTGTATATAATTAATTTTTTCTTCAACACAGAGATTATGTTTTTTATAAATAAAAAATACTCTTTAAATTAGATAAAATAATAGGATTATGGTGATTATAGGATTCATCATATACTTGAGAAACGAGGCTTTAAGGTCTCCGTAAAGAGAGTTCAAAGACGAAGGACTGAACTTGGTCTTTGAACAATAACTATTAAAAATGTAAACTTCATTTAATCAAAAATGGTTAGTGTTACTTAGCTTCAGTTCTAGACTTATATTATAATCGTTTTTGAGAAATTTCCCCCCTTTTTTTCTTACAAAATATCTATAAAGATGAGTTCTATAATAGAAAATTTGATTCGTTTTTGCTGAAAACAGGTTTGATATGATTTCATAATAGGTAGCTATTTTTGATTTTTTAGCTTTTCTTATTTTATTAATAGTTTTTTCATATATCATTTTCATCACCATTAATGCTCTATTGAAAATTATCTTGTATTATATATAAAAATATTATCTAATCTGAACATTATTATCTTATCATTTATAAAATTTCATATTTAAGCTGATATTATTAGTGTTTTAATCAAAAAAACTAATAATAAGGCAGATAATAAAAATATTGACATAGATACCAAAAGAGGTAATATATACGTGTATTTGTAATATAAAGAAAGTTAAATCATTGCAAATAGTAAAAATATCTACATATATTGACATTAACTGTAGATATTAACATTTTTAAAAATGTTAAATTAATCAAAATAAAAAAGGAGATGAATGTTGATGAAATGCAAATTTGAACCAATAGCCATAGTTGGATATGGATGTGTATTTCCGCCAGATAGCTATGATACTGAGAAGTTTTGGGAGAATATTGTGTCTGGAAAACCAGGCGTACAAGAAATGCCAGAATCTTATTGGAAAAAAGATTTATATTATGATGAAGATAAGTATTCAGAAGATAAAACATATTGTAAGTTAGGTGCATATATAAAAGATTATAAATTTCCCAAAAACAAAAAAGAATTTCAAGCTAAAAAAGATATTATTGAAGGTTTGAATAAGTCTCAATTAATGCTGTTGGATACAGTAATACAAGCTGTTAATAAAGGGAATATATCTATTGGTGAATTAGATTCAGATGATGTATCAATGGTTGTAGGAAACATGCTTGGAGACTATTCTGTATCAAATGAATGTCTAATTAATAGGGAAAAACAGATAGAAAAATATTTGGAAGAAAGCAGTGAATTTGCTGCTTTAACAAAAGAACAAAAGGAAAGTATTAAAAAATCTTTAGAAGAAGAGACTATAGAGAAATTTAATAATGGAACAACAGAAATTAAAAATAAGAGATTTCATAGCAATTTATGTAATGGTGTTGCTGAAATTTTAAATATTAAAGGGAGAAGATTTATAGTAGATGGTGCCTGCTCTGGTAGTTTGCTTGCTGTAGACAATGCTGTTAAGATTATTCACCAAAAGAAAGCAAAGATATGTATAGTTTCAGGTGTATTAGGAAACATGATCGTTACAGGAAATGTTGCTTTTGCTAAGATTGGAGGATTATCAGAAAAGGGTTCTTTTCCGCTAGATGTTAAAGGAAGTGGATTAGTTCCAGGAGAAGGTGCAGGAACAATAATTATTAAAACTTTATCTGATGCAATTAAAGATAATAACACAATCTTTGGTGTATTAAGAGGTACAGGCGTAGCGAGTGATGGAAAAGGAAAATCTATCTATGCTCCAAGTTCAGAGGGACAATATAAAGCAATGAAAAAATCTCTAGAAAATGCAGGCGTTGATCCTCTATATGTAGATTATGTTGAAACCCATGCAACAGGAACAAGAGTTGGAGATATTGTTGAGTTAAATAGTTTAAAAATGCTATTTGATGAAAGTGAAAGAAGAGATAAAAAGATTATAATTGGATCAATAAAATCTCAAGTTGGACACTGTTTCTCAGCAGCAGGAATGGCAAATATTATTAAGGTTATAGAAAGTTTTAATAGAAAAGTATTACCTCCTACAAATTACTTTGAAAGATTTGCTGATGAGTTTGAGATGGGTGGTGTTGAGTTTTGTGTAAATAAAGAATTAAAACCTTGGGAAAAGGAAGAAAATACACCTAAGGTAGCATTAGTTAATGCCTTTGGATTTGGTGGAATAAATGCAAATGTTTTAGTGGAAGAATATATTCCAGAATATCATAAAAAATTATTAGATTCATATAATGAAACTCTAGAAAATAAGGAAATTGATGTATCTATAGTTGGAGTAGGATGTATAGATAATAATGCAACTAATTATGAAGAATGGAGCAAAAATACTAAGAATAAATTTAAATATTTAAATAGATATCCACTAGATAGATATCCACAAGAAGTAGATGATATTTACAATGCAAATAAGGACCTAAAAGCTTCATTTATTGAAGACTTTAAATTCCCATGTATTAAATTTAAAATACCACCAGTAATTTTAAAAGAAATTGATAGAGCTCAGTTATTAGCATTAGTAGCAAGCCAAGAGGCTATTTCAAGTTACGGACTTGAAAAGATTATTGGAGATAAGACTGGAGTGTATATAGGAAATATGCTGGGGCTAGAAACTTCAATAAATACTGATTTAAGAATAAGGCATAGAGAATATTTAGATATCTTAAATAACTTAGATGAATTTAAGAATCTTGATAAGGTTACTAGAGAGTCAATATTAAATTATATAACTAGCAAAGTTAGAGAATGCATTCCGAAGGTAGCTGAAGATGTTTTACCAGGTTACATGGATAACATAATTGCAGGTAGAATATCAAACTTCTTTGATTTAACAAGCTCAAATGCTGTATATGATTCTGGTAACGTATCTTTTGAACAAGCATTAGAGCAAGGAATTATGAGTTTACAGCTTAAAGAAAATGATACAGTGCTAGTTGGGGGAGTTAATGGAAATATGAGCCCCGAATTTATTGAAATACTTAAGAATTTAAATATAGATTCAAATAGTATTCCAGCAGAAGGTGCAGCAGTATTTTTGATAAAGAGAACTGAAGATGTAAAAGAAAATGAGCGTGTTTATGGAAGAATTACTGGAATTGAATTTAATCCAAAGAAAAGTGCTGAGAGAGATAATATATATAAAATATCAGAAAATTCTTTGAATGAAGATGGAAATAATATGTTCTACTATGGTGGTCAGGGAGCATTTCAGTTATTAAAAGCATGTGTTGAAATAAATTCAAACAATAAAGAGTATATACAAATAAATTCTAAATCTATAAATAATACGAGCTATCAAATAGATGTACAAGCTTCAGATGCTGAAGTTATAAGGGAAGCTGCTGATAAAGCAGAAAATGATAACTGCTTTAAAGTAGGTGCAGATTCTATTGAAAGCTTAATAAGTAAATTAGAATTTAAGGAAGTTTCTATAGATCCAGGCTTTAAGAAATGTGCTTATAGAATTGAAATTGTATATGACAGTGAAGATCAATTAGAAAATAAAATTAGAAATATTAAAAACTTATTAGTTAAGTGAAAGGAAGAATAATATGTTAAAAACTGCAAAAATGCCTAACGGGTTTAAGAATGAATATGATAAGGTTTTACCAAGAATTAGACAAGGAAAAGCTCAAGATTTATATGTATTTGAACCTGCTTTTGATGGACCACAAGCTGGAACATCAAAATATGATGGAAAAGATGTTATTATGTTAACTTCAAATAATTATTTGGGCCTATCAACTCATCCAGAAATTATAAAGGCTATTAAAAAGGCTGTTGATAAATATGGAACAGGAACTTGTGGAGCAAGATTACATAATGGAACTACTGTATTGCATAAACAATTAGAAGAAAAAATAGCTGAGTATTTTAGAACTGAATCAGCAATGATCGTTAGTGCAGGGTATCTTGCTAATGTATCAGCTTTATCTACCCTATGCAATGATTCTGATTCTGTAATAATTACAGATCAATTAAATCATATGAGTATAGTAGATGGAATTGCTATGTCTAATGCGAAGGTAAAAATTTTTAGTCATAATAACATGGAAAAGCTTGAATATATATTACAAAAGTCTCAAGAATTCCAAAGAAAACTAATTGTTGTAGATGGTGTGTATTCAATGGATGGAGACATAGCTTGCTTAGATGAAATAGTAGAGCTTGCAGAAAAATATGATGCAGCAGTTATGGTTGATGAAGCTCACTCAATAGGTTTCTTTGGAGAAACAGGAAGAGGAACATCTGAACATTTTAAATTAGAAGATAAAGTTGCTATAAAGATGGCTACTTTTAGTAAGTCTTTAGCAGGGGTTGGAGGCTGTATAGCTTCTGACAAAGATACTATAGATTATTTAAAACATCAAGCACATCAATATATTTTTAACGCAAGCCTACCACCAGCAGTAGTAGCAGGAGTATTGAAGTCTTTTGAAATAATGGAAAAGGAAACTTGGAGAAGAGAGAAACTTTGGGATAATACTATTAGATTCAGAAAGGGCTTAAAGGAATTAGGATTTAACACTATGAATAGTATTTCACCTATAATTCCAATTTATATAGGTGATGATAATACAAATATGCATATGACAAAGGAATTATTAAATCGAGGAGTATATATAGCAACAGCTATTTTCCCTTCAGTTCCAATGAACAAGAGTAGATTAAGAACAACTATTACTGCTTCTTTAAGTTCAGAAGAAATAGATAGAGCATTAGATATCATGGGAGAAGTAGGAAGAAGATTTGGAGTAATTTAGGGGGATTGTTATGCAAAGTATTGAAAAAAAAGAAATAATTGAATTACTATCAAAACAAGATGTTTTTATAGGTGAAAATTTTAAAAAAGGAAATAGTGCATTCTTATTTCCGGGGCATGGTTCACAGTATCCTAATATGATGAAAGACTTAATTGAAAAGGAAGAGATAGTTAAGAATATTTTTAATGAAGCTGATAAAGTATTAACGGAATTATGTGGAGAAAAGTTAACAACAAATATCATATTTAATAACGAGGAAGAAGAGGCATCGGTAGAAAAAAATTTAAAGAGAGCTAAGATAATGCAGACATCTATATATACAGCGAATTATGCAGTATATAAGCTTCTTGAAAGCTTAGGCATGAAGCCAGATTATTTGTGTGGACATAGCTTGGGAGAAATTTCGACTTTAGTTGCTGGAGATGTTATATCTTTCTCAGAAGGATTAAGAATTGTATATTACAGAGCAGAATCTCTAGAAAGAATGCCAGAAGAAAAGAGAGGTAAAATGATAAGCATTTCAGCTGGAAAAGATGATGAAGTTATAAAAAGCTTATTAGAGAAGTCAAAGGGAAAATGTATTTTAGCCTTAGATAATTCTCAAGACCAAGTTGTATTATCAGGAAGTAATGAAGACATAAAGGAAATAGAAGAAATATGTAAGAAAGATAATGTGGTTCATAATGTTTTAAAGGTCTCACATGCATTCCATAGTAATATATTAACTGATGCAGTTGAGTATTATTATGAAAAAATTAAGAACATCAATTATAGAGTACCTAAGACAAAAATCTATTCTACAATCAAGAAAAGATTATACACAGAAGAGGATTTTACAAAAGAAGACTTCGCTAGAACTTTAGCAAGTCAATTAGTTACTCCTTTTAGTTTCCACGACATAATAAAAAACATGTATGAGGAATTGAATGTAAATATATATGTAGAAGTTGGATGCAAGAACATACTTACAAGATTAGTTAAAAAGATACTAAAAGGTAATAAGTTTTATTCAATTGAAAGTAATTTAAAAGCAAAAAATGATAATTTATGTATAAAGAGATTAAAGGCATATATGGATGTAAATAATATAACATTAGTTAATAATGATGTTTTTAAAGGTAAAATTGAAAGTGATATTAAGAAGATTATAGTGTCTCAAACTGCGTATCCTTTAAATCTTATAAATGTTACAGATAAGCCATTGTATATGGATTTAGCATTAAATGAAGAAGTTTTTAATAATATAGTGAAGAAAATAGTTAAGAAATTCAATTTAGATAAGAGTGCTATTGATAAGGAGAGTTCTTTAAAAGAAATTATAGATTTAGTATCTGGTAATGGTATAGTTATAAGTAGAAAAGTTGAAAAAGATGATACAGTTATTAAAAAAGTAAGTAAAAAGGAACTTGTAAAGGCAGTAGATGTTAGTAGTACAGATAAGCCAGCTGTAGAAAAAGAAATAAAAGCTATAGTAGCAGAGAAAACAGGTTATCCAGAAGAAATGCTTGAGTCAAACTTAGATTTGGAGGCGGACTTAGGAATAGATTCAGTAAAACAAGGAGAAATATTTGCAGTAGTAAGAGAACACTTTAATTATGAAATAGATGAAAATGCAAATGTAAAAGAATTTAATACTATAGATAAGATAGTAGATTACACATGCAAAGCAATGGGGACTGTAGCTCTAGAAGTTGCAGCAGAAAAATTTGTAGAAATAGATAAGGCAGCTGTAGAAAAAGAAATAAAAGCTATAGTAGCAGAGAAAACGGGCTATCCAGAAGAAATGCTTGAGTCAAACTTAGATTTGGAGGCGGACTTAGGAATAGATTCAGTAAAACAAGGAGAAATATTTGCAGTAGTAAGAGAACACTTTAATTATGAAATAGATGAAAATGCAAATGTAAAAGAATTTAATACTATAGATAAAATAGTGGATTATACATGTAAGGTAATGGGAACAGAAAATGTTGTAGAACAGAGAAATGAAGTTAAAGAGCTGGATAAAATATTTGAATTAGATAGTGAGGCGATATCTACGAGATACATAGGTATTTCAGTTGAAAAGGAATATCCCGTTAATGCAGAAGAATTTAAATTTCAAGGCAAGAAAGTATTATTAGTTGAAGATAGATTAGATCAGACTATAACTAGAAAATTAGTTAACTTATTAAAAAAGGATGATGCTCAAGTCTGTATCTTAGGAAATGAAAAATATGACGGTGTGAAATCTGTAGCTACAAACTTTGATGACGTAAAAGTTTTAAAGGAAAGTATAAATGTAGCTATAGGAAAGTTAGGAAGAGTAGATGTTGTTATAAATCTTAATGGAATAAGAAAATCGTTTAACTTCTACGAGACAAGTTATGATATATATGATAAAGAAGTTAGACAAGTGTATAATGTAATGTTCTATACGTCAAAATATGCTTATGAATACTTTGAAGAAAATCCAAAAGAAAGTGCATATTATGCTGCAACAAATATTGGAGGTATCTTTGGAGTTGAAAGAGAATTTCTAAATAATCCTATAGGAGCTGTAGTAGATGGATACATAAAGGGATTAGAAAAAGAACTTAGACCGCTTATCTGTAAAATCTGTGACTTTACAGATGTTCAACACACAGAAAAGGTTGCAGAAACTTTATATAAAGATTACAAGGTTAGAGAAGAATTAATTGAAATAGGATACTGTAATAATATAAGAAAGACTATATGCGTAATTCCGAAAGAAATAGAAGGAAGAGAATGTATAAAACAATTTGAATTAGATAAGAAGGATATTGTATTAGTTTCTGGTGGAGGAAGAGGAATTATTTTTGAATGTGTAAAGGGCTTAGCTACTTTATATAATCCAAAAATAATTATAACTGGAAGAACAGATTTACCAAAGGGTGATGAAGAATGGTTAAATTTTAATGATGAAGAAATGGAAGATTATAAACCTAAATTCATAAGAAAGTTGGTGAACGAAAAAAAAGTAAAGACACCTTTTGAGGCTATTGAAAAGTATAACAAGCTTTTAGATGCTAAAAAGTTATATACAAATATTCAAAAGCTAAATAAAACAGATTATGATATTAATTACGTTAAATGCGATATTTGCAGTGATGAAGATACTAATAGGCTTGCTGAATATATAAAGAAAAACTTTGGAGATGTTACAGGTATAATAAATGGAGCTGGTCTTCCTTCCTTTGGTAAAGTAACTCATAAAAATGAAGAATTCGCGTTAAAGGTATTAAGAGTAAAAGCTGATGGATTCTATAATATGTATAACAAGTTTAAAAGCGATAAATTAAGATTCTTCATAAGTATGGGATCTATTTCAGGAAGATTTGGTATGGATGGACAAGTTGATTATTCAGCAGGCGCAGATATAATTGTTAAACTTTCATCTATGATTAATAAAGATAATCCAAGAATAAAATGTGGAGTTCTAGGATGGACAGCTTGGGATGAAGTAGGTATGGCATCAGATCCTCAAGTTAAAAAGGTACAAAAGAAAGTAAGGGGCTTAGAATATATAAATGTAAAAGAAGGAGTTACACGATTCTTAAATGAATTAGCTTTCGGATTAAATTATCCTGAAATCTTATTCTTTGGTCAAATAGGTAAAGCTAATATGCCATTAGGTCAATTAGATTTGTTAGATGAAGATTTAAAAAAGATTTCTAGATATATTGGAGAAAATGGAGAAGTTACAGATAGAACAATGTTTCCAATGTTAGATGTAGTTAATGAATATAAAGTAGGAAAGAGTATTGTAGCTACAAAGAAATTAAGCAAAGAAAGTGATATACATTTAAGAGACCACTTAGTTGAAGGAAACAGCGTATTTGCTGGAGTTATGCACATTGAGGCAGTTTGTGAATTAGGAAAGTTATTGCAAAGGATAGATAAAAATGAGAAAGTATACTATACAACTGAAATATCTAATTATAACTTTGATAAGTTTATAAAATATTTTGATACAAATAAATTAGTATTAAAATTACAAGGTGAATTTATAGAAAAGAATGAAGATAGAAAGATTATGGAGGTTAAGATTTTATCTGACTTTATTAATAATAATGGAATTGTGTTGCAAAAAGACAGAGTTCATTCTCATGGAAGAATCACATATGAAAAAGCAAAGAAAAATATAATTAAGACTAATTTAGATTTACCAGAATTAATAGATAAGAGTAAAGAGATGGATATTGATTTATATTATGAAAAGGCTGCAGATTATATAGTATTTGGAAAAACTTTTAGATGCATAACTTATGCTGGAATGTTAAATGATGAAGAAATGGTTGGAGTAATACAAGTTCCAGAAGATGAGCAATATTTTTCATATGTGGATTTTGTAGAATCTATAATTTCACCAGTTACTATTGATAATATAGGAAGGTTTATGCTTTTAAATGATTATCAAAAGAATGGATATACAATAGTTCCTAGAAAAATAACCAAGGCCGTTAAGTACAGAGACTTTATAAAGAATGAAGAAATATATGTATACTGTAAGTTGATAGAAGTTAATGACCCAGATTTAGTTTATTCAGCACAAGCAATATCAAGGAATGGAGAAATTATATTCGATATAGAAGAAATGATCTTAACTAGGATAAGTAAAGAAAATGGTAATCACAACATTCTTAAATAAAATTTCTATCAGTGAAAAGATGAAGTTTGAGGGAGTTTCGTTATTACTCCTTCAAGCTTCTAAAGTAAGTGTTAAGGAGAAAATGGCAACACATCTATCTGCTAAGGAAAAAATTTATTACGATAGGTTATTTAGGAGTAAGAAAAGACAAGAAGAAATGTATTTAGGAAGATTAGCAGCTAAAAGCTTAGTTATTGAACATACAGGCTATAAAGGGCAATTAAAAGATATTGAATTAATAAAAATTAAAGATAGAGAAAAACCAAAATTGTTTATAAATAATGTAAGGATAAATAATGATATATCTATAGCACACAATAATATGTATGCTGTTGCAGTATTTAGCCATAAAGATAAAGTTGGGGTAGATATAGAAAAATGTAGTTTGAAATTAGATAAATCATTTATTAGATATGCTTTTAGTAAAGAAGAAATAGAGTTTTGGAAAACATATGAGACTGAATATGAAAATATATGGGTATTATTATGGACAATAAAAGAGGCAATAGGAAAAGCTCTAGATTTTGGATTAAGCTTTGGTATGAATTTTATAAAAATATTAATGGATAAAGAAGAAGAGAGGAAGTTACTTATAGTATTCAAAAAAGAAGATATTATTGAAAAATTAATATACGGAAGGAATATGGAATTAAGTTATTCAGTAAAAAATGATAATTATATTTCCATATGTAGGTTATGGAAGGTGTAATAATGAAGACTAAAAATATGATATATCTGACTATTTCTTATATACCTTGGGTAGTTTATTGGATAATTAGTGCTAACTTATTACCTTATGGAGGAGTAATTGCATTAGTTTTAGAGCTAATACTAATTGGTATGGAAAGAAGTAATCAGAATTATAGCTTTATGGATCTTTTTAGTATAGCATATTTTATTATTACAATTCTCGCAAATTATATAGTTAAGACAGATATGTTTATAGTTGGGGATGGATATTTAGGATATGGATGGCTATTTATTATGAGTATTATTAGTATTTTAAGAAAAAGACCATTTATGAGTTATTATATTAAAAAAGATTTTGAAGAGGGAGACATAAGTAAAACTATATTTCAGACAAAAATATGGTGTTCAGTGTTTTTTATAGATATCTGGATATTTGCATTTATACATGTACCAATTAAAGCAGTTATATATTCAAATATATTTGTTTTAATAGGAATTGTTTTAAGTATATTTAATGAAAATGCATAATAGCAATAAAAAAAATGAAAGGCGTGATGTTATGAGTATAGACGATTTAAACGAATTGTTAAGTATTATAGGAGAAACTCCTTTTTCTAAAATAAAAGTTAAAATTGATGATGTATATTTAGAGTTAGAAAAACCAGAATATGAAAGTAATTCATCATGCAATAAGATTCAGTATTCAGATGATAACAATAAGGAAGATCTTTTTAAAGATATAGAGGAAAATGATAATATAAAAGTTATCAAAGCACCTATGGTTGGAGTTTTCTATAGATCATCTAATCAAGATGAAGAAGTTTTTGTAAAAGAAGGTGATGATATCAAAAAAGGTGATACCATTGGAATAATTGAGGCCATGAAGATTATGAGTGAAGTGTCTAGTGAGGTTGATGGAGAAGTAGTTGAAGTGTGCTGTGAAGATAAAGCTAATGTAGGATATGGTCAGCCTCTTGTAAAAATAAAAATAAAGTAGGTGAAATATTCTATGAAAACTAAAAATATAAAAAAAGTTTTAATAGCAAATAGAGGGGAGATTGCTGTTAGGATTATAAGGGCATGCAAGGAGCTGGGGATAAAAACTGTAGCTGTATATTCAGAAGCTGATAAGGATTCTCTTCATATAAAATTAGCTGATGAATCTATATGTATAGGAGAAGCTTATGCTAAAGATAGTTATCTTAACATACCGAATATTATAAGTGCTTGTGAGATTATGGATGTACAAGCTGTTCATCCAGGTTATGGCTTTTTATCTGAAAATGCAGAGTTTGCTAAAATATGTGAAGATTGTAATATAATATATATTGGACCTTCTAGTTATATGGTTGGAGCAATGGGAGATAAAATTAGGGCTAAAGAAATAATGAAAAATGCAGGAGTACCGGTAATACCAGGATCTGATGGTGGAGTATTAAATGTAGAAAGAGCATTATCAGTAGCTAATAAAATAGGATATCCAGTAATTATAAAAGCTGCTTTAGGCGGTGGTGGTAAAGGTATAAGAGTAGTGAGTAGTGATGAAGAATTAAAAAAACAATATTATATATGCAAACTCGAGGCTAAGAAATGTTTCCAAAGTGAGGAAGTTTATATTGAAAAGTTTGTAGAAAAAGCGAAACATATAGAATTTCAAATTATAGCAGACAATTACGGAGATGTAATTTATCTGCCAGAAAGAGATTGTTCCATGCAAAGAAATAATCAAAAGATATTAGAAGAATCACCTTCTACAGTTATTACAGAGGAATTGAGAAATAAGATTGGCAATACTGTTGTTGAAGCTATTAAAAAGATAGGATATAGAAGTGTAGGAACTATAGAATTTCTTTTAGATAAAGATTATAACTATTATTTCTTAGAGATGAATACCAGAATTCAAGTTGAGCATTCAATATCAGAAGATATAAGTAACATAGACATTCTTAAGGAGCAGATTAAAATAGCTGATGGTGAAAAGTTAGAGATTAAGCAGGAGAATGTTATACTAAGTGGACATTCAATAGAATGTAGAATTAATGCTGAAGATGCTTTCAACGATTTTAGACCATGCCCTGGTAAAATTGATAATATAATTTTTCCTGGTGGAATTGGTATAAGAATTGATACAAATGTTTATAATGGTTACACGATTCCTATGTACTATGATTCGATGATTTTGAAGTTAATAGTTCATGGAAATAGCAGAGAAGAAACTATAGAGAGAACAAAAAGAGCTTTGGATGAAATTAAAATAGAAGGAATAAAAACAAATATTGATTTTCATAAGTGGATTTTTAGTAAAGAGGCTTTTTTAGAAGGAAGTTATTGTACAGATTATTTAGAAGATGAGTTGGTGAATAAAGATGGATTCATTAAATAGAGTTCAAATTAAGAAAGGTATGTGGACAAAGTGTAAGGAATGTTCAAGCATATTATATACTGAAAGTTTAAAAAATAATTTTTATATATGTGAAAAGTGTAATTATCACATGAGAATATCAGCTAAGGAAAGAATAAGAGAAATAATAGATAAAGATACTTTTAAGGAAATGTTTAAAGAAATAAAAACAAAAAACGTCCTAAATTTTGTTGGTTACGATGAAAAAATTAGAGTAGCTAAAATAAAATCTTCAAGTGATGAAGTTGTAACAGTTGGTGTAGGAAGTATTAATGGAATAAGTGTAGCATTAGGAGTTATGGATAGTAATTTTATAATGGGAAGTATGGGGACAGCTGTAGGAGAAAGAATTACAAGATTAGTAGAATATGCATCGTATAATAAATTACCGCTAATCTTATTTACTGCTTCTGGAGGAGCAAGAATGCAGGAAGGAATATTGTCTTTAATGCAGATGGCAAAAATATCAGCAGCAATAGGACGTTACAAAGAAAAGGGAGGTTTATATATAAGTGTGTTAACAGATCCAACTACAGGTGGTGTTACAGCAAGTTTTGCAATGCAGGGTGACATAATAATAAGTGAACCAGGAGCATTAATAGGTTTTGCAGGAAAAAAGGTTATAGAAAATACTATAAAAGAAGAGCTTCCAAAGAATCTTCAGACAGCAGAGTTTTTATTGGAAAGAGGACAGATAGATCACATTGTTAATAGAAAAGAACTTAAAGAATTTTTATTTAATATTTTAGATATAAATGAGGGAATGCATTATGAATCAGGTTGTTAAAGAGATAAATAAAGCTTGGGAAATTGTTAAAATAGCACGTAATGCTAACAGACCAAGCTCCAACTATTATATAAAAGCTATATGTGATAAATTTGTAAGTTTGAATGGTGATAGAAATTTAGAGGATGATAAAGCTGTTATTACAGGTATGTGTAAAATTGAAGGAATATCTGTAGTTATAATAGGTATAAGTAAAGGTGAAAATCTTAAGGAAAATATAATGAGAAATTTTGGAATGGCAAAGCCAGAAGGATATAAAAAAGCATTAAGAGTTATGAAATTTGCAGAAAGTCATAGAATGCCTATCATTTGTCTTGTAGATACTCCAGGGGCATATTGCGGTGTAGAAGCTGAAGAAAATGGTGAAGGTATGGCAATTGCAAATAACTTATTAGAAATGAGTAGAATGAGAGTTCCCATAGTTTCAGTTTTTGTTGGAGAAGGTGGAAGTGGTGGAGCTTTAGGATTAGGTGTTGCAGATAAAGTTTTAATGCTTGAAAATGCAATATATTCAATTTTATCTCCAGAAGGATTTGCAAGTATACTGTGGAAAGATCCTAAAAGAGCTGAAGAAGCAGCAGATAAAATGAGATTAACAGCAGCAGATTTAAAGGAATTACAAGTAATAGATGAAGTTATTAGTGAACCTTATGGAGGAGCTCATACTAATAAAGATGAAGCTGCTATGATTATAAAAAATGCTATTTTAAAAGAATTAATGGAATTAATGAAGCATAATATAGATGAAATTCTTGAGGAAAGATATAAAAAGTTCAGAGAGATTGGAAATATATGGTAAAAATTATTGAGTGGAAAGTAATTTAATATATATTGAACTGCCTTGGTAAGTAGATGTGGAAAATAGTAGCATAATTTTTGAGTGTGTTAAGAAAACTCTGTAAATAGCTTTCTATGATAATTATTTTAGATGTATAAGTACCATGATTTGGTGCTTATACCTTGATTACAATATAATAAATAAAAATATGCATGTCAAGAACACCCTTAAACGGGTGTAATTTTTTTTAATTGTAAAACCCATAGGTTTATTCCGGTAATTTGCCTTCGTACATTATTGATAGCTCTCCATAAACCTTACCCCAACTTTATAATGGTAAATTTCACTTCTTTGTAGCTTCAAATAAATTTAAATATAGGACTTATTACGTCCAAATTTGTAGACCAACTTTTCATCGCATTAGGATAATGTGGTTTCTATTTTTAAGCAACCTCTAACATTCGAGTATGAGCAGCTTCTTCTGAAGGTGAATGATAAATAGTTTTTAAATCTGCTGCAGCAGCCTTTATATCTTTATCAGCTACATATTTTAATGTATTATATTCTTGCGGATATACAATCCTACAAGATTTAATAAAATATCCTTAGATAGAAGAACTGCAAAAAATATTCTTAATTTAGTTCATGAATTTCGTGATATTTAAAAAAATAAAAAAAGAAAATATTTCGATACTTAGATATTTAGATAGAAAAAGCTTTAAGTTTAGAAGTAAAAGAAATAAATAGCTTTGTAGGAGGAATATAAAGAGACTTAGTTGTTGTAAAAAATATAATAAAATATGACTATAATAATGGATTAGCAGAAGGAGATATAAATAAAATCAAGCAAATAAAAAGAATTATGTTTGGAAAGAACTAGTCTTATCTTATCATTTATAATAATAGAAGTGAGATAGGAGAATAATTTAACTAAAGAGAAAAGCATAGAGATAAAATATAGATGAGAAGAGTTAGACCATTAAATGATTTCATATTCAAAAAAGTACTTGGTAAAAAAGGAGATGAGGATATTTTAATATCTTAGACTTTGAATTTTTAGGAACAGAAAGTTATCAATACTCATTTCATTTATGGGAAGATATTAAAAAAGAGTATATGCTTATAGATATGGTATAAGTACATTTTTTGAGAAAGATATATCTGGAACTACATTAGTCGAGTTGATTAGTTTGGATTCAGCAATAAAAAAGCCGAGTAAAAAATTGAATATTTAAATAGTGATGAAGAAGCAATGAAAATATATTGGGAAAGAGAAAGATCACTACATGAAAGAGTAAATATGATTAGTTCAGCAGAAGCGAAAGGCAAGAATGATAAGACAATAGAAATAGTAAAAAACTTGTTAGACATTTTAGATGATGAAATAATAGCGGTTAAGACAGGATTAAATATAGAAGAAGTTAAAACGTTAAGAGATAAAAATTATTAGGATAGGTGAAAACCTATCTTATTTTTTATAAAAATATAGCTGAAATTTGAATTTGAAATATTATTAATATTGTATATGTTAAAGTCTAAATTTTTTTACTTACGGTGAGGTAAACAGTATGTTTTTTATATTTAAAATCTATATCAAAACACAGCAAAAATTAAGTAATCCCAAAGGAACATTGATTTTTTACAAGAATTTATAAGTAAATTAACATAAATTGGGAAAAATGCTATATTTGTTACAAAGTTCATGATACGATAATAATAAGAAATGAATAAGATACTAAAAGGTATTTAAGAAAAGAGGTAAAAATGAAAACAATTATAATTGCATTATTAACTATAATATATACATTTTTTACATGGCCATTAAGGATAATTAATAGAAAAAAATCAAGAGAAGAAAGAGAAGCAGCTAACTACAAACTTTTAAGAGTACTTATAAAAATGGTAATTTCTATAACTGGAATAAAGATATCTATAGATGGAAAAGAAAATATAAAAAAGGATACAAATTATTTAATAATAGCAAATCATAAAAGTGACCTTGATAGTTTAATATTGATATGGTTATTTGAAGAGCCATTGATTTTTATAGGAAAAGAAGAATTAAAGAAGACACCATTTATAAGTACTTGGTTTAAGGAAATTGGATCCCTTTTTATAGAAAGAGATAATATTAGACAATCGGCGAAAGTTATATTGGAAGGTGTTGAAATTTTAAAAGGTGGAAAGTCTATAGTTATTTTTCCTGAAGGGAAAAGAATTATGGAAGACAGACTTGGAGAATTTAAGAATGGAAGCTTTAAACTTGCAATTAAGTCAAAAGTAGCTGTTTTACCTGTAGCAATTGTTGATTCATATAAAGCATTTGAAGAATCTAAAAGAATAAAGTCTGCAAATATTAAGATTAATGTGGGAGAAAAAATAGATTACAAAGAATTAGGCTATACGAAAACATCTGAATTGTGTGAGCATACAAAATTAGTTGTTGAAAGATTATATAGGAACTAACATGTTTAGCTGTTTCTAGTGCTTCTACAACATACTTTACATCCAATGTTTTGTTTAATAACCAATATATTGTATAATTTAAGCAATAGAATAAGATTAGGAAGGGTTAAAAAATGTTTAAGATAGGTGAATTTTCAGTACTTACGTCTAAAAGATAAGATATTGACTCTAGCATAATGCGAGGGTATATGCTTTTTCTATAGAAACTAAATATGAAAAAGCATATCAAAATATATTGGAGGGAATAAACAATGAAGCATGAGTGGAAAAAACATGAAAAGGGACTATATTCACCAAAGGAGACACCACAGTTAATATCTGTTCCAAAGCAGAAGTTTTTTATGATTAAAGGAAAGGGAAATCCTAATGATGAAGATTTTTCAGAGAGAATAGGCATTTTATACTCTTTAGCATATGCTGTTAGAATGATGCCTAAGAAGGGATTTGTACCGGAGGGATATTTTGAATATACTGTATACCCACTTGAAGGAGTTTGGGAAGCAGGGAATACAAGTGATAAGTTTACATTTTCATATACAATTATGATTAGACAACCAGACTTTGTTACAGAAGAGGTTGTAAATAAAGCTTTTGAAATAGCAAATGTTAAGAAACCTAATCCACTTCTAAAAGAAGCTTATTATGGTGAAATTGAAGAAGGTCTTTCAGTACAAGTTCTTCACATAGGTGATTATGATGATGAACCAAAAAGCTTTGAAAAGATGATAAAATTTATGAATGAAAATAATTTAGAAAAAATAGGAGAGACACATAGAGAGATATATTTGTCAGATGCAAGAAAAGTAGAACGTAATAAATTAAAAACAATACTGAGATACATGGTGAAGCAAAAGTAATGGGTGTGCAAATATCTAAATTTGAATAGTTTAATATGTAAGATAATGCGTAGAATATAGAGTTTCTCAATACTAAGCTTTAATGCAGTTGAGGAACTTTTATTTATATTATTTACCAGGAAAGTAAAGGCATGTATAATAAAATGTATAAATCATAAACTTGTTGATATATGTAATTTTAGTGATTAGAAAGTTGGTAACTAAAATAAGAATTTGAAAGGAAGAAAGATAATGTTGACACATATGGGAACACAGGTCATTGAAACTGAAAGATTGATTATGCGTCGTTTTAAATATAGTGATGATGATGCAATGTTGAAATATTGGGTTGCTGATGAAAAAATCCAATCACTTTACTCAGAACCAACATATAACACAAAAGATGAAGTAAGGGGGCTATTGGATAAATATATATCTTCCTATGAAAATAGTGACTATTATCGATGGGCAATTATTGATAAAGTAACAAAGGAATGTATTGGTCAAATTGCATATTTTCTTGTTGATAGTAAGAATCATTTTGCAGAAATTGAGTATTGCATTGGTTCTGCTTTTCAGTGCAAAGGATTAGCAACAGAAGCTACAAAAGCAGTAATTAATTATGGATTTGAAAGAATGAATCTGCACAAGGTACAGATATGCACAAAGACAATAAATAAGCCTTCACAACGTGTTATCGAAAAATGTGGTTTCATTTATGAAGGTACTTTACGAGATTATTTTTTTATGGATAATCAATATGTTAGTAGAATGTACTATTCTTTATTGAGGAGTGAATTTAAAAATAATAGATAAATGACAAGTTTGCGTTAATATAATGATAATAAGGGAAAAATAGGAGTTTCATATGAAAAAGTCAATAACTGCATTTATAATTCTAATATCAATTGGAATTATTATATTAACAGCAGTGTCGTGGGAAAATACTGAATATACTATTTATGCAATATTAATTATACTTTTAATAGATTGTATTCACCTTATCAAAAATGTAATTAAAATAAATTATAAAATAGTAACATTAATAGAGCTTGGGCTGATTGTTGTTAGTATGTTTATTGGGCATACATATACAGCCTTATTGGTCACTATATTATTATTTGATTTATTTGAAGGTAATCTTACATTATATATAAATGTAGCCATATCTATTTTTACATTGTATCTTACTAGTGTAAAGTATATTAGTATTAAAGAGTTAATAATTATAAGCATGATTATAATTATTATTAATTTATATTTATATGAAATTAAGGATAAATTAAATGAGGAAGAAAAGTATAGGAGATTAAATAAAGACAGTAGTAATAGTAAAATAGTTATGGAAAAAAAGATTGATGAATTAGAGAAATATTTAGATCAAAATAATATTATTACAGTATTAAAGGAACGTAATTTTATAGCACAAAAACTTCATGATCACTTAGGTCACAGAATAACAAGTTCCATTATGCAGTTAGAAGTTACTAAAGAAATGATAGGAAACAATGATGAACTAGCAAAAAAATCTCTAGTTACAGCAATGGGTAATTTAAGGGAAGGTATGGAAGAAATACGAGATTTTTTAAGACAAGTTAAGCCAGGTCAATCAGTCATAGGAATTGAGAATATAAAGGAGCTTGTATTAAAATTTCAATATGTTACTGGAATAGAAACAGCATTTTTATGTGATGGAGATATTTCAGCTATTAGATTAATGGAGCTTAGAATTATAGAAGATAATATTAAAGAAGCATTAACTAATGCAGCTAAGTATTCTAATGCAACAAAAATTACTGTATCCATATTAGTATTTAATATGTTTTATAGAGTTGAAATAAGAGATAATGGCAGAGGTGTAGAAAAGTTATCTAAGGGGTTAGGGTTAAGAGGAATAGAAGAACGATTAGAAGAAATAAACGGTAGAGTTGAATATTATAATGATAATGGATTTGTAGTAAATATGATTATAAATAAGGGGAGAAAAAAATGAGCATTAAAGTATTGATTTGTGATGATGATAGCTTAATAAGAGAAAGTTTAAAAGTACTGTTGCCGTTAAAAGGTGATATTGAAATTGTGGCTGTTGCTGAAGATGGGGAAGAAGCTGTAAGCATTTGCACTACAGAAGAAATAGATGTAGCACTTTTAGATATAAGAATGCCTAAGATGTCAGGTGTT
This sequence comes from Clostridium bornimense, assembly GCF_018917145.1. Classification (GTDB taxonomy): domain Bacteria; phylum Bacillota; class Clostridia; order Clostridiales; family Clostridiaceae; genus Clostridium_AN; species Clostridium_AN bornimense_A. The sequence goes on from NZ_JAHLOD010000020.1 coordinate 61,865, forward strand.
GAAGCAGTAAAGGAAATCGCAAGTAAAACAGATACTAAATGTTTGATTTTGACTACCTTTGATGAAGAAGATTACATTAATGAAGCAATGGAGTATGGTGCTAAAGGGTATATTTTAAAAAATAGCACACCGGATCAAATAGTTCAAAGTATTACTTCTGTTTATAACAATACTATTGTAATGAATGAAAATGTGTTAAATAAATTTCAAGGTAACAAGGGTGGACCACAATTTACTAAATATGATTTTACAGAAAGAGAAAAAGATATTATTATTGCAATAAGTGAAGGTCTTAGCAATAAAGAGATAAGCAAAAAGTTATTTATTTCAGAAGGTACTATTAGAAATTATATAACTATGATATTAGATAAAACAGATTTAGAACATAGAACAGCTATTGCAGTCAATTATCTAAAGGGAAATTTATAAATATGACAAATGTAATATAAGAAAGGTGATATTCTTCAGTATGGAGATATTGCCTTTTTTTATGTGCGCCCAGCATGGGCGTACACTAATCGGTGAAAGTCCGTAATGGGGGCTGATAGTGCCAACCATATAGCCTAAGACAAGGGTGTCCATCGCGAGGTGGAATCTGAAGGAAGTCGGCGGCAAACCTTTGGTCTGAGGAACACGAATCACATTAGGCTTGATTTGTGGGTAAGCTTGCATAA
>NZ_JAHLOD010000021.1 GCF_018917145.1 Clostridium bornimense
TCCGGGGTTCGATTCCCCGGTGAGCCACCAAATAAGCAGGTGTGGCGGAATTGGCAGACGCACTAGACTTAGGATCTAGCGCCTTTGGCGTGGGGGTTCGACTCCCTTCACCTGCACCATTTATGGTTAAAAAGAAATAAAAAATACATTATGCGGGCATTGCATAGTGGTAGTGCTTCAGCCTTCCAAGCTGATAGTGCGGGTTCGATTCCCGCTGCCCGCTCCATTTTAAGTTTTTTATTTCTTTAGTATAATATGCACTGTGCGGGCATTGCATAGTGGTAGTGCTTCAGCCTTCCAAGCTGATAGTGCGGGTTCGATTCCCGCTGCCCGCTCCAATTTTAACTTAAAAATAGGAAACAAAAAACTATGGGCATTAGCGCTCATAGCTCAGTCGGATAGAGCGTCAGACTCCGGATCTGAAGGTCGTGGGTTCAACTCCCGCTGAGCGCACCAAATAAGGCATTACGTAAAATTAACATAAATCACTAACTTTAGACCTTGAGTTCCCCTCAAGGTTTTTTTTATTTATATTTGTAATTGTTTTCGAAGATAAGAATATAAATATAATAAATCAATAAAAAAGTCACCTTTAAGAGAGTAGTACATATTATATTAGTAAAACAATAATGGGGGGACTCGTATGCTTGAACTTTTTGATAAAACTGACACATATCTTATAGAAGGAGTAAGGTTTAAAAGTTACCATTTATATAAGACGGTTTTAAAAGCAATGAAAGAAAATAATCAGAGTTTAAATAGATTAGAAAAGTTATATTTATATAATGTAAAAATTGATGATTTTTATGAAGTATTAAAGATTCCAAATTTGAAAGCTTTAAGAATGAGAAAATGTAATATAAAAAATATAGACTTCTTATCATTGATGACAAATTTAACTTATTTAGATTTGGGGGAGAATAGTATAGATGATTTAAGGCCTATAGAAAACTTATCTAAATTAGAAAGATTATTTTTAGATGATAATAATATAAAAGATATTAATCCGCTAAAATCATTAAAAGAGTTATATGACTTAGATTTATCGATGAATTTTCTTAAGGGTGAAATCGATTTAAAAATGTTTAGTAATATAGAGTTTTTGAATCTTAGTGACAATCAAATATCTAAATTAACAGGATTTGATAAGCTGTACTATATAGATGAATTAGATATATCTAATAACTTTTTAGAAGATATATTGTTTTTAAAAGATATACCATCAATTACTTACTTATGTCTTTCTAGTAATCCTATTAGTGATTATTCTACTTTAGATAATCTGGAAGTTTATGATTTAGAAGTCTAATTTATTATGGGCTGTAGTTACTTACATTTATTAATAGTTTTAAAATATATCTAAATATAATTAATTTATACATTATTGACAAAGCAGCTTCAGTGTGTTAGTATTTCTTTAATAAATAGAATAGACCTTTAAAGCTAGTCCAGAGAGGCTAGAAAGGGTAGGTAAATAGCAATAAATATGCATTTTTTTGCATACAATTTTAACAGGATAACTATGCCTTCCCTTAGGGAAGGCTTTTTTTATTACCAAAGATATTAATAAAGTATTACTTTTATTGAGAAAAGGTGTCTCAAAAGGAGGAACATTATGTTAAAAGGTAAAGATTTAATTGATCCAAAAGACCTTTCACTAGAAGAATATGAAGAGATATTTAAGTTAGCGGAAGATATGATGGAGAATCGTGAAAAGTATTCAGAGATAGCAAAAGGAAAAATTCTAGCGACGTTATTCTTTGAACCAAGTACTAGAACGAGATTATCTTTTGAAAGTGCTATGCTTAGATTAGGGGGAGGCATTTTAGGATTTTCAGAGGCAGCATCATCATCAGCATCTAAAGGAGAAAGTCTTGGAGATACTATAAAAGTAGTATCTGCTTATGGAGATATTATAGCAATGAGACATCCTAAGGAAGGAGCTGCTTATTTAGCATCAAAGTTTTCAAGATCTCCAGTAATAAATGCTGGTGATGGAGGACACCAACATCCAACTCAAACTTTAACAGATTTACTTACAATAAGAAGAAAATTAGGAAGACTTAAAAATTTAAGAATAGGCTTTTGTGGTGATCTTAAGTTTGGAAGAACAGTTCATTCATTAATAAAAGCACTAGCGAGATATGAAGGTAATTCATTTGTTATGATATCTCCAAAGGAATTAGATATCCCAATGTACATAAAAGAAGAGTTAGACAGAATAGGTAATGTAGAATATATTGAAACAACATCTTTAGAAGAGTATATAGGAGATTTAGATATCCTTTATATGACTAGAATCCAAAGAGAGCGTTTTGTGGATAAAGATGAGTATGAAAGATTAAAAGATAGTTATATATTAACTGTAGATAAATTAGAAAATGCAAAAGATGATATGATAATATTACATCCTCTTCCAAGAGTAAATGAAATAGATTACCATGTTGATGAGGATAAAAGAGCAGCATATTTTGATCAAGCAGAGTATGGAATATATGCAAGAATGGCATTAATAGCTCTTATATTAGGAGTCGCTTCAGATAATGGAGCTAGATGTGAAAAAAGCGATAAAAAAGTAATAGTTAATAAAGAAGTAAAATGTAACAATGAAAATTGTATAACAAATGCTGAAACACAACCGTTTAAAAGAATTTATAAAATTGAAGGAGAAGAGTTTTATAGATGTGGATATTGTGATAAGGCAATATTATAACAATTCAAGCAATTCACAATTCAGATAATTCACAATAAAAACAGTGCACAGTGAAGGAAGAAATTCCAGTGGAATTTCTCTAAAATAGATTTTTCTGTAGGAAAAATTACGAAAACTGTGAACTGATAATTGTGCACTGTGCACTGAAAAAGGAGGATTTATGGATTTATTAATTAAGAATGTAAAGATAGTGGATTACAGTGGGGATTTTTATGGTGATGTTTACATAAAAGACGGTAAGATAAGTGAGATTGGATTAGATATAGAGAAATCTTGTGATGTCATAGATGGAAATGGAAAGACTTTAATGCCTGCTTTTGTGGATTTACATTGTCACTTTAGGGATCCTGGTCTTACTCATAAGGAGGATATTGAGACAGGTAGTAGAGCTGCGGTTAAAGGGGGATATACTACTGTAAATTTAATGGGCAATACTAAGCCAACTGCATCTACTATGGATGTTTATAACTATGTAGTTAATAAAGGAAAAGAAGTTGGGCTTTGTGATTTAAATCAATGTATAACAGTTACAGAGAATTTAGATGGAAAGACATTAAGCCACTTAGATAGTATAGAGCCTAAGGTTAAGTTTTTAACTGATGATGGTAGAGGGGTTCAAAATAATAAAGTCATGTATGAAGCTATGATAAAGGCAAAAGAAATTGGGGTTGGAATTATGTCTCATGCTGAGGATGATGAGATATTACCAATAAGCCATACTTTAGCTGAAAATCTTATGACAATAAGAGATATAGAACTTGCTAAATACACAGGAGCACATTTGCATTTATGTCATGTATCTACAAAGGAAGCGTTAGATTATATAATGAATGCAAAGGATGAAGGTTACGACAATATTACCTGTGAGGTTACACCTCATCATATAGCTTTAAATGATGAAATAAAATATAGAGTAAATCCTCCTCTTAGAAGCGAAGAAGATAGAATGATGGTTATTGAAGCTATTAAAATGGGATATATTGATGGAATAGGAACAGATCATGCACCTCATACGGCAGAAGATAAGGCTAATGGTGCACCGGGAATTTCCGGTATAGAGGTAGCTTTCTCAATGTGTTATAGTGCTTTAGTAAAAGCAGGGCATATAAATCTTAGTGAGCTTTCAGAACTTATGTCAAAGAAGCCATCGGAGCTGATGAAAATTAATAAAGGAGCTATAAAACCAGGATTTGATGGTGATGTAGTTCTTATTGATGAAGATAAGGAAATTACTATAGATAGTTCAAAATTTGAATCAAAAGGTAAAAATACACCTCTTAATGGAATGAAATATTTTGGTGAAGTACTAATGACAGTTAAGGGTGGAAAAATAGTATATAAAAAATAAACTAGTGAGGTATTTATTATGATAATTGATAAATTATATAAAAGAGTTGAAGAATTAGGTCATGTTTGTTTAGGATTAGATACAGATTTAAGTTATATACCAGAAGATATTATAAATGAATCTTCAAGTAATAGAGAAGCTATTGTTAAGTTCAATAAAGGAATAATAGATGCAACATTAGATGTAGTATCAACATATAAGGTGCAAATAGCTTACTATGAAGCTTTAGGAATAGAAGGATTACTTGCTTATAAGGATACTTTAGAGTATTTAAGAGAAAAGGATGCAATAATCATAGCAGATATAAAAAGAGGAGATATAGCTAAAACTGCAGAAATGTATGCAAAGGCACATTTTACAGGAGATTTTGAAGCTGACTTTATTACATTAAATCCATATATGGGAATGGATACAATAGAGCCATTTATGGAATACCTAGAAAAGTATGATAAAGGAATCTTCACATTAGTAAGAACATCAAATCCAGGAGCTAAGGATGTTGAGTATATAGAAACATCTAGTGGAGAAAAAGTTTATGAAGAAGTTGGAGCAATGGTTCAAGAATTAGGTAAGAGAGTAACTGGTACTTGTGGATATTCTTCAATCGGTGCTGTTATGGGATGTACTCATGTTGATGAAGCTGTAAAGATGAGAGAAGCATTAGGAAATACTTTCTTCTTAATACCAGGGTATGGAGCACAAGGAGGAACTGCTAAAGAAGTTGCTTTATATCTAAAGAATGGAAATGGTGGAGTAGTAAATTCATCAAGAGGAATTTTACTAGCATATAGAAAAGATAAATATAAAGGAATGTCATATGCAGAAGCTGCAAGAGCAGAATCTATTGCAATGAGAGATGATATTCTAGGGTGGTGTAAGTAATGGATACGGGGTATTATGAAATATTAGAAAATAGTAAAGTAGCTGAAGGAATATTTAAAATGGTGGTTAAAGGGGATTTTAACTGCAAAGCTGGTCAGTTTTATATGTTAAAGAAAGAAGGGGCTTCTGTATTATTACCAAGGGCTATATCAATTAATGATGTTTCAGAAGAAGGAATAACTTTTCTTTATCATGTAGCTGGAAAGGGAACAGAAGAATTCTCACATATGAGACCAGAAGATAAAATACAGCTAACAGGACCTCTTGGTAACGGATTTAACTTAGAAGAGTTAAAGGGAAAGAAAGTAGGAATTGTAACAGGGGGAATAGGTATAGCACCAATGGTGTATGTATCTAAAAAAATAGAAGGGGCAGCAAAGGTAGATTTCTTTGCTGGCTTCAGAGATGAAGTTTATTATATAGATGAAGTAAAAAAATACGTAGACGAAGTTAAAGTATCTACAGAATCAGGATCACAAGGACATAAAGGATTTGTAACAGAAATATTTAATCCAGAAGATTATGATGTTATTCTTTGTTGTGGACCAGAGGTAATGATGAGAGCTGTAATGGCTATTTGTAAGGAGAAAAACACAAAGATATATGTATCATTAGAAAATAAGATGGCTTGTGGTATTGGCGGATGTTTAGTATGTACTTGTAAGACTAAAGATGGAAACAAAAGAACTTGTAAAGATGGTCCAGTATTCCTTGGGGAGGAGCTAGTGTAGTATGATGAATGTTAACATAAATGGAGTAGAATTTAAAAATCCTATAATAGCTGCATCAGGTACTTTTGGATTTGGAGAAGAATTTAGCAATTTCTATGATGTAGGAAAGCTAGGGGGAATTTCTTCAAAAGGATTAACTATAAATCCTAAAGCAGGAAATGACGGATTAAGAATGTGGGAAACACCAAGTGGTATGATGAACTCAGTAGGACTTCAAAACCCAGGGGTAGAGGCATTTATTGAAAGAGAGTTACCACATATGAAGAGTTATGGCAATGTTGTTATTGCTAATCTTGGTGGTGGAACTATTGATGATTATATAAGAGGTACTGAATCATTAACAAAAACTGATGTTGATATAATAGAATTAAACATATCATGCCCTAATGTAAAGCATGGAGGTATGGCATTTGGTACTAAGAGTGATGTAGCCTATGAAGTAGTTAAAGCTGTTAAGGAGGTTTGCACAAAGCCATTAATGGTTAAATTATCACCAAATGCTGAAAATATTCAAGATATGGCGATAAAGTGTGTGGAAGCTGGGGCTGATTCATTATCTTTGGTAAATACATTTAAAGCAATGGCTATAGATATATATAAGAAAAAACCAGTATTTAATAATGTGACAGCAGGGCTTTCAGGTCCAGCAATAAAGCCAATAGCTCTTAGAATGGTTCATGAAGTGTGTAATGTTGTTGATGTTCCAGTAGTAGGTCTTGGTGGAATAAGCAACTGGATGGATGTAATAGAATTTATAATGGCAGGGGCAACTGCTGTGCAAATAGGTACTGCTAACTTCTTGAAGCCAGATATTGCTTTAGATATAATTAAAGGTGTAGAAGATTACATGGAAAATCAGGGAATAAATGATTTAAGTGAAATCAGAGGAATAATTAAATAATTTATATAATGGAGGATTTTAAAATGGAAAACAAACAAGTTATCGAGACATTAAAGGAAGTTGATGCATTATTAGAAGGACATTTCTTATTATCATCAGGAAAGCATTCTAATAGATATTGCCAATGTGCAAAGTTATTACAATATCCTGATAAGGCAGCACCAGTAGTTAAGGTTATAGCTGATAAAATAAAGGATATTGATTTTGATATAGTTGTTGGTCCAGCAATGGGTGGTGTTGTTGTTGCTTATGAACTTGCAAGACAAGTAGGAAAACCAGGTATATTTGCTGAAAGAGTAGATGGAGTAATGACTATAAGAAGAGGATTTGAAATAACTAAAGGAATGAAATGTATAATTTCTGAAGATGTTGTTACTACAGGAAAGTCTTTTAAAGAAGTTGCTAAAGTTTTAGAAGAATTAGGAGCAGAAGTTGTAGGTGTAACTTGTATCGTAGATAGAAGAGTACCGAATGCTGAAATACCATATCCATTATATAGTGCAGTACAATTAGAAGTTGAAACTTATGATAAAGATGAATGTCCACTTTGCAAAGCAGGGGTTGAATATGTAAAGCCAGGTAGTAGAAATATTAAATAAAGTTTACAAAAATTAGGTTGACACAAGCGCTTTAAGGTGATAAGATATAATAAAATTTGCTTACCTTTAAGTACAGTCCAGAGAGGCTGAGAAGGTATTTGGGAAATACGGTAAACAATATAGACCTTCTGCGGCGCAGGAGGTCTTTTTATAAGCTGTATAAATATTCCAAATACTCTAGAAATTCGATTTAAGAGGTGGATTAAATGAATGGAATATTATATTTAGAAGACGGAAGAAAATATGAAGGAACTGCTTTTGGAACAGTAGGAACCTTTGTAGGAGAAATAGTCTTTAATACATCCATGACAGGATATCAGGAAATTCTTACAGACCCTTCATACGCGGGACAAATAATAACAATGACTTATCCTTTGATAGGTAACTATGGGGTTTCATCATTATTTCAAGAAAGTAGAGGAATTTTTGCAAAGGGATTTGTAGTAAAAAGCCTTTGTACGGATCCATCAAATTGGACTAATGAAAAAGATTTAGATCAATATCTAAAAGAGCAAGGAGTAATAGGTCTTTCTGGAATTGATACAAGAAGTATTACAAGAGAGATAAGAGATAAAGGTGCTATGAAGGCACTTATTACTTCAGAAAATTTAACTGACGAAGAATTAAAAGATATATTAGAGAATACTAAAATAGATACAAAAGTAGTAAAAGAAGTATCTAGAAAAGAAGTTGAATATATTTATGGACCAGGGAAAACCGTTGCAGTTTTAGATTATGGTATAAAGAATAATATATTAGAAAACCTTAAAGCAAGAGGATGCAACTTAAAAGTATATCCTTATAATACAAGTGCAGAAGAAATATTAAAAGATAATCCAGACGGAATATTCTTATCAAACGGACCAGGGGATCCAGAAGAAGTTCCAGAAGCTATCGAGACCGTTAAAAAGCTTATTGGAAAGAAGCCTATTTTTGGTATATGTTTAGGACATCAAATAATAGCATTAGCTATAGGAGCTGAAACATATAAGTTAAAGTATGGTCATAGAGGGGGTAACCATGGTGTATATGATATAGATAGAGATAGAGCTTATATAACATCACAAAATCATGGTTACGCAGTAAAAGATGAATCTCTTGAAGGTAAGGGTATGGTAATTACTCATAGAAATCTAAATGATAATACTGTAGAAGGAATGAGACATGAGACACTTCCTTTATTTTCAGTACAATTCCATCCAGAAGGTGCTCCAGGACCAGAAGATTCAGAGTATCTTTTTGACAAGTTTATAGCACTTATGAATGAATAGTTAGATAGGGAGGATTATTATGCCAAGAAATCAAGAACTTAAAAAGGTTTTAATTTTAGGATCAGGACCAATAATTATAGGGCAGGCTGCTGAGTTTGATTATTCAGGTACTCAAGCTTGTAAAGCGATAAAAGAAGAAGGGATTGAAACAATTTTAGTAAATTCAAATCCCGCTACAATAATGACAGATTCAAATACCGCAGATAAGGTTTATATAGAGCCATTAAAAGAAGATGTAATAGAAGAAATTATAAAAAAGGAAAAGCCAGATGGTATACTAGCAGGTTTCGGTGGGCAAACAGCATTAAATCTTGCAATGAACTTAAGAGATGATGGTATCTTAGATAAGTATTGTGTTAAGCTTTTAGGTACAAATGCAGATGCTATAAAGAAGGCTGAAGATAGAGAAGCTTTTAAGGAGCTTATGCTTGAAATTAATGAGCCAATTCCAGCAAGTATAATAGCTACACACTTAAAAGAGTGTGAAGAGTTTGTTGAAAAGACAGGTTTTCCAGTTATCATAAGACCAGCGTACACACTTGGTGGTACTGGTGGTGGTATAGCTAACAACATCACTGAGCTTAAGGAGATATGTACTAGGGGACTAAAAATGAGTCCTATAGGACAAATACTTTTAGAGCAATCAGTAGCAGGTTGGAAAGAAGTTGAGTATGAAGTTATAAGAGATGGAAAAGATAACTGTATTATAGTATGTAATATGGAAAACTTTGATCCAGTAGGAGTTCATACAGGAGATTCTATAGTTATAGCGCCTTCTCAAACATTAACAGATAAAGAATATCATATGCTTAGAAGTGCAGCTACTAAGATTATAAGAAACTTAAAGATAGAGGGTGGATGTAATATTCAATATGCATTAAACCCAAATAGTCAACAATATGTTGTAATTGAAGTTAATCCAAGAGTTTCACGTTCATCTGCTCTTGCATCTAAAGCAGCAGGATACCCAATAGCAAAAATAGCTGCTAAGATAGCAATTGGGTATTCATTAGATGAACTTAAAAACTATGTAACTAAAAACTCATCAGCTTGTTTTGAACCAGCTCTTGATTATGTTGTAGTTAAGATACCAAAATGGCCATTTGATAAGTTTGTAACAGCAGAAAGAAAGCTTGGAACACAAATGAAAGCTACTGGAGAAGTAATGAGTATTGACAGAAGCTTTGAAGCCGCACTTTTAAAAGGAATTACATCTCTTGAAGGTGGTCTTACAGCTATAAGACTTGAAAAGTTCATATATATGAGAAAAGATGAACTTATTGAAAAGATAAAAATGCAAGACGATGAAAGAATTTTTGCTATAGCACAAGCAATGAGACAAGGTGCCACTGTAGATGAAATTCATGAAATCACAAAGATTGATAAATGGTTTTTAAATGGACTTAAAAAGATAATTAAGATGGAAATGGCATTGAAAAATACTAATTTAGTAAAGAGACCTATAAGAGAAGCGAAAGAAATGGGCTTTACTAATAAAGAAATTGCTGCTTTAACAGAAAAATCAGAAGAAGAAATTGAAGAAATTTTAGAGAAAAATAATGTAAAGCCAGTATATAAAATAGTTGATACATGTGCAGGAGAATTTGAGGCAGCAACACCTTACTATTATTCTTGCTATGATTCAGAAGATGAAAATGAAGTTACTGATAATAAGAAGATTATTGTTATTGGATCTGGTCCAATAAGAATAGGTCAAGGAATTGAATTTGATTATTGTTGTGTTCATGGTGTTTGGGGTATAAGAGAAGCTGGATTTAAATCAATAATTATAAATAATAACCCTGAAACAGTAAGTACAGATTTTGATACTTCTGATAAATTATATTTTGAATCTTTATATATAGATAGTGTTCTAGATATAATAAATAAAGAAAAACCATATGGAGTTGTGGTACAATTTGGTGGTCAAACAGCAATAAATCTTGCAGAAAAATTAGATGCTAAAGGTATTAATATATTAGGAACAGGATTTAATGCTATAGATCTTGCTGAAGATAGAGAAAAGTTTGATGAATTCTTATCTGGTGTGGGAATAGAATCACCAAAAGGATATGCAGCAACATCAGTAGGAGAAGCTTATGATGCTGTTGATAAATTAGGATATCCAGTAGTAGTAAGACCATCATATGTTATTGGTGGTAGAGCAATGCAAGTTGTTTATGATAGACCAACACTTCAAAGATATATGAGTGAAGCTGTAACATTATCAACAGAACATCCAGTATTAATAGATAAATATATTCAAGGAACAGAAATAGAAGTGGATGCGCTTTGTGATGGAGATAATATATTAATTCCTGGAATAATGCAACATATTGAAAGAACAGGGGTGCATTCAGGGGATTCAATAACTGTTTATCCAGAATATAGTCTTCCAGATAATATTGTTGAAGATTTAGTAACTTATACAGAAAAGATTGCAAAAGGGTTAAATATAAGAGGACTAGTAAATATTCAATATGTATATGATGGAGAAAAAGTTTTAGTTATTGAAGTTAATCCAAGAGCATCAAGAACAGTACCAATATTATCTAAGGTTACAAATATTCCAATGGTTAAGGTAGCAGTTAAGATAATGCTTGGTATGAAACTTGCTGATATGGAATATGGCACTGGATTAAATAAAGAAGCTAAACTTCATGCTGTTAAAGTACCAGTATTCTCTAACGAAAAGTTAGTTAATGTTGACACTTACTTAGGACCTGAAATGAAGTCTACTGGGGAAGTTTTAGGTGTTGATAAAGATTTAGATGTAGCTTTATATAAAGGTTTTGTTGCAAGTAATATTAATATATGTACAGAAGGAAACTTATTTGTTTCTTTAAGAGATGTAGATAAAGAAGAAGGTATAGATCTAGTTAAAAAATATATGGAATTAGGATTTAAGGTTTATTCTAATGATGAGACATTAAATTACCTAAGAAACAAAGGTATTGAAGCAGATGAAATGTCATTAAGTGAAATTATTGATACAATACCTGAAGGAAATATAAGTATAATAATAAATACTCCAACAAAAGGAAACAATGTTGGAACAAAAGGATTTAAAATAAGAAGAAGAGCAGCAGAATATAAGATTCCTGTGTTTACTTGTATTGATACAGCAGAAAGTTATTTAAAAGCTATAAATGTTAAAAAAGTAGGAAAAAAAGTAGAATACAAGGCAATGAATGAGTATTTTGATAAATAATTTATTTAAAGGAGCTGTTGCACGAAAGTGTAGCAGCTTTTTTCATAGGATGTAACTATACATTGATGGAGGGATTTTCATCATAATTGTGAATTGAAAAATATATTAAAATACGATAGAGGCTTTAACTTTTATAAAAAAATATTGTATAATCATAAAATATAGTATCATTTATAATGATTTATAGTATAATTAAGATAATTAACAATAATACTGGGGGAGGAAATCCGATGGCGAAACCAAGTATATTTAGTAGCAATTATAGAAAAGAAGTAAAAAGAAAACGAAATAGGAGAATTGCCTTAATTATAATTATTATTTTAATAGTTACTGGTGGGGGATTGTTCATTATTAAAAAATCTGATATAAAATCTATGATGCAATCTTTTAAGTCGCATAAGAGTGAAGAAAAAGAAAGTAAGGAATCACCAAAAGACAATACAAAAGATGAAAAATCAGAAGAAAAAGATAAAGTTGAAGATAAGAAGGAAGAAAACAAAAAAATAGAAGCAACTCTTCCAAGTAATGAGCAGATAACATTAGAAATAGATAAAGATAATAAAATAGTATCAATAGAAAGTAATAATTCTAATTTAGAGAGTATACTTAATGAAAGTAGTAATAAAGCTGTTTTATATGATAAAAATGAGCAAACTATGGCTTTAGTTGATAACTTAGGAAATGTTTCAGATATAACATATAAACAATATAAATCAACAAGAGGAAGTATTACAACAAGAGAAAATATGCTTTCAGGTAATAGTGATTTCGATTGGACTAGAGACCCTAAATTTGCAGGTGATAATCTAATAATTTATTCTAGTGCTTTACCTTGGTTTAAAGATGAACTATATTTATGGAAGTATGATATAACTACAGGAGAACATAATACATTAAGTGTTCAAGGATCTTCATTATTTGGAGGCAGCAGTGTATCTATCGATGAATATGTAGAAGGAAAAGGTCTAAAAGTTATAGTAAATAATGTTACTTATTATGTAGATGATACAGGAATAGTTAGTGGAGAATAAGGTTATGAAAATAGGTATGTCTAGTGCATGTTTTTATCCAGATCTTTTATTAGAAGATCAGATAAGAAAAATAGCTAATTTATCTTTTGATGTATGTGAAGTGTTTATTAACACTTTGTCTGAGACCAAAGAGGATTTTGTAAAAAGATTAAATGAAATAGCAGTAGAGAACAATTTGCAAGTTAATTCTATTCATGGATTTTCTTCATGGTTTGAACCATATCTTTTTGATCCTTATAAAAGAAGAAGAGAAGATATGCTAGACTACTTTAAAAGCTTATGCAAAGCAAGTAAAATATTAGGTAGTAATATATATACATTTCATGGAATGAGGTTAACTGAATTTGAAAATCTCAATATGAGTTTGATAATGGATGTTATGAAGGAAATGTATTATATAGCAGGAGAAAATGATGTTAAAATTGCTATGGAAAATGTGTCTTGGGCAATGAGTAGTAAAACTTCATATTTAGAATATTTAATAGAAAATTCTAAAGTACCTATTTATTTTACTTTAGATGTAAAGCAGGCCTATAGAGCTAATATAAATCCTTTAGATTATATATCCATAATGAAAGATAGGATAATTAATCTCCATCTTAATGATAGAGATGAGGAAAATTCATGTCTTTTACCAGGAGTAGGAAAGGTAGACTTTCATGAAATACTTAAGGAATTAAAAAAAGTTGGATATAAAGGTAATGGGATTATAGAAGTTTATAATGAAAATTTTAAAACTGATGAAGAAGTAATAGCAAGTAAGAAATATATGGAGTCAATTGTTAAGATGGCTAATAGACGAGTTATAGAATAACTACGTTGTAATAGATAAAAAAACTATGTTATAATAATATGGTTAATAGGTAATTAGGTTTAGGAGGAAGAAAATAATGAAAACAACTTTGGAAAACATAGAAAAAAATATAGTAAAGGTAACGGTAACTGTAGAAGCAGAACAATTAGCTACAGCTGTTAACGAAGCTTATAAGAAAAATGTTAAGCAATTTAACATCCCAGGATTCAGAAAAGGAAAAGCTCCATTAATGATTATAAAGAAAATGTATGGAGAAGATATCTTCAATGGTGAAGCAGGAGAAATAGTTGTTAATAAGACTTTACATAACGCAGTAATAGAAAACAACTTAAAGGTTGTAGAAATTACAAATGTTAATATAGAACAATGTGAAACTGGTAAGGAATTCATATATACTGCAGAAATAGTTACATTACCAGAAGTAACTCTTGGTGAATACAAAGGTGTAGAAGTAGAAAAATCAGCAGTAGAAGTTACTGATGAAGAAGTAGAAGCTGATATAAATGCAATGAGAGAACAAAATGCTAGAATCGAAGTTAAAGAAGGAGAAATCGCTGATGGTGATATCGCAGTAATTGACTTCGAAGGATTTGTTGATGGTGTTGCTTTTGAAGGTGGAAAAGGAGAAGATTATTCACTAACAATAGGATCACATACTTTCATTGATACTTTTGAAGAACAATTAGTAGGATTAAAAGCTGGAGATTCAAAAGACGTTGTAGTTACTTTCCCAGAACAATATGGAAAAGAAGAATTAAACGGAAAAGAAGCAACTTTCAAAGTTGTAGTTAAAGAAGTAAAGGTTAAAGAATTACCAGAAGTAGATGATGAATTTGTAAAAGAAGTTTCTGAATTCAATACAGTTGCAGAATTAAAAGAAGATACAAAGAAGAAAATGTTAGAGTATAAAGAACATACTGCTAAGCACGAATTTGAAGAAAAAGTTTTATCAGCAGTAACTGAAAATGCAACAATTGATATTCCAGAAGTTATGATAGAAAAAGAAATCGATGCTATGGTTAGAGATTTAGAACAAAGATTAAAGTATCAAGGATTAGACATGGAAGGATACTTAAAGTACACTAACTCAACAATGGATAAAGTTAAAGATTACATGAAAGAAAGTGCTGAAAAGAGAGTTAGAACTGATTTAGTTATCGGTGAAATAGCAAAAGCAGAAGATATTAAAGTAACTGATGAAGAAATAAAAGAAAAAGCTACAGAACTTGCAAAACAATGGGGTGCAGGCGAAGTTGAAAAGAATGCTGAAATGCTAATGAACATGCAAAAACAATACTTAACAGTTGATATAATCAACAAAAAAGTAATTGACTTATTAGTATCAAATGCAAAAGCTGTTTAATTTTTTAATAAGTGATTAAAATAATACAATTTGTATAAAATATATAGTAGAGTTAAAATTGCTGGAGTTAATCTGGCAATTTTATTACCTATTTAAAAAATATATAGATTATTTTGACAATGTTGTTTAAAATATATATTAAGGAGGAGGGAAATATTATGAGTTTAGTTCCTATGGTAGTTGAGCAAACAAGTAGAGGCGAAAGATCTTATGATATATATTCTAGATTATTAAAGGATAGAATTATTTTCTTAGGTGAAGAGGTAAATGATGTATCTGCAAACTTGGTAATTGCTCAGTTATTATTTTTAGAAGCAGAGGATCCAGATAAGGATATATGCTTATATATTAACAGTCCTGGAGGATCAATAACAGCAGGTATGGGAATATATGATACTATGAATTATATAAAACCAGATGTATCAACTATTTGTGTTGGTATGGCTGCGTCTATGGGTGCATTTTTATTAGCAGCTGGTGCTAAAGGAAAAAGATTTGCATTGCCAAATAGTGAAATAATGATTCACCAACCATTAGGTGGTTTCCAAGGGCAGGCTACAGATATAGGCATTCATGCTGATAGAATATTAACTATAAAGAAAAACCTTAATAAAATATTAAGTGAAAGAACTGGTCAAAGTTTAGAAACAATAGAAAAAGATACAGAAAGAGATAACTTTATGAGTGCAATAGCGGCAAAGGAATATGGCCTTGTTGACGAAGTAATCTCAAGGTAATAACCTAGCGAGGTGTAGATATGGCTAAAGTTGACGAAAAGAAAAATTTAAAATGTTCCTTTTGTGGCAAAAATCAAGAGGCAGTAAGAAGATTAATCGCTGGACCAGGAGTTTATATTTGTGATGAATGTATAGAACTATGTTCAGAGATAATAAGTGATGAATTAGAAGATGCAACTACTTCAGCAGACTTATCTTCTCTTCCAAAGCCTGTAGAAATAAAAAGTTATTTAGATCAATATGTAATTGGTCAAGAAGAAGCTAAAAGATCTCTTGCAGTTGCAGTATATAATCACTATAAGAGAGTAAATTCAAATCTATCTACAGATGATGTAGAGTTACAAAAAAGTAACATATTGTTTTTAGGACCTACTGGAAGCGGTAAAACATATATGGCACAAACTCTTGCTAAGTTTTTAAATGTACCTTTTGCAATAGCTGATGCTACTACTCTTACTGAAGCAGGATACGTTGGAGAAGATGTTGAAAATATTCTTTTAAAACTTATTCAAAATGCTGATTATGATATAGAAAAAGCTGAAAAAGGTATCATATATATAGATGAGATAGATAAGATTGCTAGAAAGTCTGAAAATCCTTCAATAACACGTGACGTGTCTGGAGAAGGTGTACAACAGGCATTACTTAAGATATTAGAAGGTACTACAGCATCAGTACCACCACAAGGGGGAAGAAAACATCCTCATCAAGAATTTATACAAATAAATACAACTAATATATTATTTATTTGTAGTGGTGCTTTTGATGGTATAGAAAAAATAATAGAAAAGAGAAACAGTAAAAGTTCTTTAGGATTTGGTGCTGAAATAGCATCAAAAAAAGAAAAGGCTGTAGGAGAAGTTTTAAAAGATGTTATGCCAGGTGACTTACTTAAATTTGGTTTAATCCCAGAGTTTGTTGGAAGATTACCAATAGTGGTTACATTGGAATCATTAGATGAAAAAGCTTTAGTGAAAATACTTCATGAGCCTAAAAATGCTTTAGTTAAACAATATAAGAAGCTACTTAAAATGGATGATGTTGAATTAGAATTTAAGGAAGATGCATTATATGAAATAGCTAAAGAAGCAATTAGTAGAAATACTGGTGCTAGAGGGTTAAGAGCGATTATTGAAGATGTAATGAAAGAAATAATGTATGATATACCTTCAAGAGGAGATATAGCTAAGGTTGTAATTACAAAAGAAACAATAAAGAATAAAAAACCAGAGCTTATTTATAAAGATGGTACAGTTAAACTTAAAGAAGGCAATGGCGATGGTACAGAGACAGCATAATAAGTACTATAGATGATATAAATTTTATTAACACTGTGTATATAAATAAATACACAGTGTTATTTTGTTAAGTAGGATTTGAAATATTTTATATTTATATGTATAATTAATAACACTAATAATTATTAAAAATTTATTTAATTGTAAATTGTTTATTGAGCATAAGATTAATAAAGACAGGAGTGAGATTATGGAAAGAGAAAAGAGGGTTCTCCCTTTAATCCCACTAAGAGGTTTAACTATTTTTCCTAATATGGTTATTCACTTTGATGTAGGTAGAGAGAAATCAATTGCAGCACTAGAAAAAGCGATGGTGAATGGACAGTACATAGTTTTATGTACTCAAAAGGATGTTAGAACAGAAAATCCTAAAGCCGATGAAATTTATGAAGTAGGAACTCTTGCATCAATTAAGCAAATATTAAAACTACCAGGCGAAGCTGTTAGAGTTTTAGTTGAAGGTGAAAAGAGAGTTAATATTTTAGAATATAAACAAGATGATCCTTATATAAAAGTTGAAGTTGAAGTTGTTGAAGAAGATGAGTGTGAAATAACAGATGAACACGAAGCTTTAATGAGAATGGTTAAAGATCTTTTTTCACAATATGTTAAAGTAAGTGGTGTACTTCCACCAGAAGTCATTACAAATATTGAAGACATAATGGAACCAGGTAGATTAGGGGATGTTATTTCTTCTTATATATCTTTAAATGGAGAAAAGAAACAAGAGATTTTAGAAAGTATTGATGAAAAAGTAAGATTAGAAAAGATAATTGAAATCTTAAAGAAAGAAATAGATATAGTAAGATTAGAAAAGAAACTAAATCAAAAAGTTAAGAAGAATATAGATAAAGTCCAAAAAGAATACTACTTAAAAGAACAATTAAAAGTTATACAAGAAGAATTAGACGAAGATGATGAAGATAAGAAAGCTATAAAAGCATATAAAGCTAAGATTAATAAAGCAAAGATGCCTAAAGAAGTGAAAGAAAAGGCTTTAAGTGAAGTAAATAGATTGAAAACTGTCGGTGGATATTCATCTGAAGGCGGAGTTATAAAAAGTTACTTAGATTGGTTAGTAGAATTACCATGGTCTAAAGAAACAAAGGATATTTTAGATGTTAAAAAGGCTAAAGAAGTATTAGACAATGAGCATTATGGACTAAAAGATGTTAAAGAAAGAATTTTAGAATATATAGCAGTAAAGAGTATGTCTAAATCTTCAAAAGGACCTATTCTTTGTTTAGTTGGACCTCCAGGAGTTGGTAAGACATCTATTGCACGTTCTATTGCTAAGGCTGTTAATAGAAACTTTGTAAGAATGTCTTTAGGTGGAGTTAGTGACGAAGCAGATATAAGAGGACATAGAAAAACTTATATAGGAGCTATTCCAGGAAGAATTATATATGGTTTAAAACAAGCTGGAAGTAAAAATCCATTATTCTTATTAGATGAAATAGATAAGATTAGTAATAGCTATAAAGGAAATCCTGCAGATGCTTTATTAGAAGTATTAGATTCAGAGCAAAATTCAACTTTTAGAGATCATTATTTAGAAGTAGATTTTGATTTATCAAAAGTTATGTTTATAATAACAGCAAATACTTTAGAAACTATTCCAAGACCATTGTTAGATAGAATGGAAATAATCGAAGTATCAGGGTATACTACAGAGGAGAAGTTTAATATTGCTAAAAAGTATTTAGTTCCGAAGGAATTAAAAGAACATGATGTTGAAGGAAAGATATTATTTAGTGATAAGGCTTTATATAGCATAATTGAGAATTATACTAGAGAATCTGGAGTAAGAAGTTTAGAAAGAAAAATTGCCAGGGTAATAAGAAGAGCTATTAAGGAAATAGTTGAAGGTAAAAAGAAGAAGATAAATATAACTGTAAATCACATAAAGAAGTATTTAGGTGAAGAAATTTATAGAATAGATGAAGTTGATAATAAAGATAAAGTTGGAGTAGTCAATGGAATGGCTTGGACTGCATATGGTGGAGACACATTACCAGTAGAAGCTGTAGCAATGCCTGGAAATGGTAAATTGATTCTAACTGGTCAATTAGGAGATGTTATGCAAGAATCTGCAAAAGCAGCTTTCTCTTATGTAAGAGCAAATTGTGAAAAGTATGGAATAGATGTGGATTTCTATAAAAATAAAGATATACATATCCATGCACCGGAAGGGGCAGTTCCAAAAGATGGACCATCAGCAGGTGTTGCAATGATAACATCTATGGTATCAGCTCTTAGTGGAAAACTAGTAAGACACAATGTTGCAATGACTGGAGAAATAACACTTACAGGAAAAGTTTTACCTATAGGTGGACTAAAAGAAAAGACATTAGCATCATATAGAGCAGGAATAGATACTATCATTATTCCTAAAAAGAATGAAAAAGATTTAGATAAGATACCTAAAAATGTATTAAACAATATTAAGGTAATAGCAGCAGAAGAAATAAGTACAGTGCTGGAAAATGCAATTATTGGAGGAAAATAAATATGGAAATAAAAAAGGCAGAATTTGTTATTTCAGCAGTAAAACCAACAGGATACCCTGAGACAGATATGTCAGAAGTAGCTTTTGTTGGAAGATCAAATGTAGGAAAATCATCACTTATAAATACTATTACCAATAGAAGAAAATTAGTAAAAGTATCACAAACACCAGGAAAGACTAAGTTAGTTAACTTTTTCATAATAAATGATGCAATGCATTTTGTTGACTTACCAGGTTACGGTTATGCTAAAGTATCTAAGAAAGAAAGAGAAAGTTGGGGTAAAACTATAGAGATGTATCTTCACTATAGACCACAATTAAGTAAGGTAGTTCTTTTATTAGATTGTAGAAGAGTACCAAATGAAGATGATAAGTTAATGTATAAGTGGATACAACATTATAACTATGAACCAGTTATAGTAATGACTAAAATTGATAAGTTAAATAGATCAGAAATAGTAAAAGCAGAGAAAACAATAAGAGCTACATTAAATATTCCAAAGGAAATAAAAATATATAATTTTTCATCGCTAAAGAAGATAGGAAAAGAAGAACTTACTGATAAACTATTAGAAGATATAGCAGAGAAATAATAAATATAGAATTTATAAAGGAGATATCGCAATAACAAATGAAAAGTTGTTAGCGATATCTCTTTTTCAATTCAATCAATTTACAATTCACAATTTCAGGACTTAGATGGCACAAGGTGCAATTCAGTGCACAGTTTCGGTTGATTTTCCCTAAAGGGAAAAAATTTTAGTCCTTAGGGCGGCAAAGGACAATTGTGTTTAGTGGATATATAAAACTGTTGTACTTAAGTGTTGTTTTTCTATAAATCATGGGTTCTCCCTACAAGCTACATGAAGGAATATGATTTCGCTAAGAAACTATTAATTATTATCTATTGTGTATAAGAAATTAAAATTCTTGATTTATTTTGTGTGTCAAAGTGAAGTACTAATCATACTATATACTATAGATTTAAATAAAACAAAGTATCTTAGGGAGGTCAAATAACATGAATGGATTTGGAAATTGTGGCGGTAACTGTGGAGGTAACATTAACAACTCTTGGTGGTGGATCATTTGGATCCTATTAATATTCAGCTGTGGCGGATGTGGCAATGGCTTCGGTGGAGGAGGCAATAACAACATGGGATATGGTGGCGGATGCTGTAATTGTTGCTGCAGAAAGAGAAAACGTCATGACTGTTGCTGCTGCTGCAACAATGGCGGATATGGAAACGGATTTGGAGGATTCGGTGGTAATGGCTACTGGTGGTGGATCTGGATCCTATTAATATTCTTCTGTGGATTTGGTAATAACTGTGGAAACAATTGTGGAAACAGTTGTGCTCCTGTGGCTTATTACCCAGTATCTCCAGTATCAGATGATTGCTGCTGTTAAGATTAAATAGGAGGGAGATCCCTCCTATTGAACATAAAAGTGTTATCACTTTATGTAAACATTAAGAAGTAATGTAAATAACTTGGAGGTGACTTGTAATGGGTCTAGGATGTACAAATCAATGTTTTAACAGTAATATAGTATGCTTAAATGGAAGAAAGTACTATATAAATCCTTCATATCCTGTATATGTAGCTGCAAATAATTGCGGAGGAAATTGTGGAGGAAATTGTGGGTGTTGGGGACAAAACAATGGTAATTTTGATTTATTTGCTTTATTGCTATTGGGATTCCCTTTCTTTTTCTAATAAAAAATATGGGGGCTATGCCCCCAAAATTATAGAGGTGTAATATGGGAAGGCATAGAAGCAGACATAGTAGGTCAGGAAATGGACCAAATTTTATGGATTTTTTGGCTGGATTAAGTGGAAATGGTGGAAACTCAAATGGTAATAATATGGGAAATATTATGAATATGATGCAAGGGAATAACAATGGAAATGGTGATATGATGAATATGCTATCAACTATGATGGGACAACAAGGGAATAATGGTGGAGGTCCAAGTGACTTAATGAACATGTTCTCTAATGTTATGAATCAAAACCCAATGCAAAATTTATCTGGAGGAGCTAATCCACTTGCAGCGATGATGGGAGGAGGCAATCCACTTACAGCAATGATGGGAGGTGGTAATCCGCTTGCAGCGATGATGGGAGGCGGTAATCCATTGACATCAATAATGAGTGGGTTATTTAATAATAATCAACCACCGATGATGGGGCAAGGACCAATGCAACCAACGATGCAACAGCCAATGGGGCAACAAATGTATAGACAACATATACCAAATTATAGACAAAGACCAGTGAATAATGGAGCAAAAAGACCAGTGCAATCTATGGCAGATAATAAAAAGCAGAATAATAATGTTTCAGGAGAACCTGTGGTTGATAAATTTGAGGATGTAGAAATAAAGAATGTTAATAAGGGAGAAGATATTATATATTTATTAAAGATACTTTCAAGGTTTGTTACTCCTGATAGAGGTAGAGTTTTAAAAGAAATGATTTCATATTATGAAGAATGTAAAAAGTAATGTATAAAAATCTAAATAGTTGGCAATATTATAAATACATTGAAGTTTTATCAATGTGTAAGTAATAAATTACTTACTAAACCCCCCATCCCCCTTGGGACCATAATGGTCCCACTTTTATTTTTTTGAAATATATTATTTAACTAAGAGATATAAGCTTGATTTTATAACAATTAGGAGAAGTAATCTTATCATCTAAATCTAGAATTATATTAAAAGTATATAAGTTATCACTGTTACTGTCATCTTTACCATGGAAAGATAAACACCACTTTATAGAAGATAATTCTCCGTCTCTATTATATTTTAGATCAGAGAAAGAGCCTTTATCAAAAATGAGACTAATGTTATCATCTAAACTTTGAAAGGCATTATAACTTTCACCTCTAAAATCATGAGATATTAAAGATAAATCCATTGGAGTATGTTTGTAATATGCATTTTCAATATAAGATATAAGAGCTGATATTGTATCATTTCCAAAAATATAATTAGAATTTATATTTAGTTTTTTTTCTTCTCCATTTATTAATAGATAGGTTGATAATATAAGATTATTATCTTTTTTTTCACCAATAGTCAAAAGAGGTGTTCTGTTATTGGTAGAGTTTGATATACCAACAATATTTCCGTCTTTAGAAAAGATTTTATTCATTTTTCCTTCATATGACGAAAAAATCTCAACTTTTGAGTTAGATTTGTTATGTACGTTTACAATAATTTCTGGGATAGAATTCTTTGTTAGGTCACAAAAAAATAAATCCATTGATTTGAAGTAAGAAGTTTTAGAAAGTTTACTTAAACATTCTTCCTTATTATAATATTTTATTAAAACTCCTACATCATCACCATCATTAACTTTAGATAACTCTTCTTTTCTGCCATCACCATTAATATCTAAAGAAGTGGAATTTATTAAGTTGTTT
Organism: Clostridium bornimense; assembly: GCF_018917145.1. Taxonomy (GTDB): domain Bacteria; phylum Bacillota; class Clostridia; order Clostridiales; family Clostridiaceae; genus Clostridium_AN; species Clostridium_AN bornimense_A. Next base: position 22,845 of record NZ_JAHLOD010000021.1, read on the forward strand.
ACGTAGGTAGAAGAGTCTTCAGTTGGTTTGGTTATTATGTATATAGAAAATAAAATTGAGATAAGTACAGCAAAGGTGACTAAAAAGAGAGTTTCTTTTTTTATAAATAAGATTCTAAATTTCATATGTATACCTCCTTATATAATAAAGTCTATGAAGGAGACATAAAAAAAATAACCTCATTATTTAATGAGATTATTTACAATCCTTACAAATTCCAAACATGTATATTTTACTGCCTAGAATTTCATAATCCGTATATTCAGCAGCCTTAATCAATATATCATCAAGAGGCATTCCACAGATATCATCCACTTTACCACAATTTAAACATTGAATATGTGGATGAGCATTTGTATTAGCATCATATCTAAAACTACCTTCACCTACATTTAATTCTTGAATAAGGTTCACTTCAGTAAGAGTTTTTAAAGCTTTATATACAGTAGCAAGACTCATTGTAGGATAATCTTCTTGAATTGCTTTGTATATAGTTTCAGCTGATGGATGTTCATTAGTAGAACATAAATATTTATATACGGCGATTCTTTGAGGAGTAAGTTTAAGTTTTTTTTCTTTAAATACGGCAGATATATTCTCCATAGTTAACACTCCTATTATTTAATTAATAATATTATACAATAAGTATTATTGATTGTAAACTTGATAAAAGTTACATCTACACTAATATAACAAATTTTGCAAAACATATCCATGATAAATTATCTTTAAAATCAGTAGGAATATATTTAAAATTGTTCTTGAAATGGAATAAGATGTCTTATAAAATAAAATATAGTATATAAAAATATGAAAGAATATTTGATAGATTTACGGGAAATATGGAGGGAAACATATGTATGAAATAGTTAAGAAAATAGAATTAGCACCAAAAATATTTTTGATGGATGTGAAAGCACCAAAAGTAGCTAAAGCTGCGAAACCTGGTCAATTTATTATTCTTATTGCTGATGAAAAAGGTGAAAGGGTACCTCTTACAATATGTGATTATGATTTAGATAAAGGTACAGTAACAATAGTTATTCAAGCTGTTGGTTATTCAACCAATAAGATTGTATCTTTAAAAGAGGGGGATTCTTTTAAAGATTTTGCAGGCCCTCTTGGAAGACCATCTGAATTTATAAATGAAGAAATAAATAAGTTAAAAGATAAAAAGATTTTATTTGTAGCTGGTGGAGTTGGAGCAGCACCAGTATATCCTCAAGTAAAGTGGCTAAGTGAAAGAGGAGTTAAAACTGATGTAATAATTGGTGGTAGAAGCAAAGAGTATGTAATATTAGAAGATGAAATGAAGAAACTAGGTGCAAATGTGTATCCTTGTACTGATGATGGAAGTTATGGATTTAATGGAAGAGTTACAGATAAAATAAAGGACTTAGTTGACAGTGGAAATACTTATGATGAAATTATAGCTATTGGTCCAATGATAATGATGAAGTTTGTATGTAGCCTAACAAAGGAATTAGGTATACCTACTATAGTTTCTTTAAATACTCTTATGGTAGATGGAACTGGAATGTGTGGTGCTTGTAGAGTAACTGTAGGAAACGAAACAAAATTTGCTTGTGTAGACGGACCAGAATTTGATGGACATCTTGTGGATTTTAATGAAGCTATGAAGAGACAAGCTATTTATAAGACAGAAGAAGGACAAAAGTTGGCTAAGGCAGAAAAAGATCATACTTGTACTTGTAAGAAAAATATTTAGGGGTGATTAATATGAATTTAAATAGAGTACCAGTAAGGGAACAAGATTCAAAGGTTAGATCAACTAATTTTGAAGAAGTTTGTTTAGGATATAATGAAGAAGAAGCAGTAGAGGAAGCAAATAGATGTTTAGGATGCAAGAAACCTATGTGTGTTACAAAATGTCCAGTATCAGTTGGAATTCCGCAGTTTATTGCACAAGTAAAGAAAGGAAATTTTGAAGAAGCTGCTAAGGTTTTAAATAAATATACTGCATTGCCATCAGTATGTGGAAGAGTATGTCCACAAGAAGTTCAATGTGAATCTAAATGTGTTTTAGGAATTAAAGGAGAAGCAGTATCTATAGGTAAGCTTGAAAGATTTGTTGGAGATTGGGCGAGAGAGCATAATATAGATTTATCTTCAAAGAAGGAGTCTAATGGAAAAAAGGTAGCAGTAATAGGATCAGGCCCATCTGGATTAACATGTGCTGGTGATTTAGCAAAAGCAGGATTTGATGTTACTATATTTGAAGCACTTCATGAAGCAGGGGGAGTTTTAGTATATGGTATTCCTGAATTTAGATTACCAAAAGACACAGTAGTTAAAAGTGAAATTGAAAATTTAAAGAAGATTGGAGTAAAAATTGAGACTAATGTTTTAGTTGGAAGAACTATAACAATAGATGAACTTATAGAGCAAGGTTTTGAAGCAGTATTTATAGGATCAGGAGCTGGACTTCCAAGATTCATGGGTATACCAGGTGAAAATGCCAATGGTGTATTTTCAGCTAATGAATTTTTAACAAGAAACAATTTAATGAAAGCATTCAAGGAGGATTATGCTACTCCAATAGTTAAAGGAGGAGTTGTAGCAGTTGTTGGTGGCGGAAATGTTGCTATGGATGCAGCAAGAACTGCTAAGAGACTTGGTGCTGAAGTTCATATAATATATAGAAGAGGTGAAGAAGAACTTCCAGCAAGAAAAGAAGAAGTTCATCATGCTAAAGAAGAAGGAATAATTTTTGATGTTTTAACAAACCCTGTAGAAGTAATTCAAAATGAAGATGGATGGGTTTCAGGAATAAAATGTGTAAGAATGGAGCTTGGAGAACCAGATGAATCTGGAAGAAGATCACCAAAGCCTATTGAAGGATCTGAATTTGTAATGGAAGTTAATACTGTAATAATGAGTTTAGGAACACTTCCAAGTTCATTAATTCCAAGTACTACAGAAGGGTTAGAAGTAAATAAAAGAAAGTGTATAGTAGTACATGAAGGAACAGGAGAAACTACTAGAGAAAATGTATATGCTGGTGGAGATGCTGTAACAGGAGCTGCCACTGTAATATTAGCAATGGGAGCAGGAAAAACTGCAGCAAAATCTATAATAGAGAAAATAGGATAAAAATAAACAGTGCATAATTCAGTGCACAGTTTTGGTTAAGGAACTGTCGTATTAACAAATGAAAATTTGTAAGTGATAGTTCCTTTTTATAGTAAATAGGTAAGAGTGAAGGGAGAAATCCGATAGTGAAGGTTAATTTTCCCTATGGGGAAAATATTATAGTCCTGCGGACGGCGAGAGTTACAATTGTATTTGTAGATGTATTTAGTGCATATATAAAACTGTTATACTTAAGTGTTGTTTTTTATAAATCATGGGTTACCTCTCCAAGCTATATGAAGGTGCAACCTTCATTAGCCCCCTGTAATAGTTCTATATAAAATACAAATATCTTAAGGGAACTATATCATTCTATACATAAATTATCACACTTAAAATCTCAGAAATTCCCCAAAGGGAATTTCATCCATAACTGTGAACTGACACCTGTGCACTGATATATACCTGTGCACTAAAAAAAGCACTCAGTAAGTATAGAGTTCTATACCTACCAGTGCTTTTTTAGTTTAAATTTTCCCGTGGCAAATCAACATTAATTGCCAATTGCCTAAGTTGTGAAATGTCCGAATTGCAAATTGTTTGAATTGATAAATGTTATCCTATCTAATTAATGAGAATTTAGGCATTCCAAGTTCAGTATAAATATTTGGTTCTCCTTGAACTAAAGGTCTAACATATTCAATAGCATCTTCTGTAACATGATTATGAGTTTCGTTTATCCAATCTGTTGGGAAATATTTAATTTTATTAGCAATTTCACATACTGGAATTGCAGATGTAGTTGAAACATAAGGAGAATTATTTACTCTCTTTATTGCTACCATTATTCCTGTTTCACCATCGATAGAATAATTAATAGCATCTCTTCCAACCATATGAGCTTCTTCTATATCCCTATCAGATGCACAGTGCATAGCGCATCTTTGTATAACTCCAAGTTCTAGTGTTTTAACTCTAGATGTTATGCCTGCATTTATAATTAATTCTTTAAGGGTATTGCAGACACCACCTAATTGAGCATGACCAAAGTTGTCATGAGATGAAGTTGGTTGTGTATCAGCAATAAAAACTCCATCAGCATTTTTTATACCTTCAGATGCAACGATATATACTTGATTTTGTTCTTCAAATTTAGCTCTAACGTCTTCTAAAAATTTATCAACATCAAAAGCTACTTCTGGAAGATATATAAAATCAGCAACTGGTTTACCATCAATTTGAGCTAGAGCAGCAGATGCCGCAAGCCAACCAGTATCTCTTCCCATAGTTTCTAATATGAATATACCATTATTAGTATAAACAGATGAGTCAAGATAAGTTTCAAGAGTAGTTGTTGCAATTATCTTTGCTGCAGATCCAAAACCAGGAGTATGATCAGTTATATAAAGATCATTATCAATAGTTTTAGGAACACCAATAAATTTTATATCAGAGTTAACAAGTTCTGCGTACTTAGAAAGTTTATCTACAGTGTCCATGGAGTCATTACCACCAACATAAAAGAATGTAGTAATATTCATAGAAGTTAATAAATCAAATAGTTTATTATATTCAGCAGGATTTTCTTCTGGGCTCTTTAGTTTATATCTACAAGATCCTAAGCCTGATGAAGGTGTATATTTTAGGTTATGTAATGTAGCATAATCCATCTCTGACAGATTTCTAATATCACCTCTTAAAATACCTTCAATACCATTTAATCCACAATAAACATTATTGTAATATTGAGTTTTTAAATTTTCGTCAAATATCCCGATAACTGAAGAATTAATAACAGCAGTTGGGCCGCCTGATTGGGCAACGATGCAGTTTCTCATAGGAACACTTCTCCTTCTAACTATTTTTTTCTTAAAATTTCGTAAAAAACCATATTAATTATACTATAATGCAATATTATATTAAAGGTTTTGAAGGGAGAATGATAAAGTATATTTATGTGGAATAAAAATCTACTTGAAAATAACCTTGTATTTTGTAATAATAAAAGAACTGATTTTGTAGTGAATAAGTCATTACAGTGGGAGAGCTAGATTATGAAATATAGAGAATACTTAAAAAAGATAGAGGGAAAGGAGTCTTGGCCAATGATAGTAGTTGATGGAGTAGTTGGTGTCGGTAAAACAACACTAATGAATATTTTAGTAAAGGAATTTGGATATACGGCTTTTTTGGAGCCAGTTGTAGACAATCCTATATTAGATAAGTTCTATTATGATAGGAAAAGATATTCATTTCCACTTCAAATATTCTTTTTGAATAATAGATTTAGATATATAAAAGAAGCTTCTTTAATAGATAAGGCAGTATTAGATAGAAGTATTTATGGAGATTTGATTTTTGCAAAGCTATTAGTGGAAAATGATGAAATGGATGAAGAGGAATATAATATCTACTTGGACTTATTTGAAAATATGGTAGAACATCTATCTCCTCCTAAACTTATGATTTATTTAGAAACTAGTGTTGATGATGCTATAAAAAAGATTAATAAAAGAGGAAGAGACTACGAACAAGTAGTAGAGAAAGATTATTGGTTAAGGCTAAATAAGCAATATACAGAGTATTTTAAGGATTATAGCATATCACCGCTTTTAAAAATTAATGTAGATTCTTTAGATTTTGAAAATAATCCTAAAGATAGAGAGTACGTATTAGGCTTAATAAAGGATGCATTGGACAAAATTGAAAAGTAAAAAAATTTTAGGTATCGTGTAAACAAAGAAAAAGAGTTGTTAGCGATACCTATTTTTTATAATTACACCTATGTGCTGTATAATGTTTACTTTACATTGCATTGGTTTATAATAGATATATATAACAGAATGTTTGGAGGGATATGAATATGGAGGGAAAGTGGAGTTTAAAAGAAATTTATCTTGGATTTGATGATGATAAATTTAAAGAAGATATAAATAAAGGAAAATTAATTATAGAAGAGTTTAAAGCATTAGCTGATAAATCTGAGACATTAGATAATAAGAAGTTACTAGAAGAATATATTAACTTAAATTTAAAATGTAATGATGTTATAGGAAAAGCATATGAGTTTTGTAATTTAACTTATGCAGTAGATACCAAAGATATTAATGCTCAAAGATATATGGACGTTTTAGAAAATCAATTATCTAGTATCACAGAATATGATTCAAGGATAAAACTACAAGTAGGAAAGGTTAAAAATCTTTCTGAATTAGTAAAAGAAAGTGAACTTATAAAAGAACATAAATTTTTTATAGAAGAAATAATAAATAATGAAAAATACATATTATCTCCAGAAGTTGAAAATGTCATTGCAAAAATGAAAAATACAGGTTCTATAGCTTGGGCAAAACTTAGAGATGGAGAAACTTCTGTAGTAAAAGTTAAGCTAGATAATAATGGGAAAGAAGAGGAAGTACCTCTTACAGTAGCAAGAAATTTAGCTTATGATAAAAGTGAAGAAGTTAGAAAAAGTGCTTATGAAGCTGAACTTAAAGCATATAAATCTATTGATGAATCTGTAGCTGCTGCGTTAAATGGAATAAAAGGAGAAGTTATAACTGTAACAAATCTTAGGGGATATGATTCTCCACTTCAAGAAGCATTATTTTCATCAAGGATGAGTGAAAAAACATTAGAAGCACTTATATCTGCAATAGAAGATTACTATCCTGTATTTAGAAAATATTTAAAACGTAAAGGTGAGATTTTAGGACATAAAAATGGTCTTCCTTTTTATGATTTGTTTGCACCTATAGGAGAATTAACTAGAGAAATTCCTTTTGAGGAAGGAAAGAAAATTGTTTTAGATAACTTTTATAGTTTCTCAAAAAAATTAGGGGATTTTGCAAAGAATGCTATGGATAATAATTGGATAGATGTTTATCCAAGAGAAGGTAAGGTTGGTGGAGCATTTTGTTCTACTATAACATCTATAAAAGAAAGTAGAGTAATGTTAAACTATGGTGGAAACTTTACTGATGTAGTAACAATGGCGCACGAGTTAGGTCATGGATATCATGGATCAGTATTAAAAGATGAGTCTGCTATAAATAATGAATATCCAATGCCACTAGCAGAAACAGCATCTACTTTTTGTGAAACACTTTTAAAAACTAATATGATTAATACCCTTCCAGAAGACGAAGCATTAACAGTATTAGAAGGAGAAATTAGTGATGCTACTCAAGTAATTGTTGATATAATGAGCAGGTTCAAATTTGAAAAAGAAGTATTTGAAAGAAGAAAAGAGGCTGCTTTATCTGTTGAAGAATTATGTGATATTATGATAGAAGCTCAAAAATCTACATATGGAGATGGATTAGATGAAAATTATCTTCATCCATATATGTGGATTTGTAAGCCACATTATTACGACGGTGACTATAATTTCTACAATTATCCATATGCTTTTGGTCAATTATTTGCAAAAGGGCTTTATAAAATATATGAGGACAAAGGCGAAGCATTTGTTGAAGAATATGATAAGCTATTAAAATCTACAGGTAAGATGAACATAGTAGATGTAGGTAAGACAATAGGAATAGACTTTGAAGATAAGAGTTTCTGGGTAAATTCATTAAAAGTAATGGAAAAAGATATAGAAAAATTCTTAAAGTTAACTGATAATATTATTAAGTAGATTTTATTTAAGTTTTTGGGTAGGAGGGCGAAATGAAGTTTAATATTATAAAATGTCATGGTGCATGTAATGATTTTGCACTTATTGATGAGATAAATAACAATTATAATTTTACGGAAGAGGATAGAAGAAAATTAGCTATTTTACTTTGTGATAGAAATGGTGCTGTTGGTGGTGACGGTATTGTATTTATGAGCAATAGTGAAAACTGTGATGGAAAGATGAGAATATTTAATGCTGATGGTACAGAACCAGAAATGTGTGGAAATGTTCTAAGAAATGTTGGAAGATTTGTTATGGAAAACTTTAAAAAAGATGCAGTTACTATTGAGACAATGAAAGCCAACTATAATGTTAGAAAGGTAAAAGATATTTTTGATGGTGTATATACTGATGAAATAGAACTTAAAGCTATTTCTTTTAATCCAGATGATTTGCCATTAGTATCTAAGGAAGATAAGGTGGTATTTCAATCTATACCTGAATTATCATCTAAAGAAAAATTTACAGCAATAGCATGTCCAAATCCACATTTAGTAGTACTAACTGACGAAATTAAAGAAGAGGAAATAAGGGAAGTTGGTATAAAAGCTAATTCTACAAAATCAGTATTGCCTCAAGGATCAAACGTAAATTATTTAAAAGTATTAGATAAAGATACGGTATATGTAAAAACTTATGAAAGAGGAGTAGGATTTACAAAAGCTTGTGGTACAGGAATGACAGCTTCTATAGTAGCTTGTACTATAGCACATCCGGAAATGAAAAATAGACCTATAAAAATATATAATGATGGTGGAATGATTATTAATACTGTAGTAGAAAATGAAGAAGGATTAAAAGTGATAATGGTAGGTAATGCTACATTTGTTTATACAGCAGAAGTAGAATACGAAAATAATACTATATCAGTATCCAATAAGAAAGAATTTGTAGAAGAAAATAAGAGTTATGATAAGTTTTTAGCATTTACTAATTCTATTGAAAAATAAGTTTAATGGTGCCACATTAGCGATTGAGTTTTCGCTAATGGGCACTTTTTTATTTACTTTTGTGTAGTGATATGCAAGGTAAAGTAATATTAATAAATGAATTTTGTAAAATGACACCAAAATAAAGATAAAAATGGTATAATAGAAATGATGTGAAATTTACAGTCAATATTTTCTTAAAAACCCTTTAAATATATGAAAAGTTATATTATAATTAGATTAACGAAGTATATATACACTTCAATGGGGAATGTTCGTATGTATACGTATGAAAGGGGAAAAATAAATGTCTTATATACGTACTGTGTATGTTGAAAAAAAGGAAGGATTCAATTCTGAAAATGAGCATTTATTAAAAGATTTCAAGATAAATCTTAATCTTGCAAATCTAGAAAAGGTTAGAATCATTAATAGATATGATTTAGCGGGACTTTCAGATGATGCTTATGATAGAGCTAAGAAGTTAATATTATCAGAAGTTAATGTTGATAATGTATATGATGAAGAGTTTCCATTAAATGATGGAGAAAATTATTTTCTAGTACAATACCTACCAGGTCAATTCGATCAAAGAGCAGATTCAGCTCGCCAATGTATCCAAATTATCACTGAGGATGATAGCTGTGAAATTACTTCTTCAAAGGTTGTAATTTTAAAAGGAAAGTTATCAATAGATGAAATAGAAAAAGTTAAAAGTTATTTTATTAACTCAGTGGATTCTAGAGAAATTTCAATTGAAAAACCAGAAACATTAATGCCAAAGGTTGAAAAACCAAGTGCAGTTAAAATATTAGATGGATTTATAGATTTAGATAGAAATGGATTAGAAAGTTTTTTAAATGAAAATGGACTAGCTATGACATTAGATGATTTAGCTTTCTGCCAAGAATATTTTAAGAACACAGAAAAAAGAAATCCTACTATAACAGAAATCAAAGTTATAGATACTTATTGGTCAGATCACTGTAGACATACCACTTTTGAAACAATAATTGATGAGGTTTCTTTTGAAGAAGGAAAGTATGCAAATCTTGTTAAAGCTTCTTATGAAAATTATTTAGAAGGAAGAGAATTTGCTTATAAAGACAGAAAGAAAAAGAATATATGTTTAATGGACCTTGCAACTATAGCTGTTAGAGAGCTTAAGAAAAAAGGTGTATTAAAAGATTTAGATGAAAGTGAAGAAATTAATGCTTGTTCAATAAATATTAAAGTTGATGTTGATGGTAAAGATGAAGATTATTTATTGATGTTTAAAAATGAAACACATAACCATCCAACTGAAATAGAACCATTTGGTGGAGCAGCTACATGTATTGGTGGAGCTATAAGAGATCCGCTTTCAGGAAGAACTTATGTATACCAAGCAATGAGAGTATCAGGAGCAGCAGATCCTACAGTTCCTGTAGAAGAAACACTTGCTGGTAAGTTACCACAAAGAAAGATAACTCAAGGAGCAGCTCATGGATATTCTTCTTATGGTAACCAAATTGGACTTGCTACAGGTCAAGTTGCAGAAATATATCATCCAGGATATGTAGCTAAAAGATTAGAACTTGGAGCGGTTATTGCAGCAGCACCAAAAGATAATGTAGTTAGAAGAAGACCAGTGCCAGGAGATATAATTGTTTTAATTGGTGGTAGAACTGGTAGAGACGGATGCGGTGGAGCAACAGGTTCTTCAAAGGAACATACTGAAACTTCTATTGATACATGTTCATCAGAAGTACAAAAAGGTAATGCTCCAACTGAAAGAAAGATACAAAGATTATTTAGAAATCCAGATGTATCAAGAAAGATTGTTAGATGTAACGACTTCGGAGCAGGTGGAGTATCAGTAGCAATTGGTGAACTTGCAGATGGATTAGATGTAGATTTAGATCTAGTACCAAAGAAGTACGAAGGATTAGATGGAACAGAACTTGCTATCTCTGAATCACAAGAAAGAATGGCAGTAGTCATAGAAGAAAAAGATAGAGATGAATTCTTAAGATTATGTAATGAAGAAAACTTAGAAGCTGTAGTAGTTGCTAAAGTAACAGATAAAAACATAATGAGACTAAAATGGAGAGGAGACACAATTGTAGAATTAAGCAGAGACTTTTTAAATACAAATGGTGTGACTTCTCATACAAAAGTAAAGGTTGTAGAACCAAAAGAAGATAATTACTTTGAAACTGCTGTTAATAATTACAAAGGAAAAGACTTTAAGGATATAGCAAAAGAAATATTAACAGATTTAAACGTATGTTCTCAAAGAGGATTAGTTGAAATGTTCGACTCTTCTATTGGAAGTAATACAGTACTTATGCCTTATGGAGGTAAAACACAAGGTACACCACAAGAAGGTATGGTAGGAAAGATTCCAGTTCTTAATGGAGAAACAAATACAGTTTCATTAATGACTTTTGGATATAATCCATATCTTACAACATTTAGTCCATTCCATGGTGGTATGTATTCAGTAATTGAAGCATTAGCTAAGATTACAGCTCTTGGAGGAGATGCTAGTAAGGTAAGACTTTCTATGCAAGAGTATTTTGAAAGAATGCATAATGCAGAAGCATTTGGTAAGCCATTTGCTGCATTACTTGGAGCATATGAAGTACAAAGAGCTTTTGAAATACCAGCTATCGGTGGTAAAGATTCAATGTCAGGAACATTTAAAGATTTAACAGTTCCTCCAACAATAGTTACATTTGCAGTAGTTGCAGATAAAGTACAAAATATTGTATCTTCTGAATTTAAAAAGGCAGGAAGTAAATTAGTAGAAGTTCTTCATGATAGAAAAGATGGAGATATGCCAAACTTAGAACAACTTAAAACTAATTTTGCTAAAGTTAAGGAATTGATAAATAAAGGATTAGTATTATCATCATCATCAGTAAGATTCGGTGGATTAATAGAAAACTTAGCTAAAGGATCTTTTGGTAATGAAATTGGAGTTAAGATAGATAGCAAATTAAAAATAGAAGATTTGGTAGAACCAAGTTATGGATCAATAGTCCTTGAAGTAAATGAAGATACTATAAAAGAATTAGAAGGAGTTTCATATAGAGTAATCGGTGAAACTACAGAAGATTATTCATTAGTTTACGGTAACGAAAAACTTGATATTAATGAATTAAGAAAAGAATGGGATTCTACACTTGAATCAGTGTTTAGAACAGAAGCAAAGATAGAAGAAACTAATATTGATATTCCATTGTATGAAGCAAAAGAAAAAGTTTCTCCTGTTATAAAAATAGCAAAACCAAAAGTATTTATACCAGTATTCCCGGGTACAAACTGTGAGTACGACACTTCAAGAGAGTTTAAAAAGGCAGGAGCAGAAACAGATGTATTTGTATTTAGAAATGGAAATGCTCATGAAGTAGAAGAATCAATTGAAGAAATGGTTAAGAGAATAAATACATCACAAATGATTATGTTATCAGGTGGATTCTCAGCAGGGGATGAACCAGACGGATCAGGTAAATTTATATCAGCAGTATTTAGAAATGAAAAGATAAAAGAAGCTGTTCATGAAATGCTTAAAAATAGAGATGGATTAATGTTAGGTATCTGTAACGGATTCCAAGCACTTATAAAATTAGGTTTAGTACCATATGGTGAAATAAGAGATTTAGATGTAAATTCACCAACACTTACATTTAATAAAATTGGTAGACACGTATCAAGAATGGTTACAACTAAAGTAATTTCAAATAAATCACCATGGATTTCTAATGATGACTTAGGAAAACTTCATAGCATAGCAGTTTCTCATGGAGAAGGAAGATTTGTAGCTAATGATGAAGTAATGAAATCTTTAATTGCAAACGGACAAGTAGCTACACAATATGTTAACTTTAAGGGCAAAGGAACTTATGATATTGAATTCAATCCAAACGGTTCTGTATACGCTGTAGAAGGAATAACAAGTCCAGACGGAAGAGTATTCGGTAAAATGGGACACTCAGAAAGAATAGGGAACGGTGTTGCTAAGAATATTTTAGGTGAGAAAGATCAACAATTGTTTAAGAATGGAGTTAATTACTTTAAGTAGTAGTCAGTGCACATGTATCAGGGCACAGGGCACAGGTAAGGTTGAAATTCCTCCACTGGAGGAATTTCATTGTAGTCCTGCGGACGGCTTGTGTTGTTTGCAGCTGTGCTACAAAAGTGCTAAGTGTGTATAGGATATTTGTAATTGTGACACAATTTGATTTAATATAAGAAGTTTTAAATAATTTATAATTACTGAATAAATGTTCGTATCTTTGGTAATTAATTAAATAAATTAATTACTCAGGGGTGTGATACTAAAATGACTAATAGTGTGATAGTTAATAAGTCTTTTAATTTTGCTTTAGATATTATAAGGACATACCACTTTCTTACATGTAAAAAGAGAGAGTTTATATTATCTAAACAATTGCTAAGAGCTGGTACTAGTATTGGGGCTAATGTTCGAGAGGCTTTTCGTGGAGAGTCTAGGAAAGATTTTGGTCACCAAATGAATATAGCTTTGAAAGAGGCTAATGAAACTGAGTACTGGATAGAATTATTGATAGCTTTATCATACTTAGAAGATGAAGTAGCTAATGAAATGCTTAATAAATGTAAAGAGTTATGCAAAATATTGAATTCAATTGTAAGGAAGGTGCGAGAAACACAAGAAGTTCAGGACGCATAAATACTTGTGCCCTGTGCCTTGTGCCTTGTGCCATAAAAAACGGAGGTTTTTTTATGAAGGTAGCAATCATATTTGGAAGTAAATCTGATACAGAGGTAATGAGGGGGGCTGCTAATGCTTTAAGAGAGTTTGATATTCCTTTTGAAGCGTATGTATTGTCAGCTCATAGAGTACCGGAGAAGTTAGAAGAGGTTATTAAGAAGTTAGAGGAAACTGGTTGTGAGGCAATTATTGCTGGTGCTGGGCTTGCAGCTCATCTTCCAGGTGTAATAGCATCAAAGACAACTCTTCCTGTAATAGGTGTGCCTATAAAGGCAGCAGTAGAAGGAATGGATGCATTATTTTCAATAGTTCAAATGCCAAAGGGTATTCCAGTTGCTACTGTAGGTATTAATAATTCTTATAATGCTGGTATGATAGCGGCTCAAATTTTAGGAGTTAAGTATCCGGAAGTTAAGGATAAGCTAGAAAAATATAGAAAAGATATGAAAGTTAAATTTATTAGGGATAATGAAGAAGGAGTGGAACTATAAAATGGAAAAGCTAGAAATGATGTATGAAGGTAAGGCAAAACAAGTATTTAGAACAAGTGATGATGATAAGGTAATAGTTCATTATAAAGATGATGCTACTGCTTTTAATGGAGAAAAGAAGGGACAAATTGATTCTAAAGGTGAATTAAATAATGCAATAACTTCAATGTTATTTGAACTTTTAGCAAAGAAAGGTGTTAAAACTCACTTTATTAAAAAGTTAAACGAAAGAGACCAACTTTGTAAGAAGGTAAAAATAATACCTCTAGAAGTTATAGTAAGAAATGTTGCTGCTGGTTCAATGGCTAAGAGATTAGGTCTTGAAGAAGGAACTCCATTAAAGACAACAGTATTTGAACTTTCTTATAAAAATGATGATTTAGGAGATCCATTAATCAATGATTATCATGCAGTAGCAATTGGAGCTACTACATTTGAAGAATTAAAGACAATTTATGATATGACAGCAGTTATTAATAATACATTAAAAGAATTTTTCTTAAAACAAAATATAAATCTTATAGACTTCAAGATAGAATTCGGTAAGACTGCAGATGGAGAAATCTTACTTGCAGATGAAATCTCACCAGATACATGCAGATTCTGGGATGCTACAACTGGTGAAAAGCTTGATAAAGATAGATTTAGAAGAGATATGGGAAATGTTAAAGAAGCTTATATAGAAATATTTAAGAGAATAAGTGAGGAAATCTAATATGACAATTAGAGAGTGTGATAAGTTCAAAGACGAGTGTGGTGTTTTCGGGATATACTCAAACAAAAAAACAACAATTGCCCATTATGTTTATTATGGATTATATGCACTTCAGCATAGAGGACAAGAAAGTTCAGGAATATGCGTTAATCAAGATGGAAATTTGATTCTTGAAAAAGGTATGGGTATTGTTCCGGATGTATTTGATGATGAAACATTAAATAATATGACAGGTAAGGCAGCTATAGGTCATGTAAGATATTCTACAACAGGAGATACTAGACTTATAAATGCACAACCATTACTTTCAAAATTTAAATTAGGACAAATGGCTATAGCTCATAATGGAAACTTAGTTAATACTGATGTTATAAGAGAACTATTAGAAGAGTCAGGTTGTAATTTCCAAACAACAATTGATACAGAAGTTATTTTAAATATGATAGCACGAAAAGCTTCTAAAGGAATAGAAAAAGCTTTAGTAGATACAGTTCAAGCCGTTAAGGGATCATACGCTATAGTAATATTAACAAAGGATAAGCTTATTGGAATAAGAGATCCTCATGGAATAAGACCATTATGTATAGGAAAAATAGACGATGGTTATGTACTATCATCTGAAAGTTGTGCTCTTGATGTTATAGGAGCTGAACTTATTAGGGATGTAGAACCAGGTGAAATAGTAATAATAGATGATGAAGGATTAAGAAGCATAAAGTTAAATGAAAAGGCAATAACTAAGGCATGTGCTTTTGAATATATTTATTTCGCAAGACCAGATTCTATAATGAATGGAATAAATGTATATGAAGCTAGAGTAAAAGCAGGGGAACTTTTATATAAAGATGCTCCAGCAGAAGCAGATTTGGTAATAGGAGTTCCTGATTCAGGAATACCATCAGCAGTAGGATATTCAAAGGCTTCGGGAATACCATATGCTATGGGTATTGTTAAAAATAAATATGTTGCAAGAACATTTATTGCACCAACACAAGAATTAAGAGAAAAAGCAGTTTCTATTAAGCTTAATGCACTTAGATGTTTAGTTGAAGGAAAGAGAGTAGTTCTTATTGATGACTCTATTGTAAGAGGAACAACTTCTAAAAAATTAGTAGATATAATGAGAAGAGCTGGAGCAAAAGAGGTGCACTTTAGATCAGCAGCACCAGCAGTTAAGTATCCTTGCTATTTTGGTATAGATACTCCATATAGAAGTGAACTTATTGCAGCTCAAAGAAACTTAGAGGAAATTAGAGAATTTATTGGAAGTGACTCTGTAGGATATTTATCAATTCCTTCATTAGTAGAAGCTTTAGGTGGAGAAAACCATTTTTGTTTAGGATGTTTTGCTGGTGAATATCCAGTATCAGCACCAATGGAAATGAGCAAGGTTCGTTTAGAAGATTAAAATTATGAAAGCGAGGAAACTTAAATGAGTTTATATAAGGAAAGTGGCGTAAATATAGAAGAAGGCTACAAAAGTGTACAATTAATGAAACAATACACAGAAAAAACTTTCATACCAGGAGTTTTAAATGGTCTTGGATCATTTGCTGGAATGTTTGAACTTGGACAAGGATATAAAAATCCAGTATTAGTTTCAGGAACAGATGGAGTTGGAACAAAGCTTGAAATTGCATTTAAGATGAATACTTATGATACAGTTGGAATAGATTGTACAGCAATGTGTGTAAATGACATACTTTGTCACGGAGCAAAACCAGTAGTATTTTTAGACTATATGGCTTGTGGAAAATTAGAAGCAGAAAAAGCAGCTGACATAGTTAAAGGTGTATCAGAAGGATGTTACAGAGCTGGATGTGCCTTAATTGGTGGAGAAACAGCAGAAATGCCTGGCTTTTATAAAGAAGGAGAATATGATATAGCAGGATTTGCAGTTGGTGTTGTAGAAAAAGACGAAATTATTGATGGGAGTAATATAAAATCTGGAGATGTTTTAATAGGATTAGAGTCTTCAGGAATTCATTCAAATGGATATTCATTAGTAAGAAAACTTATTACTAATTTAGATGAAGAATTTGAAGGAAAGAAAATAGGAGAAGTTTTATTAACTCCAACAAGAATATATGTTAAGCCAATACTTGATTTATTATCAAAAGTAAATATCAATGGTATGGCTCATATAACTGGTGGCGGATTTATTGAAAATATTCCAAGAATGTTCAAAAATAAAAAACATAGAGCAGTAATAAACAAAAATTCTTATAAAGTTCCAGCAATATTCAAAGAACTTATGAGACGTGGAGTTAAAGAAGAAGAAATGTACAATACATTTAACATGGGAATCGGATTTGTTGTTTGTGTTGCTAAAGAAGATGTAAATAAAGTAATGGAAATCTTAGTTGGACATGGAATAGTAGCTCATGAAATTGGATATGTTGATGAGAATGAAGGGGAAAATATATGCTTAAAATAGCAGTGTTAGTATCTGGTGGCGGAAGTAATCTTCAAGCCATCATAGATAAAGTTAGTGATGGTTACTTAGATAAAGTAGCTATAGAATATGTAATTAGTGACACAAAAGGTGCTTATGCCTTAGAAAGAGCAGAAAAAGTAGGAATAAAAACTTTAACATATGATAAAAAAGAATATGGTGATTCACTTAGTAAAAAAATTCTTGATACATTAAAAGGTAAAGTAGATGTAATAGTTCTAGCAGGTTTCTTTTCTATTATAAAAAAAGAATTAATAGATGAATTTAGAAATAGAATTATTAACATTCATCCATCACTTATACCAAGCTTTTGTGGAAAAGGTGCATACGGAATTCACGTCCACGAAAAAGCTATCGAATATGGGGTAAAGATATCAGGATGCACAGTACATTTTGTAGATGAAGGAACAGATACGGGGGCTATTATTCTTCAAAAATCAGTACCGGTATATGGAGAGGACACTCCAAAGAAATTACAAGAAAGAATACTTGTAGAAGAACATAAAGCATTACCAGAAGCGCTAAAGTTAATTAGCGAAGGAAAAGTAAGAGTAGAAGGAAGAAAAACCATAATAAAATAATTCACAGTTCACAATTCACAATTCACAATTAATGTTAATTTTCACCGATGGTGAAAATATTATAAGTATGTGGAGAGAGAAAATAGATAATGAAATTTATATTGAAAATTCAAAAGATTAACAATGGTAAATTCTATAATAGTTATAAATTGCCTGAATTGTAATGATTATTCGAAGGAGTAAAATGTTTTTCTGAAAGAAAAACCACCACAATTGTGAAATGTGAATTGTTTGAATTGTGAATTGAATAAATGTTTGTATAATTGTTAATTAATTTAATAAAGAGGATTAGTTAGAGGTAAAAAGATATGAATGAAAATATACTTGAGAATAAATCATTTGATTTTGCACTAGATATTATGAAATTATATAAACGGTTAACTTCTACAAATAATGAGAATGTGATATTTAAACAATTAATAAGATCATCTACCAGTATCGGAGCAAATATAAAGGAAGCTTTAAGAGGAGAATCAAGAAAAGATTTTACACATAAACTGAGCATATCTTTAAAAGAAGCTAATGAAACTGAATATTGGTTAGAATTATTAATTGCATCTGAGTATATAGAGTATAGAGAAGGAAAAGAACTTCTTGCTAAGTGTAAAGAGTTATGCAAGATACTATATTCAATAGTAAGAACATTAAATAAAAATAAAAGTTAATGTATAAATTGAAAAATACTTGAGTTGTGAACTGACTGAATTGCAAATTGATTGAACTGTGAATTGATTGAATTGCGAATTGCAAATTAATATGCCGTCCGCAGGACAATAATAATTTTCCCAATAGGGGAAAATTCACCACAATTGTGAACTGTGAATTGTTTGAATTGTGAATTGAAAATATGTGCACTTGGAGGTTAAAAAATGAGAGCTTTAATTAGTGTTTTTTATAAAGATGGAATTTTAGAAATGGCACAATTTCTTGAGAGTAAGGGTGTTGAAATAGTTTCAACTGGTGGTACTTATAGATATTTAAAAGAAAATGGTGTTAAGGTAATAGATATTACTGAGGTAACTGGATTCCCAGAAATTTTAGATGGAAGAGTTAAGACTTTAAATCCATATATCCATGGTGGAATATTAGCTATAAGAAATAATAAGGAACATATGGCTAAGATAGCTGAAAAAAATATTACACCAATAGATATAGTTATTGTAAATTTATATCCTTTCTTTGATAAGGTTAATGAAGATTTATCTTTTGAAGAAAAAATTGAGTTTATTGATATCGGTGGACCTACTATGCTTAGAGCAGCAGCAAAGAATTTCCAAGATGTTATAGTAATTTCAGATACTAAAGATTATGCTGAAGTTAAGAGACAAATGGAAGAAGGAGAAGTGTCATTAGCATTTAAGAAGAAGTTAGCTGGTAAGGTATTTAACTTAATGAGTGCTTATGATGGGGCTATAGCAAACTTCTTATTAGATGATGAGTATAACGAGTATTACAATATTTCATATAAAAAGAAAATGGATTTAAGATATGGAGAAAATGGACATCAATCAGCAGCTTATTATGTGTCAACAACAGATAATGGTGCGATGAAGGATATAGAACAATTAAATGGTAAGGAACTTTCATATAACAACTTTAAGGATATGGATATAGCTTGGAAAGTTGTTAGTGAATTTGATGAAACTGCTTGTTGTGCTTTAAAGCATAATACTCCATGTGGTGTGGCAGTGTCAGATACAACTTTAGATGCTTACAATAAGGCTTTTGAATGTGATCCAACATCAATTTTTGGAGGTATCGTTGCTTTCAATAGAGAAGTAGATGTGGAAACTGCTGAAAAGCTTACAGAAATATTCTTAGAAATAGTTATTGCTCCAGGATTTACTGCAGAAGCTCTTGAGGCATTTAAGAAGAAGAAGAATTTAAGAGTAATAAAATGTGGAACTAAACCATGTGATACTCATGAATTAGTTAAGGTTGATGGTGGTCTTCTTGTTCAACAATCAGATAGAAAATTAGTTGATGAGTATAAGGTTGTTACAGAAAAGGCACCAACAGAAGCTCAACTTAAAGATATGGAATTTGGAATGAAGGTAGTTAAATATGTTAAGTCTAATGCCATCGTTGTTGTTAAAGATGGTAAGACTTTAGGAATAGGTGGAGGACAAGTTAATAGAATTTGGCCTGCAAAGGATGCTTTAAAGAGAGCAAATACAGAAGGTGCAGTTCTTGCATCTGATGCATTCTTCCCATTTGGTGATATTGTTGATGAATGTGCTAAATATAAAGTAGGTGCAATTGTACAACCAGGTGGATCAGTAAATGATAAGTTATCAGTTGAAAATTGTAATAAGTATGGAATACCAATGGTCTTCACAGGAATAAGACACTTTAAACATTAATATAATAAGGAGCGTATTATATATGAAAGTTTTAGTTTTAGGTAGTGGTGGTAGAGAACATGCAATTGCTTATAAGTGTGCCGAGAGTTCAAAGGTAGAAAAGGTATATGTGGCACCTGGAAATGGTGGGACAGCTATTGAAAAGAAATGTGAAAATGTTAATCTAACTAAAATAGATGAATTTGTAGCTTTTGCAAAAAAGGAATCTATAGATTTAACAATAGTAGGACCTGAAGTATATCTTGTAGATGGTGTTGTAGATACATTTAAAAAAGAAGGCTTAAAGATTTTTGGACCAGGTAAAGTTGGTGCTCAGTTAGAAGGAAGTAAGTCTTTCTCAAAGGATTTCATGAAAAAGTATAATGTAAAAACTGCTGCATATGAAGTGTTTACAGAAGTTGAACCAGCGGTAGAATATTTAAAGAATGTAGATTATCCAATAGTTATTAAGGCAGATGGATTAGCAGCTGGAAAAGGTGTTGTTATAAGTGAAACTTATGAAGATGCTGTTGCTACTGTAAAGTCATTTATTATTGATGATGTATTCAAAGGTGCAGGACAAAAAATTGTTATAGAAGAATTTTTAACAGGACCAGAAGCATCAATTCTTGCTGTTACTGATGGTAAGACAATGCTACCATTTATATCTTCAAAGGATCATAAGAAAATTTATGAAGGAGAAACAGGACCTAATACAGGGGGAATGGGCGTTATAGCTCCAAATCCATACTTTACAAAAGAAGTAGAAGAGGATTTTATAAATAATATAATGAATCCAACATTAGAAGGTATAAGAGAAGAAGAGTTTGATTTTACAGGAATAGTATTCTTTGGTGTAATGATAACTCCAAAAGGTGTTTATGCTCTAGAGTATAATGTAAGAATGGGAGATCCTGAAACACAAGCAGTACTTCCGCTTATGAATAGTGATTTTGTAGAAGTAATTGAAAAGGCTTTAGATGGAAAGTTATCAGAAGTCACTTTAGATTGGAAAGAAGGATATTCTTGTTGTATAACAGGAGCATCAAAGGGATATCCTGCAAGTTATCCTACTGGTTTTGAGATTACTGTTAACAGTGATTTTAATTCAAAGTTATTTATAGCAGGGGCAAAAGAAGAAAATGGTAAGCTTCTTACTACAGGAGGAAGAGTTTTAAATGTAGTTGCTACAGATAGTACATTAGAAGGTGCTAGAGCTAAAGCTTATAATGATATAAAAAATGTGGACTTCCAAGGACTTTATTATAGAAAAGACATCGGTGAAATAAAATAAATTTGTTAATAAAATAAAAACTGTCACGATACGATTAAATTTCGTAAGTGGCAGTTTTTTTTTTTTTAAATAAAGAGAGAGATTTTAGTCTAAGTTTTATTTTTGTATTTTTAGAAGTTTCTAAAGAAAATTTTTCTACCAATATGAAGCGGAGAAATACTCTTATTTAATAGTATTTTTTATATTATTTACTGAAGTTTGATAATTAAAGTAAACTTTAAAAAAAAAGTAACGATATTATATAGTACTACATTAAAAAAAAGGGGAGATTTTGATGAATGAAAGTACTAAATTAGTAATAAAATCTGCGCATAAAAAAGCTGTAATTTTAAATTGGATAATATGTGTGGTAATGGATTTAGCTTTAATTATGAATTGTTTTCAGCAGGGCGTTAAGTGGTGGATTAATGTATTTATTGTTGTTTTAATACAAATTCCTATGATATTGGCTACAATAGCTTATAAAAAGAATAAAGAAAATAATTTTACGGGGATGTTATCATTTTTAGCATCATATATGGCATGGGTATCTATATTTATAAGAACAGGAAAAGTAGAAGTATATGTTTTTGTACTAATAATTTCTACAATATACGTTGTTTATTCAGAGAAAAAGTTTATAGATATTATTGGAGGAATAGCGGTATCATTAGAAGTTATAAAAACAATATGGGATTATAATAGATTAGATAATATTAATCTTTCAATATATATTACAATGATTATTGCATCAGTGGCATTTTATGTTGTTTTAGGGATTGTAACTAATGAAATGAGTAAAACCATTAATAAGTCTATAGATAATTTAAAAGAAGTTGAGGAAGCAAGAAAAAAACAAGAAGAAGTTTCAAGTGAAATAAAGAAAACTGTAAAAGTAGTATCAGAAAACTCAAGTGAGATAGATAAAATTGTAGAAGAGATATCAACTTCTTCAAAGTCAATAGCTTTTGCAATTAATGAAATATCAAAAGGTGCAACTACTACAGCAGAAGATATACAAATGCAATCTAGCCATTTAGATAAGATAAATGCAGATATAGAAGAATCATCTAATGCCTGTGATCTTATGGAAAAATCTTCAGGAAATGCTTATGACGTAATTAAGCAAGGAGAAAGTATTTTAAAAGAGCTTATTGAAGAATCTAATATAGTTACTGACAATACAAAAGAAGTACATAGTATTATGAAGGAACTTTTAGAAGAATCAAGAGAGATAGCAAATATAACTGGTGTTATATCAGGAATAGCAAATCAAACAAATCTTTTAGCATTAAATGCATCTATAGAAGCAGCTAGAGCTGGAGAAGCTGGAAAAGGATTTAGTGTTGTTGCTAATGAAGTAGGATTATTAGCAGATCAATCTAAGGAAGCTACTAAAAATATTGATAATATCGTTGTGAAACTTCAAAACAAGTGTAATAAGTCTAGTGAAGTAGTGGAAAAACTTACTATAAGTAATGGAAAACAAAATGATTTAGTAAAGAAAACTGATAGTGCATTTAATGAAATAAATAAAGAAATTATTGAAATAATGGATAAAAACAATTTAGTTAAAAATAGTATAGGTGAGGTTGTAAAGTCAAGTGATGTAATTACTGGATCAATAACAAGTATATCAGCTGTTTCAGAGGAAACAATGTCTAACTCAGAGGAAACTGCTGCAATGTCTAGTGAATATATAGTAAGTGCTAATCATGCAAGAAAATTAGTTGGAGAATTAGTGAAAGTTATAGAACGATTAGAAGAAATAAGTGAGTAATTAATATAACAAATAACAGAAGAGGGGAAAAAACTAAAGATGAATTCTAATGATAAGTATTATTTATACGCTAATAAAATGAATTTAATTGTTTCATGGGTATTAGCAATTATATCAGATTTAGGTTTATTATTATCTGTTTGTATGGGGAGAGTCAACCCAATAGTTGTTATAGCAATACTTTCATATTTACAGATAACATTAATTATAGCTACTATGATTTATAGAAAAGATAAATTAAATAATAGAGTAGGAATACTTTCTATGTTTTCACTGTATGTACCATGGATACTAACTATGTTTGCTAGTAAAGAACTAATAGTATACGTATTTGCAGTTCCATTATTAACAGTGGCTGCTTTATATGCAAAAAGGAGTAGAATTATTTTTTTAATTTCTCTAACTTCAGTAATAGAAGTTATTAAGACAATGTTAGATGGAATTGTAAAGGTAAAAGGAAATCTTGTAGCATATGTAGTTATGTTTGCAGTTTCAGCAGCATTCTTTATAAGTATATATATAGTTGTTAGGGTTATTGAAAAATATATGACAGTATCAAATGAAAACTTCAGTGAAATTATGGAAGCAAAAGCTAAACAAGAAGCTGACCTTGAAAGAAATATAAGAGTATCACAATCAGTAAGTTCTAATTCTAATACAATAAGTAATTTAGTTGAAGAAATAAAAACTTCAACAGAGACTGTTACTTGTGCTATTGAAGAAATAGCACAAGGAGCTAGTACAATTGCAGAAGATATACAAAGTCAATCTGAAAGTGTAGAAGAAATACATTCTATGATAGAGGGTACTGTTAAAGAATGTAACGTTATGGATGAAGCATCAAATAATACATCTTTAGTAATAAATGAGGGAACAGAAATAGTTAAAAAACTTACAGAGGAATCAGATATAGTTACGAGAAATACAGAAGAAGTATCTAATCTTATGAAAGAATTACAAGATGAGTGTAATGAAATAGCTACAATAACATCTGTTATTGAAGGAATAGCAAGTCAAACAAATCTTTTAGCGTTAAATGCATCTATAGAAGCAGCTAGAGCAGGAGAGATGGGAAAAGGTTTCAGTGTAGTAGCTAATGAAGTGGGAAATTTAGCAGGTCAATGTAGTGATGCAACGAAAAGCATAAGTAATATTATAGCTAACCTTCAAAAGAAGGCTAATATGTCTACGGATGTAGTAGGTAAATTAAGTGTTAGCAATAGTGTTCAAAATGAATTAGTTAATAGAACAGAATCTATATTTAATAAAATTGATAAAGATGTAGAGCGTATAATATTAGGAAATGAAAAGGTAAAAGAAAGAATTGAGGATATATTAAAATCTAATGATAATATTGTAAAATCTATAACCAATATATCAGCAATATCTGAAGAAACAATGTCAAATACAGAAGAAACATTAGCTATGTCTAATGAAAATATTGTTCAAGCTAACAAGGCAGATAATTTAATAAAAGAGTTAGTTGAGATTGCAAATGAATTAACACAATAATGTATAATAAAAATGCAACTAAGGAAGGACATAAAGTGAAAGATAGTAAAGTGAATATAATAAAATTTGCAAATAAGTTTGCAATAATAATGACATCAATAATGGTACTTTTAATAGTATCATTGTTGACAATATCATCAAGTATGGGGAGATTTGATAAAGGATTTTCCATAATATTCTCAGTAATAGTTTTACTAATACATGGGTATTCAATATTTTCTTACATAAAAGATAAAAGTAATCCATATATAAAATATACTACATTTTTTACTTCATTTATACCAGTAAGTGCATCTGTAATAAAAACAGATCAGCTTATACTTATATGTTGTTTGTTTTGCGTAATTATTACTTATGTTAGTTATGCAAATAGAAAGTTATTATTAGTATATATGGTGTTAGGTTTATTAGTTGAATGTATAAAAGTAATATATGATGTTAGTACTGGTAATATGGTTGAAATTATTGCTTATATAATTATGGGATCTATAACTATTTTATTTTACATTGTAGTTTACTTTATACAAGTTTTAACTAGTCTATATACGAAAAGTATAACTTCAAATTTAAGTAAAGTTATGGAAGCAAAAGAAAAACAAGAAAAAGTAACAGAAAAGATTTTTGAAACTAGTAATGTAGTTATAGAAAATTCAGATAGAATAAATACTATAATGAAGGAAATATCAGAGTCATCTAATTTGGTATCTACAGCTATTGAAGAAATTGCTACAGGAACTAATGGAATGACTGTAGATATTCAGAGTCAATCTGAAAATATAGTTAAGATACAAAGAGAAATAGAAGAATCTATTAAAGCTTGTGATGATATGAATAGTGTATCTATTACTACATCTAATGTTGTAGATAAGGGAGCAGATATAGTTGATAAATTATTCAATGAATCAAAAATAGTTACAGAGAATACTAATGAGGTATATCAATTAGTTAGTGAATTTATAGAAGAATCTAATGAAATAGCTAAGATAACATCAGTTATTACAGCAATAGCGAATCAGACAAACTTATTAGCATTAAATGCATCAATAGAAGCTGCAAGAGCAGGGGAACTTGGAAAAGGATTTAGTGTTGTTGCAGAAGAGGTAGGGAATTTAGCGGAACAATCAAAAGAAGCTACTGAAAATATAAATGAAATAATAAGAAGATTACAAGATAAAAGTAATAAGTCTAATAAAATGGTTAAAGTTCTAAGAGAAAGTAATGAGATTCAAAATTCATTAGTAGAAGAAACTAAGAGCGTGTTTGAAGATATAGATAGTAATGTTAGTAATATAATTGATAGAAATAACAAAGTAAAAGATAGTGTTAATGAAGTTAAGGCCTCTAATGAAATGATAAGCAATGCTATGACTAATATATCTGCTGTTTCAGAGGAAACTATGGCAAATACAGAAGAAACTTTTGCTATGTCTAATGAGCATATAGAGCAAGCTAAAAAAGGTGAAGTAATAATAGAAGAATTAATAAATGCAATTAATGATCTAAAAGTTATTAGTGAACAATAAAGTTTTAGATCCTCTTGAATAAGTTAACTTATTATGAAAGAATAATATATATGAAGTTAATTATATGAGGAGTGGAACTATGGTTGAATTTAGCAATAAATGGAATGAAGTCTTAGCAGGAGAATTTGAAAAAGATTATTATGTAAATCTTAGAAAGTTCCTTATACACGAATATAAAACTAAAAAGATATATCCCAATATGTATGATATGTTTAATGCATTAAAATTAACATCTTATGAAGATGTTAAAATAGTTATATTAGGTCAGGATCCTTATCATGGTGAAAATCAAGCTCATGGTTTAGCTTTTTCAGTGAATAAAGGAATTAAAATTCCACCATCTTTATTGAATATGTATAAAGAATTGCATAATGATTTAGGGTGTTTTATACCGAATAATGGTTATTTGGTACCTTGGGCAGAGCAAGGAGTCTTGCTTTTAAATACCGTTTTAACTGTTAGAGAAGGAGAACCTAATTCTCATAAAAATAAGGGATGGGAGATATTTACCGATAAAGTTATCTCAAAATTAAATGAGAGAGAGGATCCTGTGATATTTATTTTATGGGGAAATAATGCTAAGGAAAAGTTAAAACTTATAACAAATAAAAATCATTTTATTTTAACTGCTCCACATCCAAGTCCTTTATCAGCATCAAGAGGCTTTTTTGGATGTAAGCATTTTTCAAAAGCTAATGAGATTTTAAAATCATTACATAAGAAAGAAATAGACTGGCAAATAAATAATATATAATTAGGAATAGAAAAATAATATTGAGAATATAATAATATTATTACGTAAGGTTTTTTTAGAGTGGCTGTCACGCAAAAAAAGTGTGGCGGCTTTTTTCATTAAAATAGAGTATAAAAGGTACAAGTATAAGGGAAGTTAAAAAAAGCAGAAAATAAAAAAAGGGGTGCGCAAGGCACCTGTTTGGAAATTCGTGGGTTAGAAATTAACTAAAGCTAGAATTTTCATTACAGAGAATTTTGTTTTTCAGATGATTAATGGCATCTGCTCTTCTTGCTTGAATATCCTTAGCTTCTGCTAGTTTGTTAGGAGAAGAAATATTATTACTATGGGTTTCAAGGTGTTTAGCTGTTCGAGTATAATTTTCTACCAAATTAATCATTTCATTTAATCGTAGTTCTTGATTATTCAAATTAAACACCTCCCTAGTACAATAATATTATTTCAGAGGAGACAATAAATAATACTATAATAATAATGGTATATTAACCAAAATTAAAAATTTATTATATACCAAGTAAAGGATATGATAAAATTATATAAATATTAAATTTTATTACATGGGGGCTAAAATGATAAAAGATTATTTAAAAGATAATATATTAGTAACTGATGGAGCAATGGGAACTTATTATATGAAAGATAAGGTAAATAGTGTTTCTTGTTGTGAATTAGCTAATATAACAAATCCAGAAGAAATAAAGAAAATTCATATGGAATATATTGATGCAGGGGCAAAAATTATAAGAACAAATACTTTTGCTGCCAATAGAGAAGCATTAGATGTTACTGATGAGGAATTAAAAAAGATAATAATTAATGGATATAAAATAGCAAAAGAGGTTGCAAAAGATAAGGATGTATTTGTGGCAGCATCTATAGGTCCAATAAGGGCAAATGTGGAAAAAGATGTGGATATTTTTTCAGAATATAAGTATATTGTGGATAACTTTCTAGAAATTGGAGCAGATATATTTGTTTTTGAGACATTTAGTAAACTAGATTATTTAAATGAAATTTCTACGTATATTAAAAGTAAAAATGAAAATGCTTTTATAATAACTAATTTTGCTATTATGGGTGACGGCTTTACTAGAGATGGAGTTAGTTTGAATAAAATTGTAAGTGAGATAAAAAGTTATAGATCTGTAGATATTTATGGATTTAATTGTGGATCTGGTCCAACACACTTGTATAAATTATTAAAAGGAATAGATATTAAAAATGATATAGTAGCAGTATTACCTAATACAGGATATCCAGAAGTAATAAATGAAAGAACAATATATCCTAACAATCCTGAATATTTTGCACATAAGATGATGGATTTTAAAAGATTAGGATTTAGAATTCTTGGTGGGTGTTGTGGTACAAGTCCAGAACATATTAAAAAGTTAGTTGAGGCATTAAATAATAATGATAAGTTAGAAATAAAAAGATACAAAAAAGAAGAAAGTTATAACAATAGGATATTAAAAAAAGAAAATAAATTTTTAAACAAATTAAAAGAAGATAAGTTTGTTATAGCTGTAGAATTAGCGCCTCCATTTGATACAAATATAGATAAGATGATGCATTGTGCAAAGGTATGTAAAGAGAATAATATTGATTTAGTTACGATACCTGATTCACCAATGTCTAAAGTTAGAGTAGATTCAACGATACTAGCAACAAAGATAAAAAGAGAAATTGGTATAGATGTTATGCCTCATGTATGTTGTAGAGATAAAAATACTAATGCCATAAGATCTGGGCTTATGGGGGCTCACATTGAAGACATAAGAAATGTGTTAGCACTTACAGGAGATCCAATGTCTGATATTAATAAGGTAGAGACTAAGAGCGTATTTAATTTAAATTCATTTAAGCTTATTAATTTAATTTCAGAGATGAATAATGAAGTTTTTGAAGGAGATAGTATAACTATTGGTGCAGCGTTAAATTTAAATGTTAGAAATAAGGATATTGAAGTGGCAAGAATGAAAAAGAAGAAGGAAAATGGAGCTAACTTCTTTTTAACACAACCAATTTTTGATGATGAAACTTTTAAGTATCTTAAGAAAGTGAAAGAAGAAAATAACGTAAAAATACTAGGGGGAATTCTACCAATAGTAAGCTATAAAAATGCACAGTTTTTAAATAACGAATTACCAGGGGTAAACATTCCTAAAGAATATATAGATAGATTTACTCTAGATATGGATAAAGAAGAAGCTGAAAAAGTTGGTATAGATATCGCAGTAGAATTAGGAAACAAGATGAAAGACATTGTAGACGGATTTTATTTTATAACACCATTTAAGAGAATAGAAATGATAATGAAGATTATAGATGGAATTAAAAATTCACATTGTTAGTTCTTTTTACCTAAAAAAGCTGCCGTACTCATTTGTACGACAGCTTCTTTAATATACTGATTATATTTAATTAACTATTTAAGACATCGTCCATATTGTAAAGACCAGTTTCTTTGTCTGCCATAAATTGAATTGCCTTCATTGTACCTACAGCAAAAACTTCTCTTGAAGTGGCTGTATGTTTAAGTTCTATTGTTTCACTAGCACCGGCAAATATAACTTCATGCTCACCAACAATAGAACCACCTCTTATTGCATGAACACCGATTTCTTTCTTTTGTCTCTTGCAGTCATTACCGCTTCTTCCGAATACATATTCAGTTTCAGCTTGTATTGCTTCTCTTATTGTATCACCAAGAAGAAGAGCAGTACCACTTGGAGCATCTACTTTTTGATTGTGATGCTTTTCTATTATTTCTATATCATAATTTTCAAATAATGTATTTGAAATTTGTTTTAATATGTTGTTTAAAACATTTATACCTATAGACATATTACCAGATCTAAATAATGCTACAGTTTTTGAAGCTTCCTTAATTTTATTTACTTGATCATCAGAAAGACCAGTAGTACAAATTATTGCAGGAACTTTTTTGCTAGTAGCAAAATTTAGTAAGTCGTTTAATGTTTCAGGTCTAGAATAATCTACTATTACATCAACATCTAAATTAACGTCATTTATAGAATCGAAAAGTGGAAATTTGATTTCTGGATCTTTATACTTATCAACACCACCTACAACTTCGATATTGTCATATTTTTTTGATTCTGCATAGACAGCCTTACCCATTTTGCCGCTAGCACCAACAATTAATATTTTTATCATATATAATATACCCCCCTTAAATTAATCCATGCGATTTTAATGCAGTTTCAAGTGATTTTAAGTTATTTTCCTCCATATCAACAAGAGGAAGTCTTAAAGGACCTACATTGAAATTCATTAAGTTTAATGCAGTTTTAACTGGAATTGGATTTGTTTCAATAAATAAGTTTTTACATAAATCTAAAGTGTCTACTTGAATTTTTAAAGCTTCTTTAGTTTTACCTTCCATATAAAGAGCACACATATTATGAACCTCTTTTGGTACTATGTTAGCAAGAACAGATATAACTCCAGCACCACCTAAAGAAAGTATAGGAATTATTTGGTCATCATTACCACTATATATTAAGAAATCTTCTCCACATAAAGCTCTGATTTCAAGTACTTGAGATAAGTCTCCAGATGCTTCTTTAACACCTACTATATTAGGAAGCTTTGATAATTCTTTTACTATAGAAGGTTTAAGATTTAGTCCAGTTCTACTAGGAACGTTATATAGTATTATTGGAATATTGATATTAGAACTTATAGCTTTAAAATGTTCTATAACTCCTTTATCTGAAGATTTATTATAATAAGGAGTTATTACAAGAACTCCATCTACACCTATTTTTTCACACCAAACACTCATAGCTATTGCAGCAGCAGTGTTATTACTTCCACTACCAGCAATTATAGGAATTCTTCCATTAGCTTTTTCTACAGTAAATTTAATTGTAGATTTCTTTTCTTCTTCTGTCATAGTAGTTGCTTCACCGGTTGTTCCACATATTATTATGGCATCAGTATCATTTTTTATATGATACTCAATTAACTCCTCTAATTTATCAAAATCAACACCATTATCATTAAAAGGGGTTACTAGTGCAACTCCACTACCTGTAAATAGTTTCATATATCATTCTCCTTTGAGATAAAATACTTTTAATTACCTATTATATTATATAACGATATTAAAAAGAATTGTAGGTATTTTTAATAAAGAGATAATTTACATATGAAATATATTATTACAGGGTGCTATAAATAATATTATAAAAAAAGAAAGATTATAGTAATTAATATTTTGTTAATAAAAATCCTGCAAAATTATCTATTCTATAAATAATTATATGCAGTTTTGTGATTGTTGGTTGACAAATTGCAAAATTTTAATATAATAATTCATATACCAAAAAACGATAAAAACACTTGTTTTTTTACGTAAAACAAATAGAACATGGGGGAAAGGATATGGCAAAATATATTTTTAAGAGATTTTTTAGTAGTATTTTTACTATATTTGTAGTAATTACTTTGACATTTTTCTTAATGAGATTAATGCCAGGTGGACCATTTGATGGTGAAAAGGTAACACCTGAGATAAAAGCAAATTTAGAAGCAAAATATGGGATGGACAAGCCACTTGGAGAACAATACATTATGTATTTAAAAAATTTAGCAAAAGGTGACCTTGGAGAGTCAATGATATTTAAAGGAAGAAAAGTTACTGATACAATTGCTAATTCCTTTCCGAATTCTGCTAAGGTTGGATTAGTTACAGTTTGTTTTTCTGTGATAGTGGGAGTTGGACTTGGAATTTTAGCAGCACTTAAGAAGGGAAGATGGCCTGATTCATTATGTATGATTATTGCAACATTAGGGATGACAATACCTAGTTTCGTAATAGGTACAGGAATGATATATATTTTGGGAGTTCAACTTAAGTTACTTCCACCAACAGGATTTAGTTCATGGGAACATTATATAATGCCAGTTATAGCTCTTGCAGGAAGTTCGATGGCATTTATAACAAGACTTACAAGAAGTAGATTGTTAGATGTTATGAAAGCAGATTATATAAGAACTGCAAAAGCAAAAGGACTTAGCCAAGGTAAGATTATTTTTAAACATGCATTGAGAAATTCACTAATACCAATAGTAACTTACTTAGGACCATTAGTAGCAAGTATTCTTACTGGAAGTTTTGTAGTTGAAAAGATATTTGCTATTCCAGGGCTTGGAAATGAGTTTATTCAATCAGTTACAAATAGAGATTACTCTATGTTATTAGGAGTTACAGTATTCTATTGTACATTAATTATAGTATTTAACTTTATAGTAGATATTCTTTATGTGGTAATTGATCCAAGAATTAAATTAGAAAATACTGAAGGATAGTTAGGAGAAAAATAATGAAAAAAGATATAAGCATTGACAAAGAATTATTTACTCCACTTACAGCAGAAGAAAAGAAAGTTAATTCTGTAGTAAGACCTAGTGTAGGGTATTGGAAAGATGCATGGAGTAGACTAAAAAGTAACAAAATGGCTTTAACATCATTAATTATAATAATAGTTATTATGTTTTCAGCATTTATTTTACCACTTTTTCTACCATACACATATGATGGAACAAACTTAGAAATAGCAAATCAAAGCCCATCAAAGTCACATTGGTTTGGAACAGATCAACTAGGAAGAGATATTTTGGTAAGAGTTTTATATGGAGCTAAGTATTCATTAATTATAGGTATAGCTGCAGCAATAATTAATTTATTTATTGGTGTATTATATGGGGGTATTGCAGGATTTTTAGGTGGAAGAGTAGATTCTATTATGATGAGAATAGTAGATGTCCTTTATTCTATACCACTTACTATATATGTAATAATATTAATGGCAATTTTATATGATCCTAATGCTGGGAAAAGTGGGCTTGGAACAATAATTTTAGCACTTTCTATATCTTATTGGATAGGGATGGCTAGAATTGTAAGAGGAGAAGTCCTTCAGTTAAAACAACAAGAATTTGTTCTTGCAGCAAGAGCTCTTGGGGCATCAAAAATAAGAATACTTTTAAGACACTTAATACCAAACTGTGTTGGATCAATTATAGTAACAATGACATTACTTATACCTGAGGCTATATTTACTGAAGCATTTTTAGGATTTATAGGTATAGGTCTTGTACCACCATTAGCATCTTTAGGTACATTGGCTAGTGAAGCACAAAAAACAATTTATACTTATCCATATCAATTATTATTCCCATCAATTATGATTTGTTTAATAATTTTAGCATTTAATTTATTTGGTGATGGATTAAGTGAAGCACTAGATCCTAAAAATAAAAAGTAGGGGGAACTGATATATATGGAGAGATTGTTAGAAGTTAAAGATTTAAGAACCTCCTTTGCCACAAAGTTTGGAGATGTACAATCTGTAAGAGGGGTATCATTTCACTTAGATAAAGGTGAAGCACTTGGAATAGTTGGAGAATCTGGCTGTGGTAAAAGTGTAACTATGATGACACTTATGAGACTACTTGCTGACAATGGTAAAATTGTAAGTGGTGAGATTCTTTTTAATGGTAAAAATTTAACTGAGATATCAGAAAAAGAAATGCAAAAGGTTAGAGGAAATGAAATTGGTATGATATTTCAAGATCCAATGACATCTTTAAATCCTTTATATACAATAGGAAATCAACTTATAGAACCATTAATAAAACATAAAAATATGTCAAAAAAAGAGGCCGAAGAAACTGCTATAAAGATGCTGAAGATGGTTGGAATACCTAGTCCAGAAAATAGAATGAAACAATATCCACATGAATTTTCTGGTGGTATGAGACAAAGAGCGATGATAGCTATGAGTCTTATTTGTCAGCCAACTATGATAATAGCTGATGAACCAACAACAGCTCTTGATGTTACAATTCAAGCTCAAATTCTTGATTTAATGAAAGAGTTAAAAGAGACTTTAGGAACATCAATAATTCTTATAACTCATGACCTTGGAGTAGTAGCAGATGTTTGTTCTAGAATAAATGTTATGTATGGTGGAAAAATTGTAGAAACAGGAACAACAGAAGATATATTCTATAGAGCAAAACATCCATATACTTGGGGACTTTTAAATAGTATTCCAAATCCAAAAAGTGATGTAAGAGAAAAATTAAGACCGATAGAAGGTCAACCACCAGATTTACTTAAACCACCAACAGGATGTGCTTTTGCAGCAAGATGTGATTATGCTATGAAAGTATGTTTAGAAAAACAGCCACCAGAATTTAATGTAGGTGAAGGTCATAAATCAGCTTGTTGGTTATGTCATGAAAATGCACCAAAGGTAGAAAGTCCGATAAAGAGATATGACTTTAGTAGAGAAGATACTACCGATAAAGGAGTGAATAAAAATGACGAATAAGGGTAAACAAAAAAATAATGATATAGTTCTAGAAGTACAGGATTTATGTAAATATTTTACTGCGAAGAAGGGGTTCTTAAGCAAGAAAAGTTATGTAAAGGCTGTAGATAGAGTTTCATTTACTCTTAGAAGAGGGGAAACTTTAGGATTAGTTGGAGAATCTGGTTGTGGAAAAACTACAACAGGAAGAACAATATTAAAATTATATAATCCAACATCAGGAAAAATAATTTTTAATGGACAAGATATAACAAATTTAAGTGAAAAGCAAATGGTACCACTTAGAAGAAAAATGCAAATGATATTCCAAGATCCATATGCATCACTAGATCCAAGAATGACCGTTGGAGATATTATTGGAGAAGCAATAGATATTCATGGGCTTTATAAAGGAGAAGCAAGAACAAAAAGAATAAGAGAACTTTTAGAAAGAGTTGGACTTGTGGGAGATCATATCAATAGATATGCTCATGAATTTTCAGGTGGACAAAGACAAAGAATCGGTATTGCAAGAGCATTAGCGGTAGAACCTGACTTTATAGTATGTGATGAACCAATATCAGCGTTAGATGTATCAATACAAGCGCAAGTTATAAATATGTTAGAAGAGTTACAAGAAGAGTTAGGATTAACATATCTTTTTATAGCTCATGATTTATCAATGGTTAAGCATATATCTACTCATATAGGGGTAATGTATCTTGGTAAATTAGTGGAGAAGGGAACTAGTGATGAAGTGTATTCAAAACCACTTCATCCATATACAAAAGCTCTTTTATCAGCAATTCCAGTGCCAGATCCAAAACAGGCTAAAGCTAACAAAAGAATTCTTTTAGAAGGAGACATACCATCACCAATAGATCCACCACCAGGGTGTAGATTTAAAGGTAGATGTAAGTTTGCAAAACCAGAGTGTGGAAAGGTTGATCCAGAATTAAAAGAAGTAGAACCAGGACACTTTGTTGCATGTCATTTATATTAATGAATTATAGTTTTCATTAATTTTAAAATATAAAAAAGGGGAAGATAAATATGAAAAAAGGCAAATTAAAAAAAGTACTTTCTTTAGTTGTCGCAGCTACTATTAGTTCTACATTGCTAGTAGGTTGTGGTGATGACAAAAAGGAAGGAAAAGATAAGCAAGTATTAACTTATAATTTAGCAGCAGATTCAAAAACATTGGATCCAGCATTAAATACTGCTATTGATGGTGGAACTGTACTATCTAATACTTTTGAAGGTTTATGTAGAACTGATGAAAAAGATAAGGCTATTAAAGGTGGAGCTGAGTCATGGAATGTTTCTGAAGATGGCTTAACATATACTTTTAACTTAAGAAAAGATGCAAAATGGTCAAATGGAGATAAGGTTACAGCTCAAGATTACGAATATGCTTGGAAAAGAGTATTAAATCCAGAAACAGGTGCAGAATATGCATATCAAATGTATTATATTGAAGGTGCAGAAGCATATAATACTGGTAAAGGTTCTGTGGATGATGTAGCAGTAAAGGCGCTAGATGATTATACTCTAGAAGTAAAATTACATTCACCAACTAGCTACTTCTTAGAACTTACAGCATTTCCATGTTATTTCCCAGTAAATAAGAAAGTTGTAGAATCAGATTCAAACTGGGCTACTAAAGTTGATACTTATGTATCAAATGGGCCTTTCAAAATGACAGAATGGAAACAGAAGGATTCATTAGTTTTAGAGAGAAATAATGAATATTATAATAAAGACAAAGTTAAATTAGATAAGTTAGTAATGAAGATGGTAACAGAAGATACATCAGCATATGCTTCATTCCAAGCTGGTGATTTTGATGTTATAGATACAGTACCATCTGCTCAAATAGAAGCAGGATTAGCAGATGGAAGTTTTACTAAGTATCCAAATTTAGGAACATATTTCTTGGTTGTTAATGTTAATGGAGAAAATACTAGTGATGATGTAAAAAAAGTGCTTTCAGATTCTAAAGTAAGAAAAGCATTAAATCTAGCAATTAATAGAGATGCTATTGTTAAGAATGTTACAAAAGGTGGACAAGTTCCTGCATATAGCTATGTTCCAGAAGGAATTCCATCAACAGATGGAAAAGACTTTGCAAATAAGAAATATTTTAAATCATCAGGAGATGTAAAAGAAGCTAAAAAACTTCTAGAAGAAGCTGGATATAAAGATGGAAAAGGATTCCCAACAATTACTTTACTTTATAATCAAGAAGGGGATCATGGAAATATAATGCAAGCTATTGCAAACATGTGGAAGGAAAACTTAGGTATTAATGTTTCATTATCACAACAAGAATGGAAAGTATTCCAATCTACAAGAAGTGAAAAGAAATATCAAATTGCAAGACATGGATGGTCTGGAGATTATGTAGATCCAATGACATTCTTAGAAATGTGGACTTCAACTTCAACATTAAATGAAGCTGGATTCTCAAATAATGAGTATGATGCGTTAATTAAAGATGCAATAAAAGAACAAGATACTAAAAAGAGAGAAGAAATTTTACACAAAGCAGAAGATATATTAATGGATGAAATGCCTGTAATACCAATTTACTACTATACTCAAA
Source organism: Clostridium bornimense (assembly GCF_018917145.1). Lineage (GTDB taxonomy): Bacteria > Bacillota > Clostridia > Clostridiales > Clostridiaceae > Clostridium_AN > Clostridium_AN bornimense_A. Next base: position 59,672 of record NZ_JAHLOD010000021.1, read on the forward strand.
TCAAAGGAGTTAAATCATATGTTAAAGATATGAAAGTATCACAACTTGGATTTATCTATTTTGATGAAGCTTATATTGAAGGTAAATAGTTGTAAAGTACTAAATTTAATATAACATTAGGTATAATAAGCTATGACGAAAGAATTAAAATTATTCTTTTGTTATAGCTTATTATTTATTTATATGATAAATTTGCACACTAAAGTATTGAGAAAATTGAATTAAAGTATTCATAAACAGTGGTAAATGCTGGTTTAATCTTAAAATTATCTTAAAATATATAAAAAGTAAAAAGGTTAATGGTTTACAGAAATATATATGGTAAATTATTGACTTTTTTTATAAAAGCAATTCAATATGTAATGTAAAGTTAAGTATAAAAGGGGGAAGAGCAATAGAGAGAAAAAGATTGAAAAAATTCATTTCTTTAATTATTTTAGTAACAATACTTACAGCAATTTTTATTGGTTGTGGAAAAAGCAAAAAAGAATTAAAAAAAGATGATCAAGTGCTTACTTATACATTTAAATTAAGGAAGGATGCAAAGTGGTCTAATGGTGATACAGTAACAGCTCATGATTATGAATATGCGTGGAAGAGAGTATTAAATCCAGACACTGCAGCAGAGTATGCATATCAAATGTACTACATTAAGGGAGCAGAAGCATATAACACTGGCTCCGGTAGTGCTGATGAGGTTGGAGTTAAGGCTGTTGATGATTATACATTAGAAGTTCAGCTTGAGTCACCAACTTCATATTTCTTAGAGTTAACAGCATTTCCATGCTACTTCCCAGTAAACAAAAGTGTTGTTGAAAAAGATGCAGATTGGGCTACTAAAGTAGATACATATGTTTCAAATGGTCCTTTCAAAATGACAGAATGGAACATGAAAGATTCTTTAGTATTTGTAAAGAATGATAATTATTACAATAAAGATAAAGTTAAATTAGATAAATTAGTAATGAAGATGGTTACTGATGAAACATCTGCTTATGCAACATTCAAGGCTGGAGACTTTGATATGATAGATGTTGTTCCAACTTCAGAAATAGAAGCAGGATTAAAAGATGGTTCTTTTGTTAAGTTTGATAACTTAGGTACATATTTCTTAGTAGTAAATGTAACTGGTGAAAATGCTAGCGATGATGTAAAGAAAGTTCTTACTGATAAGAAAGTAAGACAAGCATTAAACTTAGCTATAGATAGAGATTCTATTGTTAAAAATGTTACTAAAGGTGGTCAAATACCAGCACATAGCTATATTCCAGAAGGAATACCAGGAGCTGATGGAAAAGATTTTGCATCAAAAGAATACTTTAAATCATCAGGTGATGTGGCTGCAGCTAAGAAGCTTTTAGAAGAAGCAGGATATAAAGATGGAGAAGGATTCCCTACAATCACTTTACTTTATAACCAAGAAGGTGCTCATGGAGATATAATGCAAGCAGTTGCAGATATGTGGAAGAAGAACTTAGGAATCAACGTTTCATTATCACAACAAGAATGGAAAGTATTCCAACAAACAAGAAAAGATATGAAATATCAAATTGCAAGACACGGATGGGTTGGAGATTATGTAGATCCAATGACATTCTTAGATATGTGGACTTCAACATCTCCATTAAACTATGCTGGATTTGCTAATGAAGAGTATGATAATTTAGTTGAGACTGCTATTTCAGAAACTGATACTGCTAAGAGAGATGAATTAATGCATAAAGCAGAAGATATATTAATGGATGAAATGCCAGCACTTCCAATTTACTATTATACTCAAGTTAAAGGAATTCAACCATACGTTAAAGATGTTAGAGTTTCACCACTTGGATTTATCTATTTTGATAAAGCTTATATTGATGGAAAATAAAAAAATCTAATTCTTATACTTAGTTAACCCAAGATATAGATAGAGGAAGCTGTTGCACGAAAGTGTTACAGCTTCTTTTTTTATCGGGGAATATATGCAAAGGTACAGGGATATATCAGTGCACAGCATTCCTGTTTTGAGACTTTATAAGAATTGAAAAAAATAACCTCCCTAGGTAAAATGATAATTGCAAAACAAAAATACCAAGGAGGTTATTCAAATGAATAATA
>NZ_JAHLOD010000022.1 GCF_018917145.1 Clostridium bornimense
TAATTATAGATATCAATGGAATCTAAAAAAGATGACTCCTATACAGTATAGAAATCATCTTCTTAAAAATATTGCTTAACCCCTTTTTTTGTATTGTCCTTGACAAAGGGTCCACTTTAGTATCATATAAGTTAGTGGTACCTTCTTTTTATTATGGAACAAGGTAGGGCACAAGTTAGATGGCACAAGGCACAAGTAAGGTTAATTTTCCCTGAGAGGGAAAATATTATAGTCTGCCGACGGCCAGTTACAATTGTATTAATAGATGTCTTTAGTGCGTATATAAAACTATTATACTTAAGTGTTGTTTTTTGATAATTTATATAAGAAGCTTGTACTGTCAAGCTATATGAAGGTGCAACCTTCATTAGCCCCCCGTAATGGTTTTATATCAAATATAAGTACCTTAAAAAACTAACTTACTCTATACACAGAATTATTGTACTTAAAATCTCAGAAATTCCTCAAAAGGAATTTCATCCATACCTGTGCCTTGTGCCCTCACACCTGTGCCATGTACATTTCCATTTATATAAAAAGCAAATAGAATAATATAACATATATAGCAAGTTGTGTACTTCATATTTTCTACATAAGAATATATAATAATAAAGAGAAAATGCTAAAATGAGAATAATCTCGAATAAGGGGTAATAGGAATGATAAACTTTAAAAATGTATCTAAGATATATGATGATAATGTAACAGCACTTTCCAATGTAAATATTAGAGTAAGAAAAGGTGAATTCGTATTCTTAGTAGGACCATCAGGTGCTGGAAAATCTACTTTTATAAAACTTATGACAAAAGAGATTAATCCTACATCAGGAACTATTATTATGAATGGAAATGATGTAACAGAGCTTACTAGAAAGGAAATTGCATATCATAGAAGAAAGATAGGAATGGTATTCCAAGATTTCAGACTTATACAAAATTTAAATGTATATGAGAATGTTGCATTTGCTATGAGAGTAGTACAAGCTTCTTCTAAAGAAATTAAAAAGAGAGTACCTGTAGTATTAGGACTAGTAGGATTAAATAAAAAATATAAAAATTATCCTTCAGAGTTATCAGGAGGAGAACAACAAAGAGTAGCTATAGCTAGAGCTATAGTTAATAATCCAACATTACTAATAGCCGATGAACCGACAGGAAATTTAGACCCAGAAACAGCTATAGAAATTATGGATCTTTTAATAGATATTAATAAAGCGGGGACAACAGTAATGATGGCAACTCATGCTAAAGAGATAGTTGACTCAATGCAAAGAAGAGTTGTAGCAATAGAACATGGTCAAATTGTCAGAGATGAATTGGAGGGAAGATACAGTGAGGAGTAATTTAAATAGTGTTGGTATGTTTTTTGAAGATGCTTTTAAGAGTTTAAAAAGAAATAGAACTTTAACAATAGCATCAGTACTTACTGTAGCCTTAACGATGTTCGTATTAGGGGTGTTTTTACTTACAACAATAGTTATAAATAAGAATGTTAATTCACTTCAAGATAGACTTGAGCTTAAGGTATTCTTATATGTACCGGATACGGAAGAAGCAAAAAAAGCTATATCAGATAATGTTGATGAAATAAAAGCTCAGATGGAGAAAGATAAAAAAGAAATAGAATCAATATTATCAAAATCTAATAATGTAAAAGAATTTAATTTTGTAAGCAGCGAAGATGCTTTAAAAAGTACAAAAGAAATATATGGAGATATGCTAGACGGTTTTGAGGCGGATTTCTTACCTGAATCTTATAGCATAAAATTTAGTAAGGTAGAAGATATAGAAAAGATAAAGAAACAATTAAATGGTATTAAATCTATAGAATCTATTAAAGATGGGAAAGATACAGCAAAGAAATTTAAGAGTATGACTAATACTATTAAAGTTATAGCAGCAGGATTATTCATTGTATTATTTGCAGTATCATTATTCCTTATTTCAAATACAATAAGACTTACTGTATATTCAAGAAGAAAAGAAATTGGAATAATGAAAAATATCGGTGCTACAGACTGGTTTATTAGATGGCCATTTGTAATAGAAGGTATGATATTAGGTTTCTTTGGAACGTTAATATCTATGGTAAGTTTATATGGTGCTTATTTTATGATATGGAACAATGTTGGAAATAACTTCGCTGGTATTTTATTAGAAAAGCCAAATATAATAATAAGTCCAATGGCTCCAGCATTTATTTTTGGTGGTATTGTATTAGGTTTTATAGGAAGTATTATTTCAATAAGAAGATTCTTATCAGTATAAATATAAATTTACGTTTTATAAAGCAATGTAAAGTAGAGTTATAGAGGTGTCACATTGGCAAATTAAAATTTGTTAATGTGACACCTATTTTTATTTTAACACTTTAGAAAAGTTACAATTTTAAGTTAACAATTATAGTGAAAATTCCTGATGTAGATGAATTTTATTATACAACTTTAATATGATATAATATTAAATTATATAGATATAATTGGAAGAGTAAATCGTTAAGGACGTGAATTAATGGGTAAGAAGAAGAAAATTATAATATTATCAATGGTATTGCTATTAACAAATGGAACAACTTTTGTAGGAGCTACATTTTTATCGAAATATATATCATTGAAAAAAAAGGATACAGTAGTTTTAAGTAAAAGTGATTATAAGGAACTAGAGGAATTTAGTAACTTGTTTTTAGCAAAAGAAATAGTTGAAAAGAAATATATTGGAGATGTAAAAGAAGAAGATTTAACAAGTGGTGCAGTTAAAGGTCTTATGGAATCTTTAGACGACCCTTATAGTACATATTTTACAAAAGAAGAATATAAGGAATTTTATACCTTGAGTGGTAAGTATTACGGAATAGGAATACAAATAAATGCTAACAATGAGGGAAAAATAAGAATAATCAACATTTATGATAAATCGCCAGCAAAATTTGCAGGATTACAAAAAGAAGACCTTATAATAAAGGTAAATGATGAAGATGTTGATTGGTCTAGTTCTTCTAAAGCTATTTCTATGATGAAAGGTGAAAAAGGTAAAAAAGTCAAACTAACTATACAAAGGGGAGATTCTATATTTGAGGTGAATTTAACTACTGATGACGTAGAAAAAAATCCTGTTTCATATGAGTTAGTTGATAATGAAATAGGATATATATCATTAGAAGAATTCGATGGAAATAGTAATAAATATTTTAGCAATGCAGTAGAGGAATTAAAAAATAAAGGGGCAAAAGGTTTTATTGTAGACCTTAGAGGAAATCCTGGTGGATATTTAGATCAAGTTGTTGGTATAGCATCACAATTTACAGAGAAAGGAAAGCTGTTAGTATATACTGTTGATAAAGATAAGAAAAAAGAAGAATATAAATCTACAGGTGGAAATCTTATAGGTGTACCAATGGTGCTTTTAGTAGATGGTAATAGTGCATCAGCGTCAGAGGTGTTTACTGGAGTAGTTAAAGATTATAAATTAGGAACTATAGTCGGAACAAAAACTTATGGTAAGGGTGTATGTCAAAATACATATCCTATAAAAGACGGTGAAGAAGGTGCGATAAAAGTTACTACAGCACAATATTATACACCAGCTGGGAACAATATTCATAAAGTTGGAATAGAACCAGATGTTACAGTGGAATATCCAAAAGAATTATTAAATGAAGATTATGATAAAAGTAAGGATCCACAATTTAATAAAGCTATAGAAGAAATAAAGAATAAACTAAAATAGCATTATAAAATTATTTATAATTTTAACTAAATGAATATTTAGAGGAGATTGAAGTTCAATTGGTTTAACTGAGAGGAGTAATAGGATTTGATGAACTATATAATGGATTCGGTGAGAAGTGTTTCGTATGCAATAGCATCGCCAAAATATATAGTATTTATTCTAATATTCGCCTATATGATTTATAGGAAGAATCTTAAGAATGTAAGAGTACAAAGGATGTTATTTGGAAGAACTGTAAATATGCTTCCGATTTTAGTAATATCGCAATTATTCTTTGGAATAATTGCAGGTGTAATTGCGTCAGTGCTTTTGTATATATTGAAAGTTAATTTTTATCAAGAAAGTTATATAGAAATTATATTTTTAATATCTCTGATACTGATGATATTAAAACCGAAATATGTATGTTTTGCATATTCGGGAGCTATTTTAGGCGGTGTATCAATAGTTTATAATCTTATGATTAAGGAAAATCTTATAGATAAGGGAAATGATTTATTCTATATCCCTATAGGAAATTTATTGATATTAGTAGGTGTAATACATCTTATTGAAGGTTTATTGGTAGCAATAGATGGTAGTAGAGGATCTATTCCTGTTTTTACAAGAATTGATGGAGAAATTAGAGGAGGATTTGCATTTAATAGAGTATGGATATTGCCAATGTCTATAGTATTATTTCAATCAGTAGAAAATCCATTTTCATCAATAGCTATATCACATATACCAGCATGGATTTTAGCTACAGGAGCCATGGCAGGATTTGAAATTTTTTATGGAGCAGTAGGATATAAGGCAGTTACTTTTACAAAAAGTAAGATATCTAAAGTATTAATTTCAGGATCATTAATATCTAGTTATGGAGTGATTATGATTCTTCTTGGAGTTTTCAGCAGAGGAAACTTAATTATGGAAACATGCTTTTTAGTATTAATGCCTTTGTTGCATGAAGGTATGTTATATTTAGATAAAGAGATAGAAGAAAGAGGAGAGGCAAAGTTTGTATCTAATGATGAGGGAATAAAAGTTTTAGAAGTTGGAGTAGATTCTTTAGCTTATGAAATGGGTATTAAAAGTGGTGATACTTTAATAGAAATTAATGATAAGCGTATACAATCTATTGAGGATATAACAGAGAGCCTGAATTCTATAAGTAACTTTACAGAAGTTACAGTTAAAGCTGTAAAAGGAGAACTAAAGAAGATATCTTGTTCAAGAGAAAATAATAAAAAGCCAATAGGATTAGTATTGGTACCGAAAGATATTAGAAGAGAAAAAGTTGTTCCTTTAGATGGGGATAAGTTTAAAAATATATTAGAAAGGGCAAAGAAGAAATATAAATAGGTGATTTGATGATCTGGAAGTTATTTGTTATATCTACTGCTATTATAGCTATGTATATGGCTATAATGGATAATAAAGCGCCAGAAACCACTATAGCATGGTTGTTGATTTTTGTTATTTATCCACCAGTAGGAGTTATATTATATTTGTTTTTGGGAATAAACTGGAAGAGGAAAACATTAAATAGTGGAAATACAAAAGAAATAAAAGAATTAATTAATTCATATATAGCGGCATCAGAAAATAAAGAATATAAGAACTTAGTAGAATTATTAGCTGCAAATTCTGATTCTCCTATATTCGTAAATAATGAAGTAGAGATTTTCGGAAATGGAGAAGAGAAATTTAGAGCATTAAAGAGAGAATTAGAGAAAGCTAAACATCATATTCATTTAGAATACTATATTGTTAATGATGATGATATAGGTAAAGAGATAAAAGATATCCTTATAAGAAAATCTAATGAAGGAGTAAAAGTTAGATTTATTATTGATAAGATGGGGTCTATAAGATTAAGTAGATCTTATATAAGAGAATTACGAGCAAATGGCGTAATTGTTGAAATATATTCATATTTTTTAGCTCCTTTATTTAGATGTATAAACACACAAATAAATTATAGAAATCATAGAAAAATAGTTGTTATAGATGGAAAGGTAGCTTTTACTGGAGGTATGAATATTGGAGATGAATACCTAGGTAAAGGGAAATTAGGATATTGGAGAGATACCCATATAATGATAAAAGGAGATGGGGTTTTAGGGCTTCAAGGAATATTTTTAGAAGACTTTTTAACTATAGAGAAGGCATCTAATTCATATAGTTTTTTTGGAGAGGATTTTGTTAAGTATTTTCCGGCAACTATAGGTAATGAGGGAAATAAGGTAATGCAGTTAGTAAAGAGTGGACCAGAATCACAATTTCCATCAATAATGCAGGGTATAATTAAGATGATTTTTATGGCTAAAGAAAGTATATCTATAGTCTCACCATATTTTGTACCTACAGAGAGTGTGATGGAAGCAATAAAAATAGCTGCCCTTGGAGGTGTAAAAGTCAAAATAGTTTTTCCTAAGAAGTGGGATCATGCTGTAGTATATTTTGCATCAAAGACTTATTTGCAAGAACTTATTGAATGTGGTGTTGAAGTATATTCATATAGAGATAATGCATTTATTCATAGTAAGATAATCACTATAGATTCAAAAATATGTTCTGTTGGAACAGCTAATATGGATCGTAGAAGTTATGAATTAAATTATGAAGTTAACTGTGTATTTTATGATGAAGAAATTACAAGAAAGTTAGAAGATATAATAAATGAAGATATAAGTGTTAGTAAACTTATTGCATATGAAGACTGTAAAGAAGAACCTTTCTACATTAAAGTTTGTGGTAAAGTGTGTAGAATTGTATCATCACTATTATAAATAGAATTTAATAAAGTAATATTGAAGAGGCTATTGCATAACAAGTGAAAATTTGTAGGCAATGGCCTTTTTTTAGTACACAGTGCACTGTTAAACGCGAGTTTATTGTAATTTTTAAATTGTGAATTAATAAACAAGTAATATATTTCATTATTTAATCATATTTAATATATAAGGATAACTTTATAAGAGGAGGATAGATGTGGAGGATTCAATAAGAATAAAAGATGTCAATGATATTAAAGAAGAGTTGCCTAAAGAAGATATTAATGAAAATTCTATAGATAATTGTAAGGTGTTAGAGGAAATCATTAAACTTAGAGAAGAGTTTAATGAGAAACTCAAATATGATAAACATAAAGAAGAAATGATAGATGACTTACATAATCAATTACAGCAGTACAAAGATAATTTAGTACTGAAATCTTATAAGCCTCTAGTTTTAGATATTATATCTTTAATTGATAGCAATAATAAAAAAGTTGATATTTTAAAAAATCAATCTATAAATAAATTGAATTCTTTAAAATTGTTGAAAAACATTGAGGATTTTTCAGAAGATTTACAGGACATGTTAATAAGACAGGGAGTAGAGATGTTTAGGTCAGAAGGCAAGGTGTTTGATGGATTAATACATTCACCAGCTACCACTATTGAAACTGATGATATTAGCAGAGATAAGATGATAGCAAATACATTGAAACCTGGATATATTTTAGATGATAAAGTTATTAAAAAAGAAGTTGTAGAAGTTTATAGCTACAAAGAAGTTAAGGGGGATTAGTATGGAAAAGATATTTGGTATTGATTTGGGGACTACTTATTCTTGTATATCTTATGTGGATGAGTTTGGAAAGGCAGTAGTGTTACCGAATAATGAAAATGAAAGGACAACACCTTCAGTGGTTTTCTTTGACGAAGATAATGTTATAGTTGGATCTGTGGCAAAGGAAAGTGCAAGACTTTATCCAGAACAAGTAGTTTCTTTTATAAAGAGGGAAATGGGAAATGGCGAATATTCATTTGCTTATAATAATAATACATATAAACCAGAAGAGATATCTGCTTTAATTTTAAAAAAATTAGTTAAAGACGGGGAAGAGCATTTAGGTGAAGAAATAAAGGATGTTGTTATAACTTGTCCTGCATATTTTGGAATAAATGAAAGAGAAGCCACTAAGGTAGCCGGTGAGATTGCTGGTTTAAATGTAAGACAAGTACTTAATGAACCAACATCAGCAGCTGTTGCTTATGGTATGGGAACAGATGAAGAAAAGACAGTTTTAGTATATGACTTAGGAGGAGGAACTTTTGATGTATCTATGATAGATATAAAAAGAGAAGAAATAAAAGTTATTTGTACTGGTGGAGATCATAATCTAGGGGGTAAAGATTTTGATGATAGAATAATTTATTATCTTCAACAACAATTTACAGAACAAACAGGAATAAGTGATGATATTTTAGGGGATTTAGAAACATCACAAGAACTTCAAAACTCAGCAGAGAGAGCAAAGAAAATTTTATCATCAAGAGAATTGGTACCAGTAGCTGTAAATTATAATGGAGAAAGAGCAAAAGTTACATTAACAAGAGATAAGTTTGAAGAGTTAACATCAGATCTAGTACAAAGAACTGTGGCGTTAACTAAAGAGATGTTAAAAGAAGCTAAAGAAAAAGGATATAACTCTTTTGATGAAATTTTATTAGTGGGTGGATCTACTCGTATGCCAATGGTAAGAGATGCTATTGCTGATGAATTTGGAATAGAGCCAAGATTATTTGATCCAGATGAGGTAGTGGCAAAAGGAGCTGCGTTATATGGATATAAGTTATCTGTTAATGATGAGATGGTTAAGAGAATATCAAATAGTACAGGAACTAATGTTGAAGAAGTAAGAGAAGCTGTAGAGGAAAAAACTATTAATAAAGATGTTGTGGAAGAAACATTGAAAGAATTAGCTAGCGATACAGGATTTAGATTATCAGCAGTTAGAGCTACTAATGTAAAGATTACAAATGTTGTATCAAAATCTTTTGGTGTTGTTGCTATAGATAGTAGAGAAAAAGAAATAGTTTCTAATTTGATATTAAAAAATACTAATGTTCCATGTGAAGTTACTAAAGTTTATGGAACAAACGAAGAAAATCAAGAAACTGCATTAATAAGAATAATGGAAAATGAGGTTAATGAAGATGTTATTGATTTAGACTTATCAAGGGAAATAGGAACAGCAGAACTTAAGTTGCCAGCTGGTCTTTCATATAATTCACCTATTATGATTACTTTTAAGTTAAATGAAGATGGACGACTTGAAATAAAGGCTTGGGAAGGACAAGGAGAAAATACTATAAATTCTGTTTTTGAAACTAAATCTGTAATTTCAGGAGAGGAGCTTATAGAAGCGAAAGAAAGAAGTAAGAATATAAGAGTATCTTAAAATTATAATGAGGGGGAATATAGATGGAATATACTTTAGGAATTGATATTGGTACATCTTTTTCGTCCATGGCAGTGGTGGAAAAGGGGTTGCCAAGAATTTTAAGAAACAGTGAAGGAAAGAGGTCAACCCCCTCTGTTATTTATTTTGATAAAGATAGAATAATAGTTGGGGATGAGGCATTAGAATTATGGATTTTAGGAGAAGACAAAATTTCTTCTTATTTCAAAAGGAATATAGGTAACGATTATTTCAAATTAACACAAAATGGAAGAAATTACACTGCTGAAGACTTGACTTACAATATAATCAAAAAGCTTAAGAGAGATGGAGAAGATGAATTAGGTACAGTTGTACATAAAGCAGTAATTACAGTGCCGGCATATTTTAATAATCATCAAAGAGAGGCTACATTAAATAGTGGAATACGAGCAGGATTTCAAGATGTAAAAATATTAAATGAGCCTACAGCAGCAGCTATTGCCTATGGTATGAAAAACATATCAGGAAATAAAACAGTTGTTGTTTATGATTTGGGTGGAGGAACTTTTGATGTAACATTAGTAAAAATAGATTCTAAGAATATTCAAGTAATAACTTCAGAAGGAGATCATGAACTTGGTGGTAAAGAGTGGGATGATAGGTTAGCACTTTACCTTGTACATAAATTTAATGAAGATTACGGTATATGGCTATTAGATAATATGGACACATATAAAAATCTATTAATAAAATGTGAAAAATATAAAAAGGAATTGTCCCTTAGAGATAAAATAGTTGTCAATTTAAATTATTTTGGTCATCGAGGAAGGTATGAGATTACTAGTGAGATATTTAAAGAAATATCGAAGGACTTGTTAGAAAGGACTATAACTTTGACTAAGAAGATAATTTCAGAGAGTAACTATAATACAGGAGATATTGATGGAATACTTTTAGTTGGAGGGTCTTGTAAGATGCCTATGATTAAAGAGGCTATAAGAAACCATTTTAAGAAAGAGCCACTTACAGGAGTTAATTTAGAAGAAGCTGTTGCTACCGGAGCAGCAATATATGGTGATTTAATAAATAATAAAGATAGATTAACTTTACCTAAGAGTAAAAAGGTTGTTGATGTCATTACACATTCATTGGGTATGATAGCAAGAGGTGAAGATAATAATGAATATAAAAATTCTATAATAATACGTAAAAATACAAAGATTCCGGCTGTGGAGAAGAGAATGTATGCTATAGAAACATATGAAGATAGAGAAAATTATATGGAAGTATATATGATGCAAGGAGAAAGTATAAATCCAGAGTTTTGTACTGTTCTTGGAAAATATAGTTTTCATGGTATAGAAGCTATGGGTAGTGGTAATGCACTTATAGAAATAACTTATAGTTATGATGAAAATAGTATTGTTTCTGTATCAGCGAAACAAATAGAAAATGATAAGGAACTACAATTGAAAATAGAGCGTGTAGAAGAAGATTTACAATTTTTAAATAATCCTATATTAGAAGAAAATAAAACTATTATGCTTGCTATGGATTTATCGGGCAGTATGTGTGGAGAACCACTAGAAATGGCAGAAAAGGCTGCAATTAAATTTATAGAAGATAGTAATCTTAGTAATACAGAGATAGGAATTGTAGCTTTTGGGGATAAGGTAAAGAGTATTCAATCTTTTGTTAAAGATAAAGAATTATTAATGAGGGCAGTAAAAAAGTTAGAGAAGGTAGATGTAGGTGTAGGTACATCTAATCAGCCATTAAGTTATGCTCTTAAGGAGTTTAGTGGTATAAATACGCTAAAATATTTGGTAGTGTTGACAGATGGACAGTGGTATGGGTTTAATAATAGAAATTCTCTTAAGTTAGCTGAGCAATGTCATGATGAAAATATAGAAATTATAGCATTAGGATTTGGTGAAGCGGAAGAAAGTTTTTTAAAGGCAATAGCATCTTGTGATGAGAATGCTTTATACACTTCACTAAATAATCTAAGTGGATGTTTTTCTAGAATAGCAAAGGAGATTTCTAAAGCTCAAAAAGGAAAAAGTATAAAAATATTCAAATAATTATCGAATCTGTGGTATAAATATACATAAGAGAAAGTATAGGGGGCAGAGTGACAATGAAAGAAAAAAATTTATTTGGATTAATAGGAAAGAAGTTAGGACATAGTTTATCACCAGAAATTCATGAGAAAATTTTTGAAGGATTAAATATAAAGGGCAATTATTCTTTGTATGAACTAGATGAAGATTCTGTTATTAAAGGTATAGAAAGTTTCAAGCTTTTAGGATATAAAGGTGTTAATGTTACGATTCCATATAAGGAGGAAGTTATCAAAGCTTTAGATTATATATCAGAAGATGCTAAAAATATTGGAGCAGTGAATACAATAGCATTCAAAAATGGTAGAGTAGAAGGCTATAATACAGATTACTATGGATTTGGAATGTTACTAGAAGAAAATAATATTGTGGTTAAAGATAAAAAGATTGTAGTACTAGGAAATGGAGGAGCATCTAAAGCAGTAATTCAATATTTAAAGGACGAGAAGGCAAAGGATATATATTTAGTATCTAGAAGATGTAAAGAAAGTGAAGAAATTAATGGAGTACATATTATAAATTACGAGATGTTAGAAAATTTAGATGGAGGAGATGTGATAGTAAATTGCACTCCAGTAGGTATGTATCCTAATGTTAAAGGTACACCAGTAAAAGAAAGCATTATAAAAGGGTTCAATGCTGCTGTAGATTTGATATATAATCCTATGGAAACAGAATTTTTAGCTTTAGGTAGAAAAAATGGGCTTAATACAGCTAATGGATTATTAATGCTTGTTGATCAAGCTGTAAAGGCTGAGGAAATATGGAATGATGTGTCTATTAATAAAGATACAATAATTAAAGTATATAAGTTTTTGATTAATAATTTTAAATAAAACTTTAAGGGAGTAAGGTGAGGGCAGTGAAGAATATAAATTACTATATTTTATTAGGATTAGATATTGACCCACCAGAGATGAGAGAGGATAAAATTAGAGAAGCCATAAATAGAAAAAGAGTGCAATGGTCTTCTTTAGTAAATCATCCGACTAAAAAAATAGAAGCAAAGCTTAACTTAGAATTAATTCCTAGCATGGAAAAGACTCTTTTAGGATCTAGAAGTGATAGAGAGAAGCAACTTAAAGAAGCAAAAAAAATATTGGAAAAGCAAAAAGAAAAAGAAAAAAATGAATTTGCAGAATTATTTAATATTATTTCAAAAAAACAGTATATAACTAATGAAGAGTATTTATCGATGATAAATAAGTTTCCGATAATTAAAAAGGACATAGAAGATAAGTGTAAAAATCTTGTGAAAGAGATGTTACTTGATGTAAGGGAGACAGATACTATTCTTAATAGACGAATTGAAGAAAATTTAAGGATATTATGTATGGATAATTTGTATGATTTTTTAGAAGTATCAGAAAATGCTTCTCTTGCAGAAATTAAAAAGGCATCGAAAAGAATATATGATGAAATAAGGGTTAGCTCAAAAAAAGATGCTGTCTTAACTGTAAGAGGAGAGCTGCAAGGATTTTGCGATGTTGTGTTTAAAAATATAGAAAGTAAATTAGAATATGATAGACACTTAAGAGATAGAAAACTTAAAAATATAGATGATTATTTAACGGTATTAGGCTCTAAAAAGTTCATTTTAAAAGAAGAATTTGATGATATAGTAGGTCTAATGAGAAAAATGGATTATGAGATAGAAGAGGCTAAAGAATATGTATTACTTTATGCTATAAGAAATAAGATATCTATAGTTGATAGTGAAGATATGATGATTGATATTAGAACACCTAAAAAAGAGATAATAAAGGAAAAACCTATTATTGAAAGTAAAAATTCTAGTAAATATAAGATTGATGAAGTAGAAATTTTAGATACGTTATCTGGAGAAGGAAAGATAGAAATAGATTTTAAAAAACCTAATGGAGCGAAAACTATAGAGGTATGGAGAAAAGAAGGTGCAATGCCTAAAAGTAGGGGTGATGGTGTGAAAGTAGATTATATTGAAGATGAAAAGATAGTAGATAAGGAATTAGATGAAAATAAAACTTATGGATACATATTATTTTCTATATTCGAAAGAAATGGAAGATTACAATATTCAGATGGAGTTACAACTTTTGCAACACCAAAATCAACAAAAGATAATAACGAGATATTTCATCCATCTATAAATGATAAGAAGAATAGTCCAGGCTTTCTAAGTTGGCTTATGGAGTTCTTTGAATAAAATGATATATATTATTGATTAAATCTTCTTAAAAGTTATAATAAAATATAGAGTTAATAATTTGTAACGAATTAAGGAGACGATAAAATGAAGATGAATAGAAATGATCATTGCTGGTGTGGAAGCGGCTTAAAGTATAAAAAGTGTCATATGAACTTTGATGAAAAATATGAAAAGTTAAAAGAAGAAGGATATGAAATGCCTTCAAGAGATATAATAAAAACTCCAGAACAAATAGAAGGAATAAGAAAAAGTGCCGAAATAACAAAAGGGGCATTAGATCTTGTAGCTGAAAAGATACATGAAGGAATGAGTACGGAAGATATAAATACTATAGTTCATAACTACACTATTGAAAAAGGTGGTATTCCAGCACCGTTAAATTATCAAGGATTCCCAAAGAGTGTTTGTACTTCAATAAATGAAGAGGTTTGTCATGGTATCCCAGATAAAGATATTATTCTTAGAAGTGGTGATATAATAAATGTTGATGTATCTACAATTTTAGATGGATATTTTTCTGATTCATCAAGAATGTTTTTGATTGGAGATGTTTCAGAAGAAGCTAGAAAGTTAGTTGAAGTAACAAAAGAATGCTTATATAAAGGAATAGAAGCAGTTAAGCCATGGGGATTTTTAGGAGATATAGGTGCTGCTATACAAGAACATGCTGAAGCAAATGGATATTCAGTTGTTAGAGACTTTGGTGGTCACGGTGTAGGACTTGAATTCCATGAAGAACCTTTTGTATATCACTTTGGAAATAAAGGTGAAGGTATGATATTAGTACCAGGTATGATGTTTACTATAGAACCGATGATAAATGCTGGTGGATACTCATTATTCGTAGATGCTGATAATGATTGGACAGCAATTACTGATGACGGAAGTTTATCAGCTCAATGGGAGCATCAAATATTAGTTACTGAAGATGGAATAGAGATAATATCAAAATAGATATTAACGTTGTAAGATTTAGTTCAATAATCTTACAACGTTTTTTTTTTTGATAAATGTCAGAAAATTATATAATTTTACAGAAAATATTTTATTTATTCAGTAAATTTTGGTATTATTGGTATGGGATAAAATAATAAGAGAGGTAAAAAAATGAAATTTAAGATATTAGTAGTAGAGGATGAAGAATCTATAAATGATATATTATCAGCAGCGTTGAGGTCAGATGGATATATTGTTAGAAGTGCATTTAATGGCGCAGAAGCAAGAAACTTATTAGATACATTTAAGCCTAATTTAGCTTTATTGGATATAAATTTACCAGATGAGAGTGGTTTTGAAATTTGCAAATATATAAACAGTAATAATTGTATTCCTGTAATAATGTTGACAGCACGAGATGATATTGTGGATAAAGTATTAGGTCTGGAATTAGGAGCCGATGATTATATTACAAAGCCATTTCATATAAAAGAAGTATTGATTAGAGTAAAAGTTGCATTGCGAAGAGTGGATAAATATAAAGATGTTATGGAAAATTCATACATAAAAATAAATGATAGCGTAAAAATAAACTTGGAAAGCAGAATTGTTTTAAAAGGTGATGAAGAAGTAAAGTTAAAACCAAAAGAATATGATTTGTTAGAGTTCTTAGTTAAGAATAAAAATAAAGTTTTTTCAAGAGAACAGTTATTGGACAAGGTATGGGGATATGATTATGATGGTGAACTTAGAACAGTAGATGTTCATGTTAGGAGATTAAGAAGTAAGTTAGATAGTAAAGGAACATTATCTATTATAGAAACTGTTTTTGGTATAGGTTATGTTATGAGGTAAATATTTATGAAAATAAAGGTTAAATTTACAATTTCATCATCAATAGTACTTATAATACTTTTAGTAGCTATTAATTTTATAACGAGAGAAGTTCTAGTATCTAATATGGAAAGTACTGTATATAGCTCGCTGAAAGAAGTTATGAGTAGTACAAGAGAGTATGTAAAGTATAGGTTAATAATAGATGAACTACAGTCAAATGAAGAAGGGTTAAAGAAAGAAGCAGAAAATATAACAAGTTATATAACCGTAAATTATAATTGTAATAGTCAAGTAAGAAATATGAATGGTGAAGTATTTGCTGATAGTGGAAATAAGGGATTTGAGGATATTATTAAAAGAGGAATTAAAAGTTCCAAGGGGAAAAAGGCTATAGTGAATATTAATTATAGAAAAGATAAAATGAATGGTGTATTAACTTATCCTATCTATATAGACAGTAGTTACTTAGGGATAGTAGTAATTAATAAAGACTATACTGATATATACAATGAATATAGAAATACAATACGATTTACTACGATTATTGAAACAATTGTATTTTTAATAGTTTTTATTATATTGTTTTTTATTATAAGAAAAATCACTAAACCAATAAGTAAATTGACAGATGTAGTAAATAAGGTTGGTGATGGAGATTATAATGTATCAGTGGAAGTAAAAAGTAATGATGAAGTAGGAATTTTATCTAAGTCTTTTATGGAAATGAAGAATAAGATACAACATCAAATAGAAGATATAAAACTACAAAAGAGTAAGGTTGAAAAGTTAGAAAAAAGTAGAGTAGAGTTTTTTAATAATGTTACTCATGAACTAAAAACTCCGCTAACAGCAATATCAGGATATGCAGAGATGCTTAAAGATGATGTTGTAGATGATGAGGAGTTTAAAAAGAGAGCGGTAGAGAGGATATATTCAGAAAGTGAAAGATTGCATAAACTGGTTTTAGATCTTATAGATGTATCTAAAGGAATTTCTTATATCGAAGAAGAGTGGGTTCCGTTAGAAATGAAAGGAATAATAGACCAAATTTGTGATGACATGAATATGAAAGCAAAGAAGTATTCGTTAAAAATAGATAAAGAATCAGAAGAAGGATATATATTGGGGCAAAATAGTAGAATTAGAGAAGTATTAATAAATATTATTGATAATGCTATAAAGTATTCACATATAAATGAAAGCATTGTGGTTAAGGGATATGTAGATGGAGATATGTATGTTACTGATGTTATAAATAAAGGAAATCCTATACCAGAAAAGATTTATAAGAATATTTTTGAACCATTTGTAAAATCAAAAGATTCTATAGAAGAAAAAGAGAAAAGTAGAGGGCTAGGATTATATATTTGTAGTGAAATCATTAGAGAACATGATGGAAGTATAAATATAGAAAATGGAGAAATAATAAGAGTTTCGATAAAAATACCTAGAGTTGTTAACAAGTTGGAAACAAGTAACTGAAACTTGGAAAAAATATAGTTATATCATTAATACGAAGGGTGGTATTTATGAGAGGTATATTTTTGAAGAGGGTAAGGAAGATAGTTACTATTTTTGTAATGCTAGTAGTTACTTTTAGTTTGTTTGGGTGTATTAAAGGTGATAAAGATACTATTTTAGCTAAAGATGTTAAAAGTAAGAGTAAATTAGAGAATCAAGAAATAAAATCTGCAATGGAAAAAGGAAATGGGTATTTAGAAGAAAAAAATTATGATAAGGCAAAGAAGTGGTATGAGAAGGCAATATGTATAAATAGGAGCAAGGCAAGCACTTATAAAAATATAGAAGATAAGTATTTAAAAAAAGATAGAAAAGATGACGCATATCGAATTGTTAGATTAGCTATAGATAATGATGTAGATGTAGAAAATATGAAAAAAGAATTAAAAAAGATAGAAGATAGTTTTGATGTTATAGTAATGAATAAAAGTATATATGTTGGTGAAGATTATAGTTTACCAAGTGAAGCATCATTAAATATTGATGGTAAAGATATTAATGGGAAAATAACTTGGAATAACGGTAGCATCAGCACTAATAAGTCTGGAAAATTTGTTTATGATGGGAAGATATCTCTTTATGGAAGAAAAGTTATCATGAACCTTGAAATTAAGGATAAGGAATTATCAAATAGCAAAGTAAAAGGTGATTTAGTTAATGAAAATAGTAGAGACGGTAAAAAATTATGTTTTATTAAAGAATTTAATGATAATGAGGGTAATGGTTATGCAATAGTAGATGAGGTTCAATACTTTAGTGTAGATATTCCAAAGGATCAAGAAGCATTAGTAGATAAATATACTGGGAACTACTTGGAGTACGATGATTGTGATGGTGATAAAGATGAGTATTGGATTAAAAATCTTTCTATATCAGAAGAAAAATATTATATAAGTGAATCATGTACGTATGTGTATATTGATAATATATTAACTCCAGATGGAACAGGTTATGAATCTAGAAATATGAATTTAAAAGAGATGAAAGATTATATAGATAGATATTATAATAGCTATAGTAAGGAAGACAATTATGGTCAATTATGGTGGGTATATGTAGAAAATAATAAGATAGTAAAATTCAATAGAACATCTTTACAAGGTTTAAGTTATTAGGTGGGATGAAAATTATGTTAAAAAGGATTTTAGCTTTATTTGTAGGTATAATTATATCAATAAATTGTATAGCTTGTACAGGGGCAGATAAAGAAAACATATTACTTAATGATGTTAAGAGTCAAAGTAAAGTAGAGCAGCAAGAAATAAATACAGCAATAGAAAATGGAAATAAGTATTTGGAAGAAAAAAATTATGATAAGGCAAGAAAATGGTATGAGAAAGCAATATCTATAAGCAAAGCTAATGTAGATACTTATAAAAAGATAGAAGATAAGTATTTAGAAAAAGGTAGGAGCGATGATGCATATCGAATTATTAGATTAGCTATAGATAATGGTGTAGATGTAGAAAATATGAAGAAAGAATTAAAAAGTATAGAAGATACTTTTGATGTTATAGTAATGAATAAAGTAATATATGCTGGTGAAGATTATCAGTTACCTAATGAGGTATTATTAGATGTTAATGGTAGTAAGGTTACAGGGAAAATAAAGTGGAATAATAATAAGGTAAAAAATAATGTAGTAGGTGTATTTACTTATGGAGGCAATATAGCTCAATATGGAAGAAAAGTAATGTTAAATCTTGAGATTAAAGATAAAAATAATAATGTAATAGTAGAAAATAAAAAAAATGATAAAGATGATAAGAAAAATGAAACAAATTCTGTACAAAGCGATACATATGTAGATGAAAAAAGTTATTTTACAGGTACAAAGTTGTGTTATATTACTAAATTTGAAGGTAAGGAATATAATAGAGTTTTAGTGTTAAAGGAAGTAGAATTTTATGAAGGCGAAGAGGCTATAAAACAGGCAAGTGTGGATGGAAATGATGCCTTAGATAGAAAGTTGGGAAAGTATTATATACGAATAAATGATGGTGACGAGGAAGAATATTATGTATCAGAAGAATGTCCATGGATTGTATCGTATGATTTGATAAAATATTGCAATAATGTTTCGCTTGTAGCATCAACTTTTTTTTATGGAGTTAGTTGTGAGATTGCACAAGGAATATATAGAAAACAATGTGAAGCTGATGAATGGAATGTACCGGGATTTTCATCAAAAGGAATGTTTGCTAAGGTATATATAGAAAATGGAGTAGTAGAGAAGGTAGAAATGCAAGATCTTTATTAGTGCGGTATTGATAGGGGAAAAGTTTTATGGTAAAGAGAATTTTTACAATAATAATTATTATAGCTATATTAATAAATTTCTTAGCTTGTAAAACTAAAGATAAAGAAAAAATTTTACTTAATGATGTTAAAAGTCAAAGTAAAGTAGAGCAGCAAGAAATAAATACAGCAATAGAAAATGGAAATAGGTATTTACAAAATCTACTTTATAATATATAATATTTTACAATCAATATTTTACAAGCAATGATCAGAAGTAGTAAGTATGATAAAAATTCTCAGAGAGCTGGAGGAGCTGTGAACCAGTAATTTTTTAGTTCTGAACTTGTCTGTGAGCTTTTAACTTAGACTGATTTTGTCTAAGGATGAACGTAATTCCCACGTTATAGGGATAGGTGGTAAATTTTTTATAAGTCGCCACCGATAGAGTGAGCTTTTGTAACAGAAGCTAAATAGAGTGGTACCGCGAGTTAGCCTCGTCTCTTTTATGAGACGAGGTTTTTTATTTTCTATTGATAATATAAGAGGGGGCTAAATATATATGTCATATGATTTCAAAAAGTATAGAAAGTATCCAGTGGTTAATTTACCTAATCGTAAATGGCCAAATAATGTAATAGAACAAGCACCTATTTGGTGTAGTGTTGATTTAAGAGATGGAAATCAAGCATTGCCATCACCTATGAATGTTGAAGAGAAAAAGGAAATGTTCAAACTATTAGTTGATATGGGGTTCAAAGAAATAGAGATAGGGTTTCCTTCAGCATCAGAAACAGAATATAAATTTTTAAGATCTTTAGTAGAAGAAAATCTTATACCGGATGATGTTACAATACAAGTATTAACACAAGCTAGGGAGCATTTAATAAAAAAGACTTTTGAAAGTTTAGTTGGGGTAAAAAAGGCTATAGTGCATCTTTATAATTCTACATCAGTATTACAAAGAGAAGTTGTATTTAGAAAGTCTAAAGAAGAGATTATTGATATAGCCGTTAGTGGTGCTAAGTTACTAAATGAATATAAAAACAAGTATCCAGAAACAGATTTTACTTTTGAATATTCACCAGAAAGCTTTACTGGTACAGAATTAGAGTATGCTCTAGAAATTTGCGAAGCAGTTATTGATGTTTGGAAACCTACTAAAGATAAAAAGGTAATAATAAACTTACCATCTACAGTAGAAATGGCAACACCAAATGTTTATGCAGATCAAATAGAATGGTTCTCCACACATATATCTAATAGAGAAAATATTATATTAAGTCTTCATACTCACAATGATAGAGGAACTTGTACAGCATCAAGTGAGCTTGGACTTTTGGCAGGAGCAGATAGATTAGAAGGAACTCTATTTGGTAACGGTGAGAGAACAGGAAACCTTGATATAGTTACAACAGCTATGAACTTATATTCTCAAGGTATTGATCCAAAGTTAGATTTTCACGATATTAATAAGTTAATAGAAGTTTATGAAAGATGTACTAAACTTTATGTCCATCCTAGACATCCATATGCAGGTAAGCTAGTATATGCAGCCTTTTCAGGATCACATCAAGATGCTATAAGAAAAGGATTTATAGCTATGAAGGAGAAAAATTCTTATATGTGGGAAGTACCATATCTTCCTATTGATCCCCATGATTTAGGTCGTGAATATGAAGAAATTATAAGAATAAACAGTCAATCAGGAAAAGGTGGAGCAGCATATATAATGGAAAATGATTTTGGATTTATGTTGCCTAAGGCAATGCATCCGGAATTTGGTTCATTTGTCCAAGAAAAGTCTGATGAAGTAGGAGTAGAATTAACACCTAATCAAATCTTTGATATATTTAAAGAGCACTATTTAGATGTAAATAAGCCATATGAACTTAAGGGATATGAAATACAATCAACTGATGATGTAGAAGGTGGTAAGAATATAGTCTCTATCAAAGCTAAGGTTGCAGTGAATGGTAAGATAAAAGAGATTGTAGGAAAAGGAAATGGTCCACTAAATGCATTTTATAATGGATTAATATCTGATGAAGATGTTGATTGTAAGTTTAAAAATTATTCAGAACATGCCCTTGAAGGAGGTTCTTGCTCTAGAGCAGTTTGTTATATACAAATAGAAAGCAAAGGAAAAGAATGGTTTGGAGTAGGAATATCAGAAAATATTGCTACAGCATCATTGAATGCATTAATAAGTGCTATGAATAGATGTGGTAATATAAGAAAGTAATATAAGAAAGTAAATTCACAATTGTAGAAGAATGTTTTTAGTGCAAAATAACTATAGGAACATCTTCGATGATTGTGAATTTTTTATAACATCTAGTTGCAAAATTTTCCAAAAGAATATATAATTACATAGCAAAGTATGTCAAATATGTTGGAGGAATCTAATGAATGAAAATGTAAAAAAAATAATAGATAATATAGAGAAAATTATAATTGGAAAAAGAAATGTTATAGAACATCTTATGGTAGCGTTGCTTAGTGAAGGTCATGTACTTATTGAAGATGTACCTGGTGTTGGAAAAACACAAGTTGTTGGAGCATTAGCTAAGTCTGTAGATGGAGCTTTTAATAGAATACAGTTTACTCCCGATATAATGCCATCAGATGTTGTAGGATTTTCTATGTTTGATTCTGAAAAGAGAGAATTTACATATAAACCAGGAGTAGTTATGTGCAATTTTCTTTTAGCTGATGAAATTAATAGGTCATCGCCAAAGTGTCAATCAAGTTTATTAGAAGTTATGGAGGAGTTTCAAGTTACTGTAGATGGGAAAAGACATGATATTCCTAGACCATTTATGGTATTAGCCACAGAGAATCCGGTAGAACATCAAGGAAACTATAAATTACCTGAAGCTCAAATGGATAGATTTTTATTAAAGGTATCTATGGGATATCCTAATAAGGAAGAAGAAAAATTGATTTTAGACAGATTTGAAAGTAAAAATCCATTAAAAGAATTAGAATCAATAATAACTATAGAAGAACTTATTAATATGCAAGAACAAGTAAAAGAAGTTATTATATTTGATAATATTAAATATTATATAGTAGATTTGATACAAGAAACCAGAAAAAATCCAAAAGTATTAGTAGGGATAAGTCCTAGAGGAGGAATAAGCTTGTTAAAAGCAGCTAAATCTTTAGCATATATTCGAGGAAGAGATTATGTTATTCCAGATGATATTCAAGAGATGGCAGTACCGGTTTTAGCACATAGGTTAATATTAAAATCTAGCATTGGAACTACTAATGAAGAGATTATAAAAGAAACAATTAAAAATGTAGAAGTTCCATTGTATTAAAAGTAAAGGATGAAGTCTATGAAGAATAAAATAGAGTTTTTGTTCATGTTTACTTTAGTAGCTTTAAATGCATATCTTTTAGGCGGAATAGTCAGTGGGTTATTACTTATAGTATTTATTATGATACCCATTATAGCTGTAATGTTTACGCAAAATACAAAACGTTGTATAGATGTACATATTACGTTGCCGAAAGAAGATACTATGAGGAAAGAATTTATTGAAGTAAAGGTAGAAATAAAAAATAAATCTATTTTACCAACAGCCGTTATAGAAATAGAAATTATAAAAGATGATATTTTTGATTTTGATAATTCAGATAGAATTAGGTTTACTGTGGAAGCAGGAAAGTCGAAAGAAATTTCTATGAAATATTATCAGTTATTTAGGGGAAAAGGAACTGTGGGTATAGATAATATAAAAATAGAAGATTATTTTGGAATATCTAATGTAAACATAGATATTTGTAATAATAAAAAAGAATTAACAGTATTACCGATGATTTTTCCTATAGATAGAGATAGTGATATAGTAAGAAGTTTTACTGATAGCAGAATAATAAGAAATAGTGATTATTATATAAACTTTGACAATGTAGAAGTAGAACCAGGATATGAATTTAGACAATATATACCTGGTGATAATTTAAATAGAGTTAACTGGAAGAGATTTTCTAGAAATCAAGAGCTTCTAGTGAGAAAGAACGAAAATATTATAGAAATTAATAAGAAAACAATTATCATGAATCCATATATAATTACAAAGAAAAATAATAAAAAAAGAGATAATATGATGCTAGAAAGTAGAATATTGAAAACAGTATTGTCATTAGCAGCTGTTTTATTAGATATAAATATAGATGTAGAAATATGTGTATATGAAAATAGTAGTTGGACTATAAAATCCATAAAGGATTGTGAAGATTTAATAACAATTCAGAATAAGTTTGCGGAATACCAATTTATTTATACTTCTAATGAAGATGAATCAAAACAATCTTTAGAGCAGGTACCTGTAAAAAGTAATGTGATTTTTGTTACAGAGAATATAGAAGCTACTAACCAATTAAATGAAAAAAAATGTGAGTTAGTTTTAGTAAAAGAGAGTAATGATTCTATTAATAAAAGAAATTTGTGGTTACTAACGGAGGATTATAAATTTTATAATTTATCTTAGGAAAGGGGATATAAAGTGAGAAAGTTAAAATCAAATGAACTAGAGATGATGATACCATTACTTTTTTCGATAAATTGCACTAGTTGGATTCTTAATTTAGTAACAGAAAGCTCACTAATATTATGTATTGTATTGGTATCAATAATTGATATTCCTCTTTTTATATTTTTTAATCATGTAAAGCTAAGAAAGAATAAAGGAATAATACAGTATTTAATTATGACAATAATTTTGCTTATAGGTGTATTATTTTTATCGATTTTAAATGATGGAGATACTTCATATTTAGCATGGATAACAGTAGCTCCTCATGGAGAAAAGTGTACTAGTAACTTTTTTATTATAAGTTATATTTTGTTTTCTTATTTTTTTGCTTCAGTAACATTTTATTTTACATTAGTTATAAGAAGAATGATTATTATACTGTTAATAGGATTCATACCATTATTTTTTCATGTAGGTAGATGTGAAAAAGGTATAAATTTTAGCTTTATAATGTTTATATTATTATTTATGTTACTTTATGCAATGAGTAATTTAGGAAAGGAAATTCTTAATAAAGAAGTGAATATTAAAGTTATTATATTTGCTTTAATATTTATTATTGTATTTACTAGTATTATTCCAATTCCTAAGTTTAATAATAAGATATCTGATACTATCAGTACTGCTTATGGAGGTAATGTAAGTAAAAAACTTAATACTTCTGAGGCAAAAAAAGATACAGATATAGATGTAAAAAGTGTACCTCAAAGTAATAAGGTACTTTTTGAAGTAGAGAGCGATGAACCATTATATATAAGAGTTCAAAGTTGGGATAAGTATCTAAATAATAAGTGGTGTATTGGTGATAAATCATTATTACAACAAGAAATAGTAGAAGATACGGATAAGCTTATACCAAGTATAGATGATGTTGCTTCATCAGTAGAAGATTATTATGATGATGATAATTCTGAGATTAATATATTAAAAAAATATAAATCTATCAATGGAGAAATTAAAAAAGCCAAAATTTATTATAGAAATTATAATGGAGAATATTTGTTAAATGTACCAGGGACATTAAATATAAGAGTACCAGGAACTAAAGAACAAGTATATAAAGATGGTTTAGCAAAATATTATCTTAAAGATAGAGAAACTGATGAAAACATGATCTATGAGATAAAATATGTATCACAAAAAATAAATAAAGATTCTTTGCAAAAGGAATTATTAAGCTATCTTAATAAAGAAAGATATTATGATATATTTCACTCTATGGAAGGAAAAAATTTTTTCTTAGAGCAAAGTTTATATAATGGGATAAAGGATAGTATAAAATATAGATATAAATATACAGAGTTACCAGATACTATTCCGGATAGGGTATATGATTTAGCAAAAGAGATAACAAAAAATAAAGATTCAGATTATGAAAAGGCAGTTGCTATAGAGAAGTTTTTTACAAGTGGAGAATTTCAATATGATTTTGACATGGGAAAAGCTGCGGATGGACAAGATTATAATGATTATTTCATTTTTGAAGGTAAAAAAGGTGTATGTGTGCAATTTGCATCAGCAATGGTAATTTTGGCAAGAGCTAGTGGATTACCAGCAAGATATGTAGAAGGATTTGTAGCTGATGAGTTTAATGAAGAAAGTAATAAATATGTAGTTAGAGAAAAAGATGCTCATGCATTTCCAGAGGTATATATATCAGGTTATGGATGGATGAACTTTGAACCTACTGTAGGAATTTCTAATGAGTCGAATAATGGTTTTGTAGATAAATTTAAAGGATTTTTCGATAAGTTAACGTCAAAGGCATATGAAAATTTGTCTATGAGAAATGTAACTTTCATTATGTTAATAAGTATTATTCTTATTATTATACTTATATACATTTATAAGAGCCTTAGAGAAATACTTTGGAGAAATAAGATTTTAAAATATAGTAATGATATTATTGTAAAAGAAATTTTTAAAAGAATAACTTTACAGTTAGAAAATATAGGTGTGTATTTTGATAGTGGAGATACATATATAAGTTATGGAAATAAAGTATTTAAAGAAGAGGGAATAGTGATTTTTGACATTGTAAATATATTAAGTAAAAGTCAATATAGCGAGTATATTCCAAGTGATGAAGAAGTAAATAAGTCTATGGAGGATTATTACAAGTTAAGAGATATCATAAAAAATAGAGTAGGAAAGGCTAAGGAATTAGTCATATAGTTAGGAGCTGTCGCACAAAGGTGCTAGATAGATCAGAGTGCGACACCTCATTTTCTATTGAATTTTAACTGGATTTGTATTCCATATATCTATAGCATAATCTTTTATCGTATTGTCAGATGAAAATATTCCTGATTCAGCAATGTTTATAATACACATTTCTAACCACTTTTGATGATCTCTATAAAGTAGATCTATTTTTTCTTGCGCTTTAACATATGAATTAAAATCTTTAAGGACAAAATATTCATCATTCATATCTAAAAGAGAATTATGAAGATTTTTAAATTCATAAGGAGAAACATTTAAAGAGCCATCAACCAATTGGTCTAAAACTTTTCTTAGACGATTATCTTCATTATATATACGTCTAGAAGAATATCCGCCAAAGTTAAGATATTGTGTAACTTCATGAACATCCATTCCAAATAGAACTATGTTATCGGCACCTACAGCATCGTATATTTCAACATTAGCACCATCAAGAGTAGCCAAGGTAATAGCTCCATTCATCATAAATTTCATATTTCCAGTTCCAGATGCTTCAAAAGTAGTTGTAGATATTTGTTCTGATACATCGGCGCAAGGAATAACTTTTTCTGCTAAAGATACTCTATAATTTTCTAAGAATACTACTTTAATTTTTTTATTTACAACAGGATCATTGTTTATTAATGTTGCTACAGTATTTATAAGTTTTATAGTTTCTTTTGCTAAATGGTAACTAGGAGATGCTTTAGCACCAAAGAAAAAGGTTCTAGGTGTTAAATCTAAATTAGGGTTTTCTTTTATTGTATTATAAAGGTACATTATGTGTAAGATATTTAGTATTTGTCTCTTATAGGCATGTAACCTTTTTACTTGTATATCAAATATAGAATTAGGATCTATTAAAATATTATATTTATCTTTTACATATCGAGCTAATAGTAATTTATTGTTGAATTTAATTTTATCTATTCTAGATTTCAGTTCTGGATCTGTAGAAAACTTTCTAAGTTTAGAAAGCTCCTTTGGATTTTTTATCCAGGTATCACCTATTGTATCAGATATAGCTTTAGCTAATTCAGGATTTGCTTGCAATAACCAACGTCTATGGGTTATACCATTAGTTTTATTATTGAATCTTAGAGTGAATAGTTCATAAAAATCTTTTAACTCTCTATGCTTAAGGATATCAGTATGAAGTTTAGCTACGCCGTTTATAGAATGAGAGCCCACTATTGCTAAATATGCCATTTTTATTACACCATCACTTATAATAGACATTCTGCGTACTTTTTCTTCATCGTTAGGAAACTTTAATCGAATATCTTCACAGAATCTTCTGTTGATTTCTTCTATAATCATATATATTCTTGGTAATAAGTTTTTAAATAAATCTATAGGCCATTTTTCAAGAGCTTCTGAAAGTATTGTATGATTTGTATATGCTAGAGTATTTACTGTTATTCTAAAAGCATCATCCCAATTTAATTCTTCTTCATCTATAAGAATTCTCATGAGTTCAGCAACGGCTACAGAAGGGTGAGTGTCATTAATGTGAATTTGAACATGTTTATCTAGATCAAAAATAGAGTGTCCTGATTTTTTGAATCTTTTTATTATGGAATGAATACCAGCACATACAAAGAAATATTGTTGTTTAAGACGTAGCAACTTTCCTTTTTCGGTGGAGTCATCAGGATATAGTACTTGAGATATTGCTTGTACATCAGCTTTATATTCTTGAGCTTTGCAATAGTCTCCTTTAGAGAATTCGTATAAGTCAAAATCAGAGTGGACTGGCTCAGAGCTCCATAATCTTAAGGTATTTACTGTTTTATTTTTATAACCTATTATAGGCGTATCATAAGGTACAGCTCGTACAGCTTCATAATCTTGAAGTTCGAAGTTTAGCCGTCCCTTTTTTTCTATAGTTTTAACAGTACCATAAAATTTAACAATAACAGATTTATCATCTTTACGGGTTTCCCATATATTACCGTCCTTTAACCAATTATCAGGGATTTCTACTTGGTAGCCATTAACTATTTTTTGTTCAAATAGTCCATAATTATATCTTATTCCATTGCCGTGACCGGGAAGTTCTAGTGAAGCCATAGAATCTAAAAAACAAGCAGCAAGTCTACCAAGTCCACCATTTCCTAGGCCAGCATCTACTTCGGTTTCTTCTAATTCTCTAAGGTTTATATTTAGTTCTTTTAATGCTTCTTCACATAAATCTCTGATACCTAAGTTTATTAAGTTACTTTGAAGTAGTCGCCCTATTAAGAATTCCATAGAGAAATAATAAATTTGTTTTTCAGAAGTCTCTGCATATTGTTTATTAGTGTTAAGCCAATTTTGTGCAGCATAATCTTTTACTAGGCTAGCTAGTGCAAGATATTTATAAGAATTGCTACATTCAGATACATCTTGTGCGAAAAGAGAAGTAGTTTTATTTATAAAATCTTCTTTAATTTTATCCTTAGTCAAAGTCATAAAAATCACTCCTAAAATTGCTGAATTAAATATAATAGTGATACTAATATATATATTAATTAATATAAGAAGTAATGTAGATTTTTATGAAATATTAAATATAAAAAAATAACCGCAACGTCGGCGTTGCGGTTAAGGGGGTTAGGGAAATATTGAATTCTTTATAGGATTACGGGGTATAATCCTATACAATAAGCATTCGCTTTACGGGAACATTTACTAAGTTCGACATCGTTCGACTTAGTGATATTATAATATCATTTTAAAAAATAAAAGTCAATAAAATTTATAAAAAAATTATTTTAAAAAATTAAATTAAAATAAAATTTCTATAAATTAACCTTGTTTCTTATAATAGTATTTTAATAAAATCTTAAGGAGAACTTAATAAATATTGTATATTTTTCATGATATAATAAGAGCAAATAAGAAGAGGAATGATGGGGATGGAAATGAGAAGTAAAAAAATTAAAGCATGGTCTGTAGCTAGTATATTTATCTGTACAGCAATTATAGCAGCACCTTTTGCACTAGCAATCTTATTAACATATGGGATATACTATTATTGCAAGAAGATTAAATTAGATATTACAATGAGAAGAAGATCAATAGAATAAATAATAAGATAACCTTGCAAAAGATAAAGTATATGAGGAGGGTTACGGTTTATGTACTCAAGTATAGATATTTCTAAAGAAGCTATAAGGATGGCAATATCTTCAAGAGAAGAAGAAAGGGAATATGAAAAAAGTCTAAGAGATAAAGGGATAAAGGTTGCAGCTGTTGATATTGGTGGAAATTTAAATGAGAGTATTATAAAGATAATAGAAAGAGCTTTAGTAGCTTCAAAGAGATCTGGTATTATTAGAGGTACTCATGTTGAGGATGGTGCTATAGCAGGAGCAACTAGAGATGCAATATCGCAAGTTAGCGGAAGAGCAAATAATTTAAATGTTGGTGGTAAAATAGGTATAGCTAGAGGCGGAGAACATATATGTGTGGCTATATTTTTATCTATTGGACTATTGCATTTAAATGAAGTTGTTATAGGACTTGGACATAGATCGTTACAAGAATAGAATATATAAATAATAGAAGCTATTGCGCTAATAGGAGTGTAAGAGCTTTTTTAATGTAAAGAGTTTTTATATAACAATATAATATAAGTTTTATCTAAAGTTAAGATACTTATTATAAGGGAATTCTTCAAATAAGGAGTTATAAGCATAATATTTAATTATTAGGTTTATAGCTCTTTTAATTATTTTTTGAAAATATATAACTAATGTGAATTTTAATATAGCTATACATTTAATAAGGATATTTACAATTGATGACGTTTGTGCTAATATGTGGTAAACGATTTTTTAGGAGGAATGGGACATGGAAGGGAAAAAGATATTGGCTATTATATGTTCATTAACTTTAACATTGGGAATAATTTCTGGATGTAGTAAAGGTGATTCTAACAAAAATGATAAGGTTAAAATTGGGTTAGAGCAATTGATAGAACATCCTGCATTAGATTCAGCTAGGGAAGGCTTTGAAGAGAGAATGAAAGAGAAAGGTTATGAAGATGGTAAAAATATTGAGTATGAATATAAAAATGCTCAAGGTGATAATGCTATAACTCAACAAATAGCTCAAAATTTTGTAAGTGATAAGAAAGATATAATAGTTTCTATAGCTACACCAGCAGCACAAGCTGCATATAATGCTACAAAAGATATACCGATAGTTTTTACTGCAGTAACAGATCCAGTAGCAGCAGAATTAGTAAAGTCATTAGAGAATCCAGGAACAAATGTAACAGGAACTTCAGATGATGTATCAATAGAAAAGCAATTTCAATTATTAAAGACATTAGTACCTAAGGCAAAGAAAATAGGAATGTTATACAATACATCAGAGGCAAATTCAGAAGTGCAAGTGAATAAGGCAAAAAAAGCTTCATCAGATTTTCAATTAGAAATTATACCTAAGGGAATAACTAATGTTAATGAGATAGATGCAGCATTAAATTCATTATTAGGAGAAGTAGATGCTTTATATATTCCTACAGACAATACTATTGCAAATGCAGCAGCTTTAGTAAATAAGAAAGCTATAGAAAAGAAAATACCAGTTATTGCAGCAGAAAGAGGTATGGTTGAAAATGGTGCATTAGCGACACTAGGAATAGACTATAAGCAATTAGGTAGAAATACAGCTGATGTTGTTATAAAAATTATAGAAGGAGAAAAACCAGAAAATATTGCAGTGACAACATTAAAAGATATGAATCTTATTGTGAATACAGATACTGCAGATGCATTAGGGATAACTTTGCCAGGAGATATTGATAAGAAAGCAGAAAAGATAAAAGGGAGTAATTAGTGATGGATAAAATAGTGATTAGTACATTGGAGCAAGGATTGATATTTGCCGTTGTAGCAATAGGTGTTTATATTACTTATAAAATATTAGATTTTCCAGACTTATCTGTAGATGGAACATTTCCTTTAGGGGCTGCAGTCTGTGCTTTAGGACTTATGAAAAATATAAATCCATTTATATGTTGTTTGTTGGCTTTTATGGCAGGATGCATAGGAGGATTTTTTACAGGAATATTACATGTTAAGTTAAAAATAGATGCTCTTATGAGTGGAATTTTAGTTATGACTGGATTATATTCTATTAATTTAAGAATAATGGGAAAATCTAATGTTCCTTTTTTCGGTAAGGAATTAATTTTTAGTGATAAAGTTAATAAACTTGTTGTTATAGTGTGTATTTTGGCTGTAGTTAAAATACTATTTGATTTATTCTTAAAAACAAAAAGGGGATTTTTATTAATAGCAGTTGGTGATAATGATCAAATGGTTACATCTCTTGGTGTGAGTAAAGATAATGTTAAAATTTTAGGACTTATAATTTCCAATGGTTTTGTATCATTAGGAGGAGCAATGACAGCACAATATCAAGGTTATGCAGAAGTAAGTATGGGAACAGGGGTAGTAGTTATGGCATTGGCAGCAGTTATTATAGGTTCAACTATTCTTGGTAAAGTTTCATTTATTAAAGGGACAACCCTTGCTATTGTAGGAGCTATAGTTTACAAGGTAGCGATGGCAGTAGCACTACAATTCAGAATAGAACCACAAGACTTAAAGCTTATTACAGCAATAATTATAGTAGTTGCTCTTAGTTGTAATGGAAGTCTTTTCTCACTTAAAAGAAGAGTTAAAGGTGGTGAAAAAGTTGCTACAAATTAATGATTTATCCAAAACATTTTATAAAGGAACAGTAAATGAGAATACTATTTTTAATAAATTCTCTTTTACTGCCAATGAAGGAGATTTTATTTCTATTATAGGTAGTAATGGTGCGGGAAAATCTACATTACTTAATCTTATAGGTGGATCTATTATCGCTGATGAAGGTTCTATCTTATTAGATGGAGAAGAAGTTATAAATAAAAAGGAACATTATAGAGCTAAAAAGATAGGAAGAGTTTTTCAAAATCCATTTCAAGGGGTATGTTCTAATATGACTATACTTGAAAATATGTCTTTAGCTTTTAATAAGGGAAAATCATATAATCTAACACCAGGTATAAATAAAAAAAATATCAATAGATTTAAAGAACAATTAGAAAAAATAGATCTTGGGTTAGAAGATAAAATAAATGATAAGGTTGGATTATTATCTGGAGGGCAAAGACAAGCAATATCATTATTAATGGCTGTAATGAGTAAACCTAAAGTTCTTTTGTTAGATGAACATACAGCAGCATTAGACCCTAAGACATCAGAAAAAATAATATCAATAACTAAAGAACTTGTAGAGGAGAATAAAATAACAACGCTTATGGTAACACACAATCTTAATCATGCTATTAGTAGTGGGAATAGACTGATAATGATGCATAAAGGAGAAGTAATAGTTGATATTAGAGAAAAAGATAAAGTTGATTTAACTACAGAAAAGTTAATGAAAGAATTTGAACATGCTCATGTTAAAGAAGCATTAAGTGATAGAAGTTTGTTAGTTTAATATTATATCAAATTTCATTAACTCAACCATAAGTACACTGAAGTTGATAATTTTCTGCTTATTGTAAAGAATATATTATAAATTAGTTTTATAATTAATATACGAGGAGAAATGTATATGAAAGTGTTAAAAGAAGAGTTCTATGGTAGAGATACATTAACGGTAGCAAAAGAATTGTTAGGTAAATATTTAATTAGAGTTATTGATGGTAAGTATGTGGGAGGAAAGATAGTTGAGACGGAAGCTTATCTAGGTGTAAATGATAAGGCTGCTCATGCGTATGGAGGTAAGATTACTGAAAGGGTAAAGCCTATGTATAAAATGGCAGGTACGTCATATGTGTACAGTATTTATGGAATGTATTATTGTTTAAATGCTATAACAGAGAGGGAAGGGGTCCCACAGGGAGTGTTAATAAGGGCTATTGAGCCATTATTAGGCTTAGATAAAATTTCTATCAATAGAACTAAGAAAAAAAGTGAAAAAACTTATGGAGAGTTAACAAAAAGGGAACGATTAAATCTAACTTCCGGACCTTCAAAGTTATGTATGGCATTAGACATTGATAAGAGATTTAATAGTGGATTGCTTTGGGATGGAGAACTTTTTATAGTTGATTATGATGAGGAATTGAAAAAATTTTTTGAGAAGGAAGAGGCGCCTTGTGGAAAAATAGTTAAAAGTAAAAGAATAGGAATTGATTATGCAGAAGAGGCGAGAGACTTTTTGAATAGATTTTATTATGAAGGAAATCCTTACGTATCTGTAAAAGATAAGAATCCATTGTATTTAAATGTGTAAAAGTTAAGTTTATCCACAGTTGCAATGAAAAAATTCGTTGTACCTGTGGATAAACTTTTTTTATTGTTAGTAAATATAGGTTTAGTGAAATTTATTATATCATAATTGTATAACTAGAACAAACTTATCATTAGAAATATTATAAATTTATGTAGATTAAAAGTGCTAATAGAATTCCGTCTATGAAAAATAGCGATAATGCTAGTAATAAATTTATATTATGTTTAGCCCATTTTTTCTTTTCCATAATAATATCACCTCATGGTAAATTATTGACAGAATTTCTATATAAAATTCGTATTTATAAATAATATTATATAAAATTCGTATTTATAAATAATATTATTGACAAAATAAAAAAGAGTGGTATTATAAAGTTGCACACCCCCACCTAGGGGAGGGGTACAAATAAGGAGGATTTATGGATAAAGATAGAAAAATGATTTTACAATGTTTAAAAACTTGTAGAGGGCAGATAGATGGAATAATTAAGATGATTGAAGATGAAAGATATTGTATAGACATTTCTAATCAAATAATATCAGCTCAAGGATTACTTAAAAAATCTAATAGTATGATATTAAAAAAT
Organism: Clostridium bornimense; assembly: GCF_018917145.1. GTDB lineage: Bacteria > Bacillota > Clostridia > Clostridiales > Clostridiaceae > Clostridium_AN > Clostridium_AN bornimense_A. Next base: position 33,404 of record NZ_JAHLOD010000022.1, read on the forward strand.
CATTTGAACCATTGTGTTAAAGAAGCGATGCATCACGATAATGCAGATGAAAAAATAGATGAAGTTATAGATATACTAGGCAAACTTTTAGGAAAGTAAGGAGGATATATGAAGAAAGAATTAAAAATAGAAGGAATGTCCTGTGCAGCCTGTGTAAAAGCTGTGGAAAGAACAGTTAAAAAGTTACCAGGAATAAATGAAGCAACAGTAAATCTTTCAACAGAAAAATTATTAGTTGATTTTAATAATAAAGAAGTATCAATAGATGAAATTAAAGAAGCTATTGATAAAAAAGGATATAAAGCATTAGAGTTAGAGGAAAAAGGTAAAAGTCCTGAAGAAATATTGAGAGAAATGAAGAAAAGACTAATATTATCTATGATATTTGCTATTCCATTATTACTAATAGCAATGGTACCTATGTTTATTCCGTCATTAGATAAAATAGCAATGGAACACCTTTCAGTATTTGCTACTATTCAATTAGTATTAGTTGTTCCAGTAATGATAGTAGGAAGAAGTTACTTTATACATGGATTTAAAAACATGGTGAAGTTATCACCAAATATGGATTCACTTATAGCCATGGGAACATCAGCAGCGTTTATATATTCTTTTGTAAATACTATTAGAATATATACTGGTGTTCATACAATGAATCTTTATTATGAGTCAGCAGGTGTAATATTAACATTAATAACTTTAGGAAAATATTTAGAAGCTATAGCAAAAGGAAAGACTAAAGATGCTATTAAAAAGCTAATGGATTTATCACCTAAGGAAGCTACAGTTTTAAAAGATGGTATTGAAAGGAAAGTTAAATTTGAAGATATAAAAGTAGGATATATTATTGTTGTTAAACCAGGAGAAAAGATACCAGTAGATGGGGTAGTAGTTTCTGGAGAAACATCTATAGATGAATCAATGCTTACTGGTGAAAGTATTCCGGTTGAAAAAGAAATAGGATCTGGCATTATTGGTGGTAGTTTAAATAAAAATGGAAGAATTCAATATGAAGCTACTAGAGTAGGAAAAGATACTACTTTATCTCAAATAATAAAAGTAGTAGAAGAGGCTCAAGGTTCTAAGGCACCAATAGCAAAATTAGCAGATATTATCTCAGGATATTTTGTTCCTATAGTTATGACACTGGCTATTATTGCAGCATTGTCATGGTATTTCTTTGGTGGAGAAAGTTTAAGTTTTGTTATTAATATTTTAGTATCAGTATTAGTTATAGCTTGTCCATGTGCATTAGGATTAGCTACACCAACAGCAATAATGGTTGCTAGTGGTAGAGGGGCAGAAAATGGAGTTTTAATTAAAAGTGGAGAAGCGTTAGAAATAGCCGGTAAAATAGATACTATTGTTTTTGATAAGACAGGTACACTTACAAAAGGAGAGCCAACAGTTACTGATGTAATTGGATTTGGAATACCTGAAAAAGAAGTTCTTGAAATCGCAGCTTCATTAGAAAAACATTCAGAACATCCATTAGGAGATGCAATAGTTAGAAAAGGTAATGAAGAGAATGTTATAATTTATGAGGTGGAAGGATTTAAGGCACTTGTTGGTAGAGGGGTAGAAGGAAATATTAACGGTAAAGAATATTTTGTTGGTAATGATAGATTAGTAAAAGAAAAAGATTTATATAGTGATGAATTAGATGAGTTAGTAAATAAGTTATCTAGAGAAGGAAAAACACCGATGATTCTTATTAGCAATAAGGTGTTAGGTGTAATTGCTGTAAGTGATGTAGTAAAGGAAACTTCTAAGAAGGCAGTAGATTTATTGCATCAAAAAGGTATAGAAGTTGTTATGATAAGTGGAGATAAAACAGAAACTTGTGAATATATAGGTAACTTAGTGGGAATAGATAAGGTTTATGGAAGTGTTCTTCCAGAGAAAAAAGCAGAAGTAGTTAAAGAACTACAAAGAGCTGGTAAGAAGGTAGCCATGGTTGGTGATGGTATTAATGATGCACCAGCATTAGCGCAAAGTGATGTAGGTATTGCTATAGGTGGTGGTACAGATATTGCTATAGAAAGTGCAGATGTAGTGCTTATGAGAAGTGATATTTTAGATGTTGCTGTAGCTATAAATCTTAGCAGAAAGACTATGAGAAATATAAAAGAAAATTTAGGTTGGGCATTTGGATATAATATTCTTGGAATACCATTTGCTATGGGAATATTCCATATCTTTGGCGGACCGCTTCTAAATCCAATGATAGGAGCATTAGCCATGAGTTTATCATCGGTATCAGTGCTATTAAATGCATTAAGATTAAAAACAGTTAAAATTAAGGAGGATTAAAAATGAGTAAAGTTATTAAAATTGAAGGAATGAGTTGTGAAAAGTGTGTAGCACATGTAAAGGAAGCTTTAGAAGATATTGCAGGAATTGAAAATGTTACTGTAGATCTAAAAGAAGGTAAAGCTGTAGTAGAAGGAAGTAATGTAAGTGATGAAGTAATAAAAGAGGCTATTGAAGATGAAGGATATGATGTTATTTCAATAATGTAAATGTAAGGAAGGGACTGTCGCACAAAGAAGTTATATTGGAGTGCGGCAGTTTTTTTAGCAAAATAGAATATCAGGGCATAAGTATGATGGCACAAGGCACAGGTCTTAAGATATTTATATTTGATATAGAACTATTACGGGGGCTAATGAAAGCTTTGCTTTCATGTAGCTTGCACTAGGAATCTATGATTTTTAGAAAACAACACTTAAGTATAACAGTTTTATATATGTGATAAATACATCTATACCTCGCGCCGCCCTAAGGACTAAAATATTTTCCCTCTCGGGGAAAATTGACCACCATAGTGAATTGACTGAATTGTGAATTAGTCTTACTTACGCCTTGTGCCATCTAATCTATGCCCTGTCTTGTGTCATAATAAAAGGAGGTATCGCTAACAACTTTTTATTTGTTAATGCGACACCTCCATTATTATATTTAGAATTTAAGGTAATTGTGAATTTTGCACTGAAAGTGTAAGATATTTAAAGTTTTCTACCCATCATAACACCCATTGCTGATGCCATCATTAGACCTCTTGTCCATCCACTTGAATCTCCAAGACAATGAAGTCCTTCAATATTTGTTTCGAAATTTTTATCTAGAGTTATTCTATTACTGTAGAATTTTATCTCTGGTCCATAAAGTAATGTTTCTCTACTAGCAAAACCAGGTACAACAGTATTCATAGACTCTATAAAATTAAGAATGTTAGTTAATGTTCTATAAGGAAGTGCTGAAGTTAAGTCACCAGCTTCGGCATCTGGTAGTGTATGTTTAACATTTGATTGATATAATTCATGTGGCCAAGTTCTCTTACCATCAAGAATATCTCCATATCTTTGAACAAGAATACTTCCATTACCAAGCATATTAACAAGTTCAGCAACCTTTTTACCATATTCAATAGGTTCATTAAACGGTTCTGCGAAGTTATGAGAACTTAATATTGCTAAGTTAGTATTATTTGATTTTTTGTCTTTATATGAGTGACCATTTACTATAGCAAGATTATTATCATAATTCTCTTGGCTAACAAATCCACCAGGATTTTGACAGAAGGTTCTAACTTTATCTCTGAAAGGTGCAGGATAGCCAATAAGTTTTGATTCATAAAGGACGCTATTAACATTATCCATTACTTCATTTCTAAGTTCAACTCTTACACCGATATCAACGGGACCAGCACTGTGAGTTATATTATGTTCAACACACATATCTTTTAGCCAATCGGAACCTTTTCTACCAGTAGCAATAATTACTTTGTCACTAAAAATTTTTTCATCTTTTGTTTTAGTCATAGAATCAGAAAGTAAAACACCTTTTATTTTGTTTTCATTAATTATTAGATTTTTAACTATAGTATCAAATTTTATAGTAACACCATTATCTATTAGGTGGTTTTGAATTTTTGAATATATTTCATGAGCTTTTTCAGTACCTAGATGCCTTATAGGACAATCAACTAGTTTTAAGTTACCTTCAATAGCTTTACGTCTTATTTCTTTTATTTCATCAGTATTACCGATACCTTCAATTTTTGTATCTGCACCGAAACTTAGGTATATATTATCGGTATAGTCAATATAACTTTGAACTTCATCTGCACCAACTAATTCAGGAAGATCTCCACCAACTTCATAGCTTAAAGATAGCTTCCCATCAGAAAAAGCACCAGCGCCAGAAAAACCTGATGTAATGTGACAGTAAGGCTTACATTGTACACATTTATTTGTTCTTATTTTCGGACAAGATCTTCTATCGATACTTCTGCCACCTTCAATTAATAATATATTTGAATTAGGCTTGTTCTTATTTAATTCATAGGCTGTAAATATTCCAGCCGGTCCAGCACCTACTATTATTACATCATAATTCATTAATAACAACTCCTCGAAAAATAATGATAGATGCTTATAGTGTAGAGCAATTTACGGTAGCTCTGTAGAGACATCCTAACCATATTATAGGATTTATATAAGCGAACATTTTTAAAAAAATAAACAATAATGTTCTTAATACAATAAGATTTTATAATAAAAGTCGAAAATTATCAATACTTTTTTTGTGAAAACACGGACGATACTAAAAAAATATATATAAATAAAGATTGTTTTCTAATAATAATTATTGAAAAGTGTTAGAATATATTATATTATCTATTATAAGATTTACATATTTGGAGGTAGTAAAATGGAAATAAGAGATAAAGTATTAGAAGTATTAAAAAATTCAGCAGAACCTATGAAAGGTGGAGAAATTGCTGAAGTTACGGGAATAGATAAAAAAGAAATAGATAAAGTAATAAAAGCTTTAAAAGCAGAAGGTACAATAATATCTCCTAAGAGATGTTATTATGGAATAGCAGAATAGGTAATATTATAGAGTACGGTGATATTGGAAAAGATGTCACCGTACTTTTTTATAGATTGTAAACTATACAATTGTTATAATATAGAATAAATAACATAATAAATATATTACGGGAGGAAAAAATATGATTAAGGAATTAGTGGTTAAGAGAAAAGATGGAGAGTTAATTAATGTAATAATAAAGAAATTAGATTTATCACATATTAATAAAATAATGGAGTTGCAAGAAAATATTTTAGCAGGTATAGATAATAAAGAAACTTATGCACCATCAACAATTGATGAATTTAAAGAAGTGATTTTAGGTAAAGGTGAGATTATTGGATGTATTACCGAAAAAGATAAGTTAATAGCAATGGGAGTTTATGTTGAGAATAAATATGATGAGCATAATTATGGCTATGATTTAGAAATACAGGGTAATGATTTATTAAAAGTATGTCAGATTGAATCAACTATAGTAGATGAGGATTATAGGGGGAATAGATTACAAAAGACCATTTGTGCAACTATTGAAAGTATAGCTAAAGAAAGAAGGATGAAATTAATCACAGCTACAGCATCACCATACAATCCTTTTAGTGTAAATACTTTTATTGCTTTAGGGTATGAGATAAAGAAAGATAAGCTAAAGTATGGTGGATTAAGAAGATATGTGTTAGCAAAAAATCTATAGACAGTTTTAAAATATTTTTACTAATGATACAATTAATTTAATACATATTGGAAATTAAGTATAAAAAAGTTATATAGTTATTATTAACAAATGAGAAGTTTAAAAGTTGTACGTTAAAACAAAAGATGTTAAGTGGTATATAAAAACTTATTTTAGTGTTGAAAATAATATATTTTATAGTATAATAAAAATAAGAGGAGGGGGAAAAGCTATATGATATATTTTTTATGGGTTGTAATAATAATAGCAGCTGTAACTATTGATATATGTAGCAGCAATTTATTATTTGTATGGTTTGGGCTTGGGGCACTAGTAGCAATTTTGTTAAATGTGTTAGGTATATCATTTGTAGTACAATTAATATCATTTGTATTAATAGGTATCATTGCAACATTAATTTTTTATCCGATATTTAAAAAGAAATTGAAAGAGATTCCTAAAACATTAACAAGAGAAGAAGAGATTATAGGTAAAGAATTTATTGCAAACACAGACATTGAAGATACAGGTTCAGTAATGATAGAGGGTATTTATTGGACTGTGATAAACGAAGGAAAAGCTATAAAAACAGGAGAAAAATTTATAATAACAGGAATAGTAGGAACAAAGTTCACTATCAAAAGTAAATAGGGGGAAAAGTATATGTTAATTTTTTTAATTATTTTAGGTGTAATTTTAATAGTATCTTTATTGAGTTCTATTAAGATAGTTAATACTGGACAAGTATTTGTAGTAGAAAGATTAGGTCAATTTAGTAAACTTTTAGAACCAGGTTGGCATTTTCTTATTCCATATGTAGACTTTGTTAGAAGAAGAGTATCAACAAAACAACAAATTATAGATATTCAACCTCAAACAGTTATAACTAAAGATAATGTTAATATTCAAATTGATAATGTAATATTCTACAAGGTTATTAATCCAAAAGATGCTGTTTATAACATAGAAAATTATATGGAAGGTATAAGATATGCAACTATTACTAATATGAGAAACATAGTTGGTGAAATGACATTAGATGAAGTTTTATCAGGAAGAGATAGAATAAACTCTAAACTATTAACTATAGTAGATGAAATTACAGATGCATACGGTATAAAGCTTCTTTCAGTAGAAATTAAAAATATTCTTCCACCAAGAGAAATTCAAGAAGCAATGGAAAAGCAAATGAAAGCTGAAAGAAATAAAAGAGCAGTTATTTTAGAGGCAGAAGGTGCTAAGCAAGCAGAAATAGCTAGGGCAGAAGGTGAAAAACAATCTAGAATATTAGAAGCAGAAGCAGAAAAAGAAGCTAATATAAGAAGAGCAGAAGGTCTTAGAGAAGCACAACTTTTAGAAGCACAAGGTAAAGCTGATGCTATAGAGGCAGTGGCAAAAGCAGAAGCAGAAGCTATTAAGAAAGTAAATACTGCGATTATTGAATCAGGAACTAATGAAACAGTTATTGCATTAAAACAAGTTGAAGCACTTAAGGAAATGGCTAATAATCCAGCTAATAAGCTTATATTACCAAATGAAACATTATCATCACTTGGAAGTATAGCTGCTATTGGTGAAATGTTAAAAAAAGATAAATAATTAGTAGAAATGAAACTGTTACACGATAGGAGTGTAGCAGTTTTTTAGTAGATCTGATTATATAGTAGTTCACAGTTTTGGATGAAATTCCTGCGGAATTTCTAAAATTTTAAGTGTTTAAGCTTGGTGTATAGAGTAGGTTAGTTTTCTTAAACTTAATTGTATTTGATACAGAACCATTACGGAGGGCTACATGAAGGTTGCACCTTCATGTAGCTATTCACTAATATACCTAACCTGTACCTTACTTTGTGCCATGATAAAAGGAAATATTGCTTACAAGTTTAATTTATTAATAACGGAATAGTGATTTGCATCATATGGTATAATCTGTATTATGCACAGGTTATTAGGAGGGGTTAAGGTGAAGCAGTATTTCTTTCAAGGATATTGGGAATGTAGAGGAAGTATTATTAGTGCAGTATTACTTTATATTATAATATTAGTTTTTTTGTGGATTAGTAATAAGAGAAGAAAGCTTGTAATAACAAAATCAATTTTCGAGTTAATTTTCATTATATATTGTATCTGCGTATTAAGAATAACAGGAATAATAGGGATGAAATTTAATTTATCCTATTTTTCTTTTAGTATGTTAACTTTATACATACCCTTTGTAGATGGATCAATAAAAATGATCTTCTTGAATTTTCTTCTTTTTGTACCATATGGTTTCTTATTGCCTATAGTTTTCAGAGAGTGTAAGTGGAGTTATAAAAAAATAATAGTAATTGGATTTGGAACAACAATTATTATAGAACTATTACAAGTATTTGCAGGTAGATTTTCAGAAATAGATGATATACTAACAAATGGATTTGGAACATTAGTAGGTTATATTATTTATGTTTCTTTAGGTAAGATAAAGGATAGATATAAACGTAGAAGTGGTATAATTCAATTGATAACAACTTGTTTAATTGTTACTGTTGTTACTTTTTCTATATCATTAGTATGTAAGAAAGATGAAGTTGAGGAATATATACCAGAGGGAATAGAGGCAATACCTTTAGAGGAAGTATTATATGTAAAGTCATATCATAATAACAACATTATAGATTTAGATAAAGATATGATTCTAAATTTAAATTGTGATATATCAAATTACATTTGTTTTCTTGATGAAGAGAAAGATATATATAAAAATATAGATGAAATATTAAATAACAATAAAGGTTATTTTGTAGAAATACGATTTAAGAAACCTCAAAATATAAAATACAATAGTAATGAACCTTTTGAAATGAAAGATGTTGTTTCAATAATATTAGATATAAATGATTATAGGTTATATTGGGGTAATGAATATGACGTATATACTAAAGAAGGAGATTCTACAAGTTTTAAGAATAATGAATTGCAATATAAAAAACAAAGTAAATATGATCCTGTAAAGCAAAGGATAAAAAGTTATTTTTAAAAATAATACTTGTAATTTTTAGGGCAATATTGTAAAATAAATATAAATAAATTACTTCTGTTAAAGGGGAGTAGCTACCTAAATTTTTGATTTAGGGATAGTTTTCAACAACCGGTATAATTTTTATGCCTGGAAGCTATCGCACTTAATTAGTGATGCAAGACCTTTAGCACAACGTTATTGTTGTGCTAAAGGTCTTTTTTAGTTGTTACTATCAAGAGGAGGTAAAGAAATGAATTATTTTAGCAAAAGTACAGAAGAAACATTAAAAACATTAAGTTCTTCAAAGGATGGTGGTATTAAGGAGTCAGATGTATCTAAGTTAAGAGAAAGGTATGGATATAATGAATTTACTAAGGCTCCATCAGATGGACTTATAAAAAGAATTATTGATTCATTATGTGAACCAATGATGCTAATACTATTAATTGCATTAGCAATAACCGTTATCATTAATATTATGAAAATCATTCAAGGTCAGCCTACAGAATGGATTGAAACTATAGGTATAATTTTAGCTATTTCACTTTCAGTTGGTATAAGTTTAGTTACTGAAGGAAAGTCTCAAAAAGCTTTTGACTCATTAAATGATATTAGTGAAGGTATTCTAATTAAAGTAATTCGTGATGGTGGATTAAAACAAATACCTAAAAATGAATTATTACCAGGAGATATAGTTATTATTGAAACTGGAGACAAGATTCCAGCAGATGGAAGACTTTTAGAAACAACAGATCTTCAAATAGATGAATCTATGTTAACTGGTGAAAGTATGATGGTTAAGAAAGATAGTAATGCTGTCTTAACTGATGAAAAAACTCCTTTAGCAGAAAGAAAAAACATGGTTTATTCAGGAACTTACGCAACATTTGGACAAGGACTTATGGTGGTAACTGAAATAGGTGATGCTACTGAAATGGGTGCTATAGCTAGAGAAATTCAAGGGAATAATCAAGGAAGTACACCACTTCAAGAAAAGTTAGCTAACCTTGGTAAGAATATCGCAAAGATTGGTATAATTGTTGCTACAGTAGTATTTGCAATAAAAATATTTAGACTTGTATCAACAGGAACTTTAAATATTGATACTGTTGGTGAAGCATTAACAACAAGTATAGCCCTTATTGTAGCATCTGTACCAGAGGGACTTCCAACAATAGTGGCAGCTACTTTAGCTATTAATGTTTTGAAGTTGGCTAAGAATAATGCGTTAGTAAAGAAGATAGTAGCCTGTGAAACTATAGGGTCTGTAAATGTTATTTGTTCAGATAAGACAGGAACATTAACTAAAAATGAAATGACAGTTATTGATGTTTTTCATAATGGCAAATTGACATCTCCGAAAGAATTAGATAATGATTATATGATAATGAATTATAGAGTTAATAGTTCTGCTCAATTAGAAGAAAGCGATGGCAATAAGAAGTATGTTGGAAATCCAACGGAGGTAGCACTTTTAACATCTATAATGGACATACCAGAAAAAGAAGTAGAAAAAGTGTATCAATATCCATTTAGTTCAGATAAAAAATATATGTCTAGTATTATAAAAGATAATGGTGAACTTGTTCTTTATGCAAAAGGAAGTCCAGAAAAAATATTATCTTTTTGTACTAAGGTAATGCTAGATGGTAAAATTGTAGATTTAACTGAAGATATACAAAGAAATATAGAAGAAGAAATTCAAAATGTACAAGCACAGGCAAGAAGAACTCTTGGATTTGCTCATAGAACATTAGCTAAGGAATATAATTGGGAAGAGTCTGAATCTATAATAGCTGAAGAAATGATCTTTGATGGATTTGTTTCTATAGCTGATCCTATAAGAGAAGATGTATATGGAGCAGTTGAAACTTGTCATAAAGCAGGAATAGATATTAAAATGCTTACTGGTGATAATATCGTTACAGCTAGAGCTATAGCAAAAGATTTAGGATTATTAGAAGATGACTCAATAGTTTGTGAAGCAGTTGATATAGATGCTATGAGTGATGAGGAATTAAGAAAGGCTCTACCAAAAATAAAGGTTATTGCAAGAAGTAAGCCTCTTACAAAGATGAGAGTAGTAGAAACACTAATAGCTCTTGGTAATTCTGTTGGTGTTACTGGTGATGGTATTAATGATGCTCCAGCATTAAAGAAATCCGATGTTGGTATAGCAATGGGTATTACAGGTACAGAGGTATCTAAAGAAGCAGCAGATATGGTACTTTTAGATGATTCATTTACAACTATCGTAAAAGCAGTAGGTTGGGGACGTGGAGTATATGAAAACTTCCAAAAGTTTATTCAATTCCAGCTTACTGTTAATGTAGCAGCAGTTATCACTGTACTTCTAGCAGAGTTGTTTAACTTTGGTTCTCCATTTACTCCTCTTCAATTATTATGGATTAACATAATAATGGATGGTCCTTTAGCTATTACTTTAGGAATAGAAGTAATGAGAAAAAATATTATGAATGACAAACCAATAAAGAGAGACGCAAGTATAATAACAAAATCAATGATTACCAAGATAATTATCGGTGGTGTTTATATAGTTGCTATGATATTCTTACTTATGAATACAAATATCTTAGGTGGTACAGAAGCAGAACAACCAACATTAGTATTTAATGCTTTTGTTTTATTTGCACTATTTAATGTATTTAACTCTAGAAGACTTGATAATGAAAGTATAATCAAAGGATTCTTTTCAAATAAAGTTTTATTAGAAGTATTTGCAGGAGTATTTGTAATACAAGTTTTAGCTACACAATTCTTAGGTACTATATTTAATACTGTACCATTAAGCTTTATAATGTGGATTAAGGTAATAGCATACTCTTTAACTATTGTAGTTTTAGGTGAGGTTATTAGATTTGTAAAAAGAATATTAGATAAAAAGAAAGCATAATATAAAAAGAAACTGTTGTATTAATAAATAGAAATTTGTTAATGCAACAGTTCTTTTTATTATAGCAATACGTGGGGCACAGGTTAGAAGGCACAAGTAAGGTTAATTTTCCCTAAAGGGAATTTCATCCATAATTGTGCACTGTGAACTGACACCTGTGCCTTGTACCACATCATACTTGTGCCTTGACACATTTGTGTGAACTCACCTGTAATGGACTTCATAGTTCGTTACCTTATTGTTGTGAGTTATAAAATTTACTTATACTGTGCACTTTGCACTGAAAACTGTACACTGATATATAATTGTAGTTATACAGTCTCCTTAACATGCATAGATTTATTATAAGATGCATACAGGAGGGGATTTTTGTGTTATATGCATTGATATTAGCTGGCGGTAAGGGAACGAGGTTATATCCGCTTTCAAGGGAAGATAATCCAAAGCAATTTTTAAAAGTAATTAATGATAAAAGTTTTTTAAGAAGTACTGTAGATAGGATTTTAAAATTGATTCCAAGAGAGAACATATATGTTGTTACTAATGAGAGATACTTAGATAAAGTTAAAAAAGAATTAGTTGATATTAGGGAAGAAAACATATTTACAGAGCCGCAAAATAAGGAAACAGCTACATGTATAGCATTATCTGCTATAAAACTATTAAAAAATGATAAAGATGCTAAGATGGTGGTATTGCCATCTGATCATTATATACAGGGAGAAAGAGAATATCTAGATACAATACAAAGGGCTTTAGATATATCAGAAAAAAGAAGAGGATTAGTTACCATAGGCATTAAGCCAACTAGACCAGAGACAGGGTATGGGTATATAAAAGTAGGGGATAGAGTAAATAATAAGATAGGTACTTTTAGAGTTGAGCAGTTTATAGAAAAACCAAACCTTGAAGTTGCTACAGATTTTTATTATAGTAATAATTACTTATGGAATTCAGGAATGTTTGTATGGAGAGCAGATGTTTTTTTAAGAGAATTAGAGAGATATGTTCCTAAGATGTATAAAAATATGATGGAAATATATAAAGCAGTAAATACTAAAGAAGAAGAAAAAGTTATTAAAGATCAATATAATCTTATAGAAGGAATTTCTGTTGACTATGGTATAATGCAAAAGACAAGAAAGGCATATGTAATAGAAAGCGAATTTATATGGGATGATATAGGTAACTTTAATTCATTAGGAAAGTTTTTATCAAATCAAAGATCTAATGGAGTAAAAGGAGAAGTATTTACTAGTGAAAGCGAAAATTGTTTTGTATTTGGAGGAAGAAAATTTATTATAACATTTGGAGTAGAAGATTTAATAATAGTTGATAGTGAAGATGTATTACTTATAATGAATAAAGATAAAGATCAAGATTTAAAACATTTAGTTGATATAATAAAACGAGATAATAAATTTAGTAAGTATATATAGGTTATAAAAGAAGCTATTGCATTAAGTATAACACTACTATATGCAAAGCTTCTTTTTTATATAGGAAATGGAGAATAAGTATAATGAATAATTGTTGTGGCGGTTGTAAGAGAGGATTATGTGCAAAGGATATATCTATTTTTTCATCATTAGATTCTAGTGAATTAACAGAGATTATTGAAAAGATGAATCACAAGAGGGTAAATAAAAATGATGTTATTTTTTTAGAAGGTGAAAAGGCCCAAACTTTATATTTTCTTAATGTTGGTAAGATAAAAATATATAAGTATACAAAGGATGGAAAAGAGCAAATATTACATATACTTTCTGAGGGAGACTTCTTTGGTGAGTTAAATTTACTTAAGGAATCTAAATATAGATTTAATGCTAAAGCTATAGAAGAAAGTAAAATTTGTATGTTAAGTAAAGAAAATTTTAAAGAGATTTTATTATATAAACCAGAGATAGCAATTAAGATATTAGAGATAATGGGTGAGAGATTATCAGATGTAGAAAGTCTTGCACAAAACTTAGCTACTAATGATATTGATGCAAGAATTGCATTTTTGCTTAAAGAATTATCAGATAAGTATGGCAAAAATAATGAAGGAAATTTAGTTATCAATTTGCATCTAACTAGAGAAGATATGGCAAGCTATGTTGGAATTACAAGAGAGACTATAAGTAGAAAACTTAAGAAGTTTGAAGAGGAAGGCATAATAAAAATTGTTGGAACAAAGAAAATTATAATTATTGATAACGAAAAATTAGAAGAATATATTTAAAAAATTGATTTGAATCACATTTTGTTTCTGCAGATTATTTTATACTAATATCACAACATGCAGGAAATGTGAGGTAAGAAAATGAAAGAGATATACGTTAATGATTTAAATATAGAGTTAAAAAAATTATTAAATGGTCAATGGATAGAAAGTGAAAGTGGTAAATATATTGATATAAATTCACCTTTAGATGGTTCATTATTAGGAAGAGTACCAGCAATGAGCAAGGAAGAAGTAGATTTAGCTATAGAAGGTTGTAAGGAAGCTCAAAAGGAATGGAAATTAACTAATGTTTTTGAAAGAGCAGAAATATTATATAAAGCGGCTGAATTATTAGAAGAAAATATTGATGAATTAGCGAATTTACTTATTATGGAAGTTGCGAAGGATAAAGCGAGTGCTAGATCAGAAGTTAGCAGAACGGCAGATTTTATTAGATTTACAGCAGATACTGCTAAAAATATGCAAGGTGAGATTTTACAAGGAGATAGCTTTAAGGGTGGGACAAAAAATAAGATAGCTATGGTAACAAGAGAACCCCTTGGCGTTATTTTAGCTATATCACCATTTAACTATCCAGTTAACTTAGCAGCATCAAAAATAGCACCAGCTATTATCGGTGGTAATACTGTTGCTTTTAAACCAGCAACTCAAGGAAGTTTAAGTGGATTATACTTAGCAGGTATTTTCCAAAAAGCAGGTGTTCCAGCAGGTGTTATTAATACAATAACAGGTAAAGGTAGTGAAATAGGAGACTATGTTGTTGCACATCCAGATGTTGATTTCATTAACTTTACAGGAAGTTCAGAAATCGGAGCTAGAATTTCTCAATTGACAAAAATGACTCCTACATTAATGGAACTTGGTGGAAAAGATGCTAGTATTGTTCTAAAAGATGCAGATTTAGATTTAGCAGCAAAAAACATTGTTGCAGGTGCGTATTCATATTCTGGACAAAGATGTACGGCAATAAAGAGAGTATTAGTAGAAAATGAAGTAGCAGATGAATTAGTACAAAAGTTAAAGGAAAAGGTAGAAAAATTAGTTGTAGGAAATCCATTAGAAAAACAAGTGGATATTGTGCCACTTATAGATACTAAAAGTGCATTATTTGTAGAAGGATTAATAAATGATGCATTGAACAAAGGTGGACAATGTATAGTCGGTGGAAAAAGAGAAGAAAATATAATTTATCCAACACTTATTGATTATGTTACTGAAGAAATGGATCTAGCATGGGAAGAGCCATTTGGACCAGTATTACCTATTATAAGAGTTAATAATGTTGAAGAAGCTATCGAAATAGCTAATAAATCGGAATACGGATTACAATCATCTGTATTTACTGAAAATATAAATGATGCATTTTATGTTGCAGGTAAACTTGAAGTTGGTACTGTACAAGTGAATAATAAGACGGAAAGAGGGCCAGATCACTTTCCATTTTTAGGTGTTAAGGACTCAGGAATGGGAGTTCAAGGAATAAGATATTCTATTGAAGCAATGACTAGAGTAAAATCTACAGTAATTAATTTAAGATAATAGTAAGGATAATAAACAGAAGAGGAGAATAGTTATGAGCAACGTATGGAAAGGATATAAGGACTTTATAGTATTTGATAAAAAGCAAGAAGATGAATTAGTAACTTCATTTTATTTAAAAGCAGCAGATGGAGCAGAATTACCAAAGCATATACCAGGACAATTTATTGCTATAAGGGTTCCACTGGAAGACGGTAAGTATAGTAAAGCAAGACAATACACATTATCAATGGATTCTAAGGAAGATTACTATAGAGTTAGTATAAAAAGAGAAGCAGAAGGTAATGTAAGTAAGTTATTATGTGATACTGTAAATGTTGGAGATATAATACAAGGAAGTATTCCTATGGGTAGATTTGTATTAAAAGATGGTGATAGTCCTTTAGTATTAATTGGTGGAGGAATCGGAATTACACCAATGTTATCTATGGCTTATGCAACTGTTGGTACAGATAGAAAAGTTAAGCTGATATATAGTTTAGCAAACTCAAAAAATCATAGTTTTGAAGATGAAATAAATGAATTAGTAAAGAATAATGATAATATAGAATTAACAACAATCTTTACAAGACCATTAGAAGAAGATAAGTTAGGTGAAGATTTTGATTTCAAAGGAAGAATAAATGCAGAATGGATGAAAGAAAATCTTCCAATGGATGGAGAGTTTTATTTCTGCGGGCCAATAGAATTTATGAGAACTTTATACAAGGGATTAGAAGCTATGGGTGTAAAAAAAGATGCAATAAATTATGAATTATTTGCACCAGGAGAAGATATAACTAAATAGTGAAATTCATATATAGATAACAATAAAAAAGAGTTAAGCTTAATGATTAAATTTCATAAGTGGGCTCTTTTTTTATATATAATAAATAAGTAATTTATTGTAGGTATAAATAAGTTGTTGATAGAATATACTTTTATGAAATATAATAAAGTAAACGGAGTTTAAGATAAAAAAGAAGAAGTATGGAGGTGATACTATGAAAAAAGGTAAAGCAACATTGTTGATATTGGCTGTGATAATTGCCTTATCAGGATTATACATAGGTATGAAATTCATATTTAGTAAAGGTGAGAAAAATTTAAGTGAAGCATCTGCAGTATCTGAGGATCAACTTGCAAATGAAAAATCCAATAATGACCGGTATCATAATATAGATATAAATGATAAAAAAGATATAACAATAGAAGATGTAGAAGAGGTATTTTTAAATTGTACTACAGCTAATATAAGTATTGTAGATAGTGATAAGGAGAATATAGAAGTCCATTTAATTGGTAATACTAAGGTAAAATCTTATGACTATGCACCAAGATTAAATATTGATAAATCAAATGGTAAAGTAGAGATAAATGAGGTAACAGATAATAATTCTACAGGACTTATAAATATAGGGCAAGAATTGAGTATAGAATTAAAGATTCCTAGAAATTATTCTAATAAGTTATATGTAAACAATTTCCTAGGTGATATCAATATATCTAGTAGCAATGAATCTTTAGAATATTTAAGCATAGAGGCTGAAGAAGGGAATATAAATGTTAAAGATATAAAGCCAAAACAAGTGGTTATTGTAGACAAGGCGGGGAATACTGAGTTACAAAATATAGGCGGAGAAATTAGTGTTGATTCATATTTGGGAGATATAAAAGCAAGCAATTTAGAAGCTAATGGAAATGTATATTTAAAAGTAAACAAGGGGAATGTTGAAACAGAACTGTTAAAAGATACATATAAAGTTGTAGCTAAATCAAGTAAAGGAAAAGTAAAAATAGAAAACTATAAACCTGATAGTGAACTTTTACTAGATATACAGGTAAACGAAGGCGATATAAATGTAAGGTAGACTATATTACATTTTATAACATTTAGTATACATAAGAATTTTGGATGTGGAGCTGTTGCACGAAGGGGTGACAGCTTTTTTATATTAGTGCATAGTTTTCAGTAACTGTGCACTGAAATTGTGAAATAAAAAAAGGGCTGCATTGCGCAGCCTTAGGAATTATTCAAAATCCAATTATAAACATTCAGTGTTTCAAAGGAGGTATTGAGCCAAGAAAAGTTCTTAGCTCGATTAAGGGCTTTGAAGCGCAATTGAACATTGAGCTTCTCATCAGTTAACAAAGTTATCATCGATTTGGTTAATGAATTTTCATCGAAAGGGTCGATTAGTATACCACCATCAGATACCACTTCAGGGATGGAAGTAGTGTTTGATGTTATTACGGGTATACCGCAACTCATTGCTTCAAGCGGTGGGAGTCCAAATCCTTCATAAAGAGAAGGATATATGAATATCTCACAACCGTTATAGAATATAGGCAAATCTTCTTCTGGAATAAATCCAGTAAAAATTATTTTATCATCTAGATTTAAATCATGACAAAGTTTTAGAAGATTCTCGCCATCATCTTTAAGTGAGCCTGTTACGACTAACTTTAGTGGTTTATCAAAAATTTTTATCATATTGTAGAAGGAAAGAATTAGTCCCTTCACATTTTTTCTAGAACTAAATCCTCCTACGTACAGAAGAAAAGGTGTATCTATAGAATATTTCCGCTTTAGATAGTTTACGCATGATTGGCGCCTAAGCGGTTTATAGATATCCTTTGGAGCAAGATAAGTTACGAAAACTTTTCCTTCAGCATTAGGGAAAAATTTCAATATGTCATTTTTGGAATGTTCAGATACAGTTATTATGGCAGAAGATTCTTTTATTATTTTTGGCATCTCCTCCATAAATTTTGTAAGATAACCTTTGCCAACAGTTTCAGGCATTATATATGGAATAAGATCATGAATAGTAACAACCTTTTTACAGTTCATGTCTTTATATAACCCAATTCCATTTTGAGGTATATGGTGTATATCTATATTATTAATATCGTTTGTATATGGGAAATAACTTTCTTCAAAAAATCTATGATATCTTTTTGAACACATATGAATCATTGTATTAGCTCTTTTATATTTATCATAATCAGGACCAGACCAATATAAAAGATAGTGATTTTTCTTATCTATTTGAAGAAGATTTTTAACTAGATTTTCAGTATAAGTTCCTATTCCAGTGCCATGGTACCAGTTAATGCCTCGTCCATCAATTGCTATTCTCATATAATCCTCTCCCCGTAAATACATATCTATTAAAGTATATTACTGAGGAACTAAAAATGTGCTACTTCATATACTATATTATAAATAATTTTTAGGAGTAGAGTATGGATATTGAGGCTATAAAAGACATAGTTGAAAAGTCTTATGGTTTTAATATAAAGAGCATTAATAAAATAAAAAATGTATATAAGATAAAGAGTGAAAGTGATAAAGAGTATTGCTTAAAAGTTATAAGATATGAGTTTAAACATTTCTATTTTATTTTTTCTGCCATGAAATATTTAATGGAAAAGGAATTGGATTGTATGATTCCCTTTTTAAAAACATTAAATGGAATGGAGTACATTGAATTAGATAGTAATTATGGGTACTTAACAGAATGGATAGAAGCTAGACAAGCTAATTATGATAATGTGATAGATATAATTTTAGCTGTAGAAGTTATGTCAAAATTACATTTAACTAGTAGAGGATTTATAGATACAGAAGATATGAATCCAAGAATAGGCTGGGGAAGGTGGATAGAGACATTTAATACAAGGATAGATGAAATTTATGATTTTAAAGATAGAATACTTAAAAAAGATGTTAAAAGTGAATTTGATAACTTATATTTTAAATTTTTAGAGGAAGAAGCAGATAGAGGAAGAAAAGCTGTATCAAAGTTAATTAAATCAGACTATTTCAATCTTATGAGTGAAGAAAAAAAGTTTACTGGATTTTGTCATCATGATTTTGCTCATCATAATATTATGATCCAACAAGAAAATAAAGTTAAACTTATAGATTTTGATTATTGTATTTTGGATACACATCTTCATGATCTTAGTTCAATGATTATTAGAACTATGAAAAATGGAAAGTGGGATTTAAAAAAAGCTGAGTTTATATTAAGTGTATATAATGAATCATTTAAAATTGATGAAAGAGAGATACCAGTAATGGCTGGATTTATCGCATTCCCACAAGATTTTTGGCAAGTTGGTATTCAATATTATTGGGAAAAGCAACGGTGGGGCGAAGAATTTTTTATGACAAAATTAAAAAAAATTATTGATGATAGAGAAGAACGGGAGGAATTTGTAGGAGAGTTTGAAAAAATGAAAGTTAGGTGGTAGTTATTATGTTTAAGGATTATTTAAGATCGTTTAATGTAGTTAAAGGAGAACTATCTCCTATAAGAAAGGCAGACATAACTTTTGTAGAATGTATTAAGCAGCTTCATATTGTATCAGATTTTTCAAAGATAGCATCTAGATACAATGGTATTGAAGGTAAGATGATAAATAATAAGACGGGTAGATACTATGAAAATATTAAAATGTTATCAAGAAGAGCTAGAAAATACATTTGTAACTTAGAAAAGTTGAACCAACTAACTATTGTAGAGGAATATATCTTATCAAATACAAATGAAATGTTGGAAAGAGGAGAAAGAGCATTAGAAACAATAAAGATTTCTTCATATTTAGAGATATTAAAGAGGAGTATGAATAATACAGAGATATCTATAGGAAATACATCTTTTCGTAATATCACAAGAGAAAATGGAACAATTTACTATGCTACATTGGATGACTGTAATTACAATTTTATTGAAATGAATGCTGTAGATTTTGTGAGAAGATGCAAGAAGAAAAAAATAGAAATAGATTACTCATTACTAATACGTGATTTTGTTAATTATAATGATTTAAGTAAGTCTAGCGAAGATTTAATATTAGCATTAGTATCTTATCCATATGAATATATGAAATGGGTAAATTATTATAGATTGAAGAAGAAAGAATTATCAGAAGAAGAATATAAAAATAAGTTGAGTTTATCAAAAATTATAGATGGCGATAGTATTTTATAGGAGAGGATTGATATGAATAACTATGGGTATAACTTGGATATTGAGTTGTTTGAAAGATTTAACCTAAAGGTCACTGACTTATGTCCTTTAAGAAATGTATATATACTGTATACAGATAAAGGAGAAAAGATATTAAAAAAAGGTGATTGGAAGATAAGTGAATTTAATTTTATCAATTCGGCTTTAGAGTATATATCAAAAAGTTTTAATAGAGTTGTCAGGTTTGAAAAAAATACAAAAGGAGAGTTCTATACAAACTTTAATGGAGAAATTTATGTTATAATGGATAACCTTAAAGGATTAATGTGTGAATTTAGTAATCCATTACATCTAAAAAGTGCTTCTAAGGGACTAAGTCAATTGCATAATGCTGGAGTTGGATTTGAAACTAAAGTTAGAAATAGAAATAATGTTGGAACTTTAGATGTATCTTTAAAACGATATATAAATGAATTGAAGTTTATTCATAGTCTTATAAATAAGTTTGATAATTTAACAGAATTTGATAGCAAGGTAACTAAAGAAATAAATGGATATATAGAGTTAGGAAAGAAAAGTTTAGAAGGTTTAAAGAAAACTGCTTACTTAGATTTATGTCGTGAGAAAAATAAGATAACTATCTGTCACCATGATTTAGCTTATCATAATATATTGATAAATGAAGAAGAAGCATATTTTGTAGATTTTGATTATTCTATTGTAGATCTTAGAGTTCATGATTTATGCAATTTTATTAATAAAGTAGAAAAGAATTTTGATTATAATATAGATAAAACAAAGTTGATTTTGGAGGAGTATTCCAAGGAAAGTGATTTAGATGATAGAGAATTAGAAGTATTATACTATTTATTAATGTTCCCATATGATTTTTATAGTATATGTAGAGATTATTATACTAGGAGAAAGAGTTGGAATGAGCAATTATTTAATAGTAAATTAGAGAAAAAGTTATCGCTAAAAGATGAAAAAAATCAGTTTTTAGAAGAGTTTAAAAAGATATATAATATTAAGTAAAAAAATTAAAAGACCAGTATGTATCTTGAGGGGATATATGCTGGTCTTTATTAGTGCACAAGTATTAAGACACAGGTGTGGATGAAATTCCCTTTGGGAGAATTTCTGAGATTTTAAGTGTAATAATTTTGTATATAGAATAAGATAGTTTCCTTAAGGTATTTGTATTTTATATAGAACTATCACGAGGGGCTAATGAAGGTTGTACCTTCGTGTAGCTTGAACTAGGAATTCATGATTAGTGAAAACAACACTTAAGTATAATGGTTTTATATACTCACTAAACATATCTATTAATAAAATTTTAATCCACCGTATGAGAATTACAATTCCATTTTGTTGCGAACTATGAATTGATTGAAATGTGAATTGAAAAAGGTATCGTAACAAACTTTTATTTGCCACACGATACCTTCATTTTTTATTATCTTTCATGGATTGAACTATATGCATCTAAAGTTTGTTTCGCTGTTTTCTCCCAAGAGAGTTTAGAAGAGCGAGAAAGCCCTTTAGATACTAAGGAATCTTTTAATTCTTTATTTGTAAGTACTAGATACATCTTTTCACATAAGTCATCTACATCATAAGGATCCATCAATATGGCAGCATCCCCAACAATTTCAGGAATAGATGTAGAATTAGAAGTTACTACAGGAGTTCCACAAGCCATAGCTTCTACAGGGGGAAGTCCGAAGCCTTCATAAAATGATGGATATACAAATAATTTTGCAGCATTATAAATATAAGGTATATGGCTCATTTCTATAAATCCAGGAAATATAACCTTATTTTCAATTTTCAAATCAATAGCTCTAGAATGATAAAGATCGTAAGATTTGCCTTTAGTACCGGCAATAACTAAAGATATATTCTTTTTATATAAAGTTAGTAATTTAGAAAATGATTCGATTAATCCAATTATATTTTTCCTTGGAGAAAATCCACCAATATATAAGATAAAATCTCCATCTATACCGTAATTATGTTTTATTAAACTGCTACTTTTTGATTTGGATAAAGGTTTATATATATCTTCAGCTGCTAGATGAGTGACATATACTTTATCTTCACTACAATTAAAGGAGCGAATTATGTCCCTTTTGGAAAAATTAGACACTGTAATAATTCCATCACAAAGAGGGATTACTTTAGGGATTTCTTCATTAAAAATTTTTAAATATCTATCTGAAGCAGTATTAGGCATCCTGTATGGAATAACATCATGTAATGTAATTACGTACTTGCATATTTTGTCCTTAGAAAGTCCAACACCATTTTGAGGAACATGATATATATCTAAATCCTTATCTTTTATTATATTAGGCATGTTAACTTCATCCCAAAATACTCCTGAACCACAAGATTCACTAGTGGCAGTAAGAAAGTTATTATTAAGCTTTATATTCATATCCCAAGGGGAAGGTGCAAATAGTACATAATCATTAACCTTATCTATATTATTAAACATGTTTAATAATTGGTAAGCATAAGTACCTATACCTGTACCTCTATACCACTTAGCGGGTCTACAATCAAAACCTATTTTCATGGCTAGGTCCTTTCATAATTCCTATAATTTATTATATTTAGAAGGATGATAAAGTGTTAATTTATTTTATGACAATAACTATTCTAAAATACATATTACCTTCATATATTAAAATGTGGAGGTGATAGGTATGATGAGAGAATTTGAAATAGAGAGACAATTTGGAATAAAGATTGAATCAATTAAACCCAACAAGGGGGTATACTTCCTTAAAACAGATAGGGGGAATAAGTGTCTTAAGAAGGTGAATTATGGAATACAAAAGTTATTATTTGTATATGGAGCAAAAGAACATTTAAGAAACAATGGATTTAATCAAGTTGATAAAAATGATTTAAATGTTGATGGAACATCTTATGCTGTTGTTAATGAAGATATATATACTCTTTCAGAATGGATTGAAGGAAGGGAATGTGACTTTACTAATATAGATGATTTAATAGCTGCATCTAAAACATTGGCAAAATTGCATGAAGCATCTAAGGGCTATGAGCCGCCGGAAAATTCTAAACTAAAAACTGATATTGGAAGATGGCCAAGTCTTATGGAAAAGAGAACCAAGGCATTAGATAAAATGAGAGATATGTGTAGAAAGAAAAATCAAAAAACAGAATTTGATTTGCTCTATTTAAAAAATTATGAAGAATTTAAAAAGCTAGGTATTATAGCGAAGGAAATTTTAAGTGATTCTGCTTATTTAGAGTTATGTAAAAAAGCTGAACAAGATAAAAATTTCTGTCATCACGATTATACATACCATAATATAATTGTTGATGACAATGATAATGTACATGTAATTGATTTTGATTATTGTAAGAGAGAAGTTAGAGTGTATGATATATCAAACTTTTTAATCAAGGTATTAAAAAGAGTTGATTGGGATATAGAATATGCAAAAACTATAATAGAAGCTTATGATTCTGTGTCACCAATAGAAGAGGAAGAATATAAAGTATTATATGCTTTTTTAGTTTTTCCACAAAGATTTTGGAGATTATCAAATAGATTTTATTATAATGAAGTGAATTGGGGACAAAAGATATTTGATAGAAAAATTAATGATCTTATTAATGAGAGAGAAAAGTTTATTAATTTTATAGAGGAATTTAGAAAAATATATATTGATAAAGAATAGGTTTATTCAGTGATAATAAATATCTGATAAGGAAAAGGATTTATTATCACTTTTTTCATTTAGTGAATAATATATATAAAGAGCGATATATAGGAGTAGAAAATGAATATAGGAGATAAGGTAGTAAGAAAATCTCATGGAAAAGATTTAACCTTTGAGATTATAGATATTATAGAAAAGGAAGAAAAAACTATATGTATGCTAGTAGGATGTAATATGAGAATAATTGCAGATTCTTCAATTGAGGATTTAGAATATGCATCACATGAATTTAGTAAAAAGGAAGAGGTTTTTGATTCTAAAGTAAAAGATAATATAAAGAAAATAATGAAAATGAGGGGTGGAAGTAATTTAGCAGCTCAAGATACTGGAAAGGTAGTTCAAATGAATAAAGTTAATAAAAAGGATAAAAAAAAAGTTCAAAATAAAGAATTATTTTTCGGTAGACCGGGCAGAATATTACACGTAGATGGAGATTCTAGATATCTAGATGAGTGTTTAAAAGCTTATAAACAATTGGGGTTAATAGCGGAAGGGGTAGCTATACCGGAACAGGAACAACCAAAAGTTATTGTTGACTTAGTAAAAAAATATAAAGCAGATATTGTAGTTTTAACGGGACATGATGGAATGATAAGAAGTAATAATGATTTTGGCGATTTGCTAAATTATAGAAATTCGAAGTATTTTGTTGAATCAGTTACTAATCTAAGAGAGTATGAACCTAACTATGATGATCTAGTCATTTTTGCAGGGGCTTGTCAGTCTTGCTATGAATCAATATTAGACGCCGGAGCTAATTTTGCAAGCTCACCTAAAAGAGTCCTCATACATTGTCTTGATCCTGTATTTTTATGTGAACGAATAGCCTATACTAATATAGCTAGCGTGGTAGAGATAGAGCAAGCAATAGGTAATACATTAACAGGTATAGATGGTATAGGAGGGTTACAAACAAGAGGAAAATACAGGGAAGGGTTTCCAAAGTCAAGTTATATATAGTTCAGGGAATATCCCTGATACATAGAATAAAACTTAATAAAAGTTGTCGGGATTTGACAATGGATAATTTTGGTGATATAATATAGAATGTGGAAAGAGGGTGTTTCGATGGAAGCAAAAAAAACACTAGACTCCATTAAAAGAAATATAGAGAGCCACGTGGGAGAATGTGTTACGCTTAGAGCTAATACAGGTAGAAAAAGGATAACTGTAAATAATGGAGTTATAGAACAAACTTATCCTAGCATATTTATAGTGAGACTAGATGATGACACCCAAAGGAAAGTGACTTATAGTTATTCAGATGTATTAACAAAGACTGTGCAAATTTTATTTACATAATAGTATAATAAAGTTTTTAGTGCTTTGCTAATTTATAGGCACTTAATAAGATTAAAGTACATTGAATAAGATAATAAGAACTGCTATTTAGCAGTTCTTTTTATCTTTTTGATATATAAAAATAGAAAGATGGTGGGTATCCATCTTTCCAATGGTATAAAAGGGTATTGAGAATTTATGAGAGGTTATATGGTTAATAACCTCTTTTATAATATATAAAAATGAAATTAAAGTCAATAAAAAAATGAGATAAAACGAAAAATGTAGAAATTTAAGGAGAAAAATAAATTTTAATCAGTAGTAATAATTCAGTGATAACTTATATATAAATCTTATAGAGAAGTAATTGATATTAGAATTCTATATTAATTTTTATCGAGAAAGAATTAATATTACTATTCTATATTAGTTCTTATCGAGAAAATTATAGGAGGGGTAGTATGTCGGTAGAACTTTTAAAGGAAAATATAGAGTTTGAAAAATTCTTTGGAGAAAATACATCTAGTGTTATGTTAAAAGAAGATTTCATAATTCCAGATACCAATCCAGATGTGAAAGAAATTGTTGGTGTTGAAACTAGTTGTAAAATAAATAACAAAGATGCTATGCAGGATAAAATATATGTTGAAGGAGAAATCTGTTACAATGTTTTATACTTGGCTGAACTAGAAGATAATTGCGAAGTGTTTAGTTCTAAGTATACATCAAAGTTTTCATGCTATGTAGACATTATTGAATGTGATAGTAAGATGGATATAAAGGTTGATGCTTTTATAGAACATATTATGTCTACAATGGTTAATGAAAGAAAAGTATGTGTAGAAGTAGTATTAAAGGTAAAAGGACAATGCTTTAAGAAAGAACAAGTTGATATTGTTAAAAGTATAGGAAATTTAGAAGGAGTGCAATATTTAAATTATCCATTAACAATAGATAAGTTAGGTGGTGTAGGTATAGCTACATTAAAGAATAATTGTACATTAAAAGTATCTATGGATATGCCGCAAATAGGTACAATATTAAGTTGTAAAGGTATTGTATGCAAAAGAAATGTTAAAGTATTTGATGGAAAAGTTATTGTAGCTGGTGCAATAAAATATAATGCTATATATAAATGTAAAAATTCGAGAGATATAGATTACTTGGAGAAAGAAGAACCTTTTGAAGAAGAAATTATTATAAATAATGCCACTGCCGATATGACTGATGAGGTGGAAATAGAAATTGGTAATTTTGATTATATGTTAAAGGATGATGAATTAGGCGAATCTAGAATTATAGATATTGAATGTGGAGTTAATATTAATTGTAAAGTTGTTGGAAAAGATGAAATAGAAGTTATTGATGATGCATATTGTCCAGGATCTATGATTGAACTAGATAAGGAAGACAAGGATATTAGCGTATTATTTGGTAATGGTCAAAATGAGACTATAGTAAAAGAAAATATAGAAGTCGATGATGTGCCAGTAGATGTAATATCAATGACCGGGGTGCCTATGGTAACAGACAAGAAGATAGTAGATGATAGAGTAGTACTTGAAGGAATAGTCAAGGTGTATGCTATCTATAAAACTAAAGATGAGAAGAACTATGTTAACAATTGTGATGAAGAAGTACCATTTGCAGTAGCAATAGATATTCCGGGTTGTAGAGTTGGTATGGAAGCTTTAGATTCTGTTTCCCTAGAAAATATAGAAGGATTTATAGAGGCAGGAACAATAAGTATTAAAGCATTAATTTCTGCTAAGGTTTTATTGAAGTATAGTACTCATAAGGAGTTTATACAAGGAATAGAGATGTTCGATGGTATAGCACCTAAAAAAGCATCTATAATTATATATATTGTTCAAAGTGGAGACACATTGTGGAAAATAGCTAAGAAATATAGTACAACTGTGGATAAGTTGATGGAAATAAATGAAATTGAAATTCCAGAACTTATAAAACCAGGAGATAAAATAATTATAGAAGGACGAGCAGTTATTGTATAGAAAAAATACACTTAACTATTCAAAACTATAAGAGAAATTACTAGAAAGTACAATATCAGTGTGAATAAGATTTACAAATTAATAAATGATTAAGGTATAGAGTATTTCGTTTTAAGGGTAAAAAAAGGAACTATCGTAACAAAAGTGTTATAGATAGTTCTTTTTTTATTTAATCAATTCAGACAATTTACAATTTCAGTGCACAGTTGGGGCAGTGCACAGTTTAGGTTAATTTTCCCCTGTGGGGAAAATATTATAGTCCTGCGGACAAGTAATTACAATTTGCATTTAGTAATTCTTAATTATTGTGATATATTTATATGTTTAGCGAATATATAAAGCTATTATACTTAAGTGTTGTTTTTTATGACCACTGTTTTAATCCAAGCTATATGAAGGTGCAACCTTCATTAGCCCCCCGTAATGGTTTCATATCAAATATAAGTACATTAAGAAAACTAACTTATTCTATGCATAAAATTGTAGTACTTATAATCTAAGAAATTCCCCAAAGGGAATTTCATCCACAACTCTCTCCTTGTAGTTTATTATTCTCTTATTTACTCGATATTTCTTAGAATTTCATATCAACTTATATCTATTTTTATATTGTATAAGTATACTAGTTGTATAGCTAACGCTTTTCAA
>NZ_JAHLOD010000023.1 GCF_018917145.1 Clostridium bornimense
TAAAGCAGAATTAGAAGCAAAGAAAAAAAGAGCATCATGATAAATGCGACTAACAACGTAGTCGCATCATCATATATCTTTTATTTATTTTGATTGTCTACTTGACAGGAGTCAGATCAATAGTAACTTTTTAGTTAGAAAATTGCAATGGCTTTTTTAGCATATCACAATAAATTGCAAGAATTTGTGAAATTACTATAGAATATTATATGAAATTATATGATAATAATTATAATAAGAGGAAAAGAGGGGGTAATTATGAGAAGGAAACCATGTTATTCTATTATCTTATATTATTGTGAACTATTTGAAGAAAATATTGAATTTATTATAGACAATATATCAAAAGGGATAGTGGTTCATCTATTTCTTTTTAATACTTTAAAGGATGACTTAGAGTTAAATGAATATGAGAAGGATACGTTTAGTTATGCAATAGGAAAATTATTATTTATATATGAAGGTCAACATTTATTGGGAGATGATAATGCTGTTATTGCTATTGATGGAGATGTTATTAATTCTAATCTTTATAATAAAATTCGTTGTAAAGAATCAAATTTTAATTTTCAACAGTACGAAATAATTACTTCAAAAGAAGATGGAAATTATATAGTTTCTTCTGGAGCAGGAACAGGAAAAACAACTACTATGATAAATAGATTGATATTTTTAAAAAAGAATAATAATAATTTCAACTTTAATAATGCTGTTTTGATAACGTTTACCAATAAGGCAAGTATAGCTATGAGAGAAAAATTAATAGAGAAATTAGAAATGTATTATAAAACAACAAGAGATTCTATATATTTGGATTACATGGATGAAGCATTAAGTTGTTCAATAATGACGATTCATAAATTTGCGAAGAAAATAATTAATGACAATGGTAAATATATTAACATAAATAAAGATGTAAAGGTGAAGTCTTATAAGTATGAAAGAAAATTAGCTATTTCTAAAGGGTTAAATTTTGTTTTCCAGAATCATAAAGAATTATATACGTTAATAAAATATTATCCTATTTATGATATGGAAGATAAATTATTAAAGGTATGGGATAAGCTAGATAATTATTCTTTAGATATAAATTCAACAAGATATGAAGTAAAATTTGGAGAAGATGATATTTCGAAGTTAGTTGATATTACACTTAGAAAAGCTCAGGAATATTTAGATGAATATAAGGATTATGATATAGAAATAGTAGATTTGATGAAAAAATTATATTATAAGGAACTATTTACTGAAATTAAAACAAATAAGAAATATCAATATATAATGGTTGATGAGTTTCAAGATAGTGATAACATTCAAATAGACTTTATTACTAATTTTATTTCTATTACAGGAGCAAGGGCTTTAGTAGTAGGGGATGAAAAGCAAAGTATATATAGATTTAGAGGTGCAGAGTATACTGCTTTTAATTTATTTTGTAATAAATTAGATTCTAAACATATTCCATATAAAAAGTATTCTATGGTAAGAAATTATAGAACAAATAGCAAATTATTAAGTGAAATTAATAATATTTTTATAAAATTGAATGATGATGTTAAAAAGTTTGTTTATGAAGAAGAAGATTATATTTATTCCAAGGAAGAAGAAAAAAAAGAAACTAGTATAGAGTATATAGATTTAAGTGAAGAAGGAAGTGATAATAGCTTCTATAATTCTCTTTTAGATAAAAAAGAGAAAGACGCAGTAGTAGCAGTATTATTTAGGAGTAATAATGATCTAAAAGATTTTAAAGAATATTGTGATAAAAACAGTATTCTTTGTAGGGTGGATGTTACAGGAGGTTTTTATAGACATGAATCTGTAAGAGATTTTTATGTAATGATAAGGGCTTTGATGAATTTGCAAGATAATAATATTATATATTCTTTTATAGAAACACCGTATATTAATAAAAACATAAATAAAGAAGTGATCTTAGAAAGTGATTTTGCAGAAATAAAAAGTTATTTGCAACAGATATTATTGGATTCAGGTTGGAAAGAATATAGTAAAAAACTTAGGTATACTAATATTTTAGAATTAGTAGATGAAATAATAGAAGATTTAGATCCAATTAAAAATTATTATTGTAGAGAATATAATAAGGCAAGAAAAGTAAGTAATAATTATAAGAACATAGCTTATATGAAAACTTTGGATTATAAAAATAATTTAGAGTATTTAATATACATATTAAAAGAAAATTTTTCAGATAACATATCTTCAATATATGCTATTGAGGAGTTTGTTAGAATAAAGATGGCAACAGATACAATAGAGGATGTAAGAAGGTTAGAAGATAGTGATGAAAATAATTTTCTTCAATGCTTAACGGTGCATAAAGCTAAGGGAATGGAATATGATTATGTTGTATTACCTAAGTTAACTAATAGTTTTAATATTAATAAAAGTGTTGATGTTATATTAAGATCAAGGGGAAAGTGTGAGAACATAGGATTAAAATTAAGATTTGGAGATGAAGAACATAAAAATTTATATTACAAAGAGTATATTAAAGATGAAAAGGAAGAAATAATAGGTGAAGAGACAAGATTGCTATATGTTGCAATGACAAGATGTAAAAAGGGATTATATATAAATGCATCAAAGTTAATAGGAACTGAAGGTCAAAACAACTGGAAAACATTATTAGGGGGGGCTAGAGATTATGTATGAAGGTAATTATAAATATGTTGCTGAGGCTCATAATAACTCAAAAGAGTATTTTAGTTCTTTAAATATCGAAGAAGATGCTATATATGTAACAGCAAACGTATCTTTAGCAAATATGATAAAAATCAATAATAGTATTAAACAAGAGCAATGCTGGAGAATATTAGATATAGAAACGTTTATTGAAAGTATGTATCCAATATGGAGCAACTCCGTAAATAAGGTAAAGCTAAAAGGAGAATTAAGATTATCAATTAATGAACTAAGGAGTCAATATAATGATGAGAAGATGATAAAAGAATTAAAATTCCTAGAAGATAATATTGATTTGCTCTTAAGTGAATTTAAGTTTTTTATGGAGGGTGATGTATTAAGTATAAATAGTAAATCGTCAAACAAAAAAATGTCTGCAATTTACGAATTATATAATAATTTTATTGCAAGAAAAGAAGTAGTTAGATTTTCTCAAGAATTAAAAAAGAGTTTAACTAATATCTCAGAAATTTTGATTGCTAACTTCATAAAATATATGGAGTCTCAGTATAAGACAAAAAATGTAGAATTAGAAGAAAAGATAATGGCGAAGAAATCGGAAATAAGAAAAATATATTTTTATAATTTAAATTATATAGATTTTAAGAGATTTATATTTATTGAAAGACTTAAGCGGAATGGATACGAAGTAATATTTAGAGTACCATATTTTAATGAATTAGAGAAAACTAATAGAACATGGACGAAGATATACAATGTAAAGAGGGAAAATAATCAGTTTAATTCAAAAAAAGTTAAATATGTTGAATATTTAGAAGGAAAAAACAATATTCAAGTTATTGATGATAAAACTGATGAGAAAGTTGTAGTTAGAGAATATACAGAAGCTAATGATTTTTTTAGAGTAGTAGAAGATAACGTATATGTAACATTTTATAAGGACAGTTTAAGTTCTTGCGAAAGAAGTAAGAGAGATAAGGAGAATTTACATTGTTTCAATAGTGATATAGGTAGATTTTTATATCATTTATATAACAATTGTAAGGTGGAAAATGGTGAAGTATATATTTCTTTTAATACTTACAGAGAAATGATTACATCTGGATGGCTAGAATATAAAAAAGCTTGGAATGGGGAAAAGTTATCTTTATATCTTTTAGAAAATTCGGAGTACTTTTTAGGTGTAAAAACATTAAATGATATTATTAGTAGAATAGAAAATTTGATAAATTTAGAAACGGTTAGTAAGATTTTCGATGAGGAAGGAAAGTATAGAACAAAGCAAGATAGAAGAAAGAAATTTTTATCAAACCCTTTTAAGGCACTGGGATATCTAAATTTTGAGGATTATAATATAACTCCAACATATATGTACTTAGTAACATTAAAACTTAGAGATTTTTTATTGAGAGAGTTAAGTGATGAAAATGGCATTATAGAAGTAAGTGGTCATTTAGAAAACTTGAAAAAGATGTTTCAAAATAAATACATGGTAGAAAAATTCAACAATGGAAGTGAGGAAGAAAGAAAAATAATATCTAGGATTTTTACTGTATTGAGTAATAAGAAGAGGTTTTTAGATACCATGCATAAAGAGGATATATTTCAATTATTTAGTATTTATTTGAACCTAGATAGGAATAGAAGAGATAAAGAACAAGATTTCTCAATAGATCAATTAGAGGGGATTATTCTTAATAAACAATTGTTTTCAAATAATAACAAGATATTTATATCTGATTTATCATTTAAGGCTTTTGATAAGTATATAAACAAGTATACATTAAGTGAAAAAATTTTAACTTGGGAAGATACTAAAGATATAATGAAAACAAATAGTAAGTTTAGTAAAGATACAATAATGAGGGGAATAGCAATACATATACAAAGTAAAGAAGCATTTAAGAGTTATTATAAGTTTGCTATAGCAAATTTACTTATTAATTTCAAAGGGGAAATTGAATTTAGCTGGATAAAAAGATTGAGACAAGATGATACAAAGTCAATAATTTTAACGCAAATAGAAAGCTTATATGATAAAGCAAAAATTGTAAAGCAAAAGATTGATGTATCAAAGTTTTATGATGAAGATCTTATCAGAGATAATACTTATATTTACGATAAAAATGAAATAAGAAATAAAAATAAAGAATTTCCGGAGGTTGCTTTTAGAGATTTAGATTTTTGTGGGGATAAATTTCTTTATTCATCTGTATTAAAAGAGCATCCAGTATATTATTCAGATTTTCATAATAGATTAATATTTTCTGTATTAGTATCAATTATTAAGAATAATATGCAAGATGGATATAGTGAAATATATAAGCATGTATTTCCTTTATTTCCTCAATGGACAGAAGCATATAAAAAGAATATTTTAGATTGTGAATTTAGTAGAAAGAATTTGTATGAGTATAAATTTTTTCAGGGAATAAATTATCCTAAAGTTATAGACAAGCTATATATTTTGAAGAGTAAATATGTTGTTACAGAAAAAAGCAAAATACGAAATAGATATAATAAAGGAGAATTTGATGGGAAAAGATATTACAATGAGTTTATAGATGAATATTTAAAAGGAATAACATCACATAGTGGGTTACATTGCAAGATGTGTCCTCATTGTTATATTTGTAAAAGGGGGGCGTTTATAATTGATTATAAATAATGACGGTAAAGAATTTTTTTTAAAGTTCGCAAAAGTTTGGCAGAACTTTAAGGATTATTCTTATTTAGAGGGAATAAATTTGTCTCCTGAACAAATTAAAATTATTGAGGATGATGAAGAACAGTTACTAATTGAAGGATATGCAGGGACAGGGAAGAGTGTAACATTATTATATAAATTTATAAACGTATTAGTTAGGGAAGAAAAGAAGAAAGTTTTATTTGTAACATATAATTCAATGTTGATAGAAGATACGAAAAAAAGATTAGACACATCAAATGAATATAAAGAAAATAAGGACAAGCATCAAGTTGATATTATGACATTTCATGAAGTTGCTAGTAAGATTTTAAAAAAAGTAAAGGTTATTGATAAAGGTGTTGGAAAACTTACGGTAGAAAAAATAAAAAAGTATCAGGGTGATGCGTTAAGAAGAGTTGCTGCTATACTTTGCCAATATACAGAGAAAGATAAGGAAAAGTATAGAGCATTACCTAAAGAAGAATTATTATATAAAACTCATAATAATAATTTTGTTACAGAAGAAATAGCATGGATTAAAGCAATGGGATTTACTAATAAGGAAAAATATCTTGAAATTGAGAGAACAGGAAGAAGTAAAAGTATAAGGCTTACTAGAAATCAAAGAAAGACAATTTATAAGATATATGAAGAATATCAAGGAAGCTTAGAGAGCGGCAAATATGGAAGGGTTTTAGATTTGGAGGATTATGCGTTAAACATAGTTAGTAATAAACATTTAATTACTGATGAAATAAAATATGATTATATATTTGTAGATGAAATACAAGATCTAGAT
The DNA here is from genome assembly GCF_018917145.1 of Clostridium bornimense. Lineage (GTDB taxonomy): Bacteria > Bacillota > Clostridia > Clostridiales > Clostridiaceae > Clostridium_AN > Clostridium_AN bornimense_A. Next base: position 6,156 of record NZ_JAHLOD010000023.1, read on the forward strand.
CCTATGCAAGTTATGGCATTATGTAATTTAACAAAAAAGTATATTGTTCTATCCGGTGATGCAAAGCAAAGAATTTATAAAAAGTGTCCTTTGAAGTATGAAGATTTAGGTTTAAATATTAATCAAAAAGGAAGAAGAAAGATATTAAATAAAAATTATAGATCAACGAAGGAAATAGTTACGTTAGCTAATTCGTTAAAGTTTTATGATTCAAAAGGTAAATTTTTAGAAAGACAATTTGTTAAAAGAGGAAGGAGACCAATAATACATGTAACGAAGGGCTTAGAAGCAGCTGGAAAATATATTGTAGATACTATTAATAAAATTTATAGTATGGATAAAACAAAAAGTATAGCTATTATTCATAGAGAAGAGATAAAAGGCAAAACAGGTCTAAAGAGTAATTTTAGATTGTATTTAGAAACTAATTTGAAACAAAGTATAACAGATATATATTCCTATGGAAAGAAGTTTCAATATGATAAAGAAAAACAAATATTCTATACCAATGGATATGATGTAAAAGGATTAGAATTTGATTATGTATTTATAATTGATTTTAATAGTGAATATTATCCAAGTAAAAAAGGAATAAAAAAGATAAGAGAAGCAAATGAAGGTAAAGATAAAGAGTTAGTGGAAGAAGATATATTGGAGTTTATTAATACTGAGAAAAAGTTGTTATATGTATCTATGACAAGGGCGAAGGAAATGCTGTATTTAATAGCTAATGTTGAAAAAGGAAGAAACAATATATCTGAGTTTATTTATGATTTTAATTATAAAGATTATGAAGCTAGTGGTTTTACTAAAAGAGATATTGAAGAAAGTAGAGAGCTTAAGAATATTTTTGGATATAGAAGATTGTTTTTAGATAAAGAAGAAATAGAACAAGTATAAATTACTTTAAAATACCTACAACTTAGTTAAAAAGATAAGTTGTAGGTATTTTAAGAATAGTAATCTTATTTTTATTGACTTGGTCAATAAAAATAAATATAATATAAATATATTGACTAAGTCAATAAAATTGCTTAAAGGGGGGAGCTAATTGATAGGTTTAGAGTATATCCTTGGATTACATAATATGCAATCTGTAGAATTAGCAGAAAAGCTAGGGATAAAGAAACAAAATATCAATATGTGGATTAAGCGTAAGCAAAAAATACCTAAAAAATATCTCCCCATACTAGAGAAGTTATTCGGAATAGATCAAGAGTATTTTTCGAAAGATTTAAGTGAAATAGATAAATTAGAAATACAAAAGGAGAAGTTAAAAAGAGATTTAAAGCCGATAATAAAGGAAAATAGAAAAGTTTATGCTGGAGAAGATATTAACGATATGATTAATACTCCTGTTTATGATAAGGAGGAAATAAATTCTTTAGAAAGAGATATAGAGAAGGCTAAGTTAATAAATCGGTTTAAATCTTCTCTAGAAGTTGTAGAGGATAATCCTTATATTGATACATATAAGCTTATAGTAGAAATAGTAGAAAAAGCTCAGCATGAAGTTATAGTCCATAAGACAATAGAGGCTTTAGCACATTATTTAGAAATATTGCCAGAGGGTATAACTACTGGAGAAGAACAGGCAGAATTTGAAAGTGAGATATTTGAAATTTTTGATGATAATAATTTTTAAAAATAAAATAGATTTATGGTTGGAGGAAATAGTATGTCAAGTGCAAATATAGGTTTTGAAGAAACATTGTGGAAGTCAGCAGATAAATTAAGAGGAAGTATGGATTCATCAGAATATAAGTATGTGGTATTAGGACTTATATTTATGAAATATATATCAGACAAATTTAAAACTAAATATCAAGAATTAGTAGAAGAGGGAGAAGGCTTTGAAGAAGATAGAGATGAATATGAAGCTGAAAATATCTTCTGGGTACCGAAGGAAGCAAGATGGGATTACATTAAAGATAATGCTAAGGATTCAAAGATTGGACAATTAATTGATGATGCAATGATTATTATTGAAAAAGAAAATCCAAGCCTTAAAGGTGTTCTTGATAAAAGATATGGAAGACCAGAACTAGATAAAAGAAGACTAGGGGAACTTATAGATTTAATTTCAACAATTAAATTACATAAGAACGGGGAGAAAGACCTTTTAGGTAGAGTTTACGAGTACTTCTTAGGACAGTTTGCTAGTTCTGAAGGAAAAGGTGGAGGAGAGTTCTATACGCCAACTAGTGTCGTTAAGACTTTAGTTGAAATGATAGAACCTTATAGAGGTAGAATTTATGACCCAGCTTGTGGATCAGGCGGTATGTTTATTCAAAGTGAAAAGTTCATTGAAGAGCATGCAGGGAAAATAGATGATTTATCAATTTACGGACAAGAACTTAATGCTACAACTTGGAAATTGTGTAAGATGAATTTAGCTATTAGAGGGTTAGATGGTAATATAGGACCACATCAAGGAGATACCTTCCATGATGATTTACATAAAACATTAAAAGCTGATTATGTTCTTGCAAATCCACCTTTTAATATTAGTGATTGGGGTGGAAATAAATTAACTGAAGATGTTAGATGGAAATATGGAGTACCACCAGAAGGAAATGCAAACTATGCATGGCTTGAACATATAGTATATCACCTTGCACCAAATGGAGTAGCAGGAGTAGTTTTAGCTAACGGAGCTTTAAGCTCAAATACTTCTAATGAAGGTGTGATAAGAAAGAATTTAGTAGATGCTAAGCTTGTAGATGCAATAGTAGCTTTGCCAGATAAGCTATTTTACTCAACAGGTATACCAGTATCATTATGGATATTAAATAGAAATAAAAAGGATAATCCTAAGTTTAGAGGAAGAGAAGATGAAATACTATTTATAGATGGAAGAAACTTAGGAGAAATGGTAGATAGAAGACATAGAGAACTAAGTAAAGATGATATAAAGAAAATAGCAGATTGCTATCATAATTATAGAAATATAGGTGGAGAATATAAAGATATTCAAGGATTTTGTAAAGCTGCAAAATTAGAAGAGATAAGAGAAAATGAATATGTATTAACTCCAGGAAGATATGTAGGTATAGAAGAAGCAGAAGATGATGGAATACCATTTGATGAAAAAATGAAAAGTTTAACAAGTGAGCTAGGAGAACTATTTGAAAAATCAAGAAACCTAGAGGAAGAGATAAGAAAGAATCTAGGGGGGATTGGCTATGAGTTTTAAAGAGTTTCGTTTTGGGAAAATTCCTAAAGAGTGGGGTATAAAAAAGGTTATTGATTACACTGAAGTTGTTACAGATTATGTTGCAAATGGGAGTTTTGCCACACTTAAAAAGAATGTTACGTATTATAATAAACCTAATTATGCAGTTTTATTAAGATTAGTGGATTATAATAATGGATATGACGGTGATTTTGTTTTTATTGATAAAAATGCTTATGAATTCTTATCTAAAACTAAACTTTTTGGGGGAGAGATTATTATTTCTAATGTAGGAGCAAATGTAGGAACTGTTTTTAAAGCACCTAGGTTATCATATAAAATGAATTTAGGTCCTAACACAGTAATGTTAAAGACAAAAGGAGAGGATAATTTTTATTACTACTGGTTTTTAAGTAAAGGAGGACAAGAGAGTATAAAATCAATTCTTTCAGGAAGTGCTCAACCTAAGTTTAATAAAACCGCATTTAGAGCTTTAGAGATTCCAATTCCACCAATAAATGAACAGAAAGCAATAGCAAAGATATTATCATCTCTAGATGAAAAAATAGAAATAAACAATAAGATAAATAAAAAACTAGAAGAAATGGCTCAAGCTATTTTTAAGCACTGGTTTGTTGATTTTGAATTTCCAAATGAAGAAGGAAAACCTTATAAATCTAGTGGGGGAGAAATGGTTGAAAGTGAGATGGGGATGATTCCTAAGGGGTGGGCATTAAAAGAGTTAAGGAATTATATAAAATTTATTAAAGGTAAAAAGCCTAAGAATATTTTGGATAAACCATTTGAAAACAGTGAAAAATATCTAACTATAGATGCACTAAATGGAAATAATATTCAATATGCAATTAATGATAAGGTTGTTATAGCAAATAAAGAAGATGTATTAATGGTAATGGATGGAGCTAGTTCTGGAGCTTTATATTATGGTATGAATGGAATAGTTGGATCAACATTATCTAAAATATTTATTAAAGATAGTGAAATAAATGAAGATATATTATATTATTTCTTAAAAATGAATGAATCAAACATTAAATCTCATTTAACTGGTTCAGCAATACCACATGCTGATAAAGAATTCGTAAATAAGTTAATAATATCTATTCCTAAAGATAAAGAATTATTAAGTAAAGCAACAAAGATATTTTCTGATATTAGGCAAAATATAATTGTAAATAATGAACAGAGTAATAGATTAATAAATTTAAGAGACACATTACTACCAAAACTTATGTCAGGTGAAATAAGAGTACCTTTAGACTAAAAGTCTTAAATTATTAACAATAGTTTATAGAATGGATAATTAAGAATTGGGTTAAAATGTTAATGTAATAATTATTAATTATAGAACTTTTAATAAAAAGTGAGGTGTAGGTTTGTTTAATGAAATAGATAGTAAAAAAGCAGTTTTAGATAGTAAAAGACCATTAGATAAAGAAGCTTTAAATAATTTAAAGAAATATTTTGATGTTGACCTTACTTATAATTCAAATGCTATTGAAGGTAATACTTTAACTATTACTGAAACAAAAGTAATTTTAGAAGATGGTATTACAATTGGTAAGGGAAAAAGTTTAAGAGAACATTTGGAAGTTATAAATCATAAAGAAGCTATAGATTATATAGATGATATAGTTAGTAGAGATATAGACATCTCAGAAAGAGTAATAAGAGATTTACATTATATAATACTAAAAAGTATAGATAATAAGAATGCAGGTCAGTATAGAACTACTAATGTACTTATTAGTGGCAGTGCCCATAGAGCAGTAGAACACTTTTATGTAAAGGAAAAGATGAATGATTTAGTTAATTGGTATAAGGAAAATAAAGATACAATGCATCCTATACAATTAGCGGCAGAGTTTCATTTCAAATTTGTATACATACATCCTTTTATTGATGGTAATGGTAGAAGTGCTAGGTTACTTATGAATTTAATATTGATGAGAAATGGTTATCCAATAACAGTAATAAGAAATGTTGATAGAGAAGATTATATGAAAGCTTTAGAAGAAGCTAGCACTAAAAATTATTTAAATCATTTTGTTAAAATAGTTACAGATGCCGTACATAGGAGCTTAGATACTTATTTGTATTTAATTAATAATTAATAGAAGAATTAAAGAATAGTATATTTCAATTAATAAGGTGGGGTGGGTAGTGAGTTTATTAGAAAATTTTAGAGAAGATCATTTAGAGCAAGCGGCCATTGAGATACTACAAGAGCTTGGATATAGTTATGCATTTGGTCCAGATATTGCTTATGATGGTGATTGTGCTGAAAGATTTAATTATAAAGATGTTATTTTAGAACAAAGGGTTAAAGATGCTTTATTTAGTATAAATAGACATTTGCCAGAGGAAGCTTTAGAAGAAGCTTACAGAAAGATTATTACATTTAATAGCCCAGTGTTAGTTGATAATAATAAGGATTTTCATAAGCTTTTAGTGGAAGGAATAGATGTTTCTTTTAGTAGAGATGGTGCTATAAAAACTGAAAAAGCTTATATTATAGATTTTGACGATATAGAGAAAAATGATTTTTTAGTTGTTAATCAATTTACAATAGTTGAAAAGGAAGAAAGAAGACCAGATTTAATTATCTTTGTAAATGGAATTCCTTTAGTAGTTATAGAGCTTAAATCAGCTACTGATGAAAATGTAGGTATTGAAGAAGCTTATAATCAAATTCAAACATATAAAAATGATATTCCTAGTCTTTTTAATTACAATGCTTTTTGCATATTATCTGATGGTATAAATGCTAAGGTAGGTACAATTACTTCTAGTGAAGAAAGATTTATGAACTGGAGAAGTATTGATGGAGAAAAAATTGAACCATTAAGTGTGCCACAGTATGAAGTTATGTTAAGAGGTATGTTATCTAAGGAGCGTTTATTAGATATAGTACAAAATTTCTTATTGTTTCAAACTTCTAAAAAAGCTGATTATGATAAAGATGGCAATAAGATTGGAGATAAAGCTACCAATATCAAGATATTAGCAGGGTATCATCAATATTTTGCTGTTAGAAAAGCTGTTGAAAAAACTAAGATAGCTTGTAGTGTCAATGGTGATAAAAAGGCAGGAGTTATTTGGCATACCCAAGGTTCAGGAAAAAGTTTTTCTATGGTGTTTTATGCAGCACAATTAGTTAAGGAACTAAATAATCCAACAATAATTGTATTAACAGATAGAAATGATTTAGATGATCAGTTATTTTCTACTTTTGCTAAGTCTTCTGATATATTAAGACAAACTCCAAAGCAAGCTGATGTTAGGAAACTTTCAGATGAGCAAAAATTAAGTAATGTAAAATCTAAGGATAATTCAAAAGAAGTAAATGGTTTATTCGATTTACTTAACGATAGGGAATCTGGTGGGATAATCTTTACAACTATTCAAAAGTTCAAACCAGAAGATGGTGAGATGCCAGTATTAACAGATAGAAGAAATGTTATTATTATTGCAGATGAGGCTCATAGAAGTCAATATGGACTTGAGGCAAAGACTAATGCAAAAACTGGTGAAGTTAAGTATGGATATGCAAAGTATTTAAGAGATGCACTACCAAATGCTACTTTTATTGGATTTACAGGTACACCAATTGAACTTGATGATAAGTCAACACCAGCTGTGTTTGGCCAATATATTGATATTTATGATATGACTAGAGCTGTGGAAGATGGGGCTACAGTAAAGATATATTATGAAAATAGAATAATTAAACTTGATGCCAATGAAGATGTCCTTAGTGAAGTTGATGATGAATTTGATGAAATAACAGAAGGACAAGAGGAAACCTCAAAGGAAAAGTATAAAAGTAAATGGTCAAGGTTAGAGGCTGTCGTTGGTGCACCAAGTAGAGTTAAAAGATTAGCAGAAGATATAGTAAATCACTATGAGGAAAAAGCTAAAACTATTGATGGAAAAGCAATGATAGTTTGCATGAGTAGAAATATCTGTGTTTCTCTATATGATGAGATTGTTAAATTAAGACCAGAATGGCATAGTGATGATGTTAACAAAGGTAAGATAAAAGTTGTTATCACTGGTAGTGCTGCTGATAATGATAGACTACAACCTCATATTGGTGGAAAGCAAAGACGCGATACTTTAGCTAATAGAATGAAAGATAATAATGATGAGTTAAAGATTGTTATTGTTAGAGATATGTGGCTAACAGGTTTTGATGTTCCTTCAATGCATACTATGTATATAGACAAGCCTATGAAAGGTCATAACTTAATGCAAGCAATAGCTAGAGTTAATAGAGTATTTAAAGATAAATCTGGAGGGGTAGTTGTTGACTACTTAGGAATACTTGAAAGTTTAAAAAAGGCATTGAAACAATATACAGACAGTGATAAGCATAATACTGGGATAGATACATCAGTAGCTGTTTCAATAATGTTAGAAAAGTTAGAAATATTAAGAGGCATAGTTCATGGATTAGATTATTCAGGGTATATGAATGATAGCCAAGCAAAAAGAATGAGAGCAATAGTAGAAGGTATGAATTTTGTTTGTGGCCTTAATGAAAAAGAGCAAAAAGAATTTAAACAATTTGCTACAGAGTTAGGCAAAGCACATGGACTTTGTGCTGCTACTGATGAAGGTAAAAATCATGCATTAGAAGTAAGTTATTTCAAAGCTGTAAAAGCTAGTTTAGTTAAGCTAGATACTAAATCAACTGCTAAAAAATCAAAAGCAGAAATGGAAGCTAGAGTAAATCAATTGCTAGAAAAATCAATAATATCAGAGGAAGTGATTGATGTATTTGATGCAATGGGATTAAAAAGACCAGAAGTGTCCATTCTTTCAGAAGAATTTTTAGAAGAAGTAAAATTGATGAAAGAAAAAAATCTAGCAGTAGAAATGTTGAAAAAATTGTTGGAAGGTAACTTGAAAACATTGGAGAAAACTAACTTAGTTAAATCAGAAAAGTTCTCTGAAATGTTAAAGAAAACTTTAAATAAGTATAGAAATCAAGCTATTACCAATGCAGAAGTTATAGAAGAATTAATAAGAATGGCTCATGAATTAAAAAATATGAAGTCAAGAGAAGAAGAGCTTGGATTAACATCAGATGAAATAGCTTTTTATGATGCTTTAACAGATGATGAAGCTGTAAAAGAGTTTATGACAGATGAAACATTAAAACTTATTGCTCATGAATTAACTTATTCAATAAAGAGAAATATTTCTATTGATTGGAGCATAAAGAAGAGTGCCCAAGCTGGTATGAGAAGAATAGTAAAAAGATTGTTAAAGAAATATGACTATCCACCAGATAAATCTAAGAAAGCGTTAGAAACAGTGTTAAGACAAGCAGAGCTTATGTGTGGTAGTATGGATTTTTCTGAAATGGCAGCTGAAAGTGAAGGCAAATACAAATAAAAGTATATAAGGGTTTGTAAAAGGTATATGGGGAAGGTGGGATATAATAAATGACAGAACAATATATTGAATTTTGGAATAATACAAAGAAGCACATATCTAATACAATTGATAATGTAGAAGTGAAACAAGAAAAATATAAAGAAGATATCAAAGTTTTAGAAAAGAAAATATGTGACCTTAGAGAAGAAATTCCTTATGCAGATAGGGAAGATAAAATATATATGAGACAAGAATTAAATACACTTAGAGATAACTATGCTGTTCTTTGTAGAGACGGTGATGAAAAAGACACAGAATTATTTATAAAATCACCGTATTTTTGTAAAGTTACTACAGGAGATGGCAACTTATTTATTTCAAAATATAAAAAGGATTATGAAAATGATATAGTACTATTTACTGATAATATTGCAAAATTAAGATTTTATGATATAGGTGAATATGAAAATATTAATGGTATAAAGCATAATGTCAAAGAAAAGGTAGATTATATTATAGAGGAATCAGAGCTTAAGAAATTAACATACTATAAGAAAGAGCTAACTTATACTTATGATGGTGAAGATGTAACAGTAATTAAAGGTGAAATGCCTAAAGTGAAAAAGGTTATAAAACCTGTTGGCGATAGAAAAATAGGAATGCAAGAAATTATTGATAGAATGAAACTTGAACAAGATACAGTAATGAGGTCACCAGAGATAGGAGTAACTCTTATAAATGGTGGAGCAGGTACTGGTAAAACTAATATAGCCATTCATAGATTGAGATATTTATTAAATGAGTTCGGTGGTATGTTTAAAGAAGAAAATATGGCTTTAGTTTGTTTTAATGTAGCATTAAAAGAATATTTAAGCAGTGTTATTGGAGATCTTAATCTTAAAAATATAAAAGTTTTTTCCTTTGATAAGTGGGCTTATAATTTAGTAAGAAATTATAGTAATATAGGTTTTATTAACTATAATGCAAAGATAAGTGACGAAACAATAGAAGCATATAAGTCTGTAGAGTTTGGAGATATACTTTTCAATTATGTGCAAAGCTTAAGTAATGAAATAGAAAAACAGATAACTAGTAATGATATTCTAAAATTCTATATCCCAGATCAGTATCTATTTAATGACATTATAACTATTGAAGATATATTCCAACTAAGAGATGATATTCATGATATTGTAAGTGCAATGGATAATTCAGAAGAAAGAAAATCTACTATAGATAGAGAACTAGAAAAGATATTAAAGTCTACTTATGTAAGTAAAATAGATTTTAATAATAAGAGTTATATGTTAAATGCAACTAACATTATTTATAAGATTTATATATCAGAGGAATTAAAGGAATCATACAAAGATGCATTTTTCTATTATAAACCTTTATTCCAAAATAGAGCTAATAAATATGAATTATATTTGATAACTTATCTATTAACTTTGATTTCAGGAGAAATTAATGATGATTTAAGAGTTTTTGATCATATTGCAGTGGATGAAGTTCAAGATTTTCTACCTATTCAATTAAAGGCATTAAAGAATATTTCAACATATTCAATGACGTTAGCAGGAGATGTTAATCAAAAAATTTTTAATACTAATATAGATGAATGGGATGGCTTAGGTATTACAATAGATAACTTTTTTACATTAAAAGAAGTTCACAGATCTACAATTCAAACAATAAATTTTGCTAATGCTTTGATTGGAAAAGAAGATGAAATTATTAATGATAATAGCGGTTCAAAGCCAATATTATATTGTGGAAAAGGGTTAAAAGATAATATAGAGAATATAAAAGAAAAAATAACAAATATAAAATCTAAGAATAAAGATGCCTCCATAGTCATTTTATATCCAGATAGTAAACATCTAAAATATATTGATGAACAATTAAATGAATCAGGAATTAATAGTTATATAGCAGTAAAAGATGAATGGGATTTTACAAAAGATGTATCAGTAACAAATTATCATCAAGTAAAGGGATTAGAATTTGATTATGTATTTATTCTTGGGCTAAATGAGTTTGAAAGTTATAGTTATACTAATAAAGAAAAGATATTATATACGCTACTTACTAGATCTAGAGAAGGGGTATATATGTACTGTAATAAAGAGGTGCCTGAGATAATAGATAAAGTTGATAATAGTTTCTATGATTTGATTCAATTATAAATAAGTAAAATAATGATGTTTTTATTAATAACAAATAACACAATAATTTTAAATACATCTGTAGATGAGTTATTTATGTTTGTTGAAGATGATTAGATTTAAATGTTATGGAAAAGAAAATATAATGATCTGGTAGTGTTTTGGCTATATCTGCAGTAGATTATTGTATACATATCAAGAGACGTTCTGTTTTTATGTATATCTATTCTATGTTCTAGATGCTTTAAAAGATCATTTAAATAGAACACCCTAATGGGTGTTTTGTTTTGCGCTTTTTTGATTTCTAAAAAGAAATTATTGTATGATTACACCAATTAGTATATTTCTATTTATAAGAATTCCTAAAATATCTTAAGTATTTTTATAAATATACGAAAATTAATTGTAGAAGCATACAATAAGCAAAATTTCTGTCAAAAGTAATTATATTGTTAATATAAGTATTTTAACAATATAATTTATGAGCAAATATCTAAAATAAAATATTAGATTAGTATTATAAGAAATTTAGTATTTTAACTATTTTATAAAAGGAATGAGTAATTTGAAAAAGAAATCAATCTTTTTTGAAAATATATATTGTGAATCAAAAGGATATCGTGGAGAAAAAATATTATTTGATTCTATTAAGAGTATTTTTTCTGATAAAGAATGCATTGCAAAGCATGGATATATTATGAATTTCCTGAATAAAAAATACACAATTGAAGCAGATGTACTTTTGATTGATAAACAATTAGGAATTAATGTTTTTGAAGTAAAGGGCATTAATATACACAATATTATATCTATTAGTATTGATGGTTGGCATTGCGAAGGGATATATAAAGAAAAAATAAATCCTAACTATCAATTAGATAGAAATATTACAAATATTATTGATTTTTTAAAGGATATTGATGAATACAATGATAGTGTAGGGATAAAGCCTATTATAGTGTTACCATATATATCAAGTGAGCAATGGGAGAGTAAAGGATTTAATAAATATGCTTTTTTACCACCAATAATATTTAAAGATGATTTGAAAAGTGAGGATGTATTTTTAAGAAAAATGAATAGTATTCCATATAAATGTAGTGCTAAGCGATCAATGGAAGAAAGTGAATTTAATAATATAAAGAATATTTTTTTTGGCAAAATTACAGAAGAGATAAAAACATTTAATGTTATTTCAGAAAAAGAATTTCTTGAAAAATTGTTACAATAATATGATGACACATAAGGAGGTAAGAGGGGTGAATTATACAATAGAACAACAGTCTATTGCTAATTATGGAGAGGATGAATTATTAGTTAGAGGTGTTGCGGGAAGTGGAAAAACAATATCACTTTTAGCTAATGCTATAAAGAAGTGTAAAGAAAGTAAAACTATATTATTTATAACTTTTAATAAAGCTCTAAATCAGAAAATTGAAAATCTGGTAGAAGATAGTATTAGGAGTAATATAGAAATTAAAAGCTTTCATAGTTGGGCATATGCAGAGGTTTCAAAAATTTTAGGTAGACCTAATAAACCGTTATGGGATAATGAAAAGAAAAAGCTTATAAAACAAATTGTTGATAATATGGGAAGAGATTACGATAACAGATTTATAGATGATAGTAATGAGAATTTGGAATTTTTATGTGAAGAATTTAATTTTATCAAAGGAAAAAACTTACGTTCATTATCTGACTACATGAATGTGGAGAGAATAGGAAGAGGAACAAAAGTGAGGTTAATGCCTAATTCTATAGATAGAGAAGTTATTTATAATATCTATGAAAAGTTTGAGAAGAGTAAGAAATATGCTTGTAAATTTGAATTTATAGATTTGGGATTTTCTTTATATCCTAGAATTGAAGATGTAAGTAAGTACGATTATGTATATATTGATGAGGCACAAGATTTAAATCAAGTAGAATTGCAATTACTTAGAAAGATAGCTAAAAGGGGATTTTATGTTTGTGCAGATGATGGACAAAAAATATATAGGACTAATTATACATGGGCAGAAGTAGGAGCAAATTTCAAAGGTGGACGTGCAAAGAGATTAAATAAGTCATTTAGATCTACCTATGAAATTTTTAAATTTGCTAGTGAATTGCAGAAGAAAGATACATCATTGCGAGGTGAAAACTATATAGAACCAGAGTTTGACAAGACTATGAAAGGTGCAAAACCAACATTAATAGATTGTAGTAATTCAATATTAAGAGATGCAGAGCTAATTAAAAGAATTAATTCTTATCAGACTAATAATATTGATGGTAAGATAGGTATCCTTTGTAAGAATAGAAATACTGCAAGAGAAGTACAGGGTGTTTTAAATAGGGCAGGTATAGATGCATTTCTACAGACTGGATCAGAAAAAATAAATTTTGAAATGGATATAATAATAACTACACTTCATTCATCAAAAGGTTTAGAATTTGACTATGTGATAATACCAGAATTTACCGAAGATGATTCTATGTATAGAGATTCAAAAGATGAGGATTACTGGAATAATCAGAGAAAGCTTTGGTATGTAGCTTTCACTAGAGCAAGGAATAAGTTAGATGTTATGTATTTTAAAGATAAAAATAGTTTACTACAAGAAATTGATAGTGAATTATATATAGAAATTAAACTAAATTAGCATATTGTATATGTTATAAGATGAGAGATATACAGAATAGGAGATAGAGATGAGTTTTTTTAGCAGGTTATTTAAGAGTAGCAATACTTTTTCTGGTGGAGAAAAACATATAGTAAACACAGGAAATCAAAATGGATCACCAGTAATGTTAATTTTAGCAGATTATACAGACCATATGATTAAAGGTGAATATTGTAGAATAACAAAGGTGGGAATTAAAAAAGATATAGCATATATTTATAATGAATTTAGAGGAGTATGGTATAAGGTAGATCTTTTGGATAACTTAGTAGAAGAAGTAGATATTAAAGAAAATATGGAAGATTGGGAGTGTAAAACATTAAAGAAAGGGACTATTTTGTGGCAATTAGCTAATACAGTATGTATTTGTGGAATGATGTGGAGTGGTAGTTCACCATTTCAAATTGATGATGTGTTTACATCAATTACAAGTCAAATTAATAATAACATTAGCAGGTATAATGCAGTAGCATATATTTCCAGAAATAGCTGGACTACGAAATGTAGTAATAAACAAATTAGCATGGAAAAATTAATTAGAATGATACCAATAAGTGACGTTTCAAATGGAAAAGGCAATAAAACACTTCATATAGATGATAGGTGGACATTAGTAAAAGGTGTGATGCAACAATCACATCTATCTAATTTAAATCCTATTGTACCTGAAGGTACAGCAAATTTTAGGGGTACTATTTATGTTTGCCCAACATGCGGAAAGTTTATTACAAAAGTATTACTAAAGGAAACTTATATTAACGTAGATGGCACTAAACAAGAGATTGATAAAACTTTTTCATGTAAATATTGTGATTCGTTTTATGCACCAGTAATTGGACATAATTTAAATGAAGGGGCATTTTATTATTTAAAGGTTTCACCAAATAGATATAAAAATCTTGTACAAACAATGGATCAATGTTCACGTTAGTAATATTTTGAGAGTTTTTATAATCTAAACATCAAAGCTTTGATATCATTTATTATTTTAAAAATATATTTAAATATCCTGATGGGGTAATTTAAGCTCTATCAGGATTTATTTTATTTTTTATTGGATTATTTTTGATATAATAGGATTAATAAGATATACAACAAAAGGGGTAAAAAAGGTTATGTTAAATTATTTGAAAGAAGTTATTACAGGAACAGAAGCATTAAAGAAACCAGTTTTTTTAAAAGATGAAAGTGAAGCTACTAAACAAATTGAAGAACTTAAAGCATTAGAAGAAAAGTCATCAGGAAAAAAGAAAGAAAAGATCCAAGAGGATATTAAAATATTATCATATGGACTTAAAGGTGAAGAGGCTATTTTATTTGAATTGAAAAATAGCTTTATGCCTATGATAGTTTTACATGATTTATTTTTAGAAGTAGATGGATTAACTGCACAAATAGATTATTTAATAATAACAAAAAAGTTAACTATAATATTAGAATGTAAAAATCTTATTGGAAATATTGAAGTAAATAGTAATGGAGAATTTATTCGTACTTTTAATATAAATGGTAGATATATAAAAGAAGGAATATATAGTCCTATAACTCAAAATCAGCGTCATATGCAAGTATTAAAACAATTAAGATTAAATAGTAAAAACAATATTATATCTAAAAAATTATTTCAAAAGCAATTTGATAATAATTATAAATCAGTTGTAGTTTTAGCAAATCCTAAAACTGTTACAAATATGAAATATGCTAAAAAAGATATTAAAGAAAAGATAATTCGTTGCGATCAAGTTAATGATTATATAAAGAAACTTAATCAGCTAAGTCCTAATCCTAATATGTCAGATAAAGAAATGAGGGAACTTGCAGAATTCTACTTAAGTCATCATAAGGAAAATAAAAAAGATTATACAGAGAAATATAGTATATATGAAGATCAAGGTAGCGAAGAATTAGAAAACAAATCTGTTAATGATGAGAATTTTGTATCAAAATATAATATAGAGGATACAGATTTTTATAAAGAATTGAAGCAATATAGATATATGAAAAGTAAAGAGGAAGGTTTAAAACCATATATGATTTATAAAAATGAACAAATAGAAGATATAATAAAGTACAAGCCAAGAAGTATTGAACAACTAAAGTTAATACGAGGTTTTGGTGATATAAAATGTGAGAAGTACGGTAGAGATATTATTAAAATTGTAGAGAAATATAAATAGGAGAAGTCTATGGGAAATATCAATATTAAGAATATTATAACTAATGAAGTCGCTATAGATAATATTAAATTTAAAGACATAAACAACAATTGTATCACAGGAGAAACTAATCATCTATTACCAAAACTTAGACAAGCATTTAAAAAAGCTACAGAAGTTAAAATAATCGTAGCATTTTTAAAAGATACCGGTGTTAAGCTATTAGAAGACGATATTAGGGGATTAGTTGATAGGGGAGTTAATATAAAAATATTAACAGGTAACTATCTTAATATAACAGAGCCTAAAGCTCTTACATCATTAAAATATAACTTTGGGGATAAGATTGATTTGCGATTTTATAATGTTAAGAATAAATCATTTCATCCTAAGGCTTATATTTTCAAAAACAATGAAGGTGGAGAAATTTATTTAGGATCTTCTAATATGTCTAGAGCAGCCCTTACTGATGCTATTGAGTGGAATTATAGGATTGATAAAAGTACGTCACCAGAAGATTTTAATTATTTTGAAAGCACTTTTGATGATTTATTTTTAAACCACTCTACTATAATAGGGAGGGATGAGCTTAATGAATATGCAAAAACTTGGAGAAGAAGACGTATTATTGTTGATGATGTTGAGGAAGATACTAATATTATAGATTTATACACACCTACTGACACACAGCTACAATGCTTATATAACTTAAAGGCTACAAGGGAAGAGGGCTTTGATAGAGCATTAGTAGTAGCTGCCACTGGTGTTGGTAAAACATATCTTTCAGCTTTTGACTCAAAGGAATATAAGAAGGTACTTTTTGTAGCACATAGGGAAGAAATATTAAAACAAGCATATAAAAGTTTTAGGAATGTAAGAGGGAAATCTTCTACTTATGGATATTTTTATAGCAATATAAAAAATAAAGATGCTGATGTAGTTTTTGCATTAGTACAAACTTTAGGTAAAAAAGAATATTTAAGTGATAAATATTTTAAGAAAGATGATTTTGATTATATTATCATAGATGAATTTCATCATGCCACTGCTAGTAATTATAAAAAGATAATAGATTATTTTACACCTAAATTTTTATTTGGTATAACCGCAACACCAGAAAGAATGGACAACAAAGATGTTTTCGCAATTTGTGATTATAATGTTGCTTATGAAATTAGATTAAAAGAAGCTATAGAAAAAGATATCCTTTGTCCATATAGATATTATGGTATTTATGATAATACAGTAGATTATGAAAGTATTGATTATTCAAGAGGAAAATATAATGAAACACAATTAGAAAAAGCATTAAGTAAAAAGGAAAGAGCGGATTTAGTTTATAATCATTATAGAAAGTTTGATAGTAAAAGAGCATTAGGATTTTGTACATCAAAGATTCATGCAGAATATATGGCAGAGTATTTTGCAGATCAAGGAGTTAAAGCTGTAGCTGTTTATAGTGGTGGAAAATATAATAGGAACGAAGCTATAGAAAAATTAGCATCAGGAGAAATCTCAGTAATATTTTCTATCGATATGTTTAATGAAGGATTAGATGTACCATCAATAGACATGGTAATGTTTTTAAGACCTACAGAATCATCAACAGTATTTTTGCAACAATTAGGAAGAGGTCTTAGAAAATCAAAAGATAAAAAATATCTCAATGTACTAGATTTTATAGGCAAATATAAAAAAGTTAACTTAGTGCCATTATTATTAAAAGGCGAAGACGGAAAAAGAAGTAGTGGAAACAGATTTGTAAATCCTCAAGTTGATGATTATCCTGACGGATGCTTAGTAGATTTCGATTTTAAGCTTATAGATATTTTTAAAGAAGAATATAGTAGATCAAGAAATATTAAAACATGGATAAAAGATGAGTTCTTAAGAATTAAAGAAGAATTAGGACATACTCCAAATAGAAAAGAATTCTTTTTACAAATGGAAGATGACTTATATATAAACCTCAAAGCAAAATCTAAAGAAAATATATTTAAAGATTACATATCATTTCTAAGTGAAATGGGAGAAGAGTCGCCATTGCTAGATACTGTAGCTCACAGATTTTTAGTGCAAATAGAAACTACAGCTATGAGTAAAACATATAAAATGCCATTATTATTAGCGTTCTATAACGATGGAAATATGATAATGAAACTTGATAAAAGTGATATAGCAAAATCTTTTAGGAATTTTTATAGTTACGGTTCTAACGGCATAGATATGAAAAAACATAAAGCAACAGAAGACTATAAATCATGGAATGACGATAAATATTATAAATTAGCCAAAGATAATCCAATAAAATTTTTATGCAAAACTCATAGAGATTTCTTTACTTTTGAAAATGATAAATTTTATCTGTCAAAATCATTAGAATCATATATTAAAAATGAAGAATTTTTAACTCATTTTAAAGATATAATTGATTTTAGAACAGTGGAGTATTATAAGATGAGATTTGATAATGAGGGATAAGTTAATATGTTTGAAATCAAATATAGATTAGTTCTAGATATGAACGAAATTAATTCAATGTCCTTAGAAGAATTTGATAAGGAATATGATGACTTAGAAGGAATTATTGAACTAAATTTTAATGGAAGTAAGATTGGAGAGACTTTTGAAGGTGAAATAACTGAAGAAATGTATGAAGTAGGATGCTTTCAAGATGAGTGGGTAACTTTATGGTTTAGAAATCTTATTAAAGCGGCAAAGTTATTAGTAAGTAATAATTATGTAATGTTTTCTGAAATTGAAGCACCTGTGTGGATAGAATTAACTAAGTCTAATAATCTTATTAAGGTTAGAGAATTAAGAGAAGTATATCATAAGATTGAAGGTATGGAAGATATAGATTGTGTAAGCGGCCCATTAATGGATACCAAACCTATTAAAGAAGAAGTAGTTTTAAAAAGTGGTGAGATTTTTTTCAGAGATGTTAAGATGGAGGAAACTAGTTTTAAAGAAAATTTCATAACAGCTACAGAGTTTCAGCAAGAGATTAAAAATAAAAGTAATATGTTACTTACTGAAATAAAAGAAATGTTTCCAGATAAAATTAAATCTAAGCTTATTAAAACATTAGAAGAGTCAATTAATAGTATAAAGGACATTTAATTTTAATGAACATTATAAAAGAGGGATACAATGAGTAATAAAGGGGAAATTACAGAATCAGATTTTTATATTGAATTTAGTTATAAAGATAATAATACATTTAGAAGAATTAACAATCTTATTAACTATGTAAGGCGAGAAAAGAAAGCAGAAAGATTAAATGGGGATGACATAAATGTTATGGATTTTTACACTAATGAAGAATTAGAGTATTTCTGGTGGCCTACTGATGCAGAGAATAAGGAATTTTGGGAAAAGTATTACTCTATACCAAAAGAACAACGAGAATGTGATATTGGTTTGAAAATTAATTGGGATTTAGAATCAGTATTAGATGCAATTAGTAATGGTGAATATGAAATATTAGGTTGTAGAATTATTAAAGCATTAGAAAGTGATATGCAGCATTAATATGTATATAAGAATTTATTGAGAAAATAATTTTAAAAATGTACGTCACGTAAGATTTTATTTTTAGAATAATATTTTACGTGATATTTTTTTTAGAATCTGATTTTTTATAAAATAAGTTGATGATATAATTTACTTAAAAGCGTTAATAATTAAACTAAAGAAAAAATTAAGGATATCCTTGATAAAGAATTATTAGAAATTCAAAAAGAAATTTTTCATCAGGATGCCAGTGAAAAAATAATTTCAGATAAGATAATTAAGGTTTATTTAAAAGATAATGAAAGTAAAATATTATTTATTCATGTAGAAGTACAAAGCTACAGTAGTGAAAATAATTCTTTTGGAGAAAGAATGTTTAGATACTTCTATAGAATTTGGGATAAATTTAGATATAAAAATAATGATACATCAGAAATTGTTGCAGCAGCAATATATACATATAAATGACATAGAGGGAAAGATACTAGATATGTATATAAACCATTAGATTTAGAAGAGGAGATACTTACATATAATTTTAGAACAATAGATGTGGAGAAAATTGATTTATGTAGAATAAATGAAAACAACCCTTTAAAGTTAGTTTTTTAAATGGCAAAAGAATTGTTGAAATTGGGCGCTAGTGATAAAGAAATTTATGAAGCGAAAATAAAACTTGCTAATGAATTAAGTAATTACGATAAAGTTAAGAATAATGATCAAATTAAGGCATTAGTATATTTTTTAGAGTACTTGTTTCTAATACAAGATGAAGAATTAGAAAAAAGGTATAAAGAATTTAAGGGAGGTAAAATAAAAATGACTGTTGATGAAGTAAGAGATATGTATAATATACAAAAAGGTAAAGAAGAAGGAATAGAAGAAGGAAAGATAGAAGAATCAAAGAAATCAATAGTTGATTTCTTATTAGATATAGGATTAGTAAATGAAAGTATAATGAATATACTAGAAAAAGAAAATAATTTAGAAACATTGAGAATGTGGAATAAGATAGCAGCTAGAAGCAGTAGTATAGAAGAGTTTATTGAGAAAATTAATTTATAATAGTATACGTCACGTAAGATTTTCCGTGGCGTTTTTTGAGTAAATTTCACCACTACTTTGCTAGAACAGATGCTAATATGAGTTTTAATAAACATAAAGATTTAAATCTTACAAAAATATATTATTATATAAGTAATTAAATAATAAGGGTGGGTGAAAACATGGATTTTAACAAATTATTAGATAGCAAGGAGTACGGATTTTTAAGGACTAATGAACATCTTGGGAAAAATATTATTATGCTAGGGGTAGCAGGTAGTTATTCTTATGGTACTAATAATGAAAATAGCGATATTGACATAAGGGGCATTACAATTAATAAAAAGTCTGATCTAATAGGGATGACGTCTTTTGAACAGTATGTCGATGATAATACCGATACATGTATTTATTCTTTTAATAAAATAATTAATCTATTATTGAACTGTAATCCTAATACCATAGAATTATTAGGACTAAAAGAAGAGCATTATTTATATCTAAATGATATTGGAAAAGAATTAATTAATAATAAAAAACTTTTTTTATCTAAAAGAGCTATACAATCATTTGGTGGATATGCCAGCGCACAATTAAGAAGATTACAAAATGCTTTAGCAAGAGACTCATATCCACAGGAAGAGAAGGAAAAGCATATATATAATTCTTTAAAGAATGCTATGAATACTTTTAATAATAGATATCAAGAATTTCAGGAAGGTTCATTAAAGATATACATAGATCAATCAAATAAGATAGATATGAATGAAGAAATTTTTGTCGATGCTAATTTGAAGCATTATCCCTTAAGAGATTATAAAAATATTTGGGCAGAGATGAATAACATTGTTAAAGATTATGATAGAGTAGGAAAACGTAATAACAAAAAAGATGATGCTCATCTTAATAAACATGCAATGCATTTGATAAGGTTATTTATGATGGCTATTGATATTTTAGAAAAAGAAGAGATCAACACATATCGTGAAAATGAACAGAAATTATTATTAAATATTAGAAATGGAGAATATCAAAATAGTGATGGAAGTTTTAAAAAAGAGTTTTATGAAATGATAAGTGATTATGAAAAAAGATTAGATTATGCTGGAAAAAATACATCATTACCAGATAAACCAGATATAAAGGCAATAGAAGAGTTTGTTATAAGTGTTAATGAAAGGGTAGTAACAAATAAAATATAATTAGTGTACGTCACGTAAGATTTTGTTTTAATACATTGCAGTTATAGATTATAATAAAAAATAATAGGTATAAAAGAGCTTATAGAATGTAGTATAAACTGCGTCTAAGGAAAATACATAACTTTAAGGAGTAATTTAAATGAAGACATATAATAAGTTAGTAAGAGATAAAATACCGCAAATAATAGAGAAAGACGGAAAAGGTTGCGATATTACCATTGCTTGCGGTGACGAGAAAAAAGAATTATTGAGAGCAAAGTTAATGGAAGAGGTTAATGAGTATTTAGAAGATGATAACTTGGAAGAGCTAGCCGATGTAATGGAAGTATTGTTTGGACTAGCAAATCAATTAGGATATACAGAAGAGGATCTTATAAAAAAGAGAGAAGAAAAGCTTAAGGCAAGAGGCGGATTCAAAGAAGGAATTGTTTTAGAAAAAACATATGATTTAAAATAAATAGGGGTTGTGGCACAAAAAAGTAAAATCAAAGTACAGCAGTTTTTTCAGCAAAATAGAAGTCGGGGTACAAGTATGAAGGCACAAGGCACAGGTATGGATGAAATTCCCTTTAGGGAAAATTAACCTTACTTGTGCCCTGTGCCCATTTTTTATTTATGCTTCTTTCTTGTGAATCCAAGGGCAGTAGTTGCTGCTAATAAAGAAGCAATAAATCCAATACTAGAAGTATCACCTGTCTTTGGTGTATTAGAAATATAGTTTTTATTAGTTTTAACAATAGTACTATTGTTAGATGGTTTTTCAGTAAATATATTACTATCAGATGAATTTGGAGTATTAGTATCTTCAGATTTATCTGGTGTAATTATGGTGCTATCTTTAGAGGAATCAACAAAATCTATAGCGAGAGTTTTATTAATAACTTCTCCATTATCTAATATTATATTTATATCATAATTAGAGTTATCAATCTTAAGTGCCAGTAATGTTTCTTTTGGGATTATTAAATTTTCTCCATCTATATAAACATAAGGCTCAAAATCAGAATATATAGTAGTTTTTAATAATATTAAGTTAGTATCCTTAACTGTTACCTCCATATCATTAATAAAAATTGAACTAATAGTAGAACCGCTTGGTATAATATTTGAAACTTTTAATGTATTATCTTTATTAGTATCAAAAGTTATATTTACAGGTACATCATCAGCAGGAGGAAGTACAGGCACATCGTTAGCAGGAGGAAGTACTGGTACTTCATCTTTAGATGACGTTGAATTGATAACTTCTAATTCAACAGCTGATTTTAAAACTTTACCGCTTTTAAAAGTAAATGATATACTGTAGTTTCCTTCAACAAGGGTAGCATTTTTTAGCGATTCTTTAGAAATAATAATTGAATTATTAGTTATAGTAAAATCATTTTTATCTAATACTGAATTGTTTATATATATTTTATTTAATATATCGTTATCAAAATCAACATTATTAATTATAATATCATCCGGTTTTGCTATATCATAAGATACAATTTTTTGTGATATAGATGGGTTATATGTTGGTTTATGATTATCATCTGGTGTTGGAGGCGTTACTGTTTTATCATTTGTATACATGATATTAGCATATGCTAAATAATAAGTATAATCTGTAAATTCTATTGCAACAGCGTATAGTTTTGTATCAAGATTTAAGCTAGATAAAACTTCAGCAGGAATTGTAATCGTTTTTTCAGCTTTGTCTATAATAAGTTTATCTAAAGGTAAATATGTTTGTTCAAGAGCAAAATTCCTTAAATCCTCTTTTTTGAAATCAACTCCTGTTATTGTTACATCTTGAGGTTCTTTTGTATTAAAGTATAAAGTTTGTAATCCTACAATAGGACCTTCATAAGTAGAATCTAAATTACAAACTGTTTTGTTAGTAGTTGGTTGTTCTGTTGTTATTGCATAAACATTTGGTGAGGATAAATTATAAGTTAATAAGGCAACGAATAAAATTAGTGATAATTGTTTCTTTTTCATTTGTTTCTCCTTTTCAAATTCATATTTAGAAAAAAATTCTTGTTATTTAGTATATCGAATAGTATTACATAAACTTGAATATTGTCGAAAAATGAGAAAAACTATTTTGGACATGGAAAGCCTATTAGCAACTTAAGGTGGATAAAGTAGAAAAAGTTAGAAATGTTAAGAATACACAAGAAATGTTAATTACATGCAATGTTACAAAAGAATATGGTTTAAATTGGTTGCATATGTTAATATAAGTAATATGTAAATTGCTTATTACATAATTGCGATATTGATAATATTTTGTTTATAAAAAGTTTAGAAATTACCTCCTAGTTGTTTATAGTTTTTATTAATAATACAAATATAAACTATAAAGATAAGGAGATAATTATGATAGAGTATTTATTTCAATTAGATTGTTCTAATATACTTTAAATCAAGAATAGTAAATAAGAATTTTAAGGGGTGATACAATGAATATCGGAATTTTCACGGATACATATTATCCAGAGGTTAATGGAGTTGCAAATTCAACATATCAACTAAAAAGAGGATTGGAAGAATTAGGACATAAAGTTTATGTTTTTACAGTAACAAATCCTAATGCAAATATTGAAAGTGAGACAAATGTTTTTCGTATAGCTAGTGTGCCATTTATTTTATGTAAAGAACGTAGAGTAGGATGCCCTATTATAAGGAAATGGAAAAGAGTAATAAAAGAATTAGAACTAGATATAATCCATACACAAACAGAATTTATTATGGGACATTTAGGACATAAGGTAGCGGAATATTTAGATATACCACATGTTCATACGTATCATACAATTTATGAAGATTATACACATTATTTGAGGATACCAGGCAATAAAAGATTAAAGGGTGTAGTAAGAAGTTTTAGTAGACATTGTTGTAATAATGCAGATGTTGTAATTGTTCCTACAGATAAAGTAAAGAAGATATTAGCAGAATATCATGTAGATAAAGAAATCAAAGTTATTCCAACAGGAATTAATTTAAATAAGTTTATGAAATTTAATAAATTAAATACAAATAAAATCAAAAAAGATCTTGGACTTTTAGATAAGCATGTATTGATATATATAGGTAGAATTTCTGAGGAAAAGAATATTGAAGAAGTAATGGATAATTTCTTAGAAGTGCAAAAGATAGATGACAAAGCGGCATTGGTTATTGTTGGTGATGGACCAGAGATGGACAGCCTCAAAAGGTATAAAGAAAGTCTAGGATTAAGAGAAAATGTTATATTTACAGGTATGGTTCCATGGGATAGTATTGAAGACTATTATGGAATAGGAGATATATTCGTTTCGGCATCAACTTCTGAAACTCAGGGACTAACATATGCAGAAGCGTTAGCATCTAGTTTGCCGCTATTAGTTAGAAAAGATCCGTGCCTTAATAATATTCTTTTAGAAAAGGTTAATGGAGTAGCTTATGAAAATCAGTCTCAATTTTTAGAAGGATATAAATATCTTATTAATGCAATGAAAAGTAGTGAATTCAAAAATAAAATTAGAAATAGCATTGAATTTTTAAAAGGTGAAAAATTTGCAATAGATGTGGAAAAAGTTTATATGGATTTAATGCAAGAAGTACGTAGTTATTGTGGATAAGCTACTAAAATAAAAGGAGAGATTTTTAATGTTAAAAGAAGCAATAAATGGTGTGTGCATGGCAATAGCAGATAGCGTACCAGGTGTTTCAGGTGGAACGATAGCATTTATTATGGATTTTTATGATAAGTTTATTGGTTCAATAAATAATATTGTATTTGGAAATAAAGAAAAAAGATTCCTTAAAATATCTTGTAAAATTAGGAACAGGGTGGATATTAGGTATGATGCTAGGTTCTTTTTATGCTATTATAATGGGATCTACTACTTTAGATGTACCACAAGCTGCTATTAGTATATCAAATTTTAATATTATTGCATGGGTAATTGGCTTATGTATCGTAGTTGGATTGCAAAAATTAAAAAATATGGAGAAGGGAATAACGCCAACGTTAATTAAATTTCTATTTTTTTAAATAATACTATGAATTCTACCACTACTTTGCTAGAACAGATGCTAATATGAGTTTTTACATATATATTACCATGTGAAATAATGGTATAGATAACGTTCCCAAAAATATTGATAAAAGTTAAGATAGGTAATATATTACATATAAACGGTGATGTGTTACCTATTTTAATTTAGGTGAAATATAAAGTATATAATAGTGGTATAATATTAATATAATGAAATATTTTGTTTAAAAATTTGTAAGTAGGGAAGTAATAAAAATAGTAATTTTGTAGGTAATATAGGTGGTGAAATAGTAGAAGTGAATATTATTGACTTTCTTCATGATAGCTATCAAGAAGGTTTAAGAAATTTGGCACAAGTACAAAGTGAAACTTATGAAGAAGCTATAGAAAAATACAGAGATTCGTTTATTTCTGAAATAATATTAATGAGAAGAAAAGGAAATGATATTAATAGTATAAATAAAAAAACTAATAGGATAATTGAGTTTATAAATGAGATTCCTATAGAAGATATTGAGGCGTTTTTTAATAAAATTTTGTCAGTATATATAATGTGGATTGATTCTAAAGGCAAGGAAGCATTAAAAAATTTTGAAGATATATTAGATAGTATTAATTATAAGCAATTTAAATATGATTTAAGTAATAATATATTATTTAGAGGAAGACAATGTGATTCTATATTAACTCCTTTTGATATGTTTCATATTCCTTTTAATAAAAGATATTTAATCGGAAATCAAAGATATAGTTTAACAGGTCAGCCATTACTATATTTAGGATTTTCAGTATTAGATATATTAGCAGAGTTAGATAATAATTATTATGACTATAAAAATATTAAATTATGTGCTTATAAGATGAAAGTAGGATTTAATGTATTAGATTTAAGAAATAGTTTCTACGAATATTTTCAAGAAGATCCATTAGAAAATATCCTTGTTAATAGTGACGATGTTTTTTTATTAGGATATAATGATATTAAAGAAAAGTTTTTTAAATTTATACTAGCTTCAATTTGTACCTTTGAAAAACGTCAAGAGCATAGAAAGTTTTCGTTTTGTGAAGAATATGTATTACCACAAATGTTAGCTCAAATAGCAAAGGAAAATGATTTTAATGGTATAATTTATAGTTCTACTAAATTAAAAAATAAGGATAATGATAGACTACATAAAAGTGCATATAAAGACAATGTAGCTATATTTACAAACTTTTGTAGGAATCATGTTTATGATAGTGAGTTGTATAGTAAATTTAAAATTTCTAATCCTATAAGTCAAAATCATATTAAAGCTATAACTATAGATAAAATAAAAGAATTATGTGATTCTATAAAAGTATTAGATACTGAACAAAACTATCGTGATTACTATTTACTTGGAGAAAAATTAGATTATAACTTTTCAGATATAACTATAGATGATAAAAAATATTTTGAAATTAGTATAGGTCAAATGCATATATATTTAGTATATAATATTCTTATAGACATTAGAAATGAGTGTATTATTAAAGGGAGGGAACGTCATGAATTTAGTAATTAAAGATATTATTGGTTCTAAAGTTGCTTCAGAAAATAAGCAAGGAGATTTGATTTTTGATGAAATAGCTACAAGCCTTGATAAAAGTGAAGCAGAAATTTTATTGGATTTCTCGGGATTAAAACTTATTACTACAGCTTTCCTTAATAATGCAATAGGTAAGCTCTATAAGAATTATGAAAAAGAAAAATTGAACAATAGATTAAAAATAAAAAATATAACTGATAAAGGTGATGTAGAATTGCTAAAGTTAGTTATATTAAATGCAATGGAAGCAGCATAAAATTATAAATAATGAGAAACTGCCATACAAATAAGTGTGGCAGTTTTTGCTATAATTAAAATAATTATTTGTTTCAAATTTACATCAAATACATTCTATTAATGATATAATAATTTTGAAAGAATTTAATTCTAGGAGGGGAGAACATATGATAAATAAAAATGTTGAAGCTTTACGTTCTTTAATGAATGAAAGAGGCATAGACGCATATATAATTCCTACAGCAGATTTCCATGAATCTGAATATGTTGGAGAATATTTTGAAGCAAGAAAATTTATTTCTGGATTTACAGGTTCAGCAGGGATTGTAGTAATTACAAAAGATGTTGCAGGACTTTGGACTGATGGAAGATACTTTATTCAAGCAGCTAATGAGATAAAAGGAACTTGTTTTAAGTTATTTCCTATGGGAGAAGAAGGCGTTCCTACCATTAAAGAATTTTTGAAAGATGCCGTTAAAGAAAATGGCTGCATTGGTTTTGATGGTCGTGTAATGAATACTAGATATGTTGAAGATATCGAAAATACTCTTGAAGGAAAAAATGTTACTATAAAATATCAAGAGGATTTAGTAGATTTAATATGGGGTAATCGTCCTGAAATTTCAAAGAAACCAGCATTTTTACTTCCTGTTAAATATGCTGGAAAAGAAGCTGTAGATAAATTAAAAGATTTACGTAATGTTATGGAAGAAAAAAATGCTGATGTACATATATTAACTTCATTAGATGATATTGCATGGCTTTTTAATATTCGTGGAAATGATGTACAATGTAATCCAGTAGTATTATCTTATGCTATAGTTAAAAAAGATACTGCTACATTATATGTAGATAAAACTGTACTTAATGATGAAATTGTTAAATATCTAACTGCAGCTGACGTTACTATTAAAGATTATAACGACATATATGAAGATGTTAAAAAGATAAGTGCCGATGCAACAGTATTATTAGATACTAATAAAGTAAACTACACATTAACTAAAACTTTACCCGAAGGTATTAAAATTATTAGTGAAATGAATCCAACAACCTTCGCTAAAGCTATAAAGAATTCAGTAGAAATTGAGAATTTAAGAAAAGCTCATATAAAAGATGGTGTTGCATTTACTAAATTTATGTATTGGTTAAAAAATAATATAGGAAAGACTAAGATAACAGAGATATCTGCTAGTGATTACTTAGAAAACTGCAGAAGAGCACAAGATGGATTTATAGAATTAAGTTTTCCAACTATTGCTGGATATAAGGCTAATGCAGCTATGATGCATTATTCTGCTACAGAAGATACTGCAGCAGAACTAAAAGAAGAAGGACTTTTACTTGTTGATTCAGGTGGACAATACTTTGAGGGAACTACAGATATTACACGTACTATGGCATTAGGACCAATAAGTGATAAGTTAAAGTTACATTTTACAACAGTAACTCGTAGTATGCTTAATCTTGCAAATGCAAAATTTCTTTATGGTTGTAGAGGTATGAATTTAGATATTCTTGCTAGAGGACCACTTTGGGAGTTAGGAATAGATTATAAATGTGGAACAGGACATGGAGTAGGTTACTTGCTTAATGTTCATGAGGCTCCTAATGGATTTAGATGGAGAATAGTACCAGAACGTAACGATAGTTGTGTATTTGAAGAAGGTATGGTAACTACCGATGAACCAGGAGTATATATTGAAGGTAGTCATGGAATACGTATTGAAAATGAGTTAGTATGTAGAAAAGCTGAAAAAAATGAATATGGTCAATTTATGGATTTTGAGACTATAACATATGCACCAATAGATTTAGATGCAATAGATCCATCTTTAATGTCAAAGAAAGAAATAGAAATGCTAAATAAATATCATGCTATGGTATATGAAAAAATATCTCCATATATGACAGAAGAAGAAAATCTATGGTTGAAAAAATATACAAGAAGTATATAATTAGCTATAAAAAATAACTATATTATATCGATATATATAAGAGAACAAACTCTTTTTCGCAAATTTAAAGTACATTTTGTAACTGCTGTAAGACTAATTTTGTTAGTTTTACAGCAGTTTTTCTATTCGTTGAAAATAAAAATTCAATTATGTGAAAATAATTTAAATAAGTTAAAATTATACAAATACATAATAAAAAATGAAGTTTAATAAAAAAATATAAAATATTAATGGTAAAAAGACAATAAGCGACAAAATTCGCATAAAAGATATGATATATTCATATTGAAGATAAATGATGAAAGTCATTTTACAGGGATAAAAAATAAGTTGATATAGGGAATATGTATTAAAAAAAATTTATAATGCACTTCAATCTATAATATTAATGATATGGGTAAAATGGTATAAAGGGAGTAAAGTTTATATATAGTATAGATTAAAGAAGTGTGTGTACTAGAGTTGTTTTTATGATAAAATTTGAATTTTATTGTGAAAATAACTCTATTTTTTTACTTTTTGTTAAGGAAAGTGAAAAAGATTATTAAACAATTTTTATATTATTATAATGTAATAAAAATAATTATTTTAATTATTAGAATTTTTATTATTTTATAAAGTATAACGGGGAAAATAGTGTGTAATTCAAAAAAAGATAGAAAAAAGCTGTAAGAAAATTTTGATTAAATCTATTATTGTCGAAGTTATTGTACAAAAAAATAAAACTATTAAAATGTATTATATAAAGGATTAATTAGGGGGAAATTTAATGGGTACAATAATAGGGATTGATTTAGGAACTACTACCTCTGAAATCGCTTATGTTAAAGATGGAAAACCAGAAGTAATAATTAATGAGTTAGGAAGTAGAATAACTCCGTCAGTAGTAGGACTTACTGATGAAAATGAAATTATAATCGGAAACACAGCTAAAGGTCAGGCAGCCTTGAAGCCGGATAGAACCGTAATGGAAGTAAAAAGAATTATGGGTACGGATAAAATGGTTACCTTAGGCGACAACGTTGTAACACCAGAAGAAGTATCAGCAATGATTTTAAAAGAACTAAAGAGATATGCTGAAAGTTATATTGGAGAGAATATAACTGAAGCAGTGATAACAGTACCTGCAAATTTTAATGATTTGCAACGTCAAGCTACAAAAATTGCAGGAGAATTAGCAGGGTTAAAAATAGAGAGAATTATCAATGAACCAACAGCAGCTGCTATTGCTTATAGTATTGATAATTTAGATAAGGAAGAGAAGATTATAGTATATGATTTAGGTGGGGGAACTTTTGATATAACTATTCTTAACTTATTAAATGGTAACTTAGATATTAAGACAAGTAGGGGAAACAATAAATTAGGAGGTAAGGACTTTGATGAAAGACTGACAAATTATATTTTAAAAAAATTTAGAGAAGATACTAATATTGATTTAAGTAAAAATTATATAGCTATGGCTAGAATAAAAGAAGCATCTGAACGAGCGAAAATTGATCTATCGGTTATGAATTTTGCTGAAATAGAAATACCATTTATAGCAACAGATGAAAAAAATAATCCGCTAGAAATAAATTTTAAAATATCTAGAGAAGAATTTGAAGGGCTTATAAAAGATCTAATAGATATAACAGAAGTCGAGGTAGATAAAGCTCTTGAAGCTGCTGGATATAATAAAGAAGATATTGATACAGTTATAGCAGTAGGTGGTTCTACAAGGATACCTTGCGTAAGAGAACTGTTAAAAAATAAGTTTGGAGATAAGCTAAAAGGTGGTATAAATGTTGATGAAGCAGTAGCTATGGGAGCTGCTATTCAAGGTGCTATACATAAAAATGATCCAAAATTAAGTTCTATAAAGATTATGGATATATGTATGCATACATTAGGAATAAGTGTAGGAAAAGATACTGTTGATCACATAATAATGAAGGATAGTAAATTACCTTGTACAGAAAACAAAATATATAGTACTTCTTTTGATAATCAAAAATCTATGACAATTGAAGTATATCAAGGAGATGCTACTTTAAAAAGTGAGAATACCAAGATTGGAGAATTTAAGATAGAAGGTATTCCAGAAGCTCCAGCTGGAGATGAAGAGGTGGAAGTGGCATTCACATATAATATAGATGGAATTTTAGAAGTTACTGCAGAAATTATAAGTAGTGGGGAATCTATAGTTGGGATTATTGATACAATGGGTGTTAATTCAAAACCAATAGAATATAGTGAAGATTTAGGGAAGTGGAGTTCTTCGAGACTTAGCAGCAAATCAAAGACTATAATTGAAATGGCAGAAAAAAAGGTTCCTCATTTAGATAGCGAAAATAAAGTAAAAGTAGTTAAAGTGATAGAATCTTTAAAAAGAGCTATTATTGATGATGATGATGAGTTAGTAGACAAATATGATGAAGAGTTAACAGATCTTCTTTTTGAAATTTGTTAATTACTTTAATTAAATTAATATATTAAATAGAAAACAACAGCTTTTAGAAGCTGTTGTTTTTGTTTTTCAACAATTTTCTATAAAAAGTTATTACAATTTTATATAAATACTGGAAAAATATAAATAATTATGTTATAATTTGTTGTAATATAGATAAAACAGGTGTATTTACATATACATACAAAGAAAGTTGGGAGTGGATGTTATGGCTACTAATGAAAAAGATGACATCAATATTCATATAGGAGAAGAGTTAGAATTATTTCCAATAAAGAAATTGACTATGGATGATAAGGAATTAGATGATTTATATGGACCTTTTGTAGATATGGAAGAAAAAATGAGAAATATCGAAAAGGCTAATAAAAAGAATACTCTAATTATGGATACAATAAAAGCTGAATTAGATGAAAAAAATAAGAAAATTCGTGAGCTAGAATCTACCATTAGAGAATATAGTGAAAGAGAAGATAAGCTAGTTAAAAAGGTAATAAAAGTTTTAGACCAAATTGATTATATAGATAATTTTGCTAAGTCTACAGAAGATGAGGCACTTATTAATAATATGAATACTGTGAAAAAGATAATAAGAAAAGAATTGAGAGAAGTAGGTATTGAAGAAATTCCTACAGTTGGAGAAATATATAATCAAGATTTACATCAATGTATTGATGCAGTTGAAGATGATACAAAGACAAAATACGAAATTGTAGATGTTGTAAAAAGAGGATACTTAATGAACGGAAAAGTAAAAAGAACAGCATCTGTTATTGCAGTAAAGTAGAATATTGAATTAAAAGGAGTAGAATATGGGTAGAGTAATAGGAATAGATTTAGGGACAACAACCTCTGAAATTGCTTATATAAAGAATGGTAAACCAGAGATAATAGTAAATAGATTTGGTTCTAGAGTTACTCCATCTGTAGTAGGGCTTACAGATGATAATGAGTTAATTGTTGGAGAAAAAGCAAAAGGACAAGCTATATTAAAACCAGATAGAACAATAATGGAAGTTAAGAGACTTATGGGAACAAATAAAAGAGTTCCTTTAGGTGGGAAACACTTGCTGCCACAAGAGGTATCAGCAATGATTTTAAAAGAGTTAAAAAGATCAGCTGAAGATTATTTTGGAGAAGAAGTAACAGAGGCAGTAATTACTGTACCATCAAATTTTACAGATCTTCAACGTCAGGCTACTAAGTCTGCAGGAAGAAAAGCTGGATTGAAAATCGAAAGAATAATAAATGAACCTACAGCAGCAGCATTAGCCTATGGAATTAATAATTTAAATAAAGAAGAAAATGTATTAGTTTATGACTTAGGTGGTGGAACTTTTGATGTTACTGTTTTAGAGTTATTTGATGGAATATTAGATATAAAAGCTAGTAGAGGAAATAACAGACTAGGTGGAAAAGATTTTGATGATAGGATCATTGACTATGTAGTTAAAAAATTCAAAGATCGTCATGGTATAAATTTAAGAGAAAATAAAAAAGCTATGGCAAGAATAAAGGATGCGGCGGAAAGAGCAAAGATAGAATTAACAACAAAGAAAAATACAAATATTGAAGTTCCATTTATAACAGTAGATAAATATAATAAGCCGTTAGCAATACAGATGAGACTTACAAGAGAAATGTTTGAAAAGCTTATTTGTGATTTAGTAAAGAGTACAGAAAGAGAAATAGATGATGCTATGAATGCTGCGGGATTCAAGCCGGAAGATATAGGTACAGTAATAGCTGTAGGAGGATCAAGTAAAATTCCTTATGTTAGACAGTTACTTGTATCAAAGTTTGGAGATAAGATAAGAGATGAAGTGAATCCAGATGAGGCTATAGCCTTGGGAGCAGCTATTCAAGCGGGTATTAAAAATGATGAGATAAGCTCTAAAAAGAGTGTTGTTATAACTGATGCCTGTAGATATACACTTGGGACAAGTATCGTAATAAATGGTGAAGATAGAGTACTAGAGGGAGTATATGATCCAATAATTATGAGAGATAGTAAGATACCATGTACTGTTAAGAAAAATTACTTTACTGTAGAAAGAAATCAGACAAAAATGACTATAGACGTTTATCAAGGTGATGAAAAAAAGGCAAATGAAAATGTAAGTATTGGTGAATTTGTTTTAGATGGAATACCACCAAGACCAGCAGGAGAAGAAGAAATAGAAGTGTCATTTACTTACGATCTTGATGGAATATTAAAGATAACAGCAAAAGTTTTAAGTAATGGAAAGTGTATAGAAGGAATTATTGATACAACTAAATTAGTTAAAGAAGAACAATTATCTGAAGAAGATTTAGAAAAGTGGTCATCATGTAAGTTAGCTTATAAAGGTAGAGATGTTATAGAACTTGGAGAAAAAAAGTTAGATTCGTTAAATGGTGAATTAAAACAAAAGGTAAAAGTAATTTTAGATAATATTAAAAGAGCTATTATATCAGATAATGAATCATTATTACAGAAATATGATAATGAGTTAACGGATTTACTTTTTAATATTGTATAGAGTGACAAAGTTAATTTTTAGGAGAGATATATGAGTAGTTTAATAGAAATTTCAAATAAATATTATAATGACTCATTGAAACTTGTTAAGGATAATAAGGTTTCAGCTGCTATTAATAATCTAGAAAAGGCTCTTAAATATTATTGCAGGGATATTGATACTCTTAATCTTATGGGATTGTGTAAGTATAAACTTTGTGATTTTCAAGGAGCAAACTTTTATTGGCATAAAAGTTTAGAGTATAGACCAGACAATAATAGGGCTCAGTATTATCTAGATATATTAGAAGGAGAAGAGTTTAAAGAAATATTAGAAATATATAATGAAGGTATAGTTAATTTTAATAGTGGAAAGTATAAGGAATCAATTCAAGTTATGAAAGATATTAATAAAAGAAATAAGGAATGGATTGAACCTTATATAATGCTTGGGTTAGCTTATTATAATATAAAAGATTATTCTTGTGCTAAAAGATATTTAGAGGAAGGGATAAATAAAGATATAGGAAATAATAAGTATTTATCTTGGCTATTGAAAATTAAGAATAATAAGAAGAGTACAAGTATTTCAAATAGAAGAAATATTATGGCATATGCTACTATGGGAATAGCTATTATTGCTATGACTATAATTGCTGGTGGAAGTTATAGAAAGTACAATTCTACATTAAATGAATTAGATTCATATAAAAATAGGACTACTGTCCTTGAAAGTCAATTGAAAGAGAGCAAATCAGCTTATGATAAACTGGTTGTTGATATAAATAGTATAAGTAGTAAAAAAAAGGAAAATGTTGAATCTACAGAGTCTATTGCAAATGAGTCAGAAGTGTTTAATAAAGCTATAGAGAAATTTAAGGAAGAGAATTATAGTGAAGCTATAAAAGAATTAACTCCTTTGTGTAATAAAGGGAAAGATGAAATATATGTAGCAGAAGGAACATATTACTTAGCTGTTTCTTTAGAGAAAACAGGAGATTATGAAGGTGCGTATAAGTGGTATAAGAGATACATAGATAAATTTAAAGAAAAAAATTATTATGATGATTCGTTATATAATTGTGGATTAATGATGTATAGCCAAGGAAAAGTTGATGAAAGTAAAGAAATGCTTAATAAATTAGTAAATGAAGTACCAGATAGTATTTTTGTAAATAGCAGAGTTTCAGAAATATTAAATAATTAAATTTACAAGAGAGGAGAAAAAAATGAGAGATTTGTATGGGATTCTTAAAGTTAGCCCTGAAGCAGGAGATATTGAAATAAAAAAAGCATATGTTAGTATGGTAAGAAGATATCCACCAGAGAAAGCTCCGGAGGAGTTTAAAGAGATAAGAAAAGCTTATGAAACATTGACTAATCCAGTTGCTAGAAAAGAGTATGATGCGTTTTTAAAACATGGTAAAGAAATAAATAGATATAATGAAGAGGGTATGAAAGCTTTAGAAAGTCAAAATTTTAAAAAAGCTATCAATGAATTTAGTAAGATATTAGCCATAGAACCGAAATTAGTATCGGCTAAGAATTATTTAGGTGTAGCATTTCTTTATAGTGGACAATATGAAAAGGCTTTATTACAATTTCAAGAACTTGTACAATTAGAGCCTAAAAACGCAGAATTTCAAGAGAATTTAGGAGAAGCATATAAGAAGACATCTCAATATGATAAAGCAGAAGAACATTTTCTTAAAGCTTATGAAATTGATCCTCTAAATGATAATAGAGTATTTGAAATATTAGCATTTTACAAAGATAATAAAAGGTACAATAAAGCATCGTCTTTTCTTAAGAAATCTATAATAAGAAATAAAACTAGTCAATTTGATATATTACCTTATTACATTGAGTTAGTAAAAATATATGTTATGGATAAAAACAAAGAAGAAATAAAGAATACTATGGATATGGTTGAGAGAAATATATCTAATGATAAGAAAAGTAGGGAATATATGTCCACTAAGTTAGGAGAAATTATATATAAATTATATGATGAAAAAGAATATGAATTAGTGGAGATTTTAGCTAAAAGAACATTATGGTTAAGCCCTAATGATACTAAGATTAAAGATATGTATAATAAGGCTAAAAATAAGAATCAGAGCAAACGGAAGAAAGAAGCTAAATCTTCAAGAATATCAAAGGTAGCATGGGTTCCAATTATTTTATCATCAATTATTGGATTATTATTAATAGGTGCATTAATAATATTTATTGTTGGGTATAATTAATTAAAAGTTGAGAATACTATATTTATATTACGTCGAGTTAGGGGTAAGAAAATATGGTTACAATAAATAAAAAATTTTTAATAGTAGTATCTACTGTTATACTGGTAGTGCTTAATACACAAGTAGTAAAGGGGTATAAAGAAACTATAAACACAGATCTTATTGAAAAATATAGTACATATAATACTTATACTAATGAAAGATATGGATTTTCAATAGAATATCCTTTAGAATTAGCACCAAAAGAACCATCATCAAATAGTGATGGAATCTATTTTAGTAATATAGATAATACAGTGGAACTTATAGTATGGGGAAACAACAATACAGAAGGAAGTAATGCAGAAAGTCTTTATAGGAAAGATATGTTATATATTCCGAAAGATAATCATATTACATGGTGTAATGATTATGCTTATAATTTAACATGGAATGATGATAAAAATATATATCATAAATATTCAATAGTTGGAAAAGGTTCTATAAATACTTTTACATTTAAATCACCTGTAGAGAATAGAGAACTTTATGAATATGTAATTGAAAGGTTAGATAAGTCATTTAAAGCTCCATTAGTGTACAAAGGGTGTTAATTGTATAATAATTACTGGTAAATATTTTTAATAATAAATTTAAAATAATTTAAAAAAATTTAAAGTTGCGACAAGTTACGACAAAATTTTCGAAATAACTATGATATTATATAATTGCAAATAGATGTTTGAAGAGTTATGGTATATTTGAAATAGCTTCAAATTATGTATAGATATCATCTTTGGGGAAAGATGATTATGTAGATTCCTATAAACAATTCGACAAATTGCCGGTATAAGGGGTATGGGAGATATAGAGAACCATGGGAAAAGAGAACATTTACTGGGTTTGAATAATATATAGGGTTGAGGGATGGAAGTAACTAGGGGTAACGGTTACTTCCACATTAAAAAAGTATATTGATATTAAAATCTATAAAGTAGCAAAAGCTATCTTTATAGATTTTTTGTTTATTATAAACTTTTAAGAAAATTTATTTTAGTCTATACTTAAATTGATGGAATTTTCCTATAAGGAGGATAAAAATATGAGAATCTTACATACTGGAGATTGGCATCTTGGAAAAAATCTTGAAGGTCAAAGTAGAATGGATGAACAAGAAAGATTTTTAAAAGATTTTATAGATATAGTTAAAGATAATAATATAGATTTAGTTATAATTGCTGGAGATATTTATGATAGTAGTAATCCACCGGCAAGGGCAGAAAAAATGTTTTATGATACATTAAAAAATTTATCAAGAGATGGAGAAAGAATGACTTTGGTTATTTCAGGTAATCATGATAATCCAGATAGATTAGTAGCAGCAGGACCTTTAGCAAGAGATCATGGTATTGTTATGGTTGGAACTCCTAAGTCTATTGTACCTATTGGGGAATATGGCAAGAACTCAGTTGTCGATGCAGGGGAAGGTTATATTGAGATAAGTATTAATGGAGAAAAGGCGGTAATACTTACGGTGCCTTATCCTAGTGAAAAAAGATTAAATGAAGTTTTATATGATGCTATGGATGATGAAGAAGAAAAGATGAAGTCTTATAGTGATAGAATTTTTACTTTGTTTGATGGATTAAAGAAGCATTATAGAAAAGATACAATTAATCTTGTTACAACACACATTTTTGCTATGGGAAGTGAAGAAAGTGGATCTGAAAGAAGTATTCAATTAGGTGGTAGCTATGTAGTTGATGGTAGCTGTTTTCCTAAGGAAGCGCAATATATTGCTTTAGGACATGTTCATAAGCCGCAAATAGTACCAGGAACAGAAAGAAGGGCTAGATATTCAGGATCTCCTATTCATTATAATAAGAAAGAGATAAGTTTTACTAAAAAGTGTTTTATTATTGATGTTAAGGCTGGAGAGCCATGTAATGTTACTGACATAGATCTTAAGGTATATAAACCTATAGAGATATGGAAGTGTAATGGTGTAGAGGATGCTATTAAAAAGTGTGAAGAGAATAAGGATAGAGAATGTTGGGTGTATTTAGAAATTACTACTGACAGGTATATAAGAGAAGACGAAATAAAGATGATGAAAGATCTGAAAAAGGATATTTTAGAGATAATGCCTAAGATAACATCGTTTAATAGTGAAGAGGATGATGTTGAAAGTTTTAAGGAAAAGTCTTTTGAAGATATATTTAGAGATTTTTATTTTAAGGAGAGGGAAGTTGAACCTAGTGATGAGGTAGTAAATACATTATTATCAATAATATCAGAGGAGGAAGATCATGAGACCAATTAAACTTGAAATCAAAGGATTAAATAGTTTTATTGAAAAACAAACAATAGATTTTAATAAACTAACTAAAAGAGGATTGTTTGGTATCTTTGGACCTACTGGTAGTGGTAAATCTACTATTCTTGATGGTATAACGTTGGCGTTATATGGAGAAGTTTCAAGAAAAAGTTCAAATTACATAAATACTAATTGTGATAGTACTAGCGTAGAGTTTACTTTTCAAATTTCAGGTGCTGATACAAAAAGGTATGTTGTTTCTAGGGAGTTTAAAAGAAAAAAGGATGGGGCTATAAACTCTGGAAAATGCAAGCTTATGGATATAACTGATGGTAAAAATGAGATATTAGCAGATAAGAAAAAATTAATTGATGAAAAAGTGAAATCTATAATAGGTCTCGGTATTGAGGATTTTACAAGAACAGTAGTATTGCCACAGGGGAAGTTTAGTGAATTTTTAAAATTAGAAGGTAAAAGTAGAAGGGATATGCTAGAAAGACTTTTTAATTTGCAACAATATGGTGATAATTTATCTTTTAAGTTATCAAAAGAGATTGTAAGGGAAAAAGAAAATAATAGTGTATTATTGGGTGAACTTAAGGGGTATGAAGATATAAGTAGAGAATTGCTTAAGAGTAAGGAATCAGAATTAGTAGAGATTAGTAGAAATCTTAGTAATGCTAAAGATGAATTATTAAAAATTGATACTGTATATAAAGAAAATGAAGAGTTATGGAATCTGCAATTAGATTTAATAGGATATAGGGAAAAAGAAAAAACACTTATTCGAAAGAAAGGTGATATAGAAAAATCTAAAGAGGTAGTAAGGTTAGGAGAAGCTGCGGCAAGGGTATTGCCTTATATTAAGGGGTATGATAATACTTTAAAGGAAATAGAGAAAACTCAATTACAGATAACTGAAACGAAGAATATTATTGAGAAAATAAAAAAAGAAAAAGAAGTTTTAGAAGAAAAGTGGACTATAGCTAAAGAAAATAATGATACTAAGAAACCAGAGTTATTGGTGAAAAAGCAAAAGGCATCAGATGCACTAGAGGATAAGAAATCTTTAAATAATATGTTAAAGAAAATTACAGAACTTAAAATTAATCTTAATGAGATAAGTGAAAGAGGTAAGAATCAGAATGCTATTTTTAATAAACTCAAAGTTGAATTAGAATCATTAGAAAAGAAGGAAAAGGAAGCTGATGAGAAGATTCTATCTCTTAAGATTGAAGATGGATTAAAGGAAAAGGTTCAAAAGGGAATAATATTGAAAGAGAGACATGACACTTTCAAAGAAAATATAGATAAAAATAATTCAAAGATAAAGGGTATACTACAGGTTATAGAGAATAACAACAACTTGAAGGAAAGTGCGTCTAATAATTTGGAAAGTATAACAAAGTCATTAGATGGAAAAATTGAAATGTTAGAAAATCTTTTAAAATCTGTGCCGGGGACTCAAGATGATCTTTTAAATATGCAGAAGTTACTTTCAGAGAATAAGGAAAAATGGAGCAGTTTTAATAGAATTTCAAAGGATATTGAAGATGGAAAAGATAGAATTTCCAAATTTCATATAGATTTAGATAATTATAATAAGGTTATATGTAATGAAGAAGAATCCTTAATAGCTATGAAAAATAATCTTGATATTATGGACAAAGAAATGTTGGCACACAATTTGAGAGAGCAATTAAGAGAGGGAGAAATATGTCCTGTTTGTGGTTCAAGGGAGCATTTTAAAGAAAATATAAAGGCTATAAAAATAGATGGTATCAAAGAACTGGAGGATAATATAAAGGATAAAGATATCTTATTAAAAGGATATAATGAAAAAGTTGCTATAGTTAAGGCTAATATAAAGAATGAGGAAGAAAAGTTACAAGAGAATAATAAAATATTATTAGAATTAGGATCAGATTTTAAAAATATATCGCCTAAGGAATTAGAGGATAATTTTATAAAGTTAAAAAGTGATATAGAAAGTCATATTAATAAGAAAGAGCAATTAGAAAAGGAAGTTAATTTAGGAAAAGAAGAGAAATTAAACTTGGAGAAAAATATAAGTAATGTTGTTGTTGAAATAAAAAACTTGAATAAACAATATAAGGAGATTGAGAAAGAAAATAAAAGTCTAGAAGAAGATTTCAAAGGGATAAAAGATGAGTTAAATCAATTAGTAAGGGATACTAATGTTGAAGATTTTAAAAGTAAGTGGGAAGAAATAAAAGTCATAGAAGAGAAGAGGGAAAAACTTTTAGAAGAATTAAAGAACTTCAGAGGTGCTAAAGATAAGTTAAGCAAGGAACAAGAAGAAATTAAAAAAAGTACTGATGATCTAAGAGGAGAGTTTATTGAAAAGAGAAGTAATATGCAGGCTTTAGAGGAGAATTGTAAAGAAAAAGAAGATTCTATAAAATCTAAAGTTGGAGTTGTAGAGGATATATCTGAATTATTGGCTTCTATAGAAAAAGAAGTAAAGTTTATAGAAGATACCTATAAAAATCTTGAAAATGAAAAACTTGTTAAGGATAAAGAATACACTACAGCTAATGAAAATTATAGTTCTATCTTAGGAAAGAAGGAGCAACTGCTACATAGAAAGGGATTAGAGGAAGAATCAATAAATGAAAAACTACAAGAAGAAAAGTTTACTTCTATCGATGAAGTAAGAAGATATGAAGTTTCTAATATGGAAGTAGAGGCTTTGAAAAAGGAAATAGAAGAATATAATGATTTACTTTTACGATTAAAGGGAACTATTGAAAGTATCAATGTAAAAATAAATGGTAGATTTTTAGAAGAAGAAAAATGGGAAAAAATAAAGAGCGATAAGGTCTCATTGGAAGAAAAATATAAACTTATAAGTGAAGATAAGGTAAGAATTGATGAAGAAATAAAAAATAT
This sequence comes from Clostridium bornimense, assembly GCF_018917145.1. Taxonomy (GTDB): domain Bacteria; phylum Bacillota; class Clostridia; order Clostridiales; family Clostridiaceae; genus Clostridium_AN; species Clostridium_AN bornimense_A. Next base: position 47,693 of record NZ_JAHLOD010000023.1, read on the forward strand.
CAACACAAAGTTAAAGGAAATGGAAGGTCTTCTAGAAAAGAAAGAAAAGTTAGATCACAAACTTGCATTGCTTAGTGATTTAGAAAAATTATTTAAGGGAAAGAAGTTTGTTGAATTTGTAGCAGCTCATCAGCTTAAATATATTTCTATGGAGGCATCAAAAAGACTAAAAGAAATTACTAACGGCAATTATGGTCTTGAAGTAGATGAAAATGGTAAGTTTATAATAAGAGATTATAAAAATGGTGGAGCAGAAAGAGATGCAACTACCCTTTCTGGTGGAGAGACTTTCTTAGCATCATTGGCACTAGCTTTGGCATTATCAGCTCAAATTCAGTTGAAAGGTACGGCACCTTTAGAATTATTCTTCTTAGATGAGGGATTTGGTACATTAGATGATAATTTATTAGATATAGTAATGAATTCCCTTGAAAAGATTCATAATGATAAGTTAAAGATAGGTATAATAAGTCATGTTGAGTCTATTAAAAACAGAGTTCCAATGCAACTAGTAATAACACCAGCAGAGTCAGGGCGTGGTGGCAGTAAAGTTGAAATTGTGACAAATTAGTATGTAGAATAAAAAATCATGGAGTTTCTTTATAATGTGGATTCCATGATTTTTTGCTATTGTAAGTGTTATAATTGGATATTAACATCTGTTTTAGAAAAGTAGTGGTGAATTTCTGTGTGTTTGTCCACAGTGATATAGTGGAATGTTTCTAGGTAGAGAAATAAAGGAGTTATCGCTAACATCATTACTGTTAGTATGATAACTCCTTTTTTAGAGAGTGGATATTAATTTTTTATGTCTTTTATTTCAGGTGTGTCGTCTTTGGTAATAGCCAATTTATTAACTTTTTCTTTTTTAGAAATATCTTTGATTAAGTCTACAATATTAACACCTGTTAAAGAGTTAACCACCTCTGGTAGTTCAGCCATAATATTAGTGACGTTTTTTGTAACTTTTGAAGCAGCTCCTTGTCCACCATTATCAATTACAACCATCTTATCAGTTCTAGAAAGTGGTTCTGCAATGTAACGAGCTATTTCTGGAAGCTTATCAGCTAACATTTGAATAACAGCAGCATCACCATATTGTTTGTATGCCTCAGCTTTTTCTTTCATGGCTTCCGCCTCAGCCTTCATAGCATCAGCATTTGCTTCACCTTTAAGTCTTATTGCTTCAGCTTCTGCCATACCTTTAATTTTTATTGCTTCAGCTTCAGCTTCTGCTTGCTTTATTAATTTAAATCTTGCTGCTTCCGCCTTTTGCTCTTCGCTATATTTATCAGCTTCTGCTACTTTTTTTATAGTTGCATCAAGTTCCATAGCTTTTTTTCTAGCTTGTTGCTCTGCTATTTCTGTTTGTCTTTGTTCCTCAAAAAGCTCTGCATTTTTTGCAGCTTCAATAACTTGTTTTTTAACGATGTTTTGTTCTACTTCATAAGAGAAGTCAGCTTTTGCTTTTGCTCTTTGTTCTTCTTCTTTATAAGCTTGTACTCTAAGTTCTTTTTCCTTTATGGCTTTAGCTATTTCAGTATCAGCTTTAATTTCTGCTTCTGTTCCAAGTCGTTTAGCTTCTGCTGTTTTTTGTTTTTCTTCTCTTTGTGCTTCAGCTTCTGCAATAGCAGCATTCTTTTTAACTTCAGCTATTTGTTTAGCACCTAAAGCTGTTAAGTAACCTTTAGTATCATCTATATCTCTTATAGTAAATGTTTTTATTTCAAGTCCCATTTTTTCTAAGTCGCTTTTTGCGACATTTTCTACTTCATTAGCAAACATTTCTCTGTCTTTATAGATCTCTTCAATGGACATTTTTGATACAATCTCACGAAGTTTACCTTCAAGAACATCTTGTACAGTACTTCTGATAACTTCAATAGTTTCTCTTTCTTTGCCAGTATTAAATTGTTCCATAGCAAGAAGGATTCCAGTAGATGAAGACATTATTTTTATGATGGCTACACCATCGGTGTCGATAGGAACACCATTACTATCTAGTGACTCATGAGTCCTAACTTCTACTTTCATATTTTCTAATGATATTCTGTCAGTTTGTTCAAAGAAAGGTATGACAAGTCCACCACCACCACTAATGACTCTCTTTTTTAAACCTGTAACTACTATGGCTTTATCAGCGGGAGCTTTTTTCCATGTTATTAGGATTAGTGATATTATAACCACAATAGATATAGCAACAATAATAGCTATAGTCGGAATTTTCATTACATCAACCTCCTGTAATATATTATTTGATTTACTATATATTAGCATAATGAAAGAGGAAACACAATAGATATGGTAAATATTTTTATATAAAAGGCTTTTAATTACCGTATTTCAAGAGCTATATAAAATATAAATCGACAAAAAATATACAAAATAGAAAATAATATGATATAATGAAGAAAATACATGAATTGTGGACAAAGAGTTTTCGAAAGAAAGAGGGATCAACGTGGATATAATAGAAACTATTAAAAGCTTTTTTGGGGGAAATAAAGTAGAGATAATTGACGGCATAGAGTTTAAAGGTAAAGAAATTAAGGCATTACATAGATATAAGGAAAAACTTAATGAGAGATTATCTGTTACTAAGTTATATATTAGAGAGAAGAATATTGAGAGTGAAGAAGTTAGGGTAAATTTATTAAATAAAACAAGAATAATTGCTGTATTATATTGTTTCAATACTGAATTGGATATGAAAAAACTTAAATGTGTTGATGAAATTATTAGGGCTATGGACAATGATGTATTTATGAAATATATATATGAATTAGAGGAATGTAATAGTATAGAGTTGACATCTGATAATAAAGTTGGATTAAAGCATATAACTAAATTTCTTCATTATAATTCAATAGAGATGCCGAAAGAAATTAGTAGTGAAGAAGATAATAAAGATGAAGATTTTATAGAAGTAGAAATAAGAAATATAGAAGAAAAACAAGATGTTGTTGATGAATCTATGGAAAGCGAAAATGAGAATAATAATGATGTGGAAGTAATAGAAGAGGAAGAAATAGAAAATATCGCAGAAAAAGAAGAAGACGTTGAAGGAAATAAAGACGTTTTAGAAAAGGAAGAAGAGGTTAAAGAAAATAAAGAAGTTCCGGAAAAAGAAGAAGGCTTTGAAGAAAAAGAAGAAGATATTAAAGAGAAAAAGAATATTATAGAAAAAGAAACGAAATCGGAAAAAAAAGGAAATAGAACTGTAACAAAATTAAAAGAAGAAAATGAAGAGATTAAGGAGAAAATCTTAATAGCTTTAAAAAACAAAAATGATTTTATTACAATAAAGGAAATAAGAAAAGACGAATATTCCTTAGGTTTGTCCCAATGTACTAGTCAAAAAATATCTGCGTTAATTAGACAATTAGTTGAAGACGGTAAAGTAGAAAGAGTATCAGAGAAAAAAGTTATTAGATTTAAAATAAAATAATATTAAGAAACCAATATTCTGAATTGAATATTGGTTTTTTCATACCAAATAAAGAAAAAATACAAAAATACAATAAAAATCAAGAAATAATAAAATTCTAGTTAATTCAATAAAAAACCTGTATTTTATGTTGAAAAATTTAATAAAACTCACAAAAAGATAAAATAGTATTTACATAAAAAGAGATAAGGTGTATATTTAGGTACAATATATAAAAAATAACAAATGCAATATGCAAATGTACGAGGGAGGGAAATTATGATTGTTGTAAGTTTAGTTTATTTTATCATTTCTATGACGATTTTAATAAGTGGCTATTTTGCAGCTAGATCAAATCCAAAGTATGCAAAGATAGTAGTTGTCACAGAAATGATTGCAATTATTATTTATACTACTTGTAGATTGGTTACATTACCATATTCATCTGTATCTGGAATGATTTTTGGTGGCATTTTATTTTTAGCAGAATTAATTTCTATTGTACAGTTTGTTTGTATACAATATTTATATGGTAAAGGTGCTAATGCGAAGAAACAAGAGGTTAAAGGGTTAGAAGTATATAATGGCAAAGAATTACCAACAGTAGATGTGCTGATATGTACTTACAATGAGCCTTTAAAGTTAGTAGAAAAAAATGTTGCAGCGTGCTTGAATTTAAATTATCCAAAGGACAGATATAAAGTATATGTTTGTGATGATGGTAGAAGAAAAGAATTTAAGGATATGGCTGAAAGTTATGGAGTTCAATATATTACTAGAGATAATAATCTTTATGCAAAGGCTGGAAATATAAATAATGCTTTAGAATTTACAAATGGGGAATTATTTGTGGTTTTAGATGCAGATATGATGCCAAAGAGAGAATTCTTAGAAAAGACAGTAGGATATTTTATTGATGAAAATATGGGTTTTGTTCAAACTCCACAAAATTATTATAATCCTGATATGTATCAATATCATTTAAATAAAAATATACCTAATGAACAAGACTTTTTTATGAGAGATTTACAAGAACATAAGGCAGCTATTAATGCAATAATTGATGTTGGAACAAATAATGTATATAGCAGAGATGCAATTATGAAGATAGGTAAATTTCCAACATGTACTATAACAGAAGATATGGCAGTGGGTATGTTATTACAAGGTAATGGATATAAAAGCGTATTTATAAATGAAACGTTGGCGTTAGGATTAAGTCCTACTACATTTGTGGATCTTGTAAAACAAAGAGATCGTTGGTGTAGAGGAAATATACAGGTTATGAAGAAATTCACTAAGCTTTTTAAAGAAAAGTTGAATTTTAGCCAAAAGATATCATATCTTAGTGGATATTTGTTCTGGTTTGGATCTATAACAAAGATGGTATTTATATTATGTCCAATGGTGTATTTATTTTTTGGAGTCCCAATTATTGATTGTAATTTAATTGTTATGGCTTCTGTACTTATTCCCTATTCAATAGGTCAATTATTAGTAATGAAATCAGTACCAACAAAAAATCAAAAGATGTTATATAGTATATTTTATGATACAGCTGTAGCTCCACATTTAGTGTTCTCAGTTATAAAGTCACTTTTAAATTTAAAGGTTAGTTTTAATGTAACACCTAAAGATGTTACAACTGGTAAATCATATTTTCAATTTAAAGTAGTGGCACCACATATTTTCCTTTTGAGTATAATATTAATTTCATGGATTGTGGGAGTTGTAAATGTTAAGGTTGGTAACATTTATTTTATAGGATATTTAATTAATATTTTATGGAGTATATATAATGTTATTGCTCTTGGTGTATGTATAAGACTTGCATATCAAAGACCTATATATAGGACATCTGAACGTATAACTGTATCAGAAGATACTAAGTTAGAGTTAAATACAGATAAATATGGTGATGTAAAAGGAAAGATACATGATTTCTCTGAAAAGGGATTAGGAATAATACTTCCTAAACGATATGATTTTAATGTTAATGATAAAATTAAGTTGAAAATATCCAATAATGAACAAGGGTTGGAGGCTAATGCGAGAGTTGCTAGAAGTTCTGATAATTTTATTGGAGTAGAATTAGATGAATTGCCACCAAAGGAAATGAAGGAAATTATGGCGATTTATATGGAAAACTTAACTCCATATTATTAATTAATAAGGGTTATTGCTAGAAAAAATTAAATTATTTTAGCAATAACCTTTTTATTTTGCCCAAGAAAAAGAAGGAAAAATAGTGTTATATATAGAATTTAAGTAATAAAAAGTAGAATAGTTAAATTTTAAGGGTGACGGAAGTATGAATGCAATTATAGCATATCTAAGAGAAGTAAATACAGTTTCTATAATATTGAGATTAACACTTGCTACATTATTTGCAGGTATAATAGGATTAGAAAGAGGAAAGAAAAAGAGACCAGCAGGATTTAGAACACATATATTAGTGTGTATCGGTGCAACGATTATTATGATTACAAATCAATATATAATTGACATAATGCATATGGATTCTGATCCTACAAGACTTGGAGCTCAAGTTATAAGTGGAATAGGTTTTTTAGGTGCAGGAACTATAATTGTTGATAGAAGAAATCAGGTAAAAGGTCTTACTACAGCGGCTGGACTTTGGGCTTGTGCATGTATGGGACTAGCTATAGGGATTGGATTTTATGAAGGTGCCATAATATCATGCATATTTTTATTCGGTGTGATGACAGGTCTTCACAAGTTGGATTTATATGTTCAAAATAATTCAAAGGTAATTAATATTTATGTTGAATTTGATAATATATCTAATGTTACAAGTTTTATTAAGAAACTTAGGGCTCAAGGAATAAGAATTTCTAATTTAGAGGTACCAAAAACAGATAAAATAGATAAGAATAATGTTGGGGTAGTTATGACTATAAGAATGTTAGAGAAAGTAAATCATGCTGATTGTATATTAGAATTGCATAATGAAGAAGGAGTATTATTTATTGAAGAAATTTCCTAATATACATTAAAATACAAATTCATCATAAAATGTTTATATAAAATCGCATATTAGTATCTGTTAAAGATAAGTAGTGGTAAATGTAAAAGAATGTATTTGTAAAAAGAAAATAAGAGGCACATGGATAAATTTTAAATAGAATCCATGTGCTTTTATTATATATTAGTACCACTACTTTCCGATAACAGATGCTAATATCAATATATAACACAAATAATTACAATAACGAACATACAAATATATTGGAATAAATGATAAAAAGTGGTACTATAAAGGAAAAGTTAAGGAGGAAAATTGGGTTATGGGAAAACGTTTAAAAGGGATTGTTGTGTTTTTGTTATTTATTGTATTGATATCTGGATGTGAGATTGGAATGAAAGTTCCTTCATCTAAGAATTCTAAGTTTAATGAGGTAGAATTTGAAGATGTAAAAAGAAATAAAATTGATATGGATAATAAAAAAGGAGTTTATTACGAAATTTTTGTAAGATCTTTTGCCGATTCTGATGGCGATGGAATTGGTGATATTAATGGTGTTACAGAAAAACTTTCATATTTAAAAGAATTGGGAGTAGAAGGAATTTGGCTTATGCCTATAACAGAGTCAGAGTCTTATCATGGTTATGATGTTACAGATTATAAGCAAATCGAGAAAGATTATGGTACTATGGAAGATTTTCAAAAGTTATTAGAAGAAGCACATAAGCTAGATATAAAAGTAATTATGGATCTAGTTATTAATCATACTAGTTCTGAACATTCATGGTTTAAAGAATCTAAATCTTCAATAGACAGTAAGTATAGAGATTATTATAGATGGGTTACTAAAGATGATAAGGATAATTATGTATCCAATGCGACATCAGATTTTGGGTCAGATAATGTATGGCACAAAAAAAATGGAGCTTATTACTACGGAATTTTTTGGAGTGGTATGCCAGATTTGAATTATAATAATGAAGCCGTAAGAGAAGAAATAAAAGATATAGCAAAGTTTTGGTTAAAAAAAGGTGTTGATGGTTTTAGGTTAGATGCAGCAAGGCATATTTATGGTGTACATGAATTTGAAGAAGAAAGTGATCCGTTACATAAGAATTTGCAATGGTGGAATGAGTTTGCTGCTGCATGTGAAGAAGTTAATAAAAATGTATATTTAGTCGGAGAATGTTGGGATGAATCAAGAAAAGATGTATCTGCCTATGTACAACCTTTTGATACTATCTTTAATTTTGATGTATCTGCAGATATTTTTAATGCAATATCTTCTGGTAAAGCTATTATCGATAATAAAGAATTTTCTAAGAGTCTAGAGGAAATCTATAGTAGATATGATTCTATAGATAGTAATTACATTGATGGAGTTTTTGCAACAAATCATGATCAAGAGAGGATTATGTCAATGTGTGACTCAGAAGAAAAATCTAAACTGGCAACTATGATATATATGACATTACCAGGTAATCCTTATATATATTATGGTGAAGAAATAGGAATGAGAGGGAAAAAGCCTGATGAAAATATAAGAGAACCTTTTGTGTGGACTGATGGAAGTAAAAATTCAAATACTACTTGGGAAAAAAGCAAATACAATAAAGATTTAACACCATTAGACGAACAGAAGAAAGATAAAAATTCAATGTATAGTTTTTATAAGGAAGTTATTAATTTAAGAAAATCTACACCAGCATTATATAATGGTGATTTTAAGGCTATAGAAGCAAATAATAATAGTATTATGGCATATGAAAGAAATAAGGATGATAGTAAAGTATACGTAATTCATAACTTTAGTGAAAAAGAACAACAAGTAACAGTAGAGAATATAGATGGAATGAAAGTGGAATATTCAAGAAGTGGTAAGGATTCTATAAAAGGAAACAAATTAAAGATAAAACCATTATCTTCAGTAGTTATTTCAAAAAAATAAATATTTTGAAAGCATACTCATAAAAACTACAGCATAGCTTCGATAATATTGCAGATAAATAAGATATAAAAGTTTTTGCTACTATAATGATGCTAATCTAATATGAAGTGAGGTGCAGAGTATGAGTAAAGCTTTGGAAAAACAAATACGATATGAATTAACAAAACAAATGTTTTTAGATTTATATTATGATGATAAAATCACAGAAGAGCAGTTAAAAGAAAAGTTATTACAAGAGTACATCGATGCTGGATATTATTATAAAAGTTTTGATGATATAACTATAGAAGACATGGAAGAAGCAGTATATCAATATTATAAATCAATGGGATTTAACTTTGAAAATTTTGATGAAATCATTAATTATGATATTGATTCGCAGCCCATTACAGAGGATACATTTAAAACTTATGAAAAAATGATTGATAGATTAGAAAAAGAAAACTTTGTTATATACAAGTAAAAAAGAACTATCCCATTATGATCTGACTCCTGTCAAGTAGACAATCAAAATAAATAAAAGATATATGATGATGCGACTACGTTGTTAGTCGCATTTATCATGATGCTCTTTTTTTCTTTGCTTCTAATTCTGCTTTA
>NZ_JAHLOD010000024.1 GCF_018917145.1 Clostridium bornimense
CCCTGTAAAATTTTGGAATCAGAATGAGCTTTATTAAAGTTACCCTTTTTTTAATAAGACAAACTAGAAAATTTCCAATTTTAAAGTTTTTTTATCTTGACATATTACCAGTCGTCTTTTTACCTATACCTAAATACTCCATTAGGCTTTCTGTACTTTTTTTATCCATCGATGGTGTGGATATAATTTCATCATAATTAGATTTTTTTATATTTTCTACTGATCCAAATTTAATAAGTAGATTTTTTCTTCTTTTTTCCCCTATATTAGGTACATTATCTAATACAGATCTTAAACTTCTTTTATCTCTTAAACTCCTATGATAAGTTATAGCAAATCTATGAACTTCATCACTTATTTTTCTTATTAACCCCATAACTGGAGATGTAGCCTTGAAAGAAATTTCTTCATTTTCATAAATCAAACCTCTTGCAGTATGTTTATTATCTTTAACCATCCCTGCCACTGGTATATCTAAATTAAATTCTTTTAAAACATCTTTTGCTACAGATACATGACCTTTTCCGCCATCCATCAGTATTAAATCCGGAAATACCGTAAACTTAGTTTTATCCAATTCTAACTCTAAAGAAGATAGTTTTTCTAACTCTTCTAATCCTCTCTTGAATCTTCTTCTAAGTACTTCTCTCATAGATTCATAATCATTAGCCCCAACAACTGTCTTTATTTTAAATCTTCTATAATCAGAATTTTTAGCTTTTCCTTTTTCAAAAACAACCATGGCACCAACAGAATCTACCCCTTGAATATTTGAAATATCATAAGCTTCTATTCTTTTCGGTATTTCTTCTAAATCTAAAACTTCTTCTAAAGTTCTAAGTGCCTCTTCGCCTCTCTCTTTATCTTTTATTATTTTATCTTTAAAATCCCTAAGAGTTACTACTGCATTATTCTCTACTAAATCTAAAGTTTTCTTTTTATCTCCTTTTTGAGGTATCTTTATCCAGACCTTAGATTCCCTTCTTGCTGTTAATAACTCTTCTAACAACTCTTGATCTTCAACACTATCTACATAAATAGTCTTAGGTATAAAAGCAGTATTACCATAAAACTCTTTTATAAATTCCGCAATTAAAACAGAGTTTTCTTCAGTAGCACCATCTTCAATTATAAAATGCTCTCTTCCATTAATTTTTCCTTGTCGCATAAAAAAGATTTGAATAAGAGCATCTTTTTCATCTTTTGCTAAAGAAATAAAATCTTCATCTTCAAATCTTCCTGTTATCATTTTTTGTTTAGATATAATTTTTTCAAAACTCATTATCTTATCTCTATACATAGCCGCTTTTTCAAACTCTAAATTTTCTGATGCTTTAATCATATCTTCCTTTAGTTCTTTTATAAGAGCTATATCTTTTCCAGATAATATATCTATTACATCGTCAATCATTGCTTTATATTCTTTTTTTGTAACTTTCCCTGCACAAGGTGCATTACACTTCTTTATATAATAATCGAGGCAAGGTCTTATCCCTACCTCGTTTTCTTTTATTCTAAGTCTACATTCCCTAATAGGAAATAGATTTTTTATAGTATCTACTGTTTCATAAACAGCACCAGAATCAGTATATGGTCCAAAATACTTAGATCCGTCTTTTATTATATTTCTAGTTACAAAAACTCTAGGATAATCTTCCTGCATAGTTACTTTTATCATAGGATAATGTTTGTCATCTTTAAGTCTTATATTATATCTAGGTCTATATTTTTTTATTAAATTACATTCTAAAATTAATGCTTCAAATTCTGAATCTGTAACAATATACTCAAATTCTTCTATATTAGAAACCATCTTTTTTACTTTTTCAGAATGATTTTTTGAATTTTGAAAGTATTGTCTAACTCTATTTTTTAGTATCTTAGCTTTACCTACATAAATAACTTCTCCTAAAGAATTCTTCATTAAATAAACGCCTGGTTTATTAGGCAGTATCTTTAATTGATGAGCTAAATCAAACATATTTCCTCCTACTTTTTAGTAGCAACCTTTAGTATATCTCCTGCTACTTTTGCTGCATTTATATTCTTACTTTGATTTTCCTCTAAAATTACAGATACAGCATACTTAGGTTTATCATAAGGTGCAAAGCCTATAAACCATGAATGAGCAATTCCTGCTTTTCCATTTTTCTCATGATCCGCTGTACCAGTTTTACCTGCTACTTTTATCCCTGAAACCTTAGCATTTTTACCTGTTCCTCTAGTACCTTCTACAACATTAAGCATATATTCTTGTAATGTTTTTATGTTAGAAAGTTCACCTACTTGACCTAATGATTCTATTGGCTCTTCTTTTACAACATTTCCTGATGCATCTTCTATTTTTGATAATGTATGAGGCTTCATCATTTCTCCATCATTTGCAATAGCTTGTGCTACAGCAGCCATGTGCAATGGTGTTGCCAAATCTTGTGCTTGCCCAATACCACCTTGAGCTAATTCTCCATCGCTAGTATAATCTGGAACCTTAGATACCGCCTTATTAGTATATAACCCTTGAACAGGTAAACCCTTGTTAAAATAGAATTTTTCTGCAGTTTCTTTTAGATTATCACTACCTACTTCCATAGCAACTTGACCAAACACAACATTTGATGAAACAGTAAGTGCTCCCTTTAAGTCTAATGTTCCATGAGCTATATGATTATAATTTGATAATGTATAATCATCAGCTTCTATTTCATTTCCATTACTATCTTTTTTATTAAAAGTTAATGTTCCATTATCCTTAAATGTTTTACTTTCTATTCCTGGTACATTTTCTAAAGCAGATAACGCTGTAATAACTTTAAATGTTGATCCCGGTGGATATAATTCACCAAAAGCTCTATTATATAATGGCTTATTATCATTATCTGTATTTAATTCTACCCAATTTTCTTCAAGATTATTAGCATTAAATGTTGGTCTTGAAACTGCTGCAAGAACAGCTCCTGTTTCAACATCTAAAACTACTGCAGCACCTTTAAAACCATTCATAGCATCATAAGCTGCTGTTTGTATGTCATAATCTAAAGTTAGAGTAACATCATCTCCTACTTTAGGTGTCTCTTTAAATCCATTTTTAATCAATTCCTTAAGAGTAGATGAATTACCTTTAGTCAAATATTCATTATAAATATTTTCTGCTGCTTCTGTTCCATACTTTGAATTATAATAGCCCAATACATGACAAAATAAATCTCCATCTACATAAGTTCTTTCTTGAGTATTATCATCAACTCTTTCCATAGTAGTTAATTGTCTACCATTTCTATCATAGAAATTTCCTCTTAATATTTCGTTTTCTCTTATATACTTTCTTCCATTATCAGCATTATCAATTATTTTAGGTGCTACAAAAACTTCAAAATATCCAATATATGTACATAACGCTGAAAATAATAGTAATACAACTACTAATATATGTTTTATATTGTTATTCAAATTTCTATTTTTTTTCTTTTTTCTAACCTTCATATTATTTTTCTCCTTCTGAAATCTTTTGAAGAATACCTAAAATTATAAATGCTGATAAAATTGAAGTACCTCCATAAGATACAAATGGTAATGTTATTCCGGTAAGTGGTATAGCTCCTGTTACCCCACCAACAATAACTAATGATTGAATAGCTATCATTGTACTTAAACCTACATCTAAAAGTTTAGCACCATTGTCTCTTATATTTATTGCTCCTCTCATAGAACGATAGAACATTAATAAATATATAAGTATAATTGCAAATCCAACTAATATTCCCATTTCTTCAGAAATAGCTGAAAAAATAAAATCTGATTCACACATTGGCACCTTATTAGGATATCCAAGCCCTAATCCTTTTCCTATAACTCCACCTTCTGCCATACCATAAAACCCTTGAACAAGTTGATAACTTTCTCCTGATACATAAGGCCATGGATTTCTCCATATTAATACCCTTCTTTTTACGTGAGCAAACATAAAGTAGGCAGCTACAGCACCTACAGATGCTAATGCAAAAGTAGCCAACATATATTTAAAATTACCTGTAGCCATATATAACATAGTAATAGATACACCAAAAATCATTAGTGCTGTTCCTAAATCTGTTTGTAATACCATAAATCCTAATGAAAACATAATTGTAAAGATAGGTTCTATACCAACTCTATAATACTTACCAAATGGGCCCAGTATCTTTTCCATAGCATCGCTTATAAAACCTAAATATTCATCTTTACTACTACTTTCTTTATTTAATGCTATAGCTAAATATATTACCAAAAATATTTTACCAAACTCTGACGGCTGAAATGAAAAACCGGCAATATACACCCAGTTCAATGCTCCATTAACAGCTGCTTTTCCTGTAATAGTATTATAAATTTTAGCCATTGACATAAATATAATAGTTAATATAAGAAATATATATCGATATTTCTTAAGTCTATCAAGTTCTGGCATCAATACAATGACAAAAACATATACTGTAACTCCGATTATAAACCATACAATTTGCTTAATTGCAAGACTTGTTCCCTTAGCAACATCTAATCTGTAAAGCATAGTTATCCCTATTGTAGCAAGAATACATGCTAATATATAGAGATATTTATCACCTTTAGGAAAATATCTTCTAAGCATAAAATGTATTGTTCCGATAAGAACCATAAGTATAGCTCCCATAACTAATGCTGCTGTATTAATCGGTGTTGTTATGAAAGATAGATTAATAAAGCATATAGCTATAAGTATGTATGTAAATCTAACTAACCTTTTTTCTTCCTTGTAAACTTTCCCCAAATTACTCTACCACCTTTACGGTAAAATCTCCTAATTTTATTATATCTCCAACGTCTAAAAATGCTCTGTTAACAATTGGATTGCCATTTAAATATGTTCCATTTGTACTACCTAAATCTTCTATTATGTACTCTGATTCATCTTTGTATATTCTTGCATGATGAGATGATATATAAGGGTCTTTTAAAACTATTGTATTTCCTTCTTTTCTTCCTATAGTTATTAAACCAGTTATCATTATAACCTGATTATTTTTTAATCTTTCATATGGACCTATATTTATAACTCTAAGTCCTAATCTTCTATTTCTCTTATCTGCAACCTTATCTGCTATTTTTATATCTTTATTTATTGCTTTTATTGCATAAAAAATTATAAAGTATATAACTACAATTATTACTATCCTAAAAATTAACGATAACTTTACTAATTCCAAGTTGTTCACCGTCCTACCTAATTTCTGAACTTTAATTCATTATAACATCTTTTTTAGGTATTGTCCTGTATAGGAATTTTTCACCTCAGCTATCTCTTCTGGAGTTCCTTTGCATAATATTTCTCCACCCTTGTCTCCGCCTTCTGGTCCTAGGTCGATTATATAATCCACTGACTTTATAACATCTAAATTATGTTCGATTACTACAACACTATTTCCTCCATCTACTAGACGTTGAAGAATTTTAATTAATCTATTTACATCATCAGTATGAAGTCCTGTTGTTGGTTCATCTAGAATATATAGTGTTCTTCCTGTTGCACGTCTAGATAATTCATAAGCTAACTTAACCCTTTGAGCCTCTCCACCAGAAAGTTGTGTTGATGGTTGACCTAATCTAACATATCCTAGACCGACATCTAATAATGTTTGCAACTTATTCTTTATTCTTGGAATATTTTCAAAGAACTCTACCCCTTCTTCTACTGTCATATTTAATACTTCATCAATATTTTTACCCTTATATTTTACTTCTAAAGTTTCTCTGTTATATCTTTTTCCCTTACAAACTTCGCATGGAACATATACATCTGATAAAAATTGCATTTCAATTTTTATTATTCCATCTCCACGACAAGCTTCACATCTTCCACCTTTAACATTAAATGAAAATCTTCCTGGTTTATATCCTTTCATCTTAGCTTCTGTAGTTTGTGCATAAAGTTCTCTTATATAATCAAAGACACCAGTATAAGTAGCCGGATTTGATCTTGGTGTACGTCCAATAGGACTTTGATCAATATTAATTATTTTATCAATGTTTTCAATACCTAAAATTTCTTTATGCTTTCCTGGGTTTTCCTTAGCTCTTGTAAGCTTTTTATGTATTCCCTTATATAAAATCTCATTAACTAATGTTGATTTTCCTGAGCCAGATACCCCAGTAACAGCAGTAAATACTCCCAATGGAATCTTTATGCTAATATTCTTTAAATTATTCTCCTTGGCATTCTTTACTTCAATAAAGTTACCATTTCCTTTTCTTCTTTCTTTCGGTACTTCTATCTTTTTTTCTCCTGTTAAATATTGACCTGTTATTGATTCTTTGCAGTTCTTCACCGCTTCTAAATCTCCAGCCACTATAATTTCACCGCCATGCTCTCCTGCTCTTGGCCCTATATCTACTATATAATCAGCTTCCCTTATAGTATCCTCATCATGCTCTACTACTACCAATGTATTGCCTATATCTCTAAGGTTTTTCATTGTAGCAATTAATTTGTCATTATCTCTTTGATGTAACCCAATACTAGGTTCATCTAATATGTATAAAACACCTACTAATGCAGATCCAATTTGCGTAGCAAGACGTATTCTTTGAGATTCTCCTCCTGATAAAGTTCTTGCTTCTCTACTTAATGTAAGATAATCTAATCCTACATCTATTAAGAACTTTAACCTAGCAGAAATCTCTTTTACTATTTGATCACTTATAATTTTATTTTTTTCTGATAAGTGTAATGTTTCTATAAATTCTAATTCCTCTTTTACAGATAAGGAACATAATTCATTTATATTTTTTCCATCAACCTTCACACTTAATGCTTCTGGTTTTAATCTTGCACCTTTACATTTAGGACATGGATTATCACTCATATAATTTTCAATTTCTTCTTTTATGAAATCTGATCCTGTTTCCATATATCTTCGTCTTAATTCATTTATAATTCCTTCAAAGATATAATTATACTTAACTTCTCTTCCATCTTTCTTGTAATTTACTACTAGTCTTTCACCTTTAGTTCCATACAATAATACATCTATTACTTCTCTAGGTAACTGATTTATAGGAGTATCTAGCGAAAAGTTGTACTTTTTGCATAAAGATTTAAGAATAGCAAAATTCCAAGAATCTTCTTTTAATCTTCCTTCTCCCCAAGGGGCTATAGCTCCTTGTAAAATAGATTTATCTTTCTCTGGTAAAATTAAATCTTCATCTATCTCCATAAGAGTACCAAGACCATCACATGTTTCGCATTTTCCAAAAGGAGAATTAAAGGAAAATAATCTTGGTGCTATTTCCTCAATACTTATATTACAATCTGGACAAGCAAATTTTTCAGAAAATAAAATTTCTTCTCCTCCTATAATATCTATTATTACTAATCCATCACCCATCTTTAAAGATGTTTCTATTGATTCAGCTAACCTTCCTTCTATTCCCTCCTTTACTACTAATCTATCTACTACTGCTTCTATACTATGCTTTTTAGTCTTTTCTAATTTTATCTCTTCATCTTCAAGATCATATACTTCTCCATCAACTCTAGCTCTTACAAAACCATTTTTCTTTATATTTTCTAATACTTTAACATGTTCGCCTTTTCTTCCTCTAATAAGTGGTGACAACACTTGAATCTTTGTTCTCTCTGGCAATGCCATAACTTTATCCACCATCATATCCACTGTTTGTTGGCTTATTTCTTTTCCACACTTAGGACAATGAGGAACTCCTATCCTAGCATATAATAATCTTAAATAGTCATATATCTCTGTGACAGTACCTACTGTAGAGCGCGGATTTCTCGATGTTGTTTTTTGATCTATTGATATAGCCGGTGATAATCCTTCTATATACTCTACATCTGGTTTATCCATTTGTCCTAAGAATTGACGTGCATAAGAAGATAGTGATTCTACATATCTTCTTTGACCTTCAGCATATAACGTATCAAAAGCAAGGGACGACTTTCCTGATCCAGACAAGCCTGTAAAGACAACTAACTTATCTCTAGGTATCTCTAAAGATACATTCTTTAAATTATGTACCTTCGCTCCTTTTATAACAATCTTATCTTTCATAATAACTTTCTCCTTTTTATATACTTAATAACTATTTTTTACGTATTAACTTATTTTTAACCTCGAACATTCGTTCTATTAAAATTTTAAGTTTATTTATTTTCCTTGTCAATAAAAAGAAGTTGCTTTATTACTCTCTATTTTAGACTTGCCTTTATTAAATTTTATATTTTTTAGCATTTCTTGTCAAACTTTTGTTTATATTAGGATTTTTATGTAAAAAATAATCTTAATTTATTTATATTTTTTAAATTTTCTCTTTAAGTAAGTTTATTTCATCTCTTAATTCTGCTGCTCTTTCAAACTGTAAATCCTTAGCAGCTAACTTCATTTCTTCTTCAAGTTCTTTTATTTTGCTTATAATTTCTTCTACTGATAATTCTTCTTTTTCAACTGCTTCATAAGTAGCTTCTTCCTCTGCCACCGTAGATATTTCTAAAACATCTCTAATATCTTTCTTTATAGTTGTAGGTATTATATTATTTTTATCATTATATTCTATTTGAATTTTTCTTCTTCTTTCTGTTTCTTTTAATGCATATTCCATAGATTTAGTAATTCTGTCAGCATACATTATTACTTTACTTTCAGAATTTCTTGCCGCTCTACCTATTGTTTGAATTAATGAAGTGTTAGATCTTAAGAATCCTTCTTTATCAGCATCTAAGATAGCAACAAGAGCAACTTCTGGAATATCTAATCCTTCTCTTAAAAGATTTATTCCTACTAATACATCTTGTTCACCACTTCTTAATTCTTTTATGATTTTCATTCTATCTATGGTTGATACGTCTGAATGCATATATGTTGTTTTTACACCCATACCCTTTAAATAATCTGTTAAATCTTCAGCCATTTTCTTAGTAAGGGTAGTTATCAATGTTCTGAATCCTTTATTTGTTGTCTTAATTATCTCACTATATAAATGATCAATTTGACCTTCTACCGGCACTACTTCTATTACGGGATCTAGTAATCCTGTAGGTCTTATTATTTGCTCTGCAACATTTTCGCTATGTTGAAGCTCATATTCTCCCGGTGTTGCTGATACAAATACTACTTCATTCATCTTATTTTCAAATTCATCAAACTTTAATGGTCTATTATCATAAGCTGAAGGTAATCTAAATCCATATTCAACTAATGAATCTTTTCTAGATCTATCTCCTCCATACATCGCTTTTACTTGCGGTAATGTTACATGACTTTCATCAATAAACATTAGAAAATCCTCTGGGAAATAGTCAATTAATGTTTTAGGCGGTTCTCCTGGATTCCTTCCATCTAATATTCTTGAATAATTTTCTATTCCAGAACAATATCCCATCTCTTTTATCATTTCAATATCAAAATTAGTTCTTTGCTTTATCCTTTGTGCCTCTAACAATTTTTCTTCACTATTAAATTCTTTTACTCTTTCATCTAATTCTATTTCAATTTGCTTTATTGCTTTCTCTGTTGTCTCTTGAGAAGCAGCAAAGTGAGATGCTGGGAAAATAGATATATGCTTTCTTGTTGATAATATTTTACCTGTTAAAACATCAAACTCTCTTATTCTATCTATCTCATCTCCAAAAAACTCAACTCTTATCCCTTTTGAATTTTCACTAGCAGGAAATATGTCTAATACATCTCCTCTGACTCTAAAAGTACCTCTCACAAAATCAATATCATTTCTTTCATATTGAATAGATACTAATTCTTTTATTACATCATTTCTCTCCTTTGTCATTCCTTCTCTTAATCTTACTGTTAACTTTTTATATTCTTCCGGATTACCTAACCCATAAATACAAGAAACTGATGCTACTACTATTACATCTTTTCTTTCTAATAATGCAGATGTTGCTGAGTGACGTAATTTATCTATTTCATCATTAATAGAAGCATCTTTCTCTATAAAAGTATCTGTTTGTGCTACATAAGCTTCTGGTTGATAATAATCATAATATGAAACAAAATACTCAACAGCATTATCAGGAAAGAACTCTTTAAATTCTGAACAAAGCTGTGCTGCCAAAGTTTTATTATGGGCTAAAACTAATGTAGGCTTTTGTACTTTTTCTATTATATTAGCCATAGTAAATGTTTTTCCTGACCCAGTTACCCCTAGTAATGTTTGAAATTTCTCACCGTTTTCTATACCTTTTGTTATAGAATCTATAGCCTCTGGCTGATCTCCTGTTGGAGAAAACTTGCTAACAATTTTAAATTTTTCCATATTTAATCACCTCTTATTCATTTAGATTAAATCATTCACTTACCATTATACTTTAAAATGAAAAAATTTATTACTTTTCCTTATCTTATTATTGAAAATGTATGCACCTAATCTAAATATTTTTTCTATAATATATTGTAGCTACTAAATGTTTAACCTTTGAATAACAGTTGAGAAACCTTACGATGTACAGAAATTCACAAGAGATAAATTTTAAAATATACTAATAAGAACAAATGAGTAATTTTTCTTAACTTTGAATTAAAGATACAAAAAGCTGCCGCATTAAATATTTTATATGCGACAGCTTGATTTTATATATTTAGTTATATTACATAAATATAATTTAACTTATACTTTCTATTTACTATGAATTATTTTTAACTTTTTTCTTGCCAAAAATCATATATATAACTAAAATCATTAGACTACAACTAGTAATTAATCCTCCAACTTTAAGCCCTTCTGGAGTATATTCAAATCTTATTACATTATCTCCAGCTTCAGCCTTTACTGCCATAAGTCCATTATTTACATTTTCAACATCCACTTTTTTACCATTAACAGTAGCTCTCCATCCTTTATCATATGGAACGCTAAAAAATACTAAATTCTCTTTTTGTAGTTTTATCTTTGAAGTAAATCCTTTATTATCTCTTTCAAAATGATAAGCTGATCCTTCTCTTCTATTCTTCACATCTACATTATATTTTTCAATACTGGTATCATTTAATTCACTTGATGATATCTCACTGAAACAATCTCTATACTTTTCTATTTGATCATCATCTAAAACAATTGCCTTTAATAATGCTAAATGTCTATTATTTATATCTACCTCATAAAACTTAGTCTTACTTGCATATGAATCATAAGTAAAACCTATAGGAATAAAATCTTCACTTTCATATATTTCATATTGCCCCTGCTCTCCTACCTTTTTCAAATTAGGAAGCGTAATATCTCCATAATTTATAAGTTTCGCTACATTAGGATAATCTTTTAACTTAAAAACATATTTTACTGATAACAGTGGTCTTAATCCGTATTTATCATAATTATATAATGTCTCTGAATCTCTATGCATTCCTATTGAATTATAAAATTCAAAAGCACTTCCATTTACAGTTGTAATAAAAGATTGGATAGACATCTTATTCCATAACACACTAGAATTTCTATAACATGCTAAGTTATCTATTCTATAATCATCTCCACTTGGAAGTTCCATGTAATCAGCTGAAGTAGTATATAACTTATTAAATTCTTTACTCTCTGGGTATGCTTGTTGACTTTTATAAATATAAAATTGACCCATAACTGCCGAAAATATAATTACTAATACCATAGTCGTATTAAAAAACATCTTTTTATTTCTTATTTGAATTATCATAATGGTAGCAATCATTGATACTATTGAAATTATTAAATTAAACTTGAAAGTTTGATTATCAAAAATAACTTGCCCATCTTTACGATTCAAAATAAATACCATAGAAATAAATGCTATCCATATAGCACCTGTTAAAATAATTCCTCGCGTATATTTGGTATCTTTATTATCTAATACCTTTACTGTTGCTAAAGCCATAATCAATATAGGCATGTAAAACCATCTTGAGTAGTAACCAGAATTAAATGCAGAAAATGAACTATTTAATATTGGTACAAACATGAATAAACCACTAATAGCTAATACAACCTTTATCCATCTCGTTTGCTTATTAGTTAAAAATGTGAATAACAACACACTACCAAATAAAGGCATAAACAATTCTGTTGATGTAAACCTTAAACCATAAATCATACCTCTTGAATGTGGTATCTCTGCTGGCATTAAAAATGCTCTTATTATATCTAAAAAGTCCCTCTTATTATATATAAATGCATTCTTTAATGTAAGAGAATTCTCTAATCTAGGGTTATCCAATGTAAATAGAACTGAAGGTAATATTAATACACAACTTATTCCAACACCTATACATCCCTCAAAAAAAACTTCTATTACCTTTTTTACATTTATCTTTTTTCTAAATTTTTCATCAACTAATCTACTCAAACCATATATAGCTAAAAATATGAATTCACCTAAGAAGAACACATAGTTAGTCAATAAACTTACAGTAACCATTATTGCAAAAAAGCCTTTCCTATTGTTTAAGACTAATTCTTCAAAGGATATCAACAATAACGGAAATAAAGCTACAATATCATGAAAATGAAAAATCATGTTTGCAATTTGAAATCCAGAAAAAGCATATAATATACCACCTATTATGGCATACTTTTCATCCTTGATAAATCTTTTCATAAATGCAAAAGCTGCTACAGATGCAACTACATACTTTATAATCATTAATGGTCCCACTAAATAAGGAAAAAAGCTACTTGGAAATAGTAATGTCAATATATAAAATGGACTTCCCACAGAATAAAAACTATATGCTCCAATAAAACTACTACCTATATCAACATTCCAATCCCAAAATATGTTTCCTTCCTTAATCATTCTATTAGCATCTACACCAAATGGAATTTGTTGTAGATTAAAATCATCACTAACATTTATTATACCGTGTCCCTTAATAATAAAAGGAATTATTATTAAAGATGCTATTATTATAGAAATATAAATAGATTTCTTGTATCCATTTTCTAATTTCTTTTCTTTCATTTTTCACCCTCATCTCTTATATAAATATAAACTATTTATTTTTTTCCTTGTTCATTATAAGTTATTTACAATTGTAATTCAACAAAACAAAATTTAACCTTTATAATCATCTATCTATAATGTCTAATTATTTTATAGACATTGTTGAGAAAAAACTGTAAACTATTTAAAGATATCAATAAAGAAAGGAATATTTTTATGTCTACAAAAAAGATTATTAATAATTTATCACTAATATTGATTGTTATTTTAACAATATTATGTATAACAATTTCGTATTGTTCCCCATATTTCCCTGATGACTATAATTATGCTTTTGTATTTAATTCAAATACGCGTATTGATAGCTTTTCAGATTTATTTAGATCAGTAGGTATATTCTATTTACATTGGGGCGGACGTTTTTTACCACAATTAATAGGTCAATTACTAATATGGTTCGGAAAGCCATGGTTTGCAGTATTAAATGGCCTTATATTATTTATTTTAAGCTATTTTATATATAAAAGTTGTTTTACTTTAAAAAACGAAAAAATTAACTTCAGTAAAATTCTTTTCATTTTTATAGTAATTATAGTTACAGTACCTATTCCTAATGAAACGTTATTTTGGCAAATGGGATCTATAAATTATATGTGGATGATGACACTTTCAGTTATATATATGTGTCCTTTTCTTCTTGAATTCTTATCTATTAGAAAAATAGAGGATAACTATAAAACTCATTCATATATAATAATCTTTGGCTTCCTTGCAGGATTAACTAACGAAAATATTGCACCTTTTATAGTTTTTGCAAACATAGTTTATATTGCTTATAAGTTTATAATAAAAGAACATATTTATAAGTGGAATATTCTTGGATTAATATCTTCTATAGTCGGATGTTGTTTACTAATGCTTTCTCCTGGTAACTCAGAAAGACAGGCTATAGAAACTCAAGCTTATGGAATACCAGATAGTTTATCTGTTAAATACAATAATTTCTTTCTACCTACATTAGAAGATGTTTTTTCAAATCACTATAAATTATTGTTAAAACTTTTAATAATAACTTTTATTGCTTATATAATCTTTAAAGGTGTAAAAAACAAACATTTTGTATTATCAGTACTTCTAACTTTAGCGGCTATATTTTCTAATTTAATTATGCTATTTCCTAGTACCTATAGCCAACGTTCTGCTTTTGGTGGATCAATTTTTATGATAATGGCAATGGCACTACTATTATCACAACTGAAATTTAATGTTAAACTTAATAATATAATTTATATAGTATCATTTTTAATTTTTACAATTATATCTGTAAAAATATTTGTTCCTACAACCAAGATTGCATTAGATTATAATTCACTTTATCAAAGTAGAGTAGATTACGTATTAGAAAAGAAATCTGAAAATATTTTAGATTTACATGTTAAATCAATAACTATGCCTGCAAACAAGTATTTATCTCTTTATGATATTACTAATGATAGTAATTCTATTTATAATCGCATGTTTTGTAGATATTACGAAATAAATTCAATTACAACATTTGATTAAAAATATGCTTTATCATAAGTAAATGCTAATGTTATAAAAAAGAGAGGGTTCAAAAATAATTGAATCCTCTCTTTTTGCACATAATAAGTCATATTTATCAATTAGCATTACCAATTTTATTTGAAAATATTATACCTAAAGAAAATAGGCTATTACAAATGGCTAACTAAAAAGTTAGTTTTGTAACAGCCCTTTATTATTATTTAATATAAAATTTGAGTTTTTAATAACTATCTTTGATACATGTTATTATTAAATTCATTAACAACCCTCTCATTGTTATATTCTTCCACGAAGTATAATGGTCTATTTTTAGTTTCATTGAATATTCTTCCTAAGTATTCACCAATTACCCCTAAGAATAATAATTGTATTCCTCCTAAGAATAAAATTACTGCCATTAATGAAGGATATCCAGCTACATCTCCTCCACAAATTAATGTCTTTGCAATAATAAATATCATATATATTAATGCTCCAAATGAAATAAATGAACCTACATATGTTGATACTTTTAATGGAAATGTAGTAAATGAAGTTATTCCTTCTATTGCAAGATCCATTAACTTAAAATAACTCCACTTTGTATTACCAGCCGCTCTTGGATCCCTGTCAAAAAGTATTTCCTTTTTCTTATATCCAATCCAACTAAACATTCCTTTAGTATATCTTTGAGTTTCTCTTAATTGTTTTAATGCTTGTACACATCTTCTATCTAAAAGTCTAAAGTCTCCTGTATCTTCTTGAATTGGAACCTTAGATACACTCTTTAATACTCTATAAAATGCATGTGACGTAAATTTTTTCAACCAAGTTTCACCGCTTCTTGAACGACGTTTAGCATATACGTCATCATAGCCTTCTTCCCAATATTTTATCATATCTGGGATAAGTTCAGGTGGATCTTGTAAATCAGCATCTAATATAATAACGGCATCACCTTTTGCATAATCTAATCCCGCAATCATTGCTATTTCTTTACCAAAATTTCTTGAAAGATTAACATACGAAATTCTCTTATCTATTTCTCTTATTGATTTAATAATAGATAAAGTATTATCTTTACTTCCATCATTAACAAATAATATTTCAAATTCATAATTTTCAATACTATTCATAATATTTTTTAATCTATCATATAACATATTTAAAACATCTTCTTCATTATATGCAGGAATTAACAACGTAATTTTTTTCATCTTTATCCTTCCTCTCAATACATTTATTCTATAGAAATTTAATGTATAACCCTTTCTAAACAGTCACATAAATATTATATACCTTAATACTTTTAAATCAATAAATAGTTAAGAATTATTTATTATAATATCATATTAATTTTATTTGTGTATATCTTTATATCTTGTTAAATATAATTCATAATTCATTCTATTATTTTTAACAATTGTGTCTAATATAAAACCACATACTAAAGCAAGCATAGACACTACTACTAAGCCTACTGCTAATATTGCTGATGGTACTTTTGTTACAAAATCAGTTTTCATAAACTCAACAACTACAGGTATCCCTACCATCATTCCCAAAACAAAACAAATAATAGAAACAACTCCAAAAAACGCCATAGGCTTATAATTTTTAAATAATGATCCTAATGCACTTAGAACTCTATATCCATCTTTAAATGTATTTAATTTAGATTCACTACCTTCTGGTCTATCTCTATAATCTATAGGAATCTCTTTTAATAAAAACTTTTTATCTAATGCATGAATACTCATTTCTGTCTCTATTTGAAACCCATCACTTAATACTGGCATTGTCTTTACAAAATATCTATTGAATGCTCTATATCCTGTCATTATATCTTTAATTTCATTCTTAAATAATAATCCAATTAATCCTTTAACTAAATTATTTCCAAAGTCATGAAAAGGTCTCTTATTTTCTTGAAAATATGTACCATTTGATAATCTATCCCCTATTACCATATCTGCTTTACCATCTATAATCGGTTGTATCATATCTCTAGCAGACTCTGCTGGATATGTATCATCTCCATCAACCATTATGTATATATCAGCATCTACATCTCTAAACATAGATCTAACAACATTTCCTTTTCCTTGTCTATACTCCTTAACTACAATTGCACCTTTTTCTTTAGCTATTTTTGAAGTATTATCTTTTGAGTTATTATCAAAAACATAAATATCTGCCTCTGGTAATTCTCTTTTAAAGTCATCTACAACTTTACCAATTGTAAGTTCTTCATTATAACAAGGTACTAATACAGCTATCTTCATACATACGCCTCCTCTAACAACTTCATTATTCCCCTAATATAGCACTTTATAGATTTTTATACCATCTACATCGCTATTATAAATTTTTTCAAATTCAATACTAGATCCTAAAAACTCTCTTTGCAAATTTCTTGTAGTAATTACATATTTGATATTAGCCTTAGGTAAATCATCTAAATTCATATTCACAGTAATAGAATCTAGCCCGTTCAAATTATAATTAGTCTCGCTATCAATCAAATCTACTCTAACATGAGCATATCTATTATAATAAAAAGCATCTTTATATTCATTATCTATTTTTTTCCACTTATCCATATCAGGGTAAAACTGAATTCCATTAAAAACCTTTGCCCCATTAGCATAGACATAACTTCCATTAATTTCTCCACCTTCTGTAACCCAAACTCCATTTGGATCTTCTTTTGAAATATCAATAATAGCTTTTGATAATGTTTTATTGTATATAGCCCCTACTCCATGTGCTAAAGGATTTACTGTCATACCTGACAACATAATTAACATCATCATCGAAATATAAAAAACTCTTTTTAGTTTACAAAATAAACTTACATTTATAACAAGATATATCAGAAATAAAATACCATACCATTTCATCGAAATATATTCAACAAAATATGATGAAAGTATTAATACCACATAAAATGTCAAATTAATTATAGCTATAACTAATCCTGATTTTTTAGAAAATAACTTTTCTCTAAATAATAACCCAATAGCCCATATTGAAAAAAGCATTGCTGTAAAATTAAACATCAAACTCATTCTCGCACTAGGAACATAACTTAAAAATGTTATTTTCGCAAACCATTTTGGAAATTTGAAAAAGCACCATACTAATTGACATGTTGAAAGTACAAATAATGTAACTCCTACTGTATCGACTTTTTTCTTTCTCATAGATACAAAAAGTATTATACTACTTCCAATAAAAAAATTAATAAATGAACTGATCTCACAGTTATTTAACCCACCTATAGTAAAATCTCTAAATGGTATATATGTATTCAACATAAAACTTGATAATTGAAATAACTCTATTTCTCCACCTAATGATACTCTTTTTCCTGGATATATAGTATTTAATGACAAAACAATAGCATCATATGACGTATAAATAAAATATACTAATACTGAAAATATAATTGCAACAATACATGTCATTAATACATAGTCTGCTTTATTAAGCTTACTATTTTTTCTAAACTTCAAATATATGAGTATCATAAAAACAATTATCAAATATGCAAATGGGACTTGAAGCGCAGGATATATTACTAATGCAAATCCAATTGCACTAGATATAAAAATTATAGAATTTATAATTCTATACTTAATACTACTATGATTTTGAAAATACTTATAAAACGATACTATTATTGCTATAGTAAAAAACACCAAATCTCCAACATGCTGCATAAACCACCATTGTACAGCTGGTGAATATGTTATCCAAAATGCGCTAACTAAAGATAAAACTTTATTCTTTCTCGTTAATATCATTGCTAACTCATAAGATAATAAAATTAATCCAATCATTTTAAATGCCCAATACCATGATAAACCATATTCTTTTCCTAAAATCAGAAACCCCCAATTAAAAGGTTTCCCTATAACTGTAATATCTGATACTGGAGCATTATATGACATAATCATATTTTGACCACTTGTAGTTACATTTTTATTTATTAACGGATAATATTCTTCACTCATTGATTGAGCAAAATAATATGTAGATTCTACTAACCACTCATCACTTCTTATAGGTCTATTCTTACCCATAATTACCGTTTCTTCTTTGGGGTTAATTTTCTCCTTTACTATATCATCCCACATCCCTATGGAACTTCCATGTATTTTTAACGCTACGCATAATCCAAATACTATAATAGCTATAATAAATCTCCATTTTATTATAATATTAACTATATTGGCTGCCAAGTTTAGTTTTTTAATTTTCTTTTGTTTCATATCTTCTCCTATTAATATTATTTATTAAAGTATACCTCAATATTCAAAAAACCACAATTTCCATTTGATATTTCTACCATAAACAATTGCCTTTATATTATACAACTTTTATCTTAATATAAAAATAAAAAAACTGAGACACAACTTAATTTTAGTGTTTCTCAGTTCCATATACAATACTTTTATTTTCTATAACTATAACATTTAAATAAATTGGCAATATCATCTTCTTGAAAACTATTTAACAACATTCTCCTAGCACAAACTACATTTAACTTATCTTCAGGTACAGAGTAAAAAAGCCTTATCTCCTTCTTTGCTCTAGTTAATATATATGAAAATCTAAAGAAGTCCTTATTCTTATTTAATGGTAGAAATCTTCTATTTTCTCCTATTACCATAGATAAATATATTACATCCTTTTCAATTAAATAGAAATCATCTATATCTCCAACAAAAATATCTAACCCTTCATCAATTTCCTTATTAAAGCACTGATTAATTCTAGAATTAATATAGTTTTTTTGTTCTTCTCCTCCTAAGGATACAATTCCTATGCTGTATCTTTTCTTTTTATATTTCTTCATTTGAACTCTAATATGTTTAATAATTTCATCGGCTTCCTTTATATTTATATTCTTCTTTTCTTCTCTTACACCGCCTACAAATATCTTCTTCATAAATAAATTTCTTCTATAATTTTCAGCAAACTTATATTTTATAGGCAATGATTGCTTTGAAAATTCTAAAAGACTTGAATTTATCATAACCTTATCTTCTTCATCTAAATAAACTTGTTTCAAAAGACTATCCCCTTCATATTGTTCTTTATAACCATCTCCACCTACAATAACTATTTCCCTACCTAAATTCAGTAGTCCTAATTCTTTCAATGTTAATGCTTCTCCACCTTCTGCTATAACAAGATCAAAATAAGTCTTACTTATATCCATTCCTTCTCTTACTTTTTTTAAGTTAACTAACCAAAGATAATTCTCTTCTATTGCCTTTCCCATCAAAGATTGTGCTTCTTCTATATACTTATAATATTTTTTACTTCTTCCTTTTCCAATCTTAATTAAGGCATCTATCCATTGTAGAGTATTTTCTTTTTTACCATTACAAAATGTCATTAAATACTTACTCTTATTATCTATATACATATCTATTAAGTTTTTGCCTTTAATTTTTTCCAACCGATTCACTAAATCTATGTATTTACCTTTTTCTTTTTTTACATAAAAAGCTTCCTCTATATCTAAATAATTTTCTTTATTTGATGACATAAGAATTTTACATAATGTTAATGGCATTACACTTTTCAATCTATTAATATAGTAACTATACTTCATAGCTACATTTTTTATACTAAATATATCTTTCAAGTCATCAAATCCAGATTCTACAAGTTTTTCATCTAAATTTTTCAACCCATCATACAACTTTGAAAACTTCTCGTTTCCATGTATCTTTAGCATTATTCCTTTAAAAATAGCACTTAATTCAATCTCATTTCTTTTATTATCAACAGCAATCTTCAGTTTTGTTAACTCTCTTGATAAATCTCCATTTAAAACATCAAGTTTACCAATAAACTTAACACTCTTCATTGAATTTAATATTTTATCTCCTTTACTTTGATAACTAGCTATCTCTTTACAACTATTAAATACTTCAATTATGTCATTAATAGTTTTCATTGTATATTTTTCATTTTTTTCGTATCCATACTTGTAAAAATACTGCTCCATATATTTATCTAGAACAAGAATATCTTTTTCTACCTCTATCAAATCATCTATTATTGTTTTAACAACCTTTAGTGATTTAGTTTTTCTATATAATTCATCTACAATATAATCTTCATTTTTTCTTAATATATACTTATCCTTTAAAAAGCTAATGTACTCCTTAGATTTTTTTAATTGAAGATAATAATTATCACTTGAACTTATAAATTTTTCCCTTACTAATTTCAACTTTTCATTGGTAGACAATATTAAATCTATTGAGGATTCTATATTATTTATTAAATTACTTTGAAATTCTATATCGCTAATATATTTATTCCAAAACTCTCTAGGAAAATTTTCTTTAAACTGATCCAATTCTTTTTCATATTCTACAGCTAATATTTCCGTATTTCTTATTTCATTAGAATTAAATTCTTTAATATTCCACTTATTAAGAATATCTATATACTGCTTTTGCTTATCCTTTAACTTCTTCATTGATTTAACTTTTAAAACTAATTCATACTTAGTACCTATCTCTTCAAAAATCGTAATATTTCCTAGATATAGCTCTATGTCATCAACATTATTATTTTTAAGTATATCTAAAAACTCCTTCATTTCTTCATTGGTAATAGGACACACTTTCTTATATGTTAAATCATCTTCTATCCAACCATTAGACTTATTCTTTATTCTATCTATAAATGATAATGGCACCTTCACATTCATTAATTCTTTAGCTTCCTTAGCATTTCTATAAAATTCATATTGATTACCATCAATACTACTATATTTAGAAATACTATCTCTTATTTCAGATAAATTATCATCACCGATAAATATTGATAAAGGCTTCATATTTTTAGGAATCTTCTTTTCTATATCCATTAACGCTAAAGAACTTTTTGACGTAACCAAAATTCGTTTTCCTTGTAACATATTATCTATTATCAATGATATTATTGCATAAGTCTTACCACTACCACTTATGCCTTCTAATACTCCTGAGCCATACTTATTTATATCTAATATAAACTTATTTTCTTCATTATTTAAACTATATGGAGTTATACATGAACCCTCTTTATCATTTTCATACTTATTCCACTTAAATGTATATCTTAAAGCCGAAGTAATTTTTCTTTCCTTTTTAATGCTATTATCAATAAACTTTAGCATTTTTTTACCTTCATCTAAAAGTAACTTGTTTTTACTTTTTCTTAATACAATCAATTCTTCATTTAAATTCATATATTTTTTATCTATACAGCTTTTATCTTTATACCCTAACTTCAAGAATAAATCATTAATCTCTATTGTTACTAATGAGCTTATTTTTACATCTATAGATTTACATTCCTTATTGTAATTTAACTCTACTTCATATGAAGTAATAGGATACTTTTTTTTATCATCTATTTTGAATGTACCTTGTACTAATACAACTTGATATAATGTCCCCTCCTTTTCCATAAAAGATAGAAACCTTTTCACCTTACTAAATTCTTTATCATCTTCATAAATAGATATATATTTACTCCCAATAGACTTATCACTATTCTTCATTTCATCAGGTATATAAAAAATATATTTATCTTCACAAATAAGATTTTTCTCATATCCATCTTCTATATTTTCCTTATGAATTAAATAACTTATTAACCTTTGCAATCTTAACATATTCCCTTTATCCATATCCATCACCTATTATTATATTGTTTAGATTCATTAATATGTTTATAATTTTACCATTTTTTGTAAATTTGTTCAAAGGTTTTATTACGTCATTTTATAACTAATAAAAAAGAAGTCTCACAGAAAATCTGTATATTTTACAAATTTCCTATGAGACTTCTATAAATATATCTATCTTTTACAAGAATCTCTTTCTATTAAATTATGTGGTAATACATATTGTGTTACATCTAATGGCTTTTTATTAATTATCTTTATTAACATTCTCATACCTACAGATCCCATATCATAAGATGGTTGATCTATTGTTGTTAATTTAGGATAATAAATTGAAGCTACATATGTATTATTGAAACTTACTACATCTACATCTTCAGGAACCTTAATTCCTTTTTCTCTCATCTTATTTATAGCACCCATAGCTAGTTCATCACTACCACAAACTATAGCATCAAATTTTACATTTCTTCTTGTTAATTCTTCTATAGCTTCTTCTCCATGTTTTGCCTTTAATCCAGTAAATACAACTTTAGAAGAATCAACTTTAATACCAGCATCCTCTAGTGCCTTCTTATATCCTAAATATCTCTTAGCTGATGCATTTTTAACTTCATAATGTGTTCCTATGTATGCTATTGACTTATTTCCTTTTTGTAAAAGATATGATGTAGCATCAACTGCTGCTCCTTCATTATCAATTGTTACACTTGGAAATATTTTTTCATCATCATTAGTCTCTACTAAAACTGTTGGTAAATCTAACTCTTTTGTTAATTGTAAGATTTCAGGAGCTAATGAATTAGACATGTATATAATTCCATCTACCATCTTTTCTTTTAAAACTCTTAAATAATCTCTTTCTCTTCCTGTATCTAAGTCTGTATTACATAAAATTATATTATAGTTATATATATTAGCTACATCTTCAGCACCTCTAACTATTTCTGGATAAAATGCTGATGACATATCTGGCATAACTATACCTACTGTCTTTGTTCTTTGTGTTTTTAAACTTCTAGCCACTATATTAGGTCTGTACCCTAGTTTCTTTATTGCTTCCATTACTCTTTTTTTAGTTTCTTCATTAACAACATCAACTTCATTTAAAACTCTCGAAACCGTAGCAATAGATACACCTGCTTCTCTTGCCACATCTTTTATTGATGCAACCATTTATAACCACTTCCATTCTTTATTATTAATAATTATATTCAATGAATTATTAATTTCATTCTTTATTAATTATATTTCATTTTCAAATCATAATCTTTACAATTCATTTTCATAAGTTTTCATAAAATATTTAGCATATAGCTACTATTAAAGGTTTTCATAAAATATTTTACATAAACTTTTCAATTTTGTCTATACATATTTTCGATATTGTTAATGTATCACATTTTTTCATACAATATTATGTGTATTATCATAAAAAACATTTCAATAATTCACAATTTCCATTTCACAATTCATAGTTTTCAATAACAAACTAATGACGCCGCACTTACAACCTAAGAAATTTTTATCTTAATTTCAAATTGTGAATTAACAAAAGGGCCTCACTCTGACAAAATCTAGTTATCATCGTGATAGCCCTTTTCTATATTGTTATATTACTTTATTACTTCTACAGCCATAGATAATTCTTCACCATTTATCTTGCTTACTGCATATTCTCTATTTTCATTATATACTACAACTTCTGATAAAGTTTCTCTCTTTATAACATCTTCAAATTTCTTAATTATAGTTTCTAACATTTCATTATTAGCTACATATAATTTTATTTTATCTGCTACTTCAAAGCCACTTTCTTTTCTCATATTTTGAACTTTTGAAAGAATTTCTCTTAAGTAACCCTCTTCCTTTAATTCTTCAGTTATATGAGTATCAAGAACTACACCAACTTCTCCTTCTCCAGCAAAGGCAAAGCCTTCTAGTCCTTTCATTGTAACAAGTAAACTTTCTTTTGTAAGATCTATAGAAGTTCCATTAGCATCTATAGTAACAGTTTTTCCACTATTAATATCTTGAGCTAACTTCATTTGATCCATCTCAGCTAAAGCTTTTCTTATAGCAGGTATAAGTTTTCCATATGCTTTTCCAAGTACAGGAAGGTTTGGTTTTATTTCAAAATTAACATGTTCTGAAAGATCTGCACCAAATACTATATTCTTTATATTTAATTCTTCCTTTATTATGTCTCCATAGTATTCAGGTAGTGAAGTAATTGAAACTAACATTTCACCAAGTGGTTGTCTGTTCTTGATATTAGCTCCGTTTCTAGCACTTCTACCAAGTTTAACTATTTTGTATGCTAAATCCATTTCTCTTTCTAAATCAGCATTAACAACAGATTCATCATATTCTGGCCATTTACATAAGTGAACACTTTCTATAGCATTACTATCTAAAGATACCACTAAGCTTTGATATATATTTTCTGTCATAAATGGTACAAATGGCGCTGCTACCTTTGATAATGTAACTAAAACTCTATATAAAGTTGTGTAAGCACCAATCTTATCATCATTAAGTTCTGTAGTCCAGAATCTTGCTCTATTTCTTCTTACATACCAGTTAGATAACTCATCTACAAAATCTTCTATAGCAAGAGCTGCATTTGTTATATTGTAGTTTTCTAATCCGTTTTCTACTATTTTTATTAATGTGTTAAGTTTTGATAATATCCATTTATCCATTACATGTTCTGACTTAAAGTCTGCATATTTAGTTGCATCAAAGTTATCTAAGTCAGCATATAACACATAGAATGAATATACATTCCATAAAGTACTTAAGAATTTTCTTTGAGTTTCTTCAACATCTTCTTTAGAGAATCTTGTTGGAAGCCATGGAGCACTTGCTGTGTAGAAATGCCATCTTGTAGCATCTGCACCTACTGTATCAAGAACATCTTGAGGAGCTACAACATTTCCTTTTGACTTACTCATTTTTAAGCCCTTCTTATCAAGAACGTGACCTAAAACTATACAATTTTCAAATGGATTTCTATCAAATATTGCTGTTGATATAGCAAGTAATGTATAGAACCATCCTCTAGTTTGGTCTACAGCTTCTGAAATAAATTGAGCTGGATAATTCTTTTCAAAAAGTTCTTTATTTTCAAATGGATAATGTAATTGAGCAAATGGCATTGAACCTGAGTCAAACCAGCAATCAATAACTTCTGCTGTTCTTGTCATTTCCTTACCACATTTTTCACATCTTAAATGAACATTATCTATAAATGGCTTATGAAGTTCTATATCGTCTGGAACATCGATTCCTTTTTCCTTAAGTTCTGCTATACTACCAATACATTCTCTGTGACCACATTCACATTGCCATATTGGTAGTGGTGTTCCCCAATATCTATCTCTTGAAATACCCCAGTCAATAACATTTTCTAAGAACTTTCCAAATCTACCTGTTCTAATATTGTCTGGATACCAATTTATTTTATTATTATTCTCTATAAGTTTATCTCTAAGAGAAGTCATTCTTACAAACCAACTTTCTCTTGGATAATATAAAAGTGGAGTATCACATCTCCAACAATGTGGATATGAGTGAGTATGTTTTTCAGCTTTAAATAACTTGTTATTTTCTTCTAAGTATTTAACAATACTTTCATCACACTTTTTAACAAACTTTCCTGCCCAAGGTGTAACTTCTTTAACAAATTTTCCTTCAGCATCAACAAGATTTAAGAATCCCATGTTATTAGCTTTTGCAACAATATTATCATCTTCACCATAAGCTGGAGCTATATGTACTATACCAGTACCATCTGTTAATGTTACATAATCTCCGTGGATAACTTCAAAAACTTTTCCTTCTGGTTTTACAAATGGCATTAATTGTTCGTACTTAGTTCCAAGTAATTCTGACCCCTTAAATTCCTTAACAACTTCGTAGTCTTCACCTAAAACCTTTGGTGCTAATTCTTTAGCTAAGATTAAGATTTCATCACCAACTTTAGCTTCGATGTAATCATAACTCTTATTTAAACATAATGCTATGTTAGAAGGTAAAGTCCATGGAGTAGTTGTCCAAGCAAGTATATATTTATTTTCTTCTCCAACTACCTTAAATTTAGCTACAGCTGTTAAATCTTTAACATCTTTATAACCTTGTGCCACTTCATGAGAAGATAATCCAGTTCCACATCTAGGACAATATGGCATTACCTTATGACCTTTATATAAAAGATCCTTATCCCACATTTGCTTTAATGCCCACCATACTGATTCTATATATGAATTATGATAAGTTACATATGGATTTTCCATATCAACCCAATAACCAATTTTATTAGTCATCTCTTCCCACATAGAAACATATGTGAAAACGCTATCTTTACATTCTTTTGTAAACTTTTCTACACCATAATCTTCAATTTGTTCTTTTCCTGATATCCCAAGTTTCTTTTCTATTTCAAGTTCAACTGGTAACCCATGAGTATCCCATCCAGCTTTTCTGATAACCTTATATCCTTTCATTACTTTATATCTAGGAATAAGATCCTTCATTACTCTTGTTAATACATGACCTACGTGTGGTTTTCCATTTGCAGTTGGAGGTCCATCATAAAAAGTAAAATATTCTCCTTTTGGATTTGCATCAAAACTTTTCTTAATAACGTCTTCTTCTTTCCAAAGCTTTATAACATCTTGTTCCATCTCTACAAAAGACTTATTATCCATCTTTTTGTACATAATTTTGTCTCCCTTCAATAAAATAATAATAAAAAAACTCCGCCCTAAAAGGACGAAGCTATTACACTCGTAACCACCTAATATGTGTCTAATTCATGCACAATCATGCACTATTCTGTAACGTAGAATTACGTGGTCACTTACTAAAATTTCAGTGCCATGCTCCAAGGTGATTTTCCTTTACTCTTCCCTATAAGGCTCACACCATCCCTTAATCGCTTTAGTAACCTAAGTAAAGTACTTATCCTTTTCAACGCTTTTTTCACTATTTGGTTAAAATTATACTTCAATATACTTTTCATGTCAATTATTTAAAATAGAAAAAGACCGTAAAGTTTCCTTACGGTCTAATCAAAGAAGATAAAATTATCTTCTGTTGTTTTGTTGCTTTCTAGCTTTTCTGCAAGCTGGGCATCTTACTGGATCGTTTTCGAATCCTTTTTCTTTGTAAAATGCTTGTTCTCCTTCAGTAAATACGAAATCAGCTCCGCAATCTTTGCATACTAAATTCTTATCAGCCATTTAAAATTCCTCCATCATTAAAGATTTAGACACGATTAACAAATTCTCTAAATAATGGAGAAAATTATTATCTATTTAAATCTTTACATCTTTTATTTTCACCGTGTTATCTAACACTGTTACCTAATTGTAGCATAGTATTTAAAATTTTTCAACTATTTTTAATATTTTTATTAAAACCTTATTTGATCTTTAACATTATAAAAATAAATTATTAAAGTGATAATAAACGGTATATAATCTACTATTTTTCTTGAAAAAGGTACCTTTTCTCCATCTAACTTTTTGTAGTCATTACTCTCCATCCATCTTTCTTCATTTCTTTCTTTGATAAGATTTACAAGAAGATATGTTAACCACCCAAATAACACTACAACACCAATTGCCAAGATACCTAATAATATATAATAAGCAACATTTTGGTTTTGTGATGATATCATCGCAGATGTATCTACATCTGCATTTGTTACATCTCCTGGTAGCAATGTTAATAAATATGTTAAAATAACTGATGTTCCATTATTAAAAAAGTGTAATAACATCGGTGCAATAATAGATTGTGTATAATACATAAGATATATTGCTATAAATCCTAAAAGTATAGGAAAGAATCCTTGTTCAAAATTCATATGGAATATACCAAAAAGTATCCCATTAAATAATGCTGCAGCAAATAAACTATATCTTTGCTTAAAGTTATTTGCTATTATCCCTCTCATTAAAAATTCTTCAAAAAATGCTGGTAATATTGCTACAACAAAGAACATAGCTAAAAATGGCATTTTACTTAATATATTCATTACTTCACCCATTGGTCCATCAACAGTAAAATGTGATGTTACCATACTTATAACTCCTATAAGCGGTCTTGTAACTACTGTTATTAGAAAAATATAGAATATATCAGCACCTTTTATTTTTCTAAAAGTTATGACATCTTTAAATTTTTCTCTAGTTATTAAGAAATATAATAATACAACACCACCTAGAATAACTACTTGATTTGTTCCTAATTGAATTGCATATATATAAGATTCATTTCTAGTAAAGTTTTGTATATGTATGATATCGATTAATAAAAATTTTAGTATATTTCCTGCAAACATTCCTACAATCATAAATATCATAAAAGCTATATTACCCTTAAAAACATTAGGTTTTCTTAAATTATCTATTATTGACTTCAACACATTCACTTCCATTCATTATATATTAGTTTATTATTTTTGTATAATTTATTATATATTGCTTAAACTAATGTTATATTCTAATATAAGGAGATTAGTTCTATATGATTATTGAGTATATTGATAAATCAACCTTTGTTATCAAAACATCCCTAGGTACAAAAATATTAACAAGCCCTACTAAAGAAATTTACAATGATATATTTAAAAACTCTTCAATTGATATAGTAACATTTAATAATACTTATTCAGAATATGATGACTATAAGTTTATAAATAGCACTTTTCCTCCTATATATCACTGTGGTGAATATTCTTTCCGCGATGTTAAAATTAAAGGATTTTCTTCTTTTCAAGATACCTATAAGGGACACTTAAGAGGTGACAATATAATTTTCTCTTACTATTTTGATAATATAAATATAACTCATCTTGGTCATTTAGGACATATACCTTCAAAAGAACAGTTATCTGCATTAGGAAATATCGATATACTATTGATTCCTATCGGTGACAACTTCACTATAAGTGGCAAAACAGCTTTTGAAATATTAAAATTAATAAATCCAAAAGTTTCCATTCCAATGTTATATAAATCTCCTTCATCACCTTACCTTGATAGTATAGACAAGTTTCTTATTTATATAGATTCTTGTAATAAAATTAATAATACTACTATAGAAATCAATGAATCATCTTTTCCTAATGAGAACGTAATTCTTTTAAAAAGCTTATTGTAAAAATTTATAGATTTAACTTATGTTTTATATGTGATAACCCTACACTAAATATACTATTAACATGTTCATCATCTAATGAGTAATAAACAGTTTTTCCTTCTTTTCTATATTTCACCAGACCTGTTGTTTTTAACAATCTCAATTGATGAGATACTGATGATTGACTCATTTCTACTATTTCACATATATCACAAACACATAATTCTTTTTGAAGTAACGCATAAATTATTTTTAATCGTGTTCCATCTCCAAAAACCTTAAATAGTTCCGCTAGTTTTTGAACAACAGCTTTATCTGGAATAGATTCTTTTATCTCTTCTACCGCTTGTTCATGCACCTCTTTACATTGACATAAATCCACATTATTCATTAATATACCTCCTCCTTACTTAGACTTTATCTTTTGTTATACTATTAATAAGTATACTATATTATCCATGTATTTCTCCATTATTTTTTGTGAAAAAATTGGAAAACTTCAATAATATTAAATTATAATTATTATTTTATCCATAATACCTCTATCTTAATTTACAATTCAAACAGTCGCATTTCAGACAATTCATAGTTTACATTTCACAATTAGCATTTCTCAATTTATAGTTTACAATTCATAGTTTAGCTAATTCTATTTTCATATATAAAATATTATAATACTGTAATGTCAATTACAATTTAAAATTTGTATTTAACATCTCATATTTATTATGTATTTAAATTCTATTTTATAACACAAACTTCAGTATTTAAATAAAAAAAATCTCTAAAAAAGGGGCTGTCACACAAAGTAGTTAGAGATTAGAGTGCGGCAGTTTTTTCATCAAAATAGAATATCAGGTAACAGGTATGAGGGCACAAGGCACAGGTGTATATCAGTGCACTGTGAACTGCCTTAACTGTACACTAAATTGTGCCTTGACCGGTGCCATAATAAAAGGAGGTGTCGCATTAACAGCTTTTCATTTGTTAATGCAACACCTCCTTATATATATTAAAAAATAATTTCAACTATTTCATTTGTTTTTAATGATTCTTTAACATCAATTATTCTTTGATTTGATGATCCTCTATACTTTACCTTTTCTGATTTAAGTTTTAAATCAAATCTTCCATCTACTAATACATCAACTTCTTTAAGTAAAGCTAATTTTTCCTCTGATTTTAAAACTTCTTCAAAAGAGTATCCAGTATAACACCATATATCCAAATCTAAAGCTCTAATTTTTCTGCACAAATTTATTAACTTAGCTGGTTGTTCCATAGGATCTCCACCACTTAAAGTTATTCCCTTTATAACACCTGCATTCTTTTCAATTCGTGCAAAAATTTCTTCTTCAGTCATATCTACACCAAAATCAAAGTCCTGTAACTCCTTATTATGACATCCCTCACATTTATGAAGACATCCTGATAAGAAAAGTACCGTTCTTAGACCTTTTCCATTGGCTAATGAGTTATCTATTATACCACCAACTCTTATCTTCTCCATATACCCTCCTAAATTTTAGAGTACATCACAATAAGTTCTTTCTCCATTAGTATGTGATATTCTATCGCTTCTCTCAGCAACTTTACCACTACCAAATCTTTCATCTAAACTTAAGTATCCTGTTACTCTAGAAATTCCTTGAATATCTTCACTACCACAATTAGTACATTTATGATCTTCAGATTCTAGATATGTTCCACATGATTTACAATATTTAATGTGGAAATTAATTCCTAAATAACTTATATTAGTATTTCCATATGCATAAGTTATTATATTTTCTATTGTTTCTTCATCTGGATATCCATCTAATTCTATATAACTTATATGACCACCATTACATAACTTGTGATATGGTGCTTCAATATTTATTTTATCAACTATAGATATTTTATATCCTACTGGAACATGATAACTATTTGTATAATAATCTTTATCTGTTACCCCTTTGATTTTTCCAAATACTTGTTGATCTTTTAAAATAAACTTTCCAGATAACCCTTCCGCTGGTGTTGCATAACAACTCCAATTAAGTCTATCTATTTCTTTGTTCTTATCACAAAATTCTCTTATATATGTTACAATCTTTATTCCTAATTCTCTTGCTTCTTCAGTTTCACCATGATGAGATCCTATAAGAGCTGTTAAAGTCTCTGCTAATCCAATGAATCCAATTGCCCATGATCCTTGTTTTAATATAGGCTCTATTGAATCATCAGGTGATAATCCTTCTGAACCTTTCATTAAACCTTGACCAGCTACAAATGGCAAATCTTTTATTCTTAGCATTTTTAATACATTATATCTGTGTAATAAACTTTCTCTTGCTAATTCTAATCTATCTTGTAATAATTCAAAGAATTTATTAATATCACCATCAGCTAATATTCCTAATCTAGGAAGATTTATAGTAGTTGGTGCTATATTTCCTCTTCCTTTTGTACCTGGCTCACCATTTATATTACTCATTAAATAAGTTCTACATCCCATAGTTGCTGGCATATATCCATTGTCATAGTATTCCTTGTTGAAATCAGCATCTATGTTCATAAATGTAGGATTCATTCTCTTTGATGCTACCCTACAAGCTATTTTAAATAAATAGTAATATGGGTCCCCTTCTTTCTTATTTACACCATCTTTAACTCTAAAAATTATATTTGGAAATATAGGTTGCTCACCATTTCCTAATCCTTTATCATATTCTTCTAAGAATACTTCACAAACTAAAGCTGCTTCTTCTGTATAAGGTATTCCTAAGTTAATAGATGAAAACGGTACTTGTGATCCTGCTCTAGAATGCATTGTATTTAAGTTATATACAATCCCTTGCATAGCTTGTTCAACAGATCTTCTTAATTTCTTTTCAACAATTTGATCTATTCTTGATTCAGGAACTTCCATTTCCTCTAATTCTTTTCTGATTTGTTCTCTAGTATATCCAACAAATTCAGCCATATCATTATCAAAATCAGGATGTGATTGTCCCCCAAACATATCATTTTGAGTTGATTGAAGAAGAATACAAGATAACTCTGCTGCTGATTCTATTCTCTTCGGTGGTCTTATATATCCATATCCTGTATTAAATCCATTTTCCAATACCTCTTTTGTAGGTATATGTAAACAGTTTACAGTTAAATTGTAACTATCTAAATCATGGTAATATAAATCTCCATTTTCATGAGCTTTTGCTAATTTCTTTGGCATTATCGCTAAATTATGCCACTTATTTGATTCTGATGCTATTCTAAGTAACTTTGATGAAAAATTATTACCTACATTAGCATTATCTCTATCAGTCTCTACTCCAATAGCACTAATAGCTCTCATCAAATCAGATTTAATTTCTCTTACTTTTGTTCTCTCTTGTCTATAGCTATTATATAAACTTGCAATATCTTTATACCCTATTTCTTTTAGAGAGGCCTCTACAAGATTTTGTATTTCTTCTACTGTTACTGACTCTACTCTCATTTCTTCTATTTTTTCAATAACTTTATGAGTAATATCTAATAAAGCTGTTTCTTTTAATTTTATATTCCCTTCAATAGCTGAACCTTTAATAGCTTTTGAAATTTTATCAGCATCAAATTGTACTTTTCTCCCATCCCTTTTCACAACATATAGCATATACGATCCTCCCCAAACACAATATATAGTTTTAAGCCGTATATTATTATATCTCTTTATCTTTACTTTTGCAAAATGAAAAGCCATATAAAAAAATTTTTACATGGCTTTATAATAGATTACCTTTGTCTTATTTAATATTTTATTCATTTTCTCTTTATTTTCTTACACTATATGTGTTGAATTCTTCTCTATATCCTTAATTAGAAATCTTATTACATCTTTCTTTCTACAAAAGACTTTTTTCTATTCTTTATTAAATTTGTTTATATTTCGACTTTATTTTTTTCTTTATTTTTCTTTATTTGAATTTTTATTCTACTTTTTTATTACATTTAGTGGTACGGTTTCCTCTATTAAATGTAATATTAAGATATCTATTTATCATATTCTATTATTAAGACATTTATTTATGAGGAGGTTACTATGGGCAACACATTAGCATTATGTATGATAAATACTGTAGAGTCTTCTAATATTAAAATAACACTAAGGCGTCTCTCAACTTATGTTAAAGAAATATACTTAATTTGTTCAAATACCTTTCCATTACTATATGATTTAATAGATACATATAAAAATATAAATATAATTACTTGTACTAATAACTGTGATGTAAAGACTAGCAAAAACTATATTTTAAATCAAAGTAAATGTGACTACATACTATTTATGAATTCCAATGAAACTATAAGTGAAGAGCAATGTAGTAAATTATATTCTCTTACTGACACTTTATATGATGGATTTGCCGTTAAAATTGAGGAATACATAGATAATATATGTAATAATTACTATGAAATTAGACTATTTAAAATAGATAAGAATATATTTTTTCAAGGCTGTATAAATGATACTATTTCTTTTTCATTAAATAATAATAATTTTAACACTATACAAAGTACATTAGTATTAGAACGAAAACTTTCACCAGAAGATTTTATACTAAGTAATAAAAATAAATTTTCTCTTATAAATTCAACTAAAAAGAATAAGAAAGATGGCTATTATTACTTTTGTGTTGGTGAAATATTTATGGATCTTAAAGATTATAAAAGTGCTGAAACATATTTCAAAAAATCTATTTTCTATTCTAGACATGAATTTAATGTAGAATTTGTTTATAGTGTTTATTTAGCTGTAAGTATGTCTATATGCTTACTAGAACAAAATAAATTTAAAGATTGTCTAGAAAACATCCAATATTGGCTTAATATTTTCCCAAATCATAAAGATTTATTTTTTATAGAAGGAATGTGTTTCCTTAAATTATTTCATTATAGCGAGGCATTAAATTCTTTTAAAAAATATAAATCTAGCAACTGCTCTTTCTATGGCACAAAATATTTTTATACAGAAAAAAATATTGATTCTATAATAGATGAATTAAATTCACTATCTTTAGATTCTAATATAAAATTTACTACTATAATAATTACCGATAACTCTATCGATACTAATACAATTTTATCAATAAACGAAATTTCTTCTAATATATTGATTATTTGTGATGATACAACTAACAACTTTAATATAGAAAACTTATCAATCAATAATATTGCTATTTATAATAAAAAAGAAAAGACTTCCATTAATCTCAATTTTATATTAGATAGTGATTACATATTTATTTTGAATAACGGAGAAATCTTCCCTATAGATACTCAAAAAATTTAATATCTACCTTGTAATAAATATAATGATACTATTGAGGTATCGCATTAACAAATGAAAAGTTGTTAGAGCGACACCTCCTTTAATAGTTATATATCAAATATAAATGTCTTTAGGAAACTAAAGCTTCCTATATACCTGTGACCTGCACTTCTATTTTGCTAAAAAACTGCCGCACAATGATCTAACTACTTGACAAGAGTCAGATCATTGTGCGACATACCATTAATGATTATGAAGGTAATAACCCTTCATTTATTATAGATTTTAAATTTTCCACTGCTGTTTCATAAGGTAATCCATCTTTATAAAGTTCTCTAAATAATACCTTAGGCATTTCTCCTGATTTTATTGATAAGTTAAATGCCATATTATCTAATGTAGCATAAAAATCAGAATTTCCTTTAACATTTATTTTTCCTGCATAGTTTACCATATCCATAGCTTCTTTATATTCACCTAACTTGAATAATGTTATAACATTATTTAT
The DNA here is from genome assembly GCF_018917145.1 of Clostridium bornimense. Classification (GTDB taxonomy): domain Bacteria; phylum Bacillota; class Clostridia; order Clostridiales; family Clostridiaceae; genus Clostridium_AN; species Clostridium_AN bornimense_A. The sequence goes on from NZ_JAHLOD010000024.1 coordinate 35,168, forward strand.
AAGATAGTAGCTATATGTTTCTAAATAATTATTAAAATATTCCGTAGGTATATCTGCCATAACTTTAAAATTACTTTTTGCAAATCTACCTAGTATAGTTATCATATTATTTAATTGATTTTTACTTTCATCATACTTTTCTTGATTCATATATTGATCAACTATTAACTTTAATTCTTCTTGAACATCTTGAAGTTTTAATAAATTATATTCATCTAATAATTCTTCATATTGAAATTTCATATTATAATCACCTCTCTAAATACAAAATTATAGTATACCATATAAATATTTTCAAAGTTTTTATCCAAAATAATAGTATGTAATTTTTTTTCTGTACTTTTTGCAATAATTTCGTATAATTATTAATGATTGTGAATATATATTTATATTTTATGACGAAATTACTTACTTATGATAAAGGAGCCGTACTATGATTAACACAAAAGACAAAAATTTTTCCTTTATGGGAATACTAAAATTCTTAATTCCTTCATTAATAGGAATTTTTATATTTATGATTCCACTACCTCTCAATGGTAGCATCACTGTTGTTGTAGCATTTTTATCTAAGAGTTTGCAATCACTTCTTAATAATTATCTTACAGCTATTATGACTACTATGATAGTTATTTCTGCAGTTGGTTCTATATATACTAAAATATTTAAGCCAAAATTTATACTTAATAATAACTTTTTAAATAACTTATTTAATATATCTCCTATATGGTTTATTTCAAGAATAATTGGAGCTATATTAGCAATACTAACTTACTTCCAAATTGGTACAAAAGTTATTTATAGTGCAGATACTGGTGGAACATTATTATTCGATTTATTACCTACATTATTTAGTGTATTTTTATTTGCAGGGTTATTATTACCACTTATATTAGATTTTGGACTACTAGAATTCTTTGGTACATTACTTTCTAAGATAATGCGTCCACTATTTAAACTACCTGGTCGTTCTTCAGTAGATTGTATAGCTTCATGGGTAGGCGATGGTACTGTAGGAATACTTCTTACTAATAAACAATACGAGCAAGGCTATTATACTAAAAAAGAAGCTTCTATAATAGGAACAAACTTTTCTGTTGTTTCTATAACTTTTTCATTAGTAGTTCTGGCACAAGTAGGTCTTAGCGATACGTTTCTACCTTTTTACTTAACTATAACTATAGCGGGAGTAGTAGCAGCAATAATTATGCCTAGAATACCGCCTCTTTCTATGAAAAAAGATGAATATATATCTGATAATATGAAAAAGGAAGAGTCTCCAGTACCTCCTGGAACTTCAACTTTCAAATGGTCACTTTTACAAGCAATAAATAAAGCTAACAATTCTTCAGATATATCTTCTATTATAATCAGTGGATTTAAAAATGTATTTGATTTATGGATAGGTGTTACTCCTATAATAATGGCCTTTGGAACTATAGCGCTTATTATAGCTAACTATACTCCTTTATTTCAGTGGCTAAGTATACCATTCATTCCATTGTTAAATATACTTAATGTGCCTGAAGCTACTGCAGCGGCACCAACTCTTATTGTTGGATTTGCAGATATGTTTTTACCTTCAATATTAGCTGCTAATATAACAAGTGATATGACTCGCTTTATTATAGCAAGTGTATCAGTAACTCAACTTGTATATATGTCTGAAGTTGGTGGACTTTTATTAGGTTCTAAAATTCCTATTAAATTATTAGATTTAATTTTTATATTTATACTAAGAACATTGATAACACTACCTATAATTGTGTTAGCTGCAAACTTAATATTTTAAATAAAGGGTTGTTACAAAAACGATTAATCTTCGTGAGTAACAACCCTTTTAATATAAATTAAATATTAAGAGTAAGTAGTATACAACTTACTTAATGAATATATCTTTCTCTAAATTTTTAGGAGTATATACTAAATGTAGATACTCATCTCTGTATTCATTATCAATCCCTTTATATTCTATATGATCTAACTGAATTCTAAATTTTTTTAAATATTCTTCTGCAATAATTTTACCTTCTTCTTCATTTGGAATTCTAGATACATCAATATCAGTATTTTCTTCTAAATAACTTATATACCAAGTATTATCTTCGTATATAAAAATACTCATATCCTCTACATCTCCCTCATATATACCATAATCATCCTCTAAAAATTTAATATCTAATCCCATAATTTCATTTAATCTTGTAGCTACCTCTTCCTTTGTCTCTAATTTAACATTTTTATATACTATACCTTTTGTTTCTTGTGAAGGTATCTCGCTAATAAGCTGCACTGATTCTGGAATCTGATGTCCATAATACACTTGTCCAAATTCCCTATTACTATCAATAACTTTAATTAGTTGAAATGGAGCCAATGTAACTATTATTAATAATATTGACATAATACATTTTAATCTATAATTATTTAAAGTTATTTTTCTATTCTTTTTCTTAAAATTATATATTCCCACACAAAAAACATATAATGCAAATCCTATAACTCCTCCTAAAGTATTACTTATAACATCATCTATATCTGTTCCTCTAAGTGTAAACATTTGAATAAATTCAGTCAAAACTGTAGTTATAAACGAAACAATTAACACTGAAGTAAAGGTTTTAAACTTATTTTCAAAAACTATTGGTAGTAAAAATCCTAATGGTACAAATATGATCTTTTTATTAATTTATAAAAAAAACTCAAACAATAATAAAAACACCTCAGTAAATAAGCAAAATACTTACTCACTGAGGTGCAAATTTTATTTAATTATTTATTTTAATCTTATAATCCTGTTTCTTCGAACTTTTCGCTCATACCTTCACTTATTACCATCATTGGTTTTTTAAGTACAGATAAACATAAGAATATTGCAATAAATATACCCATTACCTTTAAATTATTCATTACTCCATCCCAATATGGACCTGCTATAGCTTCTCTATACATATTTATTGCATAAGTGAAAGGCCAAAACGGCTTCAATACTGCAAAAATATGCGGATTTGTTTCTACAGGATATATTCCACCTGTTCCAGCAATAGCAAATACCATAATTACTACCGCTGCAGCTTTTCCTATATTTCCGAAAACTGAAACAAGTCCATATATAACCATAGTAAATGTAATAGCTACTAATAAAGCAGTGCCTATAAATAACATAAAGTTTTCTGGTTTTATTCCTAAAATTATTACGTCACCTAAAGAAACTATCAATGCTTGAATTATTCCTATTGTTAATATTAATAACATTTTACCAAAGTGTTCTTGCATTGGAGTAACATTATGTTCTTCTGCAAAATGTTCTTCTGTTTTTATATTTAGGATTGCACAAGCAAGTAATATTCCTACCCAAATTGCTATAGAGGTATAGAATGGTGCTAACCCAACACCAAATATACTTGCATTATATACTTCCTCTTCATCCACTTCTATAGGTGATGATAATATACTTGATATAACATCAGGATTTTTATTCATAACATCTAATAAACTATTTATATTATCTTCTGTAAGAACTGAAGACTTATCAACAAGCTTATTTAATTCTTCTTGGAAACTACCAATTTTATCACTTAACTCACTAGTCTTTGACTTAGTAGCTGATGATGTATCTATAGCAAATGTTGATAATGCATCTAACTTAGGTACTATCCCTTCAATATTTGATAAAAGTGCATTAACTTTATCTAAAGTTCCTGATAAGTTATTTGCTGTAGAATTAATTGCAGGTATAACAGTATTATATAAATTATTTGAACTATCTAAAATACTGTTACTAACAGCATTATTTATTTGTACTAACCTATCTATATTGTTTAAAATTGTCTCTTTATTTCCACTATCTGAATTAATAATATCTTTTAAGTTTTCTAATTCGCTATTAGAAATTAAACTGTTTTTTACACCATTAAGCTTTTCTATAAGTGCAGTAGTACTTCCTGGTTTAATATTATTAATAGCTTCTAAAAACTTTATATTTGCATCTATCTTAGAAATTATAGAGTTATTTAATTTTTCTATTTCATCAATAACAGATATTAATGCATCTCTATCAATTTCAGTAGAACTAACTAAAGCTTTTAATTTATTTAGCTTATCTGTAATACTACCATCAAGAGTCTTAATGTTACTCATATCATTATTTAAAGTTGTTACTATTGAATTTAAAGTGTTTTGGGTAGAAAATGTTATAATCCTACTACTTTCTGCTACCTCTTTTAAACTATAAACACTACTACTTATTAATGGTAAGTTATTTTGTAAGTCTTTTAAATATGCTTCAAAGCTAGTTGAATTTACATTAGCTTGATCTATATTTCCTTTTATTCTTTCTATATCGCCTTTAGCTTCATCTAAAGTATTCTTGATTTGTAATATTTCAGATTTATTTTCTTCTATATTATATCCTAAATCATTTAATATCTCTAAACTTGTTTTATTAACTGTACCTACAAATGTTGATTTTATCTTTGCTATCAATGTAGTTTCTGCAGCACTTGTAATTTTGTTTGCTATTGCATTTAACTTTTCATTAGACTTATATATTATTGTAGGCTTTTCAGGATCAGTACTAATTAATGTAATTAATCCTTCAGTAAAATCCTTTGGTATTTCTATCATTGCATAATACTTACCAGATTCTAATCCATCTTCAGCGTCTTCCTTTTCTAAGAACTTCCAGTCAATATTGTCGTTATGCTTTAGTTCTTTCACTACATTCTTACCAGCATTAATTTGTTTACCATTTAGAACTGTTCCATCATCTTCATTTACTATTGCCACAGGAACATTTCCCGTATTAGCATACGGATCCCATGCTGCATATATATTAACCCATGCATATAATGATGGCACTACACATAAACCAATAATTACAGCTAAGGCAACTTTATTTCTTATAATGCTACTTATATCTCTTTTATATATTCCAAATATATTTTTAAATGTATTTCTATTTTTAACCTTCTTCACTGAAAAGTCACCTCCTACTCTGCAAGACCTGATTCTTTGAATCTAGCTTTTAATCTATTCATTGTATCATTAGTTTTCAACTTTAAGAAATATCCAAGTACAATAAATATCAATGATACTATAAATAAAAATGCAAAGTCTTTTATAACATTCGAAGTAACTACTCCAGCTATAGCTTCTCTAAATCCCCCTACAGCATATGTAAACGGTAAAAAAGGTTGTACTATTCTAAAGAATACTGGATTAACTTGTATTGGATATGATGCTCCACTACCAGCTAATTGAATTACTAAAAATACTATAGATATTCCTTTACCTAAATTGTCAAATAAAGCTACTAAAGTATATATTATTATTGAAAAAGTTAACGCAGTTACAACTGAAAATGCTATAAGAAGCAGCGGCTCTACAGCATGTACCTTTAATAGATATAAATCACCTAGTACTGCTATAAGACCTTGTACTCCTCCAATAAAGCAGAATGTCAACATTTTTCCAAAATATTTTTCTTTTATAGTTAAATTTTCACTACCTTCAAATTCTGGTGGTTCTGTCTTAAACATTGCTGATACAATAACTCCACCTACCCATAATGCTAATACTGTATATAATGGTGCCATAGCTGATCCATAGTTTGGTACTTGGAAGATTGCTTCTTCTTTCACTTTAAACGGATCTGATATAAAATCACCCATCACTTCAGGATTATTTTGTAAAATAGCAATAATTTGAGATATATCATTATCTTTTACTGATTTTAACTTATCACTTACTTCTTTTATAACTCCAGAAAACTCTTCTAACTTATTTTTTAATTTTCCTGCCATTTCATTAGTTAAATCTGTAGATTCTGTTGCTGTAGTTAGCATACTTTGTAATTCTGTAGTTATTCCTTCAGTTTTAGAAATTAACTTAACAGCATCATCAGTACTGTTTTTCAAACTGCTTGCCATATTATTTAATTGACCTTTTACTGTATTAGTATACTGATTTGAAATAGACTCTAAATTCGATTTAATCTTACTAATATTTTTCTTAATATCCTCTATAGCAGCGGTATCCATTTTACCATTGTTAATAGCACTTTGAATTGCTGATATATCAGTTTGCATTCCTTTAATTACTTCATTTACTCTATTTAACGTAGAAATCATGTTAGTTATAACTTCACTATTTTTATCCACATTTATTTTCTCTAAGAAATCTTTTATATCTTTAATATTATTTGATATAGATTGAAGATCACTTTGTATTGATGTAACAATAGCTAATCCTTCATTACGTATACCTGAAGTATCTAACTTTTCCAAATCGCCAATTAAAGATATAATGTGCTCTGTTGATCCTTGTGATGCTTTAATTCTAAATTGTATGTTATCTATAGATGTATTTATTGATTCTATAGAAGTTTGTAATGTTTCTCCAGTATTTGCTGTATTATTCTTTAAATTTTCTATACTCTTCGCTAACTTTGGTATAGATGTTTGTAATGTTGATAAATATCCAGTTAAGTCTCCAGAACTGCTTGATACTTTATCTAATACTCCTGTTATTAAATCCATATTATTATCTATATTAATAATATTATTCTTTAAATCTATAATTGCTTTTTCATCCGCTTTTAAAGATTGTCCATTTTCCTCTAAATATGAAAATATTATTTCATTTACTGAAGCTACAAAATTTGTTGTTATTTCATTTACTAATGTTTTTTTAGCTGTATCTGTTATTTTTACTGCTACTGCATTAGTCTTCGTGTCTACTTTATATATTATAGTAGCTTTCTTAGGATTATCAGTTGTAAGACTTGCTAAATTTTCAGAAAAATCTTCTGGAATTTCAATATATGAATAATAAGTTCCGTCTAATACCCCATTTTCTGCTTTCTTACTATTTACAAATTTCCAACCTATTTTTTTATTTTCTTTCAAACTTTCTATTACTGAATCACCAAAATTAAAATCTTTATCATTGAATTTAGTCCCTTTATCATTATTTACTACCGCTACTGCGATATCACTAGTATTTTCATAAGGATCCCAACAAGCTTTAATATTTACCCAAGCATATAGAGATGGAATTATACATACTGCCACCACTATTAAAATTGCTACTGGACTTTTTATTATACTAATAAGATCCCTCTTAAATACTTTCAAAGCATTTTTCATATTTATCCTCCCATTGTCCACTGCTCTATATTATACTGACTGGTTAGTATAATAACTTATTATATTATAATACTAAAATAATCTAATTAAAATACTATTTTCTGTTTATTTATATTTTGTTAAAATGTAATCGTTACCCGTTCCTTAAATAGATTTTATTGTAAATATATTTGTTAAATTTATTTTCTATTTTTATTGATACAATAAAAAAGGAACTAAGACACAATAGATAGACATTATGTCTTAATCCCTATATTTTATATTTCTAATCCAACCATCTTCATAAGAAATTGTGCATTTGTTGTTGTAGCCTTACCTTTTTTTATTTTATAATCAAAAACTATATTATCATTTTCATATCCTTCACTAAAATGATAGTTTTCAATTCTACTATTTTCATCTAAATGACATAATTCAAAATCATGAGTAGCTATTCCTCCAATAATCCAAGGTCTATCTAAAGTCTTAACCACCGTTTCTGCTCCCACTATTCTATCTAAAGAATTTGTTCCTCTAAATATTTCATCCATGAGGAAAATCATCGGCTTCTCTTCTTTACTAAAAGCTATAATTTCCTTTATTTTTAACAATTCAGCATAAAATGTAGAAATTCCTTCTCCTAAATTATCTCCAATCCTCATTGATGTGAAAATATCCATCATAGAACAATTCATTGATTCTCCACAAATTGGAGCACCGGCATATGCTAAAACCATATTTATACCTATAGTTCTAAGTATAGTGGTTTTTCCTGCCATATTTGAACCTGTTATAATGAAAATTTTATTACTTATATTAATATCATTACATACACGTTTTTCTCTATTGATTAGTGGGTGTCCTAAACTTTTACCTTCTACAATACCTTGTTCTTCTTTAAATATAGGAAACTTATTACACTCATCTGTATGAATTAATACACTTAAGCTTGCAAGCATTTCAATCTCACCTATATATTCAAGAATCTTATCTATACCCACGCCATAATTTCTTCTCCATTTTTCTAGATTATATATAAATCTATAATCTAAAAGTAATATTAAATTTAATGGAAAATAAATTAATGTATTATTTCTTATCGCAATCTTTCTTGATACTTTTTCTAAAGCTTCTATAGACTTCTTCCCACCATTTTCATCTATAGCTATCTTTTTTGATAATTCCTTTAAGTATGGTGCATGAAAATCTTCTTTTTCTATAACCTGTATAATATTTTTATATGTAGTTAAATCATCACTATAAATACCTACTTCATCTAAGTCCTTTGAAAACTTCATAGCCCCATAAATATTAAATAATATTTGCACCACAAATAATCCTACTGCAATATAAGATACTAATTGCATTTTAAGGAATAAATTGGTTATAAGAATTGCTATAAGGACAACTGGGATATATCTTACTATAGAAATGAACCCAACCTTCTCCGCAAAATTTTTTCTAGAAGAAAAATCTATTAATTCATCTGGTTTTTTTGTTATACCTGATGATTTTATTCCAGATGCCTCTAACTTTTGAACAAAATCTAATTTTTCACCTAAATCTTTTACCGCTTGTTGTCTTTTTACTATCTCTCCTATAGAATCATGAGGTCCTAATAAAACATTCGCTAACTTTTCTCTTCCTTTGAACGTATTTGTAGTATTTATAAGTTGAAAAAGTGAATTCCTTCCTACTATATCTAGATCCATACCATAGAAATGGTCTTCTTTACAATACTCTTCACCTTTATCAGTAAATGACTTCCAACTCCCAGAAGCCCTATCTTCATATTTTTTATTAACTTCTATTAATCTTTCTATCCACTTTAACTCTTTTATAGCTATACTATGTTTATAAACAAAATATACAAATGTTAATACTAATATAACTAGTATTACTCCTCTTAAAAGAGTATATCTATCAAAAAATATTGTGCATAATATAATAGCTATAGCAACCATAGTTAATCCTCTAAAGTTGGATAATGAATTACTTTTTTTCTTTGCATTATTTCTTTCTAGTTCTAACTTATCAGCTTTTTCCTTAAATCTCAATTTTTTATTACCCCCAAATATATTTCTATATATAATTATACCCTAAAAACTATAAATATCCTCCTATTTTATTATAAAAGTAATAATATAATAAATATTTAACATAATTCTAGGGGATACTGGTAATAGTAAGGAGGGTTATTTTTGAAAATTAAATTCACTTTAATATTTTTAGTAAGTATACTTTTTTCTTTTGCTTTTATAAATAATTATTCACTTGCATCAGAAAATACTACTATTGAAACTATAGAAGATTTAAAAAAATATAATATTATTTCAGAATATAATGAAGATGTTACCGGTGATAATATCAATGACAAAATTTTATTATTAGCTATAAATATTGAAAATACTGATGACATCAAATCTTCTGTTAAAATTTGCGTTATAGATGGTGCAACATCAAAATACGTAATAAAATGTCCAGGGTATTTTGACAGTGGATATAACCCTAAAATATCTTTTGGAGATATAAATAAGGATGGTATAAAAGAAATATTAATTTCCATAAACAGTGGAGGTAGTTGTAGTTTCTCTTTTCAAAACATACTATCATTTAAAAATTTAGTACCTTCTGAAGTTATTGATAGTAAAAAATTTAATCGTGGTCTTAATTATATAGTTACTCTTAAAGATAACTATTATTATGAAGTTAAAAATTTAGAATTAAATAAGCTCTATGGTCTTAAACTTAAAAATCCTTCAAAATATCCTAATGCCTACGATGCTAAAGGTACTATAACCTCATCAGTGATAGGTTCATATATACCTGGATATTATAAAGCAGAATTAGTAGATGTAGATAAAGATGGTATTGTAGAATTAGTAACATATCAAAAAATAATAGGTTTTTCTAATGATAACACCATAGCAATAGCAGAAGGAATTTTTAAATACGAAAATGGATCTTTACAACTAAAAGACTTAAAAATAATAAGCGTTTAACAGGGCACAGGAATATTTTACTTTGTATATCTTTTAAATACAATTTATTCTTATGATGTATTTTAACTATAAATTAATTGTTTATTTCAATAATAAAAATAAAGGAGTTGAAGCAGAATAATTTAACTAACTGCTTCAACGCCTTTATTCATAAAGCTTGTATCACTTGTCAATCTTATATCCAACGCCCCATACCACTTTTAAATATCTTGGTTCTTTAGGGTTTATTTCTATTTTTTCTCTTATTCTACGTATATGAACTGCTACTGTATTTTCTGAATTGTAAAAAGGTTCTTCCCATACTCTTTCATAGATTTCTTCTATAGGAAAAACACGTCCTGTATTCTCCATTAAAAGTGCTAGAATTTTGAACTCCATTGGTGTAAGTTTAACTTCTTCACCATTTATATGTACCTCTTTTGTTTCATTATTTAAAACCAGTCCTCTTACCTCTATTTCATTAGAATCTTTAGTTTCTTTTTCATAAGTTCCAAGAGTAACATATCTTCTCATTTGCGCTTTTACTCTAGCTACTAATTCCAAAGGGTTAAATGGCTTTCTAATATAATCATCAGCTCCAACATTTAATCCTAATATCATATCAACATCTTCAGATTTAGCAGTTACCATTATTATAGGTATATTTCTACTTTCTCTTATCTTCATAGTTGCATTTATACCATCTAAATTAGGCATCATTACATCCATTATTATCAAATGTATATCTTCATTCTCTAAAATTTGAAGAGCTTTCATTCCATCTTCTGCTAAGTAAATATTGTATCCTTCGCTTTTTAAATATATTCCTATAGAATCTCGTATGTCTTTTTCATCATCTACTACTAAAATATTTTTACTCATCTTTTCCCCTTTTCAAATTCTAAGGTTATTTTGAACAAGTCACCATCTATATCTACCTTTACTTCACCTTCTTGTGAATCCATTAAAGATTTTACAATGGAAAGACCAAGTCCAGCACCTTCTGTATTTCTTGATTTATCTCCACGAGTAAATCTTTGTAATGCTTCTTCTCCTGTTATATCTAAAGGATATTTAGAAACATTTTTTACTGATAATACTATTTTATCAAACTCTTCTCTCATTTCCAAATATACTCTAGTACCTTCCATTGCATATTTCATTATATTTGTAAAAATATTTTGTATAATTCTATGACATCCTTTTTCATCACCTAAAATTATAGCTTCTTTAATAATATTTGTTCTTAAAGTTAAATTATTTTCTTTTAACTTCCCACTATAATTATCAATTTCTTTAATAATTAAATTGCTTAAATCTATTTCTTTTAACTCTAACTTATACTCAGCAGTATTTAATGTATCAATTAATGCTTTAAGTCTCAAGGAATTTTTGTTTATTCTGTTTGTATAGTCATCTCTTTCTTCATCTGTAACATCTTTATTTCTTAGTATATCTACATAATTTATTATAGATGTTAGTGGAGTTCTTATATCATGTGAAATATTAGTTATAAGCTGACTCTTGAAATTTTCTTCCTTTACATTTTCCTTATAAGCTTTATCTAAAGATAGCTTTAATCCATCTAAATTATTAAAAGTTTCTGCTAAATATAAACTTTTTATTTTCTTATTATACTTTGTACCTAATAGTAAGGAATTGCTCTTATTATATAAAAACCAAGTTTCCCTAAGCAATTTTATTCCTATAGGAGCTAATACAAGAAATAAAATTAGTATATCAAAAAACGAAATTCCAAAAATAATATAATATACATTACCATATATAACCATCGAAATTAGCACCATTGATACTCTAAGTGCTAAATATACCGTTGATCCTTTTATAATAAAATTCATCAATTTATTTTTCTTAAAAACTGTTTTTGTAGAATTAAAAATCTTATATAAAGCAAAATCCTCAATTATTAACTTTTCATTTTTAAATGACTTTATTAAATCTTTAAGTATAAATGTTGATATATATAATGCAATAGTAGACATAAGACTTATTAAAAAGCTATTTATAAAATATTCATTCCCTATACCAGCTAAAAAGGATAATATAGAATTACTTAAAGCATATCTTCTAACATTTACGTATATATAAGATATAAACATACTTAATAAGCCAAGAAGCAATACTATTTTTGCATCATATGGAATATTAAACTTAACATTACTTATAATTGTTTTTCTTTTCATTAATATAAAGGATAATAATGAAATTACTGCTAAAACTATTAAAATTACAATTCCTTTCAGTATTCCATTATTTATAGGATATATATTTACTGTACCTCCATAAGAATCATAAAATACACCACTTTCCACACTTGAAATATATGCTATATAACCACAAAAACAATTTAATAAAAGAGAACTAGATATTAAAAACATTATAGTTTCAAAATTTACTTTATTATTTTTCATTATCTTCTCCTCCTTTATTCAAAACTTTCAACATTATAGTAATCTTCACCAAATCCCCATCAACTAATATATCAACATCACCATTTTGTGCCTCTATTAAAGCCTTTGATAATAGTAGTTGATTGCTGCCATCATCACTAATAGCTTCTAAAATATTAACTTTATCATCTAAAACAACCTCTTCTCTAGAAATATACTTAATTTCTAGAATTCCATTTTTATCTCCAGCTATAGTATCTATATAAATTCTAGTATTTTTAAAAGCTTCCTTGACTATAATATTCATCAGATTATCTAATGCTTTGAAAAATTTCTCCCCATCTAATCTGCTATAAAATACTTCTTTATTATGTCTTATAAGTTTTAATTGATTCTTCTCTATCTCATCTTCATATTCACCAATAACCTGATCCAAAAGATTAGCTACATTAACATCAAATAAATTCAATTTTAATGTATTTGTATTAGCTTTTGATATCTCAAATAATCTATCTACAGATTCTTTAAGTTCATTAGATTCTATCCATAACTTATCTAAATTTTCTTTAATATCTTTTTTATCAAAAATATCTTTAGAGTACCCAACCATATTTTCTACCGGTTCTATTAGCTGCTCTGCCATATTTTCAACTACTTGTTCTTTAAAATCTTTATTACTACTTGTTGAAGTAACTTTTTCTTTTATACTTTCTTTTATTGAATTTATATTTTTTATTATTATATCAATAGGAATCATCCCTACTTCATCCATTTTCTCATAGATCTTTTTATTGCTTCTACTAGTGCAATTGTTAATATAAGTAAATCCATCTATTAATTTTGCTATTATAGGAATTATTACAACAAAACATATAACAATATATACAACTATAGCTAACATATAATTACTATTATTAAGAACATTGAATATTATTATAAAACATGCTATACCAACTGCTACTAACATATAATATCCTTTTAACTTAGCATTATCCTTTAAATTTAAATATAATGATTTTTCTAATTCCTTTTTTCTAAATTCCTTTGATAAAACAATATTTAATCCCCACCAAATAAGCATAGTAACAATAACTATAAGAGCTCCTTGTGCCAATATCTTTATTACACCAGAAATATAGCTATAAGTACTAATATTAATTCCTTTCTTATTACATATATGTGACAATATAGAATATGCTAATCCTCTATTACTTTGAATATAGTTATTTAACATAGCCACCAGTGAAGATGCAATAACTATTTTTATTTCAATAAATAAATTTATATTTGTAACTTCAGCAAATTCAATTTTATTAGATTTAATGAGATATCTTATTAATAAAAATCCAATAAATAATATTGCTAGTAAAGATATCAACATTACTGTAATAATTCTATTAAATTCATTATAGGAACTAGATATCTTATACATATTTGCCTTTACTACTTCTGGTTTTGCCCATGTATATATTACACCTTTACCCTTTAGTCCCTTTTTCACATGATCAATCATACTATCTTTATTCTGACTAATGGACTGCTCTTCTGACTTTAAAACTTTGACCATTTTTACGTCTTTTTTAGTATCGTTTTTATATTCCTCAACTAAATCTTTATTATACTCTCCATCATATTCATCATAATAATTATATCTTTCTTGTATTTCACTCCAATTTTCTGGTTCTTCTTTCTCTCGTATTATATCTCCATTAAGATATGAAATACTTTTATCATTAATAAGAGTTTTTAGTAACTCTTCTCCATCAAGATTTTTTGCATCTTTTACATTGGAAACTACATTAACTTTTCCTTCGCCATCAGTAAATCTAATATAATAATTTATAGTATTTGTATCTATTAAATTATCAACTTTCTTATCAATATCATCAAAAGAATTTTTCTCTGTAATATGATCGGCTATAGCATTATCTGCTATACTTGCACCTGCATTATAAGAAATAAGCACTGAAGTATCACCATTTACACCTATCCCAGTAACATCAAGAGTATCAATATAATTTATAGATAGCCCTATAGTAAAAACTAATATAATACTCCATATTCCCATCAGTAATCTAATAAAATTTTTCATACGTTATCACCTTAACTCCACTATACAAAATAAAATCATGCTTATTATAAATACTAATCCCATTATACTATAATATTGTTTTCTAATAGTAACCTCCATAAAAAGTCCCCCCTTATCATTCTCTATACTTATATAATACAGAATAAATCTTACGATAAAAGTGATAAAGTTCTTAAGACTTTCTTAAGATAATTCTTAAGTTCTTCTAAATCATTAAACTTTTCATTATCTATACCATTTCTTTTTCGCTAATAGTAATATCTTTTATTCTATCTATTAATTCTATAAAATAAAGGGCATTACACAATATCTACTTGTAAAATACTGCGTAACACCCATATATTTTAATCTGTTTTATAGTATATTAATGCACTATAAAATTATTAATTATTTAAATTATCTTTATATTTGTCTGTTTCTATTTTGTCTTTATATATCTTTTTCAACTTAGCTTCTACACCATTAGTAAGAACATCTTGTCTTAATTGATATTTAAGTCCAGTTTCTCTATCAATAATTTGAATTAAGAAATATCCAAATTTTAGATTTCCATCATCATCTTTAGTAGACTCTATTATATCTGATTTTTCACCAACATTTAAGTTTTTCACAGCTTCAACAAAATTAGCATCTATATTAGACATCTCATCTGAATCTGTATCAATAAATCCAAAGAACCCACCATTACTTGCTCCTGAATCTGTTGAATAAGTTGATGCTATTTCATCAATTGATTTTCCTTCGTCTAATTCTTTCTTAGCAGCTTCAATTTTTTCTTTATCTGTATTTACGATATAAAGAACAGCTTTTTGATTTTCCATAGCATCGTAATCTTCTTTATTATCTTCTTTATACTTTTCCATTGCTGACTCATTAGAGTTTACTTCTAATAAATGTTCTCCAACAAGTTTAGAATAATACATTTCTCCCAATACATTTTTCATTTCATCTAAAGTAAGATTAAATTGAGCTTTTGCTTTTTCTTCAAAATCATCATCAGTAGCTCCTAAAGCACTTTTATAATAATCCATTTGATCATCAATATAAGTTTCTTTATCCTTATCATTAACTTTTATATCATTATCTTTTATATACATTTGTACTAATTCATTATATACTAATTCATCTAATTTACTTTGCTTTGCAGATTCATAATATGATTTTGCTGTATCATCTTTAAGATAATCTTCTCCATAATTCTCTATTAATGTTGCTTCATAATCTTTTAAAGCATCGTCAATTTGTGATCTTTTTATGACAGTATCTCCAACTGTTGCAACTACTTGTTTTCCTTTTGCCTTATCAGTCTTTTCTAGCATACTACATGATGTTAATCCCATAGTTGCAATTATTAGCCCAATAGCAATAACTGTATTTCTTATTCTTTTCAATTTTATTTCCTCCACCTTCTTTGTCTTATATGATATACATTGTTCCATAATACCTTATAATACAGAAAATTTTACGTATCATTATAAAACATTAATCTTTTCCATAAATAAAATCAGTATAACTCTTGTAGATTATACCGTGCTTTTATGTCATTTTCATGTCAATTAATCTCTCCTAAAATACATGAAAACTTTTTCATCATTTAATAATTATATCATATATTTAATAAGATACAACAAAATTAAAAAAAGGGATTCGCCAACGAACTTAATCGTTATTGCGACATCCCAATTTTTATCATAACTAAATTAATAAACTATCTACCTTTAGCTACTTCTATTCTAACTCTACGTCCATTAACTCTCTTGCCATTACATTTATCCATTATAGATGTTAACACTCTTTCTGAAACATCTACAAAGCTAAACTTATCAAATAAATCTATTTCGCCTACATCTTCCTTATAAACATTAGCTTGGTTTAATAAATTTAAAATTGTTTTCGGATTTACTCTATCTATCTTTCCTACTGATAAGAATAATCTTACTTGTTTTGATTTAGATGAACTTATTGAGTTCTTTGTATAATCAAAAGAAACTTCTTTATTATAAATCATACTCATTAATGCAGCTGAAACTTCTATAAGATTATATTCTTCGTCTAATTCAGTTACCATAGGAACGAACTTTTTGTAATCTTCTCCCTTTAAAGTTTCTTGCACTCTCTCACATATGTTTTTATATTTAGCATAGAATATATCATCAATTGTTGGAATTTCTTTTCTTTTTATTTTACCTTTAGTAGTTCTTTCTATTTGCTTTAATGTCATATACTCTCTAGCAGTAACTAAAGTATATGCAATACCTTCTCTATTAGCTCTTCCTGTTCTACCAATTCTATGAACATAACTTTCAGTATCTTGTGGTAAATCATAATTTATAACATGTGATACATTTTCTACATCAATACCTCTTGCCGCAACATCTGTAGCTATTAAGAATTCTAAACTTCCCTCTTTAAATTTTCTTAAAGTATTCATTCTATGGTTTTGTGTCATATCCCCGTGCATTCCTTCGACACTATAACCTCTACTTTGCATTGATTCTACTAACTCATCAACACCTCTTTTAGTTTTACAGAATATAATTGCAGCTGTTGGCTCATCTACATCTATAACTCTACATAATGTTTCAAATCTATCTTTATTCTTTACTTCAAAATAGAATTGGCTTACTGTTGATCCTGTAATAGTATTTTTTACGATTGATATATGTTGAGATTCTGGTTTCATATATCTCTTAGCTAACTTCTTAATTTCAGCTGGCATTGTTGCTGAAAATAGTAATGTTTGTCTTTCCTTGTTTGCGCCTTTTAATATAGCTTCGATATCATCAATAAATCCCATGTTTAACATTTCATCAGCTTCATCAAGGATTAAAAAGTTTAATTTTGAAAGATCTATAACTTTTTTATTTATTAAATCTAGAACTCTTCCTGGAGTACCTACGATTATATCAACACCTCTTTTTACAGCTTTTATTTGTCTATCTATTGGTTGCCCACCGTATACTGGTAATATTCTTGTTTTTGAATGTTTTGATATTCTTGCTAATTCATCATTTACTTGTATTGCTAATTCTCTTGTTGGAGCTAATACAAGACACTTTATGTGGTTACCCTTAGGTATATTACTAATAACTGGTGCACCAAAAGCTAATGTCTTACCAGTTCCTGTTTGTGCTTGACCGATAACATCATGACCTTCTAATAAAACAGGAATAACTTTTTCTTGGATTTTTGAAGGTTCTTCAAAGCCCATTTCATCTATAGACTTTAAAACATTTTCGTTCAACCCTAATTCTTTAAATTTTATGTTTTCCATTAAATTTCCTCGTCTTTCAATTAATATATATAATAATTTTATTTTCTACACGCTACCCTCTATAATAATACATTTCTTTAATATTTGCTAGTAAAACTTTATTTTTTATCTAATCTATCTAACAATTTAGAGAATATAACTTGTAATATTGGCATAACAACTGCTGCTAAAATTATTATCGCCACTGAAATAACTATGAAAATAAATGGAACCATTTTTAAGTTAAATATTTTTTGTGTTATTGGTAATATAAATGCACCTACAAATGCAATTAGCATAGATAAAAATAATATTGCTTTAAATCCATTAAATGGTCTTGATACATCTATTAATATTATAAGACCTATTCCACCAGCTATCATTACTGCAATAGTCCTACTTTCCATTACTCCTAATCCGCTAAAGATAGCAAATAAATATGTTCCAACAGTAAATAATGCAAATATCAATGCATTTGGTAATGATATATTTAATATTCTTCTCAAAAACCCCTTTTTTACTACCTCTTTATTAGGAGAAATCGCTAAAAAGAATGATGGAATTCCTATAGTTATTGAACCTATTAGTGTTAATTGTATTGGCTCAAATGGATATGGTAGTACTATAATACAAAAAATTATAGACATAATAAGAGAAAAAAATGCTTTTGATAGATACAAATTTGAAACTCTCTCTAAATTGTTAATCATTTTTCTTCCTTCCTCAACTACTTTAGGCAATGCACTAAAATTAGAATTCAGAAGAACTAATTGCGCTACTGATCTTGTAGCATCGCTACCTGATGCCATAGCTATTCCACAATCAGCTTCCTTTAAAGCTAAAACATCATTAACACCATCACCAGTCATAGCTACAGTATTATTATTATATTGAAGTGCTTTTACTAAATTCTTTTTTTGATGTGGTGTTACTCTACCAAAAACACTATATTCTTTAACAATAGCTGCTAATTCTTCTATATCATTAGGTAATTTTCTTGCATCAATATATTTATCAGAATTTTTAACCCCAACTCTTTTAGCTACAGCAGCTACAGTAACTGGATTATCACCAGAAATCACTTTTATTTCAACACCTTGATGCTCAAAATATTTTAGCGTACTTGGTGCTTCCTCTCTTATAATGTCTTCTAACGTAATTAAAGCCATTGCTTCTATATTATTCGGTAGCTTTTCTGTTATATTTTCTTCTTTAAAATGTGCTAAAACTAATACTCTTCTTCCTTTTTTAGCTTCCTCTTCCACCTTATCCTTAATATAATGATATCTTTCTTTTAATACCATCTCAGGCGCTCCAATAATCCAAGATCCCATTCCTTTTAAACTAGCACCACTCCACTTTCTTGATGATGAAAATGGAATAACCTTTTTCACTTCAATATTACTATTTTTAGGATACTTATTCATAAGCGCTACTTGAGTAGGATTATTACTTGGAAATGCATGTGCTAATGTTGACATAACGTTATCTATATTAAAATTAGATAACATTCTAATATCTGTAACTTCTAAAATCCCTTCTGTAAGAGTTCCTGTCTTATCTAAACATAATACATTAACTCTTGCTAAAACCTCTGTTGCTGGCAATTCTTGAACAACTGTTTTATATTTAGATAAAGTTATTACTCCAACCATAAAAGTAACGCTAGTCAATAGTACTAATCCTTCTGGAACCATACCTATTATTCCTGCAACAGCTGCAATTGCAGCTTCATCCCACTTCTTTCCACTAAATATTATTTGTGTACCCATTAAAAGTGTTCCTACAGGTATAATTAACCATATAATTACTTTTATTATCTTATTTATAGCATCTTGCATTTCAGAATTTATAGTTTTAAATTTCTTTGCCTCACTTGCAAGCTTGGCAACATATGTATTAGAGCCAACATTGGTAACTTTAAAATAACCTTTTCCCGCTACGACAAAACTACCTGATAAAATTTTGTCACCTTTCTTCTTCAATATTGGTTCTGACTCTCCTGTTAATAATGATTCATCAACTTCAAATTCATCTTCTCCAATAACAACTCCATCAGCTACAATCTGATCTCCACTTTCTAATAAAATAATATCATCTTTAACTACATCCTCTATGTTTAACTTTACGCTAATGCCATTTCTCATTACAGTAGCCCCTATACAACTTAACACTGATAATTTTTCTAATGTTATCTTCGATCTTACCTCTTGAAATATTCCTATTACAGTATTGGTAAAAATCACCATAGAAAAAAGAGCATTTTTAGGTGAACCTGCAATACATACTACTATTGCTAATATAAGATTTAACCCATTAAATAATGTAAATACATTTGCTTTAACTATTTGAGCTATTGTTCTTGATGGCGTCTTCGGTAAAATATTTACTTGTCCTTTATCTATTCTTTCTTGAACTTCTTTATCATTTAACCCTAAAATTTCTAACGGATCCTCTACTCTTAAATTTTTCATGCCCCCACCTTCCTCATATAGTTAGTATAACAAAATTTGTTACACATATTAACTATATTCTTCTAACTTAATTAAACCTTAAGTTTATTTACATTTTCTTACATTTTAAGTTGTTTTATTTGTATTTTTTTCAATATAAAGTAAAAAAGAGAAATTTTTTTACATAAGTCTATTTACAAATTTAATCCAATAATGTATTATAAATGTACAGCATAAATTTGAATTGTAGTTTTCAATTGACATATTCCCCGAAAAACTGCACCACATCTCCCCGGTGTAGTTTTTCTTTCTTTTTTGGCAAAAATAATATACAACTTGTATATGAAATAAAAAAGGAGGTATCACATTAACAAATTAAAATGGTACCTATAACATGGACACATAAAAAAAGAGTGTCTAGTTTATAGGTACTTTTTTATGTATAATTAAAATTATCTTGGAGGAAATAGTGGATATGAGTAAAATTAAATTTTC
>NZ_JAHLOD010000025.1 GCF_018917145.1 Clostridium bornimense
ACCACCGCGAGTATTACCATACTTAATTCCAAGATCTAAACATATTTGACGACAACTTCTAGTTCCTGAAATATAATCTTTTGATGCCTTGATTTTATCTTCAAAAGAATATTTATATTGTCTTCCCATAAAAAATACCTCCAAAGTAGATTTTGGTTATTTACCATGTCTACTTTAGAGGTATCATATCAAAGTGTGACAGCTTTTTATTTAAATAAAATATAAATGTATTCAGACTAGATTTATTAAATTAGAAAACAGAGTAGATTGTATTTTATAACAAATATTATAATTAAAGTATAATTATTAATTTTATATAAGAAATTGATTAGAGGATGTGGGGGCATATGAGAATTGCATTGGCGCAAATGGATATAGCATGGGAAAATTTTAATGTAAACATAGAAAAAATAAAAAAGTTTACAAAGAAGGGAAAAGATGAGGGAGCTGGTTTAATCCTATTTCCTGAGATGTGTCTAAGTGGGTTTACTAATAATTTAATAATATTAGATAAAGATCAAGATGAGATAATAGGAAATATTGTAGATATAGCAATTGAAAATGATATAAACATAGGACTAGGATTTGCTATTAAGGTGGAGAACAAAGGAAAGAATAAGTTTGTTTTTATATCAAGAAGGGGAAAGGTTTTAAGTGATTATACTAAGATACATCCTTTTACTTTTTCTGGTGAAGATAAGGTATATCATAAAGGGAATATTATAAATTTTTGTGAAATAGATGGGGTTAAGTTTTCTTCATTTATATGTTATGACTTAAGATTCCCAGAAATTTTTCAAGTGGCTTCTAAAAATGCTGAAGTTATAACTGTTGCTGCTAATTGGCCCAAAGAAAGGGAAGAATACTGGATAACTTTATTAAAAGCTAGAGCTATAGAGAATCAGTGTTATGTATTAGGAATTAACAGAGTTGGTGTAGGAAATGGATTAAAATATGGTGGGGCATCTTTATTTGTGTCTCCCAATGGTAAAGTATTAAATGAAGTAAGTTCAAAGGAAGAAGTTATAGTGAGAGATATAAATATTAATTTGATACAAGTAATACGAAAAAGTTTTGATATAAAAAAAGATAGAAGAGAAGATTTATATATTAGTTTTTATTAAATTGAAGTGGGTGAATAATTTTATTTAGTATAGGAGGAGAAAAGTGGCAAAGATATTAATTGTTGAAGATGATAATGATATAAATTTATTAATTCAAAAGCTATTTAAGAAAGAGAAATTTGAGGTTATTTCAGCATTTTCTGGAACAGAGGGAAAACTATTAATAGATATGCATAATGTAGATATTGTTATTTGTGATTTAATGCTTCCAGGGTTAAGTGGTGAGGAGTTAATAAGTTATATTAGAAGTAAATATGATATGCCAATTATTGCATTAACGGCGAAAGGTAGTCTTGAGGATAAAACGAATATATTTCAACTTGGAGCTGATGATTATATAACAAAACCTTTTGAACCTAAGGAACTTATTTTGAGAATAAATGCACAGCTTAGGAGAATGGGAATTATAGCTGAGAATGTATTAAAAAAAGAGAGTATATTGAAATTTAAAGATATTGTTATTCATTTAGATTCAATGATAGTAGAAGTAAAGAAGAGTAAAGTAGAATTAACGTTAAAAGAATTTCAAATACTTGAGATAATGATGAGAAATCCTAATAGAGTATATTCAAAAGATTTTTTATATGAACAAATTTCAGGTAATGGATATTATGGAGATGACAATACAATATGTGTACATGTAAGTAACATCCGTAAGAAAATAGAAAAGGTAACAAAAGAAGAATATATAAGTACTGTTTGGGGAATAGGATATAAGCTTAATACTTAGAATCTTTAAACTTTCTTTAGACTTTTTTTAGTATTTATTTAAATGAAAAGATTAAAATGATGGTAATTAGAGAAGAAAGAAGGTACTAAAATGAGTGAAGTTATATTGTCGATGAAAGATGTTACGAAGATTTACAACGAAACGAAAGCGCTAGATAAAGTATCTATAGAGATAAATAGAGGAGATATTTACGGTATTATAGGTAATAATGGAGCAGGGAAAACAACAATTATGAGGATAATTTCAGGACAATCATTTGTTAGTAGTGGAACTATGGAACTTTTCGGAAGCAAAGATGATGATGTAAGAAAACAACGTAAAAGATTAGGCTGTCTAATTGAGAATCCAGGATTTTGTTATTCAATGACTGCATATGAAAACTTAGAGTATTTTAGAATTCAATTTGGTATACCAGGAAAAGAGAATATAAATAAAGTTTTAGAAGAAGTTGGACTTAGAGATTGCGGTAAAAAGAAATATAAAGATTTTTCTCTTGGTATGAAGCAGAGGTTAGGCATTGCACTAGCAATTCTTAATAGTCCTGAATTATTAATTCTTGATGAACCTACAAATGGTCTTGATCCAGAAGGAATTATTGAAATTAGAAATATATTAATAAATCTTAATAAAAAGAAAAATACTACTATACTTATTTCTAGTCATATATTATCTGAGTTATCTAATATAGCTACTAAATATGGATTTTTGAAAAATGGAAAAATAATAGAAGAAATATCAATGGAAGATCTTCAAAGAAAATGTGAAAGTTATATAGATATAACTGTAGATAAAGTAGAGGCAATGTGTATAGTGCTAGAAAAGGAACTTAATTATAAAAATTATAAGGTGTATGCTAACAATCATATTCATTTATATCAAGGAATAGATGATATTAAAAAAATATGTGAAACTGCTGTGTTAAATAATATAGGTATTTTAGAGGTAGTAAGGAAGGTAAAAAATCTTGAGAATTATTATATGAATATGATGGAGGAAAATTAATATGATTAATTATATTAAAAGTGAATTATATAGAAGTATTAAGAATTCTAATCTTAAAATAATGTTTATTATTTTTACTGTACTTATTGTAGCATCTGTATTACTGCTTAACTATATGATGAAAGTTGATCCAACATTTAGGTATGGTAACACAAGATTTTCATTAGGAAATGTTTACGCACAAATGACTATGATTTTTACCGTTATAGTTGCGTTTTCTGCAATAATGAATGATGGAGAAGGAAATAATACAACTAAACAATCTATTTCATTTGGTGTTAGTAGAAATAATATATATATATGTGGGTTTGTTGTACAAGCTATAGTTGGGATTTTAATATACACAATAATGTCTATTTTACTAATAGTATTATCATTTTTATTATTAGAACATAGTAATGTAAATGAAATTTCCATATTTATTAGAGTTACTATAGGTAGTGCAACATGTCTTTTAGCTGTACTTGCAGTTACGTATTTCTTCAGTATGAATAGTAAAAGTGTAGTAGGAGCATTAACTTTACCAATAATTATAATGGTTCTTATTCCAAGTGTTTTAAATATAATAGGAAGAAAAATAAGTTTAATTAAGTCAATTGCATATTACTTGCCTTATAATCTTGTAGGTTATGATAGTAAGTTAGTACAATCACAAAGTACTATAGGTATTGTTTTACCTTTGATAATAGGATTAATATGGTTAGTTATATTTATTTTTGGTGGAATATATCTTTTTAATAAGAAAGAAATCAAATAAGAAAAGATGGTGTATAAATTGATATTTGTAATAGTATTACTTGTTTTAATAGTGGTGTATTTGTTTATACACCTTATTTTATTAAAGAAATCTATAAAAGATTTAAAAAATGATTTTATTTCAATAAAAGATACCAAGGAGGTTGAAAGGTATCTTACTATTAATTTTCCTGATAAAAATTTAGAGGAATTAGCAATGGAAATTAATGATTATATAGATAGTTATTTTAAAAACAATTATCAATTAAAAAATACTATAAGAGAAGTAAGAGGAGAAATAACAAATATTTCACATGATTTAAGAACTCCATTAACTTCTATCTTAGGATATTTAGAACTTTTTAATGAAGAAGAATTAACAAATGAACAAAAAGAAATCATATCCGTTGTAAAAAGAAGGAGTATTGGCCTTAAAGATTTAATAGAACAACTTTATGAATATACTAGGCTAGAAAATAAGGAATATAATATTAAAATTGAAAAGATAGACTTATATAAAGTATTACAAGAACATATTCTTGAGTTTTATATGGAATTTGAGAAAAAAAACATAGATTTTAAGTTAAATATGTCTAAAGAAGCAAAGCCAATATGGATAAATGGAGATATAAAATGTATAAAAAGAATTTTAACTAACTTAACAAATAATGCTTTGAAATATACAAATGGAGAAGCAGAAGTTAACCTTAAGGTAAAAGGTAATATTGTAAGTTTTACATATATAACGACAAGAGGATCTTTAACAGATTATGATATTAAACATATATTTGATCGATTTTATAAAAAAGATTTATCAAGATCAGTAACTAATAGTAGTGGTCTTGGACTTACTATTACTAGAATTTTTACTGAGAGGATGGGTGGAAATATTTATGCCTATGGAGACGATGAATATCTGTATATAGTATGCATTTTTCCTATGGTAGATTCTATATAGTAAACTAGTATAATTAAGTGTTGTTTATTGATAGGTCAGTAAAAACAGCACAATTTGATTAATAAATGTGAATATTATTTGTCACTTTATCAGAAGATTGTAAGAAGCTACATGTAAAATATAAACCATAGTAGATGATGAGGTGATAAAAAAATTTAATCAAACTATAGTAATGATTACTCATAGTGAAGAAATAGCTCAACTAGCAGATAGAATTGAGTATACAAAGCGATGAGATGTTTGTAAGAATTGATATTGAAGATAATGGTATAGGAATAAAAGAAGAAGAACTCCCTAAAATATTTGCTAGATTTTATAGAGAAAAAGATGTTGGAGATATAGAAGGAATAGGAATAGGATTATATTTAACTAGGGAAATAGTATCTAAACATGAAGGATATATAAAGGTAAACTCTAATGATGAGGGATCTAAATTTTCTGTTTATTTGCCTAATAAATAAGTAAGGAATTAAACATATTAAGTTTGTTAATATTAGTACTCTATGATATTATATAAGCCGATATTAAATTGAAAACATAGGAGGAAATGAAAAGATGGATCAATTACCAAATTGCCCAAAGTGTAATTCAGAATATACTTATGAAGATGGAAATCTTTTAGTTTGTCCAGAATGTGCATATGAGTGGACACCAGGTTCAGAAAGTGAAAATGGAGATGAATTAGTAGTAAAAGATGCTAATGGAAACATATTAAAAGATGGTGATACTGTAACAGTAATAAAAGATCTTAAAGTTAAAGGAAGTTCATCACCAATTAAAATAGGAACAAAAGTTAAAAATATACGTTTAGTTGATGGTGATCATAATATTGACTGTAAAATAGATGGATTTGGAGCTATGAGTTTAAAATCTGAATTTGTTAAAAAAGCATAATTAAATTTTAAATAAGAAGGGTTGTCGCAATAACGAAGAGATTCGTGAGCGAGGCCTTTTTTTATTTATATAAAAATTTCATTTAGAGATGAATTTCACGAGGAAGCGAGGATAAAATTTTAATTTAGCTAACTCATCCTAAAATAAGGAAAAATATTATAATATATGGTAAAATAAAAGAAAATATAATATTAGTTTTTCAATTTGAAAGGAGGATAAAGTGAGTATAGTAAAAAGATTTTCGAATATAATGACATCTAATGTGAAGCAATTATTTAATAAATCAAAAGATCCAATGAAGGACATGACAAAATATATGAGGGAACTTGAAGAGGATGTAAGAACAGTAAAAGGTGAAATGGAGGCATTAGATTCTAATAGGGCAAGACGAAAAAGAGAGATGGATGAATATGAGGAAAAGATAGAGAAGTATGAAAGATATTCTGAAAAATATATGGAACAAGGTAAATCAAGGGATGCAAAAATATACTTATCTAAAAAAGAAGAATTAATGCCTAAATTTGAAGAATTGAAAAAAGTTTATGATTTAGAAGAAGACAATGCTGAGAAGATGAAAAAAATTCATGAAAAGTTATTGATGGATATAGAAGTATTAAAATCAACAATGAATAGAATTACAGTAGATGAAGGAAAGGGATTCTCTAAAGTTGAAGAGGTTCAGCAAAATGTAGATAAGATGGTATGTAGAGCTGAAGCTATAGAAGAGATTAATAATTTATCCAATAGTAAAAGTGATTTAGATAAGGAATTCGATGAGTTATTAAGACAAGATAGTAATAATTAGGGGGATTAATAAGTATGTCAGAGAAAACTAAAGTATATAGATGTGATGCTTGTGGTGGAATAATGGAATTTGACATAAAGACTCAAGGGTTGAAATGCCCTAATTGCGATAGTACAAGGGTAATTGAAAATGAAAAAGGTACTATAGTTGAACATGAATTAACATTAGATGCTAGAAGAAAAGTTACTGTAGAAGAGAAAACTACAAGTACTATGACTTGTAGTGGATGTGGAGCTAATATTGAGCTAGATTCTAATGATACAGCAGCAAAATGTCCTTATTGTGGTTCTAGTTATGTATTAGCAGAAAAGCAAGTTGAAGCATTAGTTCCAGATGGGGTAATACCTTTCAAGATTGATAAAAATGAAGTTGTTGTTAAATTTAGAACATGGATAAAAAGAAGATGGCTAGCTCCAAATGAATTGAAAAATTTATATCAACATGGAGGGTTTCAAGGAATATATATACCATACTGGACATTTGATGCAAATGTAAGTTGTGATTATAGAGGTGAAGGTGGACGAGATAGAGAAGTAGTTGTAAAAGATAAAGATGGAAATGATACTACTAAAACTGAAACAGATTGGTATCCTGTATCAGGCCATATAGATAACTTTTTTGATGATATACAAGTAGCAGCTTCATCTAGATATAAAAAGGGATTTTTTAATGGTATACAACCATTTAATTTCAAAGAAGTTAAATCATATTCACCGGATTATATATCTGGATATATGTCTGAGAATTACTCTATAAGTTTAGAGGAAGGACATGATGATGCCGTTGATAAGATGAAGAGAGAATTAAAAAGTATGGCAGGAAGCGAAATTAGGAGAAGTTATGATCATGCAAGAAATATAAGTATATATCCTAGATTTTATGATGAGACATATAAGCATTTATTATTGCCTATTTATGCCACATCATATTCGTACAAAAATAAAAATTATACAGTAATTATTAATGGACAAACTGGAAAAATTCAAGGAGATTATCCAAAGAGTGTTGCAAAGATCATAATATTAATTATTATAGGCTTAATTATTATAGGTCTTATTATGCACTTTAGTAATTAGATGTTAGGAGGATTATTATGGGTTTATTTTCAAAACAATTTGCAAATGTAGTAGAATGGGAAGAATATAGAGATGATTTATTATTTTGGAAGTGGAGTAATAAAGAAATAAAAAAAGGTTCAAGGCTTATTATACGTCCGGGACAAGATGCAATATTTATGTACAATGGAAAAGTTGAAGGTGTCTTTAAGGATGATGGTAGTTATGATATAGAATCAGAAATTATTCCTTTTTTATCAACACTTAAAGGATTAAAGTTTGGATTAAATAGTGGAATTAGAGCAGAAGTATTATTTATAAATACTAAGGAGTTTACAGTAAAGTGGGGTACTAAACAACCAATAAATATAGCACATCCTAGTTTACCAGGAGGGTTACCAATAAGAGCATTAGGAACATTTACATGTAAATTATCAGATTATATGAATTTTATAGATAATATTGCAGGTGTAAAAAAACAATATTCAATAGATGATGTAAAAGAAAGAGTTATGTCAATGTTAAATCAACTTCTTATGAAGTGGATTACTAAGGAAGGAAAGGATATCTTTAATCTTCAAGGAAATTCTTTTGATATATCTAATGGAATATGTGAAGATCTAGATATGGAAATGGGTAAGATCGGTATTGAAATTACTAGTTTTAGTATTAGTAATTTTTCATATCCAGAAGAAGTACAACAAATGATTACTAAAGCTGCATCACAAAGTATGTTAGGTGATGTAGATAAATATCAAAAGATTAGTATGGTAGATGCTATGGCATCAGGAAAAATGAACAATAATGGATCATCTATGGCAGCAGATATGATGAGCATGCAAATGGGAATGATGATGGGACAACAAATGATGAATAGCATGCAACAAAATCAGCAACAAATGCCAGGTACTATGCAACAAAATCAACAACAAGTACAAAATACTCAACCACAAGGTGGAAATAATGGAGCTGTTCCTAAGTTTTGTCCAGAGTGTGGAACTAAAACTAATGGAGCAAAATTCTGTTCAGAATGTGGAACTAAGTTAGTATAAATATAGTATTGCAGTATTATTTTTCACAAGTAGTAAGTAAAACATATACTATAAAGTAAATAATATTGTTAGGGGGAAGTATAGTTGGAGCATGAATATAATTATTATAACTTTAGTGAAAGCGATATAGAAAACTTAAAGTTACTATATGAGCAGCTTCGTGCTCAAACTATGTTTATATATTCTGATTTTTTATCATATCTAGCTACAATTGAAGGTATACAACTTATTTATAGTAAGTATGACCCTAATATTCCTTCCGATATATACAATCCAGATATTACAGCATTACAATCATTATATGTAGCTATTATCGCAAGGTTAATGATTGCCAATGTAGCATTCACTAAATATGATATTTTAATAAATAAATTTTATAATGGAGAGATTGATTTTTCACTTCAACCTAATATAGATATTAATATTTCAAATGTATTGTCTACATTAGGATATATGTATGCCTTACGTGGTGCTCGAGGAATTTATGAAAGGGATATTACTCAGCCGGTATTTGGTGTTAGATGATGTCAAGGTATAGTTTCATGTACCTTTAATTAAAATATGCTTATGTAATAAATATAGAAACAACGCTTAAGTATAATAGCCAAATATAGCAACTAAAAACATAAATATACAACCATAATTATGAAGTGTGAACTGCGAAATTATAATTAATATTTTATGTGTTACAAATAAAAGAATATATTATATAAAAAAGGAATTTAAAGATAAAAATTCAAATGAAAACCTTTGTATTTTAACTATATATGTATTAAAAGTAAATATAATGAATAAATTACTAAAAGTTGCATTATAAATGTACAAATAATATTAAAAATATACAACATCAACATGAATAAACTTGATAAAATATAATTGTCTTCAGAGGAAGCGATTTCAATATAACGTAACTAACAAATTATAAGTTATATAATAAATATAAATTTAAGGTGAGGGAAAGTATTATGTTAGAAAATAACTTAAATGAAATTTTAACAAAAAGATTTAACAAATCAATTAGTGAAGCTAGTAATGAAGAAGTATACTTAGCATTATTAGAATTAACAAAATCAAATATTAAGAAAAAGGGAACTAACAAAGGAAAGAAAAAGCTTTACTACATTTCTGCTGAATTCTTAATTGGTAAGCTATTATCTAACAACTTAATTAACTTAGGTCTTTATGATGAAGTTAAAGAAGTATTAGCTAAAAACGGAAAAGAATTAACTGATATAGAAGAAGTAGAATTAGAACCTTCTCTAGGAAACGGTGGTCTTGGAAGATTAGCAGCTTGTTTCATAGATTCTATTGCAACTTTAGGATTAAACGGGGACGGTGTTGGATTAAACTATCACTTTGGATTATTCCAACAAGTATTTAAAGATAACAAACAAACAGCAGTTAAAAATCCATGGATTACAAGTGAAAGCTGGTTAAATAAATCAGATATTAAATTTGAAGTTCCATTTGGAGGATTTACTTTAAAATCAACATTATATGATATAGATGTAACTGGATACAATGAAGCATCAAACAAACTTCGTTTATTCGATATTGATACTTTAGATGAATCATTAGTTAAAGATGGAATAAATTTTGATAAGACAGATATTAAAGAAAACTTAACTTTATTCTTATATCCAGATGATAGTGATGAAGCTGGTCACTTATTAAGAGTATATCAACAATATTTCATGGTAAGTAATGCTGCTCAATTAATTTTATTAGAAGCAGAAGAAAACGGATATGACTTACACAAATTACATGAACATGTAGTTGTTCAAATTAATGATACACACCCATCAATGGTTATTCCTGAATTAATCAGATTATTAGGATTAAAGGGAATTGGAATGTCAGAAGCTATAGAAATAGTAACAAAGACTTGTGCTTACACAAACCACACTATCTTAGCTGAAGCATTAGAAAAATGGCCAATAAAATACTTAGAAAAAGTTGCTCCACAAATTGTGCCAATTATCGTTGAATTAGATAACAGAGTTAAAGCTAAATATGACGATGAAAAAGTTTATATCATAGACAATGAAAACCGTGTTCATATGGCTCACATGGACATCCACTATGGATTCAGTGTAAATGGAGTTGCAGCACTTCATACAGAAATATTAGAACAAGAAGAATTAAAACCATTCTATGATATTTATCCAGAAAAATTCAATAACAAAACTAATGGTATAACTTTCAGAAGATGGTTATTACATTGTAATAATGAGTTAGCTAGCTATATTAGCGAACTTATCGGAGATGATTACAAGAAAGAAGCTACTAAGTTAGAAGACTTAATGAAGTTTGTTGATGATAAGAAAGTATTAGCTAAACTTGATGAAATAAAGAAACATAACAAATTAGCATTAAAGAAATACTTAAAAGAAACTCAAAACTTAGATTTAAACGAAAACTCTATATTTGATATTCAAATTAAGAGACTTCATGAATATAAGAGACAACAAATGAATGTGTTATACATCATTAATAAGTACTTAGAAATCAAAGGTGGTAAGAAGCCAGCTACTCCAATTACTGCAATTTTTGGAGCAAAAGCAGCACCAGCTTATATCATAGCTCAAGATATTATTCATACTATCCTTTGCTTACAAGAAATCATTAACAACGATCCAGATGTTAACAAGTACTTAAATGTATTTATGGTTGAAAACTATAACGTAACAAAAGCTTCAAAATTAATTCCTGCTTGTGATATTTCAGAACAAATTTCACTTGCATCTAAAGAAGCATCTGGTACTGGTAACATGAAGTTCATGTTAAATGGTGCTTTAACTCTTGGAACTGAAGATGGAGCAAACGTTGAAATTCATCAATTAGTTGGAGATGAAAATATCTACATCTTTGGTGAATCAAGTGAAACAGTTATAGAACACTATAAGAATGCTGATTATGTTGCTAAAGACTTCTACAATAAACCAGAAATCAAGAAGTTAGTTGACTTTATCGTAAGTGATGAAATGATGAAAGTAGGAGATAAAGAAAACTTAGAAAGACTTCATAATGAATTAATCAATAAAGACTGGTTCATGACTTTACTAGATCTTGAAGATTATATTAAGACTAAGGATAAAGTATTTGAAGATTATGCAGATAGAGAAACTTGGATGAAGAAAGTAGTAGTTAATATTGCTAAAGCTGGATTCTTCTCTTCTGACCGTACAATTGCTCAATACAACGAAGATATTTGGCATCTATAAGATAAATTACAAAGGAGTTGTCGCACAATGTTTGTGCTTCAACTCCTTATTTTTATATTTTGAAAAGTAGATATTATTGACATATGACAAGTTATCATATAAAATTTGAATGTGACATGTTGTCATAAAAATGTTTTTAGGGAGGAAATATGGGATTACTAAAGTTAAAAAATATTAATAAGAGATATACACTAGATAATAAAGAAACTTTTCATGTATTAAAAGATATAAATGTTTCTTTTAGTAAAGGTGAATTAGTATCTATTATCGGAGAATCCGGTAGTGGAAAGTCTACTTTGATGAATTTGATAGGTGGATTAGATTCAAATTTTGAAGGAGAATTATTTGTAAATGATAAAGATATAAATAAGTTTTCTGAAAAAGAATTAGATAGATATAGAAAAAATACAATTGGATTTGTATTTCAAAGTTGCAATCTTATACCGCATCTTTCTATATTAGATAACGTTACTATTGCATTGACTTTATCTAACGTGTCTAAGGAAGAACGTATAGAAAAGGCAAAAGTTGCATTAAAAGAAGTTGGTCTTGAAAAACATATTTATAAAAAGCCAAATCAATTATCAGGAGGGCAAAGACAAAGAGTTGCAATTGCAAGGGCATTAATTAATAACCCAGATATAATTCTTGCAGATGAGCCAACGGGAGCTCTTGATTCAGAAACTACAGAGCAAGTTCTAAATATAATCAAGGATATTGCTAGCAAAGGCAAATTAGTTATAATGGTAACTCATTCAGAGAAAGTAGCAAATCATTCTAGTAGGGTAATAAAAATATTAGATGGTAAAATAATTGAAGATGTACAAAAGGATAAGAAGAAAGTACATGAAGTTAAAGATGAACTAGCAAATACTTCTGTAGATAAAAGAAAAGAAGAAAACTTAAGTTTTATATCAGCAATAAAGTTAGCGTATAACAATATGAAACAAAAGCTTAAGAGAAATATATTGGTTTCTATTGGCGTTAGTATAGGGATAATGAGTGTTATTGCTATGTTAGCATTAGGTAATGGAGTAAAGTCTTATTTTAGTGATATGATTGATAGTTTTATGAATCCTTTAGTTGTTGAAGTAAGTATGAAGCAGGAACAATCAGAACCAACAAATCCAGCTGCTGCAATGCAATCAATGATGTCAACAACACCATTTGAAAAAGAAAATATTGATGAACTATCAAAACTTCAAGGAGTAAAGAAGGTAGAAAATGGTTTTCAATATATAACTATGCCTGGTACAAATAAATTAACATATAAAGATAAGAGTAGCGACTTAATGGTATTAGCTAGTATGTCTTCAGTTCTTACAAAAGATAATGTTAAGGATGGATCACTTCCAGGAAAGAATGAGCTTATAGTAAATGATTCAGTTATAAAGGATCTTGGTAGCGATGTTGTTGGTAAGACTGTTACTTTAAATGCTGTTATAGATGGACAACCTATAAGTGGTGATTTTGTAATTAGTGGTATTTATACTGTAGGGGAAAGTAATCAGTTATCTGATGGTAGTAACTTAGCTTATATTAATTATTCTGATATTGAGACACTCTTAAGTGATGCAGGTAAGGAATTAAAACCTACTATGGTTTACTTAGTAGCAGATAATGAAGAAGATGCCAGTGATCTTAAGTCAACAATTAGAGACTTAGGTTATAGTGGGTCAACTCAAGAAACTATGGGAGATCAAATGTTAACTATGCTAAACATTGTAACAATAGTTTTAGCAGGAATTGCTGGAATTTCACTTTTAGTTTCATCAATTATGATATTAGTAGTTTTATATATAAGTGTTGTAGAAAGAACAAAAGAAATTGGATTACTTAGAGCTATAGGAGCAAGAAACAAAGATATAAAAAGAATTTTTGTTTCAGAAGCATTCTTGATTGGAATCTCTAGTGGAATATTAGGAACAATAAGCTCATTTATTATTTCGATTTTAGTTAATAAAGCATCTATGAATGTATTTGATATGAAGGTAATGAATATTACTGGTGGATATGTTATTATAGGTATTGGAATTAGTGTGATTGTAAGTATGTTAGCAGGTCTTTCTCCAGCTAATAAAGCATCAAAACTTGATCCAGTAGATTCATTAAGAACAGAATAGAAAATATATTGAGGAGATTTATATGCCTAAAAATACATTTTTTAATTTACCTAAAGATAAAAGAAATAAGATAATAAAATGTGCTAAAAAGGAATTTAGTAAATATAATTTTTATGATGCATCTATAAATAGAATAATCAAAGAAGCTAATATTTCTAGAGGTAGTTTTTATCAATATTTTGAGAATAAAGAAGATTTATTTATATATTTATTAGGTGAATTTAGAGATAGAATTTTATCAGACTTAGAGCATAAAATTATTGATATAGATTGTGATATTTTTCAGTTTCAATTATTAATTTTTGATTATATTACAACTGAGGTTGTTAAAAGTAAGGATAAAGATTTTATTATTTCTATTATATGCAATATGGATATTAGGTTAGAAAAACATTTATCTCAATTTATTCAGTGTAAGGAGTTTACATCAGTAGATAAGTTACCTCCTCATATAAAATCTACAAAAAATATAAGAATTAATGAAGATAATGAATTAGAAATATTAAATAACTTATTAATATCATCGTTAATAAATGAATTAGTGGCTTTTTTTACAATATCAAAGTCACTAGAATCATGTAGAGAATCATTAATGGTTACAGCAGATATTTTAAAACATGGTGTTATTAATAATAAATAAATAGAAGGACTAAGTTACAAAAGTAGGAATTTGTGATTTAGTCCTTTTTTATATATAAAGTTATATTATTTTATTAAGTTTAAAATGATAAAATTTTATTTTTAATGCTTAAAATTTAATATAATGAAAATAATAGAAGGAAAATTTTAAAATATATCAATAAAAGTATCACAAACCTTAATTGTTTTATATAATTTAAATATGAAGAATATTAGGGGGAGGGAAGATAGATGGTTAAGCTAATGATTATTTGTGGATTAGTATTATTAATTTCTATTACATCTAGTAAGGTACTATATAAGTTTGGTGTACCAATATTATTAGTATTTATAATACTTGGAATGTTATTTGGTTCTGATGGAATTGTAGGAATATATTTTGATAATTATCAGCTTACTAGTGAACTGTGTTCAATGGCATTAGTGCTCATAATGTTTTATGGTGGATTTGGTACCAATTGGAGTATGGCTAAGTCTTCAGCTATTCCTTCAATACTTATGTCAACAGTAGGTGTAATAATAACGGCAGTATTAACAGGATTATTTTGTGATTTTGTATTAGGTACTACTTTATTAGAAGGATTGCTTATTGGAGCGGTGGTAGCATCTACTGATGCAGCAGCTGTTTTTGCTATATTAAGATCGCAAAGGTTAAACTTGAAAGGATCATTGGCGCCATTGTTAGAGGTGGAAAGTGGCAGTAATGATCCTATTGCATATATGTTTACATTAACAATACTAACTCTTATGAAAAGTAGTAGTATAGGAAGTATAGTACCTATGCTAATAAAACAAATTGTCTTTGGACTATTAGTTGGTACAATTTTAGCTAAGGGTGCTGTTTACATTATTAGAAAAGCAAATTTTGAGGTAGAAGGGTTCTATACAATATTTGTAATAGCCATAGCAATTTTATCCTATGCATTAAGCGAATGGTTGGAGGGAAACGGATATTTAAGCGTATATATGGCGGGAATCTTAATAGGAAATAGCAAGATACCACATAAAAAAAGTATGTTTCGTTTTTTAGATGGAATCTCATGGATTATGCAAATAGCATTATTTTTTACATTGGGATTATTATCATTTCCTTCAAAATTCCCTAGGATTTTTGGAACAGCTACATCCATATCACTGTTTATGCTATGTGTTGCAAGACCAGTAGCTACATTTTTAACATTGCATCCATTTAAATTTTCGATAAAGGAAAAAATATTTATTTCATGGGTAGGGCTTAGAGGAGCTGCTTCAATAGTTTTTGCAATATATGCTGTTACTTATGGAGTGCATATAGATGATGATATTTTTCATATAATATTTTTCATAGCATTATTTTCAGTATCAATTCAGGGAACGTTGATACCGGTAATAGCAAAGAAACTTGATTTAGTTGATAATACTACGACAGTATTAAAAACTTTTAATGATTATTCAGGAGATATGAGTACAAGGCTAATTGAACTTAATGTAGACAATAATAACAAGTGGATTAATAAAAGCATTATGGATGCAAATATACCAGAGGAAATATTAATAGTTATGATAAAACGTAAAGGTGAAGTATTGATTCCTAAAGGTGCAACAATTATAGAAAAAGGAGATATTTTAGTATTAAGTGGAGAAAATATAGAAAAATTAATAGAAAAAGAGCTGCAAAGAATTCCAAGTTAGAAAATATCTTGGAGTAGATTTTTTTTATAAACGTAAAGAAGTAGAACTTTTAATATTGATTAAATCGTATAAAATTTTATTGAAATATGTCAATATTCATAATATAATACGAAATATAACATAATGAATCTCGTATATAATCGATAATATGGATCGAAAGTTTCTACCTGCAAACCGTAAAAGTGCAGACTACGAGGAGTTGTATTTCATTTGTATAGCAAAAGAAGATAGCTTTTGAAATAGAACACCTCAATTTTTTTATTGAGGTGTTTTTTTATTAAAAGAAAAAGGAGTTTTATATGAGTAAGAACAATGAGAATACTATTGGCTTAACTTACCAGGTAGATGATAATCCTTCATTACCGAAGAAAATTTTATTTGGACTTCAACATATATTTGCAGCATTTTCAGGAATTGTTGTAGTTCCGTTGGTAATCGCAGGAAGCTTAGGCTTTGATAGTACAATGACAACAGCATTGATTAGTGCCTCTATTTTGGCATCAGGTATTGCAACTATAGTACAGGCAAGAGGTATTGGAAAAGTAGGATCAAAAGTTGCTTGTATTATGGGTACAGATTTTACATTTGTATCACCAGCAATTTCAGTAGGACAAACATTAGGAATGGCAGGTATAGTTGGAGCTACAATTTTGGGATCGTTTTTTGAAATTATTTTAAGTTATTTTATAAAACCATTAATGAAGTTCTTTCCTCCAATAGTTACTGGAACTGTAGTATGTTTAATTGGCCTAACATTATTGCCAGTGTCAATAGATTGGGCTGCTGGAGGAAGTGGAGCAGCTGACTATGGAAGTTTAAAAAACTTATCTATTGCAATGATAGTAATGGTAATAACTCTAGTTCTGAATAGTTATGGCAAGGGAATGTTAAGCAGTGCATCTATTTTAATTGGAATGACTATAGGATATTTAATATGTATTCCTCTTGGAATGGTTGATTTTTCAGCTGTTAAAGAAGCAACATGGTTTTCAATGCCTAAAATATTTCAATATGGAGTAGTGTTTAATTGGAAAGCATTATTAGCATTTATACCAGCATATTTTGTTACTACAATAGAAACTGTTGGATGTTTAAAGGCTATAGGGGAAACTTCTAATATAGAAATGGATGAAAAGAGAGTTGGAGCTGGAGTTTTAGCTGATGGAGTAGGTAGTATTGTTGGTGCTACAGTGGGTTCTTTCTCAAATACATCTTTTAGTCAAAATGTAGGATTAATTTCTCTTACAAAAGTTGCAAGTAGGCATGTAGCAGTAATGGCAGGGACACTTTTAGTGATTTTGGGATTATTTCCTAAGTTAGCAGGTCTGATCAATGGAATTCCACAACCAGTACTTGGTGGTGTTGGAATAGTAATGTTTGGAACTGTAGCTGCGGCTGGAATTAAAACATTAAGTAGAGTAAAATTAAATGATAGGAATCTTTTAATAATAGCTACATCAATAGCTCTAGGATTAGGCGTAACATTTAGACCAGAAGTTATATCACAGTTACCAGAAGGATTACAAATGATATTTGCATCAGGAATTTCAACAGGAACAATTGTTTCATTAATACTAAACTTAGTTTTAAAAGAGAGTAAAGATGAAATTTTAGAAAGTACAGAAGAGGTGTAAGAATAGTATGGAGTTATTAAAGAAACGTATTTTAGATGAAGGTAAAGCATTAAATGAAACGGTATTAAAAGTGGATAGCTTTTTAAATCATGGTGTAGATGCAAAACTTATGTATGAGGTAGGAACAGAATTTAAAAATTATTTTGAAAAACATAACATAACTAAGATTTTTACAATTGAAAGTTCTGGTATAGCACCAACAGTTATGACAGCAATGCAAATGAATCTTCCTATGGTTACATTAAAAAAACAAAGTTCAAAGATATTAAATGGTGAAGTATATCAAACTACAGTACACTCATTTACAAAGGCTTTAGATTATCAATTAACATTATCAAAAAAATATATTTCTAAGGAAGATAATATACTTATTATAGATGATTTTTTAGCTAATGGGGAAGCGGCACTTGGAGCTATAAGATTAGTTGAAGAAGCTGGTGCAAAGGTTGCTGGTATTGGAATAGTAATTGAAAAGTCATTCCAACCAGGACGTAAATTGTTAGAAGATAAAGGATATGAAGTTTATTCATTAGCAAGAATAAAAAAACTTGGTAAAGATTTAATTGAATTTGTTTAAAAATATATTGTGTGAAAGCTGCTACGCAAGAGCGTGGTAGCTTTTTTTATTCAGTGTACAGTTATTGATAAAATTACTTCACAAGAAGAATTTTTACCTAAATTGTGAAATTCTAATTGTAAATTATAATATATATATTTTAGGGAATTATATTAATATGTAATAAAGATTTTAAAATGAAATAAAATTATAGGGGAGAGATTGAGATGAAATATGATAAAATAACTTTGCCGTATAAATTTAATGATTTAGAGCCATATATAGATGGTGAGACCATAGAGATACATTATTCAAAGCATTTACAAAGTTATGTTAACAATCTTAATAGTATAGTAGAGAAGAATCAGGATTTTTTCCATGGAAAGGCACTAGAAGAAATTTTATCAGATACAAATAATATACCAGAATATATAAAGTTATCAGTAATAAATCAGGGTGGTGGAGTATTTAATCATAATTTATATTTTTCATTATTATCACCTAATGCTAAATTATCACCACAAGGTGATTTATTAAAAGATATCAATAATACATTTGGTAGTGTTGAAAACTTAAAAGAGCAAATTTCCAATGCATCATTGAGACAATTTGGATCAGGATATGGATGGCTTGTTATAAATAAATATGGTGTTTTACAAGTTATGATGATGCCAAATCAAGACAATCCTTTAAGTATTGGTGCAAAACCTATATTAACAATAGATGTATGGGAACATGCTTATTATCTTAAATACAAAAATTTAAGAGGC
Organism: Clostridium bornimense; assembly: GCF_018917145.1. GTDB lineage: Bacteria > Bacillota > Clostridia > Clostridiales > Clostridiaceae > Clostridium_AN > Clostridium_AN bornimense_A. The sequence goes on from NZ_JAHLOD010000025.1 coordinate 18,973, forward strand.
GATTATGTAAAAAATATATGGAACATTATTGATTGGTCCGCTGTGGAAAAGTTATATTTAAATTATAAAAAATAAGTAATTACAAAACTGTTACACTCTTTTTGGTGCAACAGTTTTTGTAGTATAAGATTATCTATTATATCTGATTTTTCACCATTTTCAAGTAGCATAAAAGGATTATGGCATAAATCTGCTACAGTACAATATTCTTTTTTTGATAAAGGATGATTTTCTGGTAAAATAGCAAGTAATCTATCTTGTTCTAAAAATATAGTTTCAAGTTCTGCATTAGCAGGCAAATGTAAGAAACCATAATCTACTCTGCCTTCTAAAATCCATTCTTCTATTTTTTTATAATCACCTAGGAGTAATTCATAATCAATATTAGTATAATCATGCTGAAATTTTTTAATAATATTAGGTAACCAATAAGTAGCTACATTAGAAAATGTTCCAATGGGTATTAAGTCAGATTGTAGACCATTTAGTTCATCAACATGCATTTGAAGCTAATGTAGGAACATTGTTTTTAGGTAAAAGTAATGTTTAGATAAAAATACACTAATTTTAAAATAGTAATAAAGATTCCCACGCCTTAATATTCTAAGTAATTTAAATTACAAGGTATGGGGATTTGTCTAAGTTAGTACTTTGAATATTTATTTAATTAAATTTTTATCCCAAATAAAAAGTTGTTCTGCGTTGTTTAATGCACCAAATATATTTCGTTTAAAACCAGGAATACGTTCATTTAATTCATTTATTAATTCTTTTACATCTTGTCTTTTAGTTTTTCCATCAGCAGGGCATGGATTTTTTATAACAGGCAAGTTGTATTTTTTTGCAACATTTTTTATAGAACCTTCTGATATGTAAACCATTGGGCGTATTAATGTAATAGTGTTTTTATCCATAAATGTTTTTGGAGAAAAGCAATTAATGCGACCTTCATAGCTTAATGATAGAATTAATGTTTCTATAGCATCATCTTTATGATGTCCAAGAGCAACTTTGCTACAACCAAGGTTTTCAGCAGTATTATTAAGTATACCACGTCTAAGTTTTGCACATAAAGAGCAAGGATTCTTTTCTTTTTTTAAATCAAAAACAATTTCTTTTATATCAGTTTGTATTTCGTAGAAAGGAACTTGAAGTTCTTTACATAAAGAGTGAAGAGGACTATTGTCTACTCCTCCAGGATTAAGAGTTATTGCTATAAGTTCAAATTTTTCTGGAGAAAATTTTCTATATAAATTTAAAAGATGAAGAAGAGTTAGGCTGTCTTTACCACCAGAGAGTCCTACAGCTATTTTATCGCCATCTTCTATTAGATTAAAATCATTTATTGCTTGCCTCATTTTACTAAGAAGTTTTTGCATAGTATCACCTCGTAAATTATTATAATACATATGTTTTACAATTTAAAATTAGTATGTAAATAATTTGGTGAATGAATAATTAATATATTTTACATAGGGATAAATTAACTATTCTTATATGCATTGACAATGTGTAATTATAAATTAATAATGAATTATAAGGGGTGGTTTTATGGAAAAGTGGTTAGAAAGTATATATAGTGATGGATCAAAATTTTTTGTTAGTAATCCATTACCTAAAAGGGGCGAGAAGATAAAAATTTTTATAAGAATGTATGATTCGTCACCTGTTAAAGCTGTTATGCTAAGAACTAAGCTGAATGGAATAGAGAATGTATTGAATATGGATAAGGAGTTTGTAGAAAATGGATTAGCTTATTATTCTACAGAAGTAACTGTTTATGAAGATGTATTGCATTATCATTTCTATTTAGTAACTGAAGATAAGATATATTTTTATAATCAAAAAGAAATCGTAGATTATATGCCAGCAGAAACATATGATTTCAAAATATTAATAGATTATAATCAGCCAAGTTGGGTAAAAAAATCTGTATTTTATCAAATATTTCCGGAACGTTTTTGTAATGGTAATACCGAAAATGATGTTAAAACAGGAGAATATTATTTTGATGGATATCCTGCTGTGAAGATAGAAGATTGGAATGCTGAGCCAAAAGAATATAACGAAAGTCATTGTCTTGATTTTTATGGTGGAGATTTAGAAGGAGTTAAAGATAAAATTCCGTATTTAAAAAAGTTAGGTGTAAATGCCATATATATGAATCCGATATTTTATGCAGCTACAGTACATAAATATGATTGCTTAGATTATTTTAATGTTGATCCTCATTTTGGTGGAAACAAAGCTTTTGCAGAACTAATGGATGAGTTACATAAAAATAATATGAAGTTAATGTTAGATGTATCAATAAATCATACAGGAACTGCAAATCGTTGGTTTAATAAAGAAGGAATTTTCTTTGATAAAAGTGAAGGTGCATATAATAATAAGAATTCCAAAGAAAGAAAATATTACTTTTTTGATGATGATAATAAATATAAGTCTTGGTTTAATGTTGATACATTGCCTACTTTAAATTATACATCAGAAGAACTTAAAGAGATTATCTACAAAGGTGAAAAGTCATTAGTAAAGAAGTGGCTTAAACCCCCATATAACATAGATGGTTGGAGATTTGATGTAGCGGATACCATGGCTAGAAATAATGAAATACAATTACATCATGAAGTATGGCCAGAAATTAGAAAGAGTATAAAAGAGGAAAATCCTGATGCTTATATTATAGGTGAGGATTGGTGTGATCATAATGAGTTTTTAAATGGTGATGAGTGGGATTCGGCGATGAATTATTTTGGCTTTGGAAGACCAGTTAGAAGTTTTTTAGGGGAAACAGACTTCTTTATGAGAGAAAATCCTAATCTTTCAAATATAAGTTGTAAGATTACATCTAAAAATTTTGCAAATAGAATAAAGGAACATTTATGTAGGTTACCATTTGTAATACAAGAAAATCAGTTTAATTTATTTGATAGTCATGATATTTCAAGACTTCATAATAATGAAAAAATAAGTTTTGAAGAATATCGTGGTGCTGTTATTATGCTATTTACGATGATAGGTACTGCTAATATGTACTATGGTGATGAAGCAGGAATTGATGGTAGATTAAATACAAATGAAGGATGTAGATATCCTATGCCTTGGAATAAAGATATAGAATCAACAAAATATTATAAGTTATATTCTAAATTGGCACATTTGAAAACTAGTGAAGAATCACTTCAAGATGGTGGATTCAAGATACTTTCCGATGAAGACTATGTATTTTCATATGCTAGATTTACAAGAAATGATTTATTTATAATTATTTTTTCTACTGATGATATGGACAGAAGATTGAAAATACCTGTAAAGATTTTTGGTAAGGATTCAAAGTCTACTTTAAATGAAGTATTTGGTACAAAGCTAAACTTTATTGTAGAGGGAGAAGAAATAAATTTAGAAGTTAAGGCTCATACTAGTTATCTAATAAAATTATAATAATACAAATTAGGATACAGTTATAAAGGAATTAGGTGTAAAAACTGTATCCTAGTTTATAATTATTTTATTTTGTATTAAATAAAAATTTACAAATTATTAGAAAAAAGAGATTTCAGAACTTTTCAAATATATGTTAAAATAGATATAATACACAATATTTGTTTTATACTGTTTCTATTTAAAGAAAGGGGAGGGGGCTATGACAACAGTAACAGAAATAAATTTTTCTGAAATCACACCAGCAATTAAAAAATTAAAAGATGTATGCATTAAAAATAGTACAATAGAACAAAATCTATATATAGAACATAAGGTTAATAGAGGATTAAGGGACATAAATGGTAAAGGAGTTCTTACTGGATTAACAGAAATCTCAGAAATATGTTCAAAAGAAATTATAGATGGCAAAGAAGTCCCATGTGATGGAAAGCTTTTCTATAGAGGAATAGATATAGAAAGTTTGGTTAGTGGTTTTGTAAAAGAAAAAAGATTTGGATTCGAGGAAATTGCATATCTACTTATATTGGGAGAATTACCTAATAAGGAACAATTAAAAGATTTTACAGATATATTAGCCGGTTATAGAAGTTTACCAACTTCTTTTGTAAGAGATATTATAATGAAAGCACCTAGTTTTGATATGATGAATACCCTTGCAAGAAGTGTATTAACATTATATTCTTATGATGAAAAAGCTGACGATACTTCAATTGATAATGTATTACGTCAATGTTTACAACTTATAGCAGTATTTCCACTATTATCAGTATACGGTTATCAAACTTACGATCATTATTATAATGGCAATAGCTTAATTATCCATACTCCACGAACTGATTTATCTACTGCAGAAAATATTTTATATATGTTAAGACCAGATAGTAAATATACAGAGTTGGAAGCAAGAATTTTAGATGTAGCATTAGTATTACATGCAGAACATGGTGGGGGAAATAACTCAACTTTTACAACTCATGTAGTTTCATCATCAGGGACAGATACCTATTCAGCTATTGCCGCTGCATTAGGATCATTAAAAGGGCCTAAGCATGGTGGTGCTAATATAAAAGTAGTAAAAATGTTTAATGATATGAAAGAAAAGATATCAGATTGGAATGATGAGGATGAAGTTAGAAGTTATTTAAAGGCATTACTTCATAAAGAAGCTTTTGATAAATCAGGACTTATTTATGGAATGGGACATGCAGTTTATTCTTTATCAGATCCACGTGCTAATATATTTAAAAAATTTGTAAAGAACCTATCAGAGGAAAAAGGTAGAACAGAAGAATATAATTTATATTCTTTAGTTGAAAAATTAGCACCACAAGTTATTGCAGAAGAAAGAAAAACTTATAAAGGTGTTAGTGCAAATATAGATTTTTATAGTGGATTTGTATATAGTATGTTAGATTTACCACTAGAATTATATACTCCTATTTTTGCAATGGCAAGAATTGCTGGATGGAGTGCTCATAGAATTGAGGAATTAATAAATACAGATAAAATTATTCGTCCTGCATATATGAATGTAAAGGATCATATGAGATATGTAAATTTGAATAACAGATAATTTTTATTTAAGAGAACCACATTATATAGAAATTAATATAATGGTGGCTCTTATTTTATTTTTTGAAAATAATATAATAAAAATATAATTAAGAAGTGAGGTAGCAAAAATGAGAATTGGTGTATTAATGGGTGGAATTTCATCTGAAAGAGAAATTTCTTTAAAATCTGGTGAAGAAGTTATAAATAATTTAGATAAAGAAAAATATGAAGTAATTCCTATAATAATTGACTCTAAAAAAGATGTTATTGATAAGGTTAAAGATATAGATTTTGCTTTTATAGCATTACATGGTGCATTTGGTGAAGATGGTACAGTACAAGGAATATTAGAAACTATGGGTATCCCATATAGTGGATGCGGGGTTCTTTCAAGCTCAATAGCTATGAATAAAGATTTATGTAAAAGAGTTATGTTATCAGAAAAAATAGATACAGCGCAATGGTTTGTAGCTGGAAGCTTAAAGGAAATTAATTATTATGGAATAAGAAAGATGGGATATCCTGTTTTTGTTAAGCCTAATAATGGAGGGTCTAGTGTAGCTACAACTCTTGTAGAACGTGAAGAAGATTTAGAAGATGCCGTTAAGGAAGCATTAAAGTATGATAATGAAGTTATAATTGAAAAATATATTAATGGAATAGAGATAACATCATTTGTATTAAATGGTGAAGTTATGCCTACAATTTCTATACAAAGTAATGGTAAAAACTTTTTTGATTATTCATCAAAGTATGATGAAGGTGGCGCAGAGGAAAAAATATTAAGATTAAATAGTCATTTACAAAGAAAAGTTGACAGAATTTCACACAAAATATGGAAAGTACTAAGATGCAAGGGATATATAAGAATTGACATGATATTACAAGATAGAATACCATATGTATTAGAAGTAAATACATTACCGGGATTAACTAGGTCAAGTCTTATCCCTAAGAGCGCTATGGAAAAAGGAATTGATTTTCCTAGTTTATTAGATAAGATGATAGAGTATTCCCTTGATTAAAAAGGAGTAAATGAATTAATGTTTCTTTCTAATAAAACTTTTAATGATAATGAGCCTATATATATTCAAATTGAAAATTATATAAAAGGAATTATAGATAAGAATTTGCTTGCACAAAATTCAAAGTTACCAGCTACAAGAGAAATGGCAAAGTTATTAGGTGTCAGTAGAAATTCAGTAATTACGGCATATGAAAATCTTGAAGCAGAAGGAATTTTATATACTATAAAAGGGAAAGGAACGTTTATTAGTAATAGAAATACAGATATATCAGTTAAGTGGAATGTATCATGGAACAACTATATTAATGAATACGGGACTAAAGCTAGTGAGTTAGATATAGTTAAAAGTGAGATTCCATGGAGTAAAGATCTTATATCATTTAAAAGTATATCACCAGAAGGAGAACTTTTTAATATAGAAGAAGTTAAAAAGGCATTTTTAAATACAATATCTAAAGAAAATCATAAGATATTAAATTATGGTTATGCAAGAGGGTATAAACCACTTATGGAATATATTTTAGAATATACTAAAAATAAAGGTATAGATATAAGTAACAAAGATATAATAATTACTAATGGATTTACAGAAGGATTGGATATTATTCTGACTTCATGTATTAAAAAAGGAGACAAGATATTATGTGAAAATCCTACACATAATACAGCAATAAAAATGATGAAAGTTCATGGTGCAGATATTGTTCCAGTAAAGGTAAATGAAGATGGCATTGATATAGTAGAGTTAGAGAATGAATTGAAAAAAGGTGGAATTAAATTTGGATATTTAATTCCATCGTATCATAATCCTACAGGTATAGTTATTAGTGCAGAAAAGAGATATAGGATATATGAAATTTTTAAGAAGTATAATGTTCCAATAATTGAAGATGGATTTAATGAAGAGTTAATGCATAATAGTAGTCATATATCACCATTGGCTGCTTTAGATAAGAATGCAAATGCAGTAGTTTATATATCAAGTTTTTCAAAAATATTATTTCCGGGAGTGAGAATCGGATGGATTATAGCTGATAAAGAATTAATTAATATTTTTGAAAGTGTTAAGAGATGTAAAAATATACACACATCTTTTTTAGATCAAGGAATATTATATGAATATTTATGTAATGGAATTTTTAAAAAGGATATAAAGAAAATTCGTCGCATATATAAGGAAAAGTATGACTTTGCTTTTAAATGTGTAAAAGAATATATAAAGCCTTCATTTATATGGGGAGAAGGGGGACTTCATATTTATATAGGTATAAATAATATAAACTCTAGGGAACTTCTTGAAAAATGCTATGAGAAGGGAGTTATATTTATGCCAGGAGATATTTTTTCTTTAGATAATAGTTGTGATAATACTTTAAGATTAGGATTATCTAGGTTGTCTTTAGATGATATAGAAAAAGGTATAAAGGTTATAGGAAAATGTGTTGAGGAGTTAAGAAATAAAGACATAAATATAAAAGTATGATATACTATAATTAATCTATTATGAAAGGAAGTGGTTTTTATGTTATTAGTTAGAAGTATTGTTTTAAAAATTAATAGTAAAGAAAAAACCACTTGTCTGTAAAAATATTTATATTGATTACATTGTCGTGGCTTTTTAGTTGCGACTTTTTTATTTTTACAGAATCATAATAAGGAGAATATGGTATATGAACAAAGTAGAAATAATAGCAAATAGTAAGTGTTGGATAGAAGATAATGCAAAAAATCAACTCAATGCAATAAGTAAGTTAAACGGTGTAGAAAGAATAGTAGGGCTTCCAGATCTACATGCTGGAAAGATTCCTATTGGTATAGCAGTAGCAACAAAAGGTGTTATATATCCCCATATAATAGGTGGAGACATAGGTTGTGGTATGACGCTTATCAAAACTGGTATTAAGAATAAAAAGTTTAAAATTGATAGATGTGTGAAAAAATTAGAAAAGTTAAGAGGATTAGAAAAATTAGAAATTGAAAATCCGTATGAAGACGAATCACCAATTTATCCATTAGGAACCATTGGTGGAGGAAATCACTTTGCAGAATTTCAAAGTTTAAATAAAATTTATGATAAAGAAGAATGGGATAAACTTAATATATGCGATGATGATATATTTTTATTAATTCATAGCGGATCAAGAGGATATGGTGAAAAAATATTAGATGAATATGATGTTTTTGGAGGATTAAATCCAGAAAGTGAATTAGGAAAAGCTTATATAGAAAAGCATGAACATGCAGTAGTTTGGGCAGAGAGAAATAGAAAATTAGTTGGAGATAAATTACTAGATTATTTAGGTTATTCCGTTGAAAGAGAATGTATTATTAGTTGTAATCATAATTTTCTTGAGAAAGATGGAGAATTTTATATTCATAGAAAGGGTGCTACTTCAACTAAAAGTGGTGCAGTTATAATACCAGGGTCTAGGGGGGATTTAACTTATTTAATTATGCCTAAAGCTAATACAGAGAAATCATTATCATCATTATCACATGGAGCGGGTAGAAAATGGCCAAGGTCATTATGCAAAGGAAGATTGGAAAAGAATTTTACATTAGAAAATATTAAATCAAACAAATTCAATAGTAGGATTGTATGTAAAGATGTAGAACTAATTTATCAAGAGTCACCAAAGGCATATAAAAAAATTGAGGACGTTATAGAATCTTTAGTAGAATTTGAATTAATTACAGTAATAGCGACATTTAAGCCAGTACTTACATTTAAAGGGTAGGGGTACAATTGATTTAAGTAGCAGTTTGGATTATAATGTAATAATTAGAAATGAGGTGTTTAAAGCTATGACTCTAAAAAAACAAAAGAAAATCGCTATAGTAAATGACATGACTGGCTTTGGAAGATGTTCAATAGCAGCACAATTACCAATAATATCGGCAATGAAAATTCAATGTTGTCCATTACCTACAGCAGTATTATCTGCACATACTGGTTTTCCAAGTTTCTTTTTTGATGATTATACTTCTAAGATGAAGGAGTATATGAATAATTGGAAGGAACTAAATATTAGTTTTGATGGAATTGCTACAGGTTTTTTAGGATCAAAAGAGCAAATTGATGTTGTTGTTGAATTTATGGAGAAGTTCAAGGATAATAATACTATAGTTGTTGTTGATCCTGTAATGGGTGACTATGGAAAGTTATATGCAACATATACCAAAGAAATGTGTAATGAAATGAAAAAGTTATTAAAATATGCAGATATAATTACTCCAAATTTAACAGAGGCTTGTAGACTTCTAGATATAGAATATCCTAAACGACAATTAAGTGAGAAAGAGCTAGAGGAAATAGCAAAAGCTCTTTGTAAAAAGGGACCTGATAAAGTTGTTATAACAGGACTTCAATATGATGGAGAAATACAAAACTTTGTTTATGAAAAAGATAGTGGGTATAATGTTGTTAATGTAAAGAAGATTGGTGAAGATAGATCTGGAACAGGAGATGTTTTTACTTCAATTATAATATCTAGTGTTGTAAAAGGTACGTCACTTGTAGATGCTGTAAAAAAGGCAACTGAATTTATAAGTAAAACTATTAAGTATACAGCTGAGCTTAATACTCCAGTTACTGATGGACTATGTTTTGAAGAATATTTAACAGAATTAAAATAATTTTAGGGGGATATATATATGGTTATATTATATACAGCTAAAAATGGAGAATATACAAGCCTTCAAGGGCAAAGTAATATTAAGGATAATGTTTATGTTAATTTAACTAATCGTTGCCCAGCAGCATGTACTTTTTGTTTAAGAAACACAAAAGAAATGGCAGAGTCAAATAGCTTATGGTTAAAGAAAGAACCAACAAAAGAAGAAATTATATCAGAATTTGATAAATATGATTTAAGCAATGTTAAGGAAGTTATATTTTGTGGATTCGGTGAACCGATGGAAAGAGTCTACGATATAGTTGAAATTGCTTCATATGTAAAGAAGAAATACAATGGTATGTCTATTCGTATAAATACTAATGGACTAGCTAATTTAATTCATGAAAAAGATATTACACCATTACTTAAAGGATGTATAGATACAGTTTCAATAAGTTTAAATGCTTCTAATGCAGAAGAGTATTATAAAATAACTCGTAATAAGTTTGGAATAAAATCTTATGATGAAATGTTAAAGTTTGCAGTAGAGTGTAAAAAATATGTGCCTAATGTTGTAATGACTGTAGTGGATTGTATTGGTGAAGAAGAGATAGAAGCTTGCAGGAAAGTATGCAATAAAATAGGATTGCCATTAAGAGTGCGTCCGTTTGAAGAATAGAAGAGTATAAAAGGAGTTATCATTAACAAAAGAAGGTTTGTTAGAGATAGCTCCTTTTATAATTCAATCAATTTGCAATTTAATCAGTTTAGATAATCTGCTATATATACTGATATTTTATGTTATAAACAATTTTATTTTGTTTAAATTATAAAGAAAAATGTATATCTAGGTAATACAGTTTTCATACTAATATTATATAGAAGTGGAGGAGATATAAAATGAAAAAGTTAGTTTTAATTAGACATGGTGAAAGTCTTTGGAATCTAGAAAATAAGTTCACTGGATGGACTGATGTAGATTTATCAGAAAATGGACTTAGAGAAGCAAGAATGGCGGGGAAGATACTTAAGGAGAATGGCTTTCAGTTTGATATAGCATATACATCTGTTTTAAAAAGAGCTATAAGAACATTGTGGATAGTATTGCATGAGATGGATTTAATGTGGATACCAGTTTATAAGTCTTGGAAGCTTAATGAGAGACATTATGGTGCACTACAAGGGTTAAACAAAGCAGAGACTGCAGAAAAATATGGTGAAGAACAAGTTCATAAGTGGAGAAGATTTGTAGATGTAAGACCACCAGAATTAACTAAGGATGATCCAAGGTATCCTGGACATGAATTTAAATATCATGATTTAAATGAAAGTGATTTACCACTTACTGAAAATTTAGCTGATACAGAAAAGAGAGTTCTACAAGAATGGAATGAGAATATAGCACCAAATTTGAAAAAGGATAAAAGAATTATTATAGCAGCTCATGGGAATACATTAAGAGCATTAGTAAGATATTTGGATAATATATCTAGTGATGGAATTGCTGATTTGAATATACCTACAGGAACTCCTTTAGTATATGAGTTAGATGATGATTTAAAACCTATAAGAAGTTACTATTTATCTTTAGATGGTAAGGTATCTAAAGATGTTATACCAAAACATATATAATTTTAATAGGGATATTTATTTTAATAGAATATCCCTACTGTTTTGTAATTTTATGTCGAAATAAAACAAAAAGTTGAAAAATTCGTCAAAATACCTTATAATTGTATTTATTTAGAAATACAACCTTATGAGGTGAAGATATGAGAGAGAGAAACAAATTTAACTTAACTAAAGAAGACCCTAAAATAGAGATAGATGATACTATTGAACTTTCTGTAACTGGTGTATTAGATGAAATGGAAAAGGGTAATAAAGCTTTATTTGAAGAAAGTCATAATGTAGATTTAAAAGAAAATAAGATTTCTAATAAAGCAAAAAAGATATTATTAATTGTAGCAGTATTTATAGTTATTATATCTTCTAGTGTAATTGCATTGGCAACGTTAGAAAAAAATAAGTCAGAAGCAAAAAATAACAAAGAAAATAAAGTAGTTAGTAAAGTTAATAAAAATAACAAAGAAAATATTAATGATGAAGAAAAAAAAGAAGAGGAAAATAAAGAAGAAAAAGAGGACAATCAAGAAGCTGTAGAAAATAAAGACGAGGATAGCAATAAAACAGAAGTAAGTAATAATACAGTGCAAGAAAATAATATTCAAGAAAATAAAATACAAGAAGAAAAGAAAATAGAAACTAGAAATGATAATACGAAAACAGTAGAGACAAAAAATTATACTACAACAGTTATGCCGGTAGGAGAAAATTTCTTGTCAGAAGTTGAAAACATAGTATATCAAAAAATTAATGAAGAAAGAAGTAAAGCAGGAGTTCAAAGTTTAGTTAATAGTGAAAGAATTAAAAAATATGCAAGGGTAAAAGTAAAAGATATGGCTGATAACGGATATTTAGCAAGTAAAGATTTAAGTGGAAACTCAATTACAGTATATATGAAAAATGATGGTGTAACTTATGGTAGTTGGGGTGAAAATATAGGTTATGTTACATATAATTCAGATCCAACAACTTTAGCAGAAAAATTTACGAATAATTTTATGAATTCAACTAGTAGTAAGGATAAAATTTTATCAGGAACTTATTCAGAAGTCGGTATAGGAATATATAAATCTGGAGATAGAGTTTATATTGCTGAAGAATTTATTAGATAAAATATAATAAAATCTTATGAAAATATAAAAAATTACAATATAATGTATAAAAACGGGAAAAGTTTGATAAAGTAACTACTTTATAAAATAAATTACTGTAGTATAATAGTATATGTAATAAAATTATACATAAGTAAGGTTTTAAATGGTGAAAATATGAAAAAAAAGATTACTACAGTATTAGTTGTATTATCAATTTCTACAATAGCATCGGTATTTTTTGGTGTTATATCAGGAATTACACATTTAGCTAAAGAAAAGGTTGCTGTGAAGCCTTTGAAAAGTAAAGAAAAAATAGTAGCATTGCTAGTAGAAGAATATAATGAAAATTCTAAGTTTTATAATATGAAAGTTGTAGATGAGAAAGATAATAATGAAGAAAATAATAATGAAGATACTACAGAGGAAAAATCAGATATAGAAAAAGAGAATAATGTAGTTAATAATAATGTAGAAGAAAAACAAGATAATAAAGTAAATGGACAAGCAGTCATTGCTGAATCAAACAATAAAGCAACTAATACAACAGAGGATTCATCGGTAACAAATACAGAGGAAGATAATATAATGAATATTTCTCAAGAGCCTATTAGTAATAACTTTTTTTCAAATATAGAAAGTATTATTTTACAAAGAGTAAATGAGGAGAGAGCTAAAGAAGGACTTGCTGCATTAACATATAGTAGTACAATGAGAAAATATGCAAGAATAAAATCTATGGACATGGGCGACAGAGGATATTTTGAGCATAGAGATCCAGAAGGTCGTTTAATGAGTGATATAATTAAAAAAGATGGAATTACATATAAAGCATGGGGAGAAAATATAGCATATATAGGTGGAATGACAGATGAAGCTGCAATAGCAGAACGTTTTGTGAATAACTGGATGAATTCGCCGAGTCATAAGGCTAACATATTATGTGATAGATTTGGAGAAATTGGTATAGGTGTGTATAAAATAGGAAATAGATTTTATGCTACACAAGAATTTTTCAAATAAATGCTGTGGTAATTATACCCAATGAATAAAATGGAATAACTTATGTAAAGCAAGTGATAGATTAAATATCACTTGCTTTCTTTTATTGCAATATAAGGAATAAAAATCATACAAGGGAATATGTAGCCTATGATGGAAGTAATCTTAACTAAGATAACTGGACAATCTATGTTATAACTGTAAGTACGGCGTTAGAAAAAGTAAAAAGTACTTTTACTAATAAGATATTGGATTTCTTTACAAGAGAAGTTCGAAAAAATAAAAAGGAGTGGTACCGATGAAAAATAAACTAATTGCCATAGTATTAACAACATCTATTATAGGGGGAGTAGGAAGTACAGCTTATGCTGCTGGAATAGGTTCTAATGATACTTCCAATGTAGTAGTACGTAAGTGTAGTTATAAGAAAAGACATGATAGGTTGTTTAAGAAGAGACATCCATTCTACAATGGAGGATGCACTAACAGACCTAATAACGGCACAGAAAATGGAGATATCGATGAGATAATTCCACCTATTATAGGAGACAAACCATCAAAGGATGATGTAATCCCACCAACAACAGAGGATAAACCATCAATAGATGAAGTAATCCCACCGACAACAGGAGATGAGTCATCAAAGGATGATGTAATTCCACCAACAACAGGAGATGAATCATCAAAGGATGATGTAACTCCGCCAACAACAGACAATACACCAAGTGTTAATGATAAGTTTATGGCGCAGGTGGAACAAAAAATATTTGAAAAGGTTAATGAAGAGAGAGCAAAAGCTGGAGTTTCAACATTATCATATAATAGTACCATGGAAAAGTATGCAAGAATAAAATCTCAAGATATGGGAGATAAAGGATACTTCAATCATACAGATCTAGAAGGTAATCTAATAACTGTCCAAATGCAAAAAGACGGTGTAAGTTATAATGCTTGGGGAGAAAATATTGCATATATAGGCGGAGTATCTGATGCAGATGCTTTAGCAACACAATTTATGAAAAATTGGATGAACTCACAAGGACATAGAGAAAATATTCTATCAACTAACTTTGCATCAGTTGGAGTTGGAGTTTATAAATCAGGAAATAGAGTTTACGCAACACAAGAATTTTATAGATAAAAAAATAGTACAAGCTATTAAAAAAAGCTTAGTAAAATAAATAGAGGACCATCGAAGTTACAATTTGAATTTGTAATCGATGGTCCTTTTTAATTATTTAATAACAAAGAAATATAGAAGTACTAATATACCTAATACTATTCTATAGTATCCAAATACTTTGAAATTGTGTTTCTTTATGTAATCCATAAGGAACTTAATAGCAAAGATTGATACTAAAAATGCAACTACTGATCCAGTTAATAATACTATCCATTCAAAAGATGAAAATGCAAAACCAGCTTTAAGTAGCTTTAAAGCACTAGCACCTAACATTGTTGGAACAGCTAAGAAAAATGAAAATTCAGCTGCTATAAATCTTGAAGTACCTAAAAGAACAGCACCTATAATTGTTGCGCCAGATCTTGATGTTCCTGGAATTAGTGCTAATACTTGAAACATACCTATAAAGATAGCAGTTTTGTAAGTTAACTCTGAGAAACTATTTATTGCAGGTTTTTTATTTCTATTTTCGATAAATATAAATAATATACCATATATAATAAGAGTTATTGAAACTACAGTAGGATTAAAAAATACTTCTTCAATTTTATCATCAAATAGAAGACCAATTATTCCAGATGGCGCTACTGCTACAATGACTTTTAGCCATAAACTAATAGTATCAGTTCTTTCAGCTACACTTTTTGATGGTGAAAAAGGATTTAGTTTATTAAAAAATAAAACTAATACTGCTAATATTGAACCAAATTGTATAACTACAAGAAATGTACTTATAAATGTAGAGCTAAAATTTAATTTAATAAATTCATCTACTAAAATCATATGACCAGTACTACTTACTGGTAGCCATTCTGTAATTCCTTGAACAATTCCAAGAATAATGGCTTTAAAAATTTCTAAAAAGTCCATTTAATTTACCCCCGATAAATTTTCTATATTTCTATCATTATTATTATAAAGGTAGTTGTAGAAAATTTAAATGAAAATGTTGAGATTTGTAATGAAAATAATAAATTTTTAATAATTTAACATAATATAAAATAACATTTAAAACTAGTAAAAAATTATTAAAAACTATAATATATTAGATACAAATTAGGAAAGAAAAGGTATAATAATAAGAAGAAGAAAGTACATTATATTTTTTATGACTGATTATAGTATAATAATGAATTATAAAGTTTATTTTTATTGATATTATGAAAGAGAGGGATATAATGGAGATGATACATAATATGGATGATAACGTTTTAAATTTTATACAAGAACATTTTAAAAGTTCATTCATGGATACTATTATGCCAGTAATAACTTCTTTAGGAAATAGGGGAATAGTATGGATATTAATAACTATTGTATTAATAGCTGTGAAGAGATATAGAAAGTATGGTTATATGTTAGCTTTGGCACTAATCATTACTTTGGTTGTTGGAAATCTAACATTGAAACCGTTGATAGCTAGGACACGTCCTTTTGATGCTAATGATTTAAAGAATATTTTATTAATAGAGGCTCCAACAGATTATTCATTTCCATCGGGACATACTATGAGTTCTTTTGCAGCGGCAATAGTATTAATTTATATGGATAAGAAAGTTGGAATAATTGCTATGATACTAGCAGTATTAATAGCTTTCTCAAGACTTTATTTATATGTACATTATCCATCAGATGTTTTTGCAGGAATGATTTTAGGTATTTTATCAGCAATTATATCTATAAAATTGTTGTCTAAAATAAAAGTTTAATTAACATTAGGGGGTTACATATATGGAGATTAGTGAAAATTTAAAGAAAATTATTGAGGAGTTTTCAAAACTAAAAAGCGTTGAGGGAATACTTTTAGCTGGATCTAAGGCAGTAAATACTGATGATAAAAATTCTGATTATGATGTATATGTATATACATCTGAAGAAATTCCAGTAGAGTACAGAAAGAATATATATGATAAGTATTGCAGCTATATGGAAGTAAATAATACATTTTGGGAAACAGAAGATGATGGTATTTTAAAGGAAGATAATGTTCCAGTTGAAATAATATATAGGAGTTTAGACTGGATAAAAGATAGCCTTAATAGAACATTAGTAAAATGTGAGGCTGATGTAGGATATACTACTTGTTTTTGGTACAATATAAAGAATTCTATAATTCTTTATGATAAAGAGGGAAAATTAAAAGAAATACAAGATAGCTGTAATGTAGAGTATCCTAAGAAATTAAAAGAGAATATCATAAAGAAGAATTATCCTCTTTTAAATAAGCAGATGCCAGCTTATTATTTTCAAATAGAAAAGGCAATAAAGAGAAATGATATTGTAAGTGTAAATCATAGAGTAGCGGCGCTTTTAGCTAGTTATTTTGATATAATTTTTGCAGTAAATGAGATGCCACATCCAGGAGAAAAGAAGTTAATAAAGATTATTAAGGATAAAAACTTAACAATACCTTTTGAGATGGAGAAAAATATAAGTAATATTTTAAAATATTCTGCTGAAGATAATGAAAATATTTTAAGTGAAATAGAAATTCTTGTGGAGAATCTTGATAAATATTTAGATATGAATAATTAGAAATAAAAATTTTAAAAATTAAATAAAAGTTATAAAGAGGCTATAGTAAAAGAATTTAAAAGACTAAAAAATAGCCTCTTTTTTATATAACTTTTATATATCATATTGGACTACAGTAAACATGCCACCTACTCCTGGCGCGCCGTTATTAGTTGTATGGTGAGGCATATGACAATGCATAGGCCAAATTCCAGGATTTTTAGCAAGGAATTCTATGTCCCAAGTCTCACCAGAAGCTACTAATATGGTATTTTTATAGATTTGAGTTTCTTTTTTTATAGGAAATCCATCAGCACCTACTACTTTAAATTGATGTCCATGAAGATGTATAGGATGATGATGCATTTGAATATTCCCAAATCTAACTTTAACTTTATCACCATAAGACACATGAAGAGGTTCTGTTGAAGGATAACATTTTCCATTCATAGTGAAAAAATTAAATTCTGGCATTTTAAAAGTAAGATTATAAGTGCCAGAATCAATATCACCCCAAGGAAGGCTATTAACAGCCCATTCTTGTAACAAAATAAGATAATCTTTATAATGTTTTTTATTGCAATATTTTGGATCTTCTATAATCAATCCACCAAAGAGACCAGCATTATCTTGTACAGCTACATTGACATGAGAATGATACATGTAGGTTCCAGGGGGATTTTTTATTGTAAATTCATAGTCAAAATATTCTCCAGGATATATGAATGGAGATGGCTCTATTGGGGGAACTCCGTCCATGTTGTTAGGTACTTCTAATCCATGCCAGTGTACGCTGGTTTTTTCAGGAAGATTATTTATTACTCTTATACAGATTCTATCACCAGGGAAAACTCTAATAGTTGGTCCTGGGACAGAACCATTATATCCCCAGGCTTTAATGAAAAGTCCTGGAATTAATTCATTTAATACTTCTTCAGCTATTAATGTGAAGTGTTTTACTCCATTTTTATAAGTAAAAGATAAGTTTTCTATACCAGGCGTTATTACCATAATTTACTCCTATAAATAGTATTTATTATATTAATATTAAGATTAGATAGATTGTGTGATTATTATTAGTTATAATGAAAATAAAATTAGTGAATATAGGAGAGAAGATATGCTTATAGTAATTTCACCAGCAAAAAATCTAGATTTTAATAGAGTAAATGAAACTTTACCAATGAGTGAGCCAAGATTTTTAAAGGAATCTAGAATTATCATGGAAGAATTAAAAAAATATGATAGTTATTCACTAACTAAGTTAATGAAAATAAGTGATAAACTAGCTAATTTAAATAGAGATAGATTTGAAAAATGGACAGATTCAATAGAGGATGCTAGACAATGTCTATTAGTTTTTAAAGGGGAAGCTTTTAGAGGGATGGATGTAGGGGGTTTTAAGGCAGAAGATTTCTTTTATGCTGATAATCATCTTAGAATTTTATCAGGACTTTATGGAATATTATCTCCTTTTGATGGAGTGCATCAATATAGATTAGAAATGGGTACAAAGATATCTATTAGAGGAAAGAAGGACTTGTATGATTTTTGGGGAGATACTATTAGTAAGGTTGTAATAGAAGATATTAAAAATACAGGTGATAATGTATTAGTTAATCTTGCGTCAAAGGAATATTTTAAAGTTATAGAAAAAATAGAAGAAATAGATGATGAAATTAAAGTCATAACACCCGTATTTAAGGAATATAGAGATGGAAAGTATAAAATTATTTCAACAAAAGCTAAAAGAGCTAGAGGATTAATGACATCATTTATTATAAAAAATAAAATTGAGTCAATAGAGGCTCTGAAGGAATTCAAAGAAGAGGGATATGAGTTTTGTGATGAAATGTCAACAGATAGTGAACTTACTTTTATTTTGAATGATGCTATATATGTGGAATAGGAATAGTATCTATAAACTTGCAAGGAGCTGTCGTACAAAGGAGTTAGAGATTAGAGTGCGGCAGTTTTTTCAGCAAAATAGAATATCAGGGCACAAGTACGAGGGCACAAGGCACAGGTATGTATCAGTGCACAGCATCAGAGCTGTGCACTAAATTGTGCCTTGTTCCATCTAACCTGTGTCATGTCTTTTCTATAATAAAAGGAGGTATCGCTGCTTTTCCTTTCTTAATGCGACACCTCCTTGTATAAGAAGACTGAGTAAGTATTAATTTGGTAGAGTTGATAGTGTTTCTGCTAAATCAATAAATTTATTTTGAAGATAACGTTTATAGATAGGTTCACCTTGGCCTACTACTTCAATATGATCTATGTTATTTATTTTATATAGGTAATTCCAAACACCTTTTTTAGGAGTTCCATCAAAGTTAATGATTTTATCAGTAGAACCTACAGTTGGACCAATGGCAGATGAAACGCTTACGATACCATCATTTTCCCACCAACTATTATCTATTGTAACTTCATCAGGATTATTACAAGTATATGAACCTAGAAATACAGAGCTTTTTTTCAAGAAAGAAATCATATTTATATTTGGGAGTTCATGACCTGTTGTTAAGTTTTTATGGGTGTCTGAACAAGCTATTGATAAGTAGTAAATATCACTTTGTGCAGATACCCAAGAGTTTAGTTCCTTTGCGCCTTCTGGAGATAGGTCCCAGATGCTTAAATCTTTAGTTTCATTCCAAATATTACTTTGAGATATTCTTGTATAGTAGTCTTCATAGGATTCAATGGGTTTTCTTTTTAATCCCCATTGATCTAATTTGAAATCTAATTTAGCATTATCAGGATTAGATCCATATGTTGCAGCAATAGCAGCAACAAGTTGATGAAATAGTGGTTCTATGGTTAACGGTTTTTTAGTTTCTTGACTACCATTATGAGGAGTAGCTATAGTTGTTATACTTTCAATCCAGTGATGATTACCAGTAAATAATGGACTAGTATTCGATCCAGAAGAATTAATTTCATTTTTGTCACCTTGTTCTAATAGTTGAGCTAGAACTCTAATGGTTTCACCACCCATACTGTGACCAATTAAATGAATTTTTTTTACATCATTTTTTGTATTATCACCAAGTTCAGGATATATACCTGGATAGGTTGCACCATATCTATTATGTCCATATTTTTTTGAGTGGTATTCACCATAATCTACGGTTCCACCTTTAATATAAGCATATAATTCGCAGGCTCTATCCCAATTGCTAGATACAGGTCCTATTGTTGGGGTATGAACAATATATCCTTTACTTTCTAATAGTTCTCTTAAACTTGACTTACCACCCCAATAATTAAGACCCAATTCATCATTACCCCATCCAAATAAGCCATGGACCATTATTATAGGATAATTATTAGTTTTATTTTTTGCATATGTTGGAGCAGGTATAGACAATAGAAGTGATAATAATACTAATATAGAAGTGATTTTTTTTAGAAATTTGTTCATATTAAATAACTCCTTTCGTAAATTTAATTTCATTATACAAGCCAATGGAATAAAATGGAAATAACTTTTAATATGATATAGTTTAATTGGATGAAAATAGTGTCTATTATCTTGTATATACTAGTCAGTATAAAAAGATAATAAGTTATTCTATATATATAATTTTTATGAGATAATATAATCAAAAATTATAAAATTGGGGATAAAAAGTTATGATTGATTTAAATAAATTAATTTCAGGTGATATATCTAATTATAGTGAAGAAGAAGTGTTGTATATAAAGGAATTTAGAAGTATTCTTAGAGATGTATTAATTGATGAAATTGTTAAAAATAAAATATTTAAGTTTGAAAATGAAATAAAAAACAATAAGAATAAGTTTGAAGAAGAGATATCTAGTATTATAATTAATGGTATTAAAGGATTGAATGATATGACTACAGAAGTTATATTAAATATATATCTTGAAGATAATAATCAAGAAAACTTTATTGCTTTAATTGAGAAAGTAGAAAAGGATACTATAAGTAAGTTTAGTTAATTTACAAAAGAAGAGGAGAAAAATATGATTTATATACAATATCCTAAATGTACTACATGTATAAAAGGAAAGAAATTTTTAATAAATAACAATATAGAATTTGAAGATAGAAATATAGTGGAAAATAATCCAACTAAGGAAGAACTTTCGTTATGGATAAAAAAGAGTGGATTAGATATAAAAAAGTTTTTTAATACATCAGGAAAGTTATATAAAGAGATGGGATTGAAAGATAAGCTTAAGGATATGTCTCATGAGGAAAAGATAGATTTATTATCAACAAATGGTATGTTAGTTAAGAGACCTATTTTAATAAAAGATGATGTAGTACTTGTAGGATTTAAGGAAGATCAATATAGAGAATTAATAAAATATTAGACATATTATAAAAGTTATAACATCTTATTTAGCACTAGACTATGATATAATAAATACAGTAAAATTAAGTAAAGAGTATATAACGGAAATTCTTTTGATATTGAAATAGATGTGATCAGTACATTATTTTTATAAAATTAATGGGGGGAAGTAAAAGTGGATAAGTTAAGGTTATATTTGGTAACGGATTCAGAAATATTAAAGGGTAGAGACTTTTATGCAGAGATAGAAAATGCTTTAAGAGGTGGAGTAACTGCAGTTCAACTTAGAGAAAAGAACTGTGATGGAAAAGAGTTTTTGGAAAAAGCTATTAAGCTTAGAGAACTTACAAGAAAATATGGTGCATGGTTTATAATTAATGATAGAATTGATATAGCACTTTTATGTGATGCTGATGGTGTACATGTTGGTCAAAGTGATATCCCTGCCATAGAAGCTCGAAAGATTTTAGGGAATAATAGAATAATTGGCGTATCTGCAAGGACAATAGAAGAAGCAAAAGAAGCTGAACTTCAAGGAGCAGATTATCTAGGAGTTGGTGCTATTTTCCCAACAAGTACTAAGTCTGATGCAAAAATTGTTACTATGGAACAATTAAGAGCTATAAGAGAATCTGTAAGTATTCCAGTAATAGCTATTGGTGGATTAACCTTAGGAAGGGTAAGATTACTTAAACAATATAATATAGATGGATATGCAGTGATTTCTGCTATATTGAAAAAAGATGACATATATGAAGAGTGTGTTAAGTGGAGTAATATGGTTAGATAGATTTCCAATTAAAATAGACCTGAAGCAAAATATATTAATTTTATGCTTCAGGTCATTTTATATTATTTATCATTTAAAACAATAGTTGAAATTTTATTTACAGTTCCATCATTATCCATTATTGAATATTTACTTTTTAATTTAGATTCTATCTTAGGTGATAAATTGGAATCGATATATATAGAATCTATTCCAAAATTATAGGATCCTTCAATATCAGCAATATAGTCATTGCCCACCATAATTGTTTCATTTTTGTCTAAATTAAGCTTTTCTAGTAATTGATTATAAAATAATGTATCTGGTTTACAAACTTGAAAATCAGAAGAAAATAATATATCATCAAAATAATCTTTAATACCTAAAATTTTCATTTCATATAATGTAAATATTCTTTGAGCATTTGATAATAAATAAATCTTTTTACCTTTCTTTTTTAAAAGTTCTAATAATTCTATAACGCCATCATAAAGTTTTATATAATTTATAGAAAATATTCTAAATAAATGTGCTGTATCATACAATGTGTCTTTTGATACATGAACATTTTTATCTTTAAAAAGTTCATCAAACACCTCTTCTATAACGATATCTGGATAATTGGTATTAGTTATGGCATTTTGAGCTTTTTTTACTTTCTTAATATAGGCTTTTTTTAGAGAGATAGGAGAATAAGCTGCTCCTTTAAATTTATAAAATAAAGATAGTTTTTCCCATAAAAGATCTGAATCTTCATCGGTATCTATATCTACTAATGTTCCATACAGATCAAATACATAGTTTTTATACATAAGCAAATTCCCACTTTCTTTATATAGTATATATAATATTCTATATAAGTTAAAAAAAACCTTCCTTAATTGTAAATTAAAAGGGCAGGAACTGTGTACAAAGAAGTCAGATTAGAGTGCAGCAGTTTTTTCAGCAAAATAGAATATCAGTGCACAAGTATGAGGGCACAAGGCACAGGGATATATCAGTGCACAGTGATGGATGAAGTTCCCTTTGGGGAATTTCTGAGATTTTAAGTGCCACAATTTTGTACATAGAATAAGTTAGTTTTCTTAAGGTACTTGTATTTGATATAGAACTGTTACGGGAGGCTAATGAAGGTTGCACCTTCATATAGCTTGTAGTGGGAACCCATGATTAATGAAAACAACACTTAAGTATAATAGTTTTATATATGCACTAAACATATCTATAAACACAATTCTAATTCGCTGTCCGCAGGACTTATAATATTTTCTCCACAGGGGAAAATTAACCGACATTGTGAACTGTGAATTGAACATAGGATATTTTTCCCATCGAGGAAAATTAACTGAAACTGTGCACTGAATTGTGCCATAAGAAAAGGAGGTATCGCTCTAACAACTTTTTATGTGTTAATGCGGCACCTCCATATTTTTATTAGTTTTCACTAAAGCCAAAAATATTTCTTTTATTATAAATAAATATAAACATAAGTACAGGTAGAACAAGTGATATTATTAATCCTAAGAGATTGAATCCATTAAATATTATAGATGAAATAATAGAAAGTATTTCACCTATAAAGTAACCATAGACTCCTATAGATTTTTTCATGAGAATTAATATTGTAGATATTCCAATAACTATAGATAAAATTAAACTTACTATTAAAATAGAGTTTGAGGGCATTTCCATACCCATTGATGTATAAGCTTTCTTTATAGAATCATTGAAAGCAAATATAGCAAAATAGCTAATCAGATTAGAAGCAAAACCAATTAGTGTTAACACAGATATTGTAATAATTCCTCCGCCTAGTTTATTTTCCATTAGACATCACTCCTTTTGAAATATTATACATTAAAGTAACAAAATGTTCAAACATCATATTAATTAATTATATATAATTAAATTACAAATATAATTAAATTACAAATATAATATAATTTTACATAAAAGAATAAAATTGATATAATTAGTGAAGTAATTTTAAATAAAGGGGGAAGAAATAAAAAATGCAAAAGAAATATATTAGAATTATAATTATTGTGGCAATAATAGTTGTTTCTACAATAGGATTTTGTTTAATTAATGCATTTAGTAACAATTCAAAAGAAGATGGATCAGATAAAATTAAATTTACAACAGTAAAAGGTCCTAAAAAAATATATGTAAATGGTACTGTTGAAGCAGTGGAAAGCAAAAACATATATTTAAATGCGGAGAAAGGAAAAATTGATACTGTATCAGTTACTGATGGACAAACAGTATCAAAAGGAGATGTGTTATTTTCATATAAAAATGAAACAATAACATCACAAATCGACGAATATAACAATGAAGTTAATAGCTATAATAAGAAAAAGTCTAGATTACAAAGTAAAAGAGAAGAAGCAAAGAAAACTCTTAGTGAAAAGAAAAATCAGCTTTCAAAAATGAAAGATCAATTTGGTTATAATGATGAAGCTAGTACTAATATATCTTCATTAGAAGCAGAAGTACAAAGTTCTGAAGCTACTGTAGCTTCACTTGATAGTGAGATAGAAGGTGTTGATGATTTAATATCTCAATCAAATAGTAAGTTATCCTCTATTAGAGGAAAAGAATATGAAAAGATAACAGCAGATGTTTCAGGGGTTGTAAGGATAGTAGGATCTCAAGATGATTATACAAATCCATATATCATTATTGATAGTAAAGATATGCATATAAAAGGTAGTGTAAATGAAAAGTACATAAGAAAGTTGCAAAAAGATCAACAAGCAGATGTATTAATTATAGCAACAGATAAAACTGTTAAAGGAAAAATAGAAGATGTAAGTGATAAGCCAATGATTAACAAGGATATTGCAAATGCAAGTAGTAGTAGCAGTAACTTATCAAATTATGAAGTAACACTAATTTTAGATTCACAAGATAATATCTTAGAGGGATATCACATACAAGCTACTATTTATGATGGAAATAATGATATAAGTATTTCTAAAAAATCAATACTTACAAAAGAAGGTAAGAGTTATGTATTTATTAATGAGGATGGTATTTTAACTAAAAAGAATGTTACTTACGAGAAAAAAGATAATAATAATGTAAAGATTTTAAGTGGATTAAAAGAAGGGGACAAAGTAGTTGCTAATCCATCTAGTACTACGAAAGAGGGAATGAAATGTGAGTAATTTAATGGAGTTAAAGAATATTAATAAATATTATGATTTAAATAAAGATAAGTTACATGTATTAAAATCTCTAAATTTCAGCATAGAAAAAGGTGAATTTGTAATGATAATGGGTAAGTCTGGGTCAGGAAAGACTACTCTTATGAATTCATTAGGTTTTTTAGATAGATTTGATGATGGTATTTATAATTTTAACGGTGAAAATGTAACTAATATTAGTGAAAATAAGAAATCTGAATTGAGAAATAGATACATGGGGTTTATTTTTCAACAATTTCATTTAATTGATTCACTAACAATCGGAAAGAATGTTGAGTTACCGCTTTTATACAAAGGAGGGGTACCTCATAAGGAAAGAAAAGAATTAGTGGAAAAATATTTAAAACTAGTAGGTTTAGAAGAGAAAATAAATAGATTTCCCAAAGAACTTTCTGGTGGTCAACAACAAAGGATAGCTATAGCTAGATCTTTAATAAATGACCCATATGTAATTTTTGCTGATGAACCTACAGGAGCATTAGATAGTGAAACAAGTACACAGATTATGGAGATTTTGAAAAAGTTAAATGAAGAAGGAAAAACCATTATTATGGTTACTCATGATGGTGATTTAGTACAATATGCTACTAGAGTAATTAGAATAAAAGATGGTGTAATAGTTGAGTAGAGGAGGGATGGTATATGTCTATAGTAAATTTAATAAAAACTTCTCTATATAGTATTAAAGCACATAAACTTAGGGTATTTCTTACGATGATTGGTATAATTATTGGAATAAGTTCTACCGTTGCTATTAAATCAATTGGTGATGGATTATCACATTATATAACCTCGTCTATGGAAAGTTCTAATTCTAATAGATATCAAGTATATTTCAATTATGATAATGTGGATATGAGTTCAGATATGCTTGAACCTTTTGATGAAAATGATATTAATGATATTAGAGAGATAGAAGGAGTTACTGATGTAGCAGCATCTACAGGAATGGGATCTACAGATCAAGGATATGGAGAAGCAAGGTTTTTTTCAAATACAAAACAAATATTTTATACTAGTTATGAAAATGTAAAGCCAGATATTCAAAGTGGTAGATGGTTTTATGAAGGAGAAGATAAAGATAAAACAATTGTAATTAATGAAGATACGGCAAAGACATTGTTTGATAATGTAAATGATGCGGTAGGAAAAGGTATAACAATTAATGATGATACATATGAAGTAATAGGCGTTACAAAAAAATCTGAGAGTTTATTTGACTATGAAACATCTTATTATTGTTTTATATCTAAATATAATCTTGAGAGTTTTAATAAAGCAGATTATATTTCATCAGTTTATTTCTCCGTTGATCCTAATTATGATACAGAAAATATATTTAGTAAAGTAGAGAACACATTAAGCAAAAATCATAACAATATTGGTGGAAAATATGATGTATACGATCCATCACAAGATGTACAATTGATAACAACAATGGTATCTGCAATAACAACATTTGTAACAGCGATTACAGGAATAGCCTTATTTGTAGGTGGTGTTGGTGTTATGAATATAATGTATGTATCTGTAACAGAGAGAAAAAGAGAAATAGGAATAAGAAGAGCAATTGGTGCAAAACCAATTACAATATTATTTCAATTTC
Source organism: Clostridium bornimense (assembly GCF_018917145.1). Classification (GTDB taxonomy): domain Bacteria; phylum Bacillota; class Clostridia; order Clostridiales; family Clostridiaceae; genus Clostridium_AN; species Clostridium_AN bornimense_A. The sequence goes on from NZ_JAHLOD010000025.1 coordinate 45,949, forward strand.
TATTTGAAGCAATAATTGTAACATTTACTGGTGGCCTAATAGGGATTTTATTAGGATACTTATTAGGAAAAGGAGTAGGAAGCTTTATCCCAATTGATGGATTTAAAGCAGTGATGACAATGAAGACATTCTTAAGTTCTTCTATTATTTCAATTATAGTTGGAATAGTTTTTGGAATAATTCCAGCAAGAAATGCATCAAAGTTAGATCCTATTAAAGCTATTTATCAATAATAGTTTGTAGTGTGTTTTTTATGTAGGTGGTAAGTATAAGAAGGTATCTTATTAGCAGAATTTCATTTGCTAGTAAGATACCTTTAGTTTTATTAATAATATTTACTTTTTATTGCATTAATAATATCTTTAGAATTGTTACCAACTTGCTTTATGGAAAAGCCTAATAAAAGTGGAGAGGTAATAAATCTAGGAGCAATTTTGCAGATTATTTTTCCTTTCCAATCATAGAAAAATAGATTATAGCTATCACAGGGAGCATAATAGTCATTTAATATATATTTCACTATTCTTTGTATATTGTCAGAAAACTCATTTAGATAATCTAATGATTCTATAATTACATTAAATTCTGTAAAACAGTTTAGAGGTTCCTGTGATAGTGTTACAGTACAGTTGTTAGTTTTATGAATTATAGCGCCTTCGAAATATTTATCATCTAGTTTATCTCTATAATTAACATTTTTAAGTGCTACTAATTGCATATGTGAGTGTGATATAGAACCACCAGAGTGAGGCCCAAAATTTTTAAAGAATAATACAGATTTATAATTATCATCAGATTCTAACTTTAACCAGTGCTCTATTGAAAACTTCATGAGATTGAACATTTCTTCTTTAGAGTACATAGACATATCTTTATTACACCGATATGTTTCTATGATTACTAGTAAAAGAGCATCTTCTAAAGTTTGATATTTATTTTTTAATAATAATAGAGGACCTTCAGAATCAATTATATCCACTAAGGTTTCACGATGACAAAAGGGACAAATTGTTTTCGTATTATTCCAACTATTAGGTTTATTTTTGCTTACTTCTGATATAAATTTTAAATATATATCATTATTCATATTATTCACCTACTTAAATGAAGTATATGGCCATAAAGATTAAGAAAACGTTATAAAATAATTATATCACTAAGATTAAAAAAATATAAAAATAGTTTTTTAATTTAACTATTGACTTTTTAATATAAAATTAATATAATAGTACTTGCTTGAGATTTATTTTTTAAGTGACATGTATGGGAGCATAGCTCAGCTGGGAGAGCATCTGCCTTACAAGCAGAGGGTCACAGGTTCGAGCCCTGTTGTTCCCACCATATATGGCTCAGTAGCTCAGTTGGTTAGAGTGCCAGCCTGTCACGCTGGAAGTCGAGGGTTCGAGCCCCTTCTGAGTCGCCAAAGGTAAAGTCGTTACACAATAGTGTAGCGGCTTTTCTTTTTTTATAAAAGTATATAGAAAATTAAATATAGGTAAAATATAAATATACTTTTATATTGAGGTGAAGATTATGGAAAAACAGTTTTTAGCCATAGAGAAAATTCTACTACAAGAAGAAAAACCGTCTATATTTATAGAAAAACTACTGAAATCTAATAACTTAAGTAAATATCCTTTTAATATGATAGCAGACCTTAATAATATACAACAAAATCCTAAATATCACCCAGAAGGAAATGTTTTCAAACACGTTATGATGGTAATAGATGAAGGTGTACCATATAGAGAAAAAGTTACAAATAAAAGAGCATTTATGTGGGCATTATTATTGCATGATATAGGAAAGACTCCAACTACAAAAATGAGAAAAGGAAGATTAACTTCTTATGATCACGATAAAGTAGGGGCAGTTATGGCAAGAGAATTTATGGAGTATTTTAATGAAGATGAAGAATTTACATCATTAGTATCATCATTAGTTAGATGGCATATGCAAAGTTTATATGTTAATAAGAACTTGCCATTTAAAGAGATAGATAAAATGGTTAGTGAATTAAATATAAATGATATAGTTCTATTTTCATTAGCAGATAGATTGGGAAGAGGGGGCGTAGATAAAGAAAAAAGAAAAGAGATATATAATGATATTGAAAAGTTCAGAAGAGTAATAAGTAAAAGTAATGAATAGGAAAAAACATCAATGGGAAAATTAAGAGAATACTATAATTATTTTTGATTGATGAGGTAGAGATATGATGAAAAAAGTTATATGTTGTGTACTTATTATTTTTAATATTTTAACTTTTACGGGAAAAGTATATGGAGCGGAAGATGATTATGATATTACGATGAAAAGGGATTTACTTATTTTAAGTATAGCTTATCCAGGATATATAGTTGATTTTGAAAAGAATGATAAGGGAAATATATTTGTTATTATGAAGTCTGGACAGAAGCATATTTATGATGATAAACGAGTAAAAACTTTTGAAGAGAAATTTGCAAATCCAGATATACAAGATGTAATGGAGCAAATATATCCATTAGGATCAATTGATAAGGTTATGGATAAAAATATAGATCCAGGAAGGATACGACATTATGGGATTCTTAATGAAGTTTATGGAAAAAGTCGTGGTGAAATAGAAAAAAATTTAAAAGCTACTACTGAAGGTGTAACATTTAATAATAAAAATGGTGCTGTAGAGCAACTAAATAAAGCTTTTAAAGGAGCTAGGGATTTATGCAAAAGGGACGGAAAAGCAGCAGCATGTTTTTATCCTATAAATGGTACATATAATTATAGAGTTATATCTGGTACTGGTATGTTAAGTCCTCATGCTTATGCCATAGCAATAGACCTAAATAGAAATAATAAAGATTATTGGAAGTGGGCTACATTACAGCAAGGTAATGAAAGAATAAAAGAGTATTCAAAAGAATTACCTAAGGTTTTCGAAGAAAATAATTTTGTTTGGGGAGGAAAATGGAGTCACTTTGATATACTTCATTATGAATATAGACCAGAAATTATACTTAAAGCAAAATATTTTGGAGATGAATCAGTAAAAAGAGAGCATTGGTATGATGGGGTACCAGAAGATATAGAAAACTTACAACAATTTATTGATAAAATAGATAAACTTTAAAGGTGGTAACTTATGAAAAATATAAGTAAGATATCAAGAATAGTACTAATTATTATAACTATAATGCTATTAATTCAATTAGGTGTAGGAAATTTAGTAAGTGCGCAAGATGGAGGTGAAAACGAAGAAAAAAAGTTACCGCTTCCTGAAAAAGAAGAGATAACAAAAGTTGTAGAAGAAATTTTTAATGATAGGAATAGGGCAATTTTAGAACATGATTTGAGCCTTGTAAAAGATCATTATAACACTGATAGTAAATATGGTATGTGGGCTTATGAGTATGAGGAAAAAAAGGCAAATTATCTTCATAATTGGGAAGAGAAACAAGGTGCTATCTTTGTAGAAATAAAGCCTAAGGTAGTAATTAAGAGCTTAAAAGGCACAGCAGACAAAGTAAGAGCATATCTTATCTGTTCTACAGAATATCAATATATGTATGAAGATAATATGGAAGTAACAAATGTATTTAGAATAGGAACTGATCATACATTAACTTTAGCAAGAGATGGTGATAGGTGGATAATTGTTAAGGAGTGGTATAAGGATCCTTTTGGTGATTCTTTAGAATTAAAAAATTTAAAAAGTGATGATGTAAAAAGTTTTATAATGTCACAGGAGACAAAGGATTTAGAAGGAATTAATGAAAGAAGAAAAGGCATTATAGAATATGGTAAACAATTTTGTGGTGGTGCTACAGAAGAACAATATGGATTTAAATATAATAAAAAGTATAGAAATTATAATCCAGAAGGTGGGGATTGTGCAAATTTTGCATCACAGATGTTGCATGAAGGAGGAAAGTTTAAAAAGAATTCTTCGTGGAATTGTGATGGTAGTGGAGCCACAGGACCTTGGGTTAATGCAGGAGGATTCAAAAATTATATGGTTAACTCAGGAAGAGCATCAGTAATTGCTTATGGAAATTATGAAAAGGTATACAAACTTGCATATAAGATGCTTCCAGGAGATTTTGTAGCTTATGAAGCTAAAGGAGATGTAAATCATATTTCAATGGTAACAGGAGTAGATTCAAAAGGATACCCTTTAGTTACTTGTCATAATACCGATAGATATATGGTACCATGGGATTTAGGATGGAGTAATCCTAAGATAAAGTTTTGGTTAGTGAGAACACATTGCTAATTACAATAAAATGGTATGGACCTAAAAATCCATACCATTTTCATATACAAAAGATATAATTATATGGGGTGATAAACATGAAAGCAAAAATTTTAGTGGTTGAGGATGATTTAAATATACAAGAATTAATTTGTGAATTTTTAAAGTCACAAGAATATGAAGTTGATTCTGCAAATGATGGAATAGAGGCTTTAAATAAATTTAACAGTAATGAATATGATATGATTATTTTAGATTTAATGCTTCCTAATTTAGATGGACATTCTACTTGCAAAATGATTAGAAGTAAATCTGATGTACCTATAATAATATTGACAGCTTTAAATGATGAAGATAATCAATTGAAGGCATTTGAATTCCAAATAGATGATTACATAACAAAGCCATTTTCTTTTAACATATTAGTAAAAAGGGTAGAGGCTGTTTTAAGAAGACATAATAAGGTAGAAGCTAATAGTATTAGTTATGAAGGGTTGAAAATTAATTGTGATGAATATAAAGCATATGAAGATGGAGAGGAAATTCAACTTACAACTCGTGAATTTGAAATACTTAACTTGTTAATTAGTAATATTCATAAAGTATTAACAAGAGAAATGCTATTAGATAAGGTATGGGGATATGATTATTATGGAGAAACTAGAATTGTTGATTCGCATATCAAAAATATAAGGAAAAAGTTAAAAAAATCATATATTCAAACTGTTAAGGGAGTAGGATATAGATTGGAGCTTAAGGATGAAAAAGAATAGTATAAGATTTAAGATTTTTTTAACTACAGCAGCATTATTAACTTTTTGCGCTTTTATAATATATTTATCATTATATTTAGTGTTACCACAATATTATTTTAAGTATAAGAAAAATAGTACAAGTGTATTAGTAAATAAGTTGATAGAAGAATGTAAAAGCAAAAGTAGTGGTGATGGATTTTTAACTATAGATAAATTTGTTAGAGAAAATAATGTACATGCAAAAATATACCATCCGGATGGAAGTATATGGATAAATTTCCCTACTTTTTATAAAGAAAATCTTATTCCACCGAATAAAGATATAATAGGAGATGGCAATAATCCCGTAAATAAAAATGATGTGGATTCTAATTCTGATAATATTATAGAAAAAAATAATAAAAATAATATTAAGGTTCCAATAGGAGATAAAAGAAAAAATAATGAAAAGATTATAAGGATAACAGGGAATATTAAATTCACTGATTTAGATGAAAAATATGTATTAGAAGTTAATACTCCGTTACAACCAATAGATGAAGCATCTACAGTCATGGCATACTTAATGCCTTATATGATGGGAATTATAATTATTGTATCATTGATAGCAGCATTTTTATATTCAAAAACAATAGCACGTCCTCTTATAAAGATAAATAGGACAGCAAAAGAAATGTCAAAGTTAGATTTTTCAGTAAAATGTGATGTTAAATCTAATGATGAAATAGGAGAATTGGCAACTAGTCTTAATGAATTATCTTTTAATCTTAAAGAAACTATGGATAGTTTACATAATGCAAATGAAAAATTGAAAATAGATATACAAAGGCAAAAAGAACAAGAAGAAGAACGCCGAGAGTTTGTTGCAACTATTTCTCATGAACTAAAATCTCCTATAACAGCTGTAAGTGGGCAAATAGAGGGAATGCTTTATAATATAGGCGCTTACAAGGATAGAGAAAAGTATTTAAGAAAATCGTTGTATATAATGAAGGATATGGAGAAATTAGTCTATGAATTATTAGATGTATATAGGTTAGATAATAAAAAAACATTAAAAAATAAAGTGAAAATAAACTTATTTGATTTGATAGATAAAATAATTTCAGATGTTATGTATTTTATAGAAGAAAAAAACTTTAAATTAACAGTAGATGTAAGTAAAGAATATTATATTGAGGGAAATTTAGATATGATAAAAAAAGCATTTTCCAATATAATAATTAATGGAATAAAGTATTCAGAAGGAAATGAAGAGTTAATTATAAAGCTAGAGGGCAATAGTTTTCAAATTATAAATACTGGAGCTCATATAGATAAATCCGATTTAGATAAGATTTTTGAACCATTTTATAGAGTTGAAAAATCAAGAAATAGAAAGACCGGAGGAAGTGGCTTAGGATTACATATTGTAAAAAAAGTTTTAGAAGTACATGATTATAAATATACTATAGAGAATATAGAAAATGCTGTTAAGTTCACAATAGAATTAGTACAAGTATAATAGGATAATTTATATTTCACAATCGTTAGAAAAAGAGGTGTCGCATTAACAAATGAAAAATTGTTAGCGATACCTCTTTTTCAATTAAGACAATTTAATCAATTTACAATTCACAATTTTAAGGCAAAGGTAAAGGTAATTTACAATTCACTCAATTCAAGCAATTCGCAATGGTGGTTAATTTTCCCCTGTGGGGGAAATTTTATAGTCCTGCGGACGGCGAATTACAATTGTATTTATAGATGTATTTAGTGCATATATAAAACTATTATACTTAAGTGTTGTTTTTCATAAATTATGAGTTCCTACTACAAGCTACATGAAAGCAAAGCTTTCATTAACTGTGCCCTGATATATACCTGTACCTTGTGCCGTCATACTTGTGCCTTGCTAAAAAAGATGCTGCATTTCTTTGTATTACAGACCCTTTTTTAAATTAATGGATTTCCATCTGAATCAGTAGTTATTCCTGATCCGCATAAAATTAAAATTCCTTCTATAAATCCCCATAAAGAAGATATACCACAAGTAAATATTGATAAGAATAGTTGAAGAATACCGATACCTACGTAACCAAGGTACATTCTATGAATACCTAAGCCTCCAAGTAGTATTCCTAAAATACCGGCAGCAACTTTTGATTTACCATTAACAGCTAGATTTTTAAGTTGCATTCCGCAATTTACACAAAAATCAGCATTTGGATTAGTTTCCTTACCGCAGTTTGGACAAAATAAATCACCATTGCCAGTTTTAACCCCACAATTTAAACAAACATCGGCATTATTATTGATTTCATTACCACAGTTTCTACAATACATAATAAAAAATCCCCTTTAATATTTTACATTTAAACTAATAATATCAAAAAAGAGAGGAGGTTTCAATTACTTTTAAATTACAACTTGAATCCATGTTGAATTCATATTAAAAGTCTAATATAAATTTAAAGACGACTGGTAATATGTCAAGATAAAAAAACTTTAAAATTGGAAATTTTCTAGTTTGTCTTATTAAAAAAAGGGTAACTTTAATAAAGCTCATTCTGATTCCAAAATTTTACAGGG
>NZ_JAHLOD010000026.1 GCF_018917145.1 Clostridium bornimense
TGGGTCGCATATTATAACTTTCTAAGACCTCATCCATATAACTATTGGAAACCACTTAATGAACTTGAAGCTCTTGATGGTATCGATAATATGCCTGCCAAATGGCAAATATTAATCAGGTTAGGACAGCAAGCTATTTTAGATATCCAAGAAAAAAATGCTTCCTAACGGATTATATAACCAAATATAAATTTTTTTGCCTTCATTAAAGGTCTTTTTGTCATGCTCAAATTTAAATTATTTCTTTAATTTACTACTTTAAATTTTCAAAAAGATAGTGTTTTTTGTTATATTATTTTTTCATAGCAAACTTTACACTATCTATTCCTATTAATTATTCCTTGTATATTATCGTATGTTAATTCCAGATATTTATATTTATTAATACAAAAAATCTATCGAAAGTTAATCTTTCGATAGATTTTTTATAATAAAATTAATTTAAATTTATCATATATACTTTTAGCCTTTTTATAGCTTACAGGAATAAAATTATCTTTATATTTACTTTCAAAAAATTTATCCCCAACATTTTTACTCATAGCTAACCAATATTCTGGCATTACTGCCTCTTTTATATCTTCTTCTCTTAAACTAAGAACAAAATGTTCCATACCAAAGAAACTATATTCTTTTATATCATGATTTTTATTAAATAATTTATAATCATCTACAATATCTTCATTAAACTCATGTCTATATATATCTACAAAGAAAAAATCAAATTTCTCTCCCTTTGCATCTCTAGCATCACAATTCACTATTTCTATTTTTTCATTTTTATCAAATAACTTATTGTAAATTTCTATTACATCTTCATTATTTTCATATACAATTACTTTTTCAACCTTTGCTTTGGATGCTAATTCTTCTACAAAATATCCAATACCAAGACCTACTACTCCGACTATACCTTTAGCTCTTCTTAAAGCTTCATAATATCCCCCAATCTCTTCTCCATTCAAACTCATCCATAACATATCATTTTCATAAAGACAAGGTACATTTCTAAGGACTCCCTTGAATACATGCATATACCCTTTATGTTTTCCTTCTTTATAAAAATCCCAATATATCCTGCATTGATTAACAGAAAAATCTTCATTTGTTTTAACCTTAGATGCAAACTCTTCAATCTTATTTTGATAATAACTACTCTTAAAAGGTATCATAATCTTCCTCCCATTTATCAAAATCTACTTATTATAAAATAGCAGAAAAGAAACTATTACACAACAATAATAATCGTTGTGAATTAAAAAAGGAGCTATGCTCACGAAATTTCATTCGTTATTGCCACAGCTCCTTTTATCTTATTTATCCCAACATTCTACGTTTTCTATTCCTTCAATAGATTTCTTTGTAAAAACAGGGTTTTTACCTTCTCTTTTTTGTTTTCTATAATCTTCTAAAGCATCTAAAGCTTTCTTTCCTAATAAAAGTATCACTAGTAAATTTATAAGTGCCATAAGACTCATAAATATATTTGAAGCGGCCCATACTACTCCAAGCGGCGCAATAGTTCCTAATATAACCATAACTACTACAAATACTCTATAAACAATTAATAATGTTTTACTAGTATTTATAAACTCTAGATTAGTTTCACCATAATAGTAATTACCAATTATAGATGAAAAAGCAAAGAAAAATATACACACTGCGATAAATATGTTTCCAAATCCTCCAATATGTGATGATAATGCTTTTTGTGTTAAAGCTATTCCTGATACCTCTCCAACAGTATATACATCTGACAATAATATTATCATTGCTGTACATGTACATATTAAAATTGTATCTGTAAATACTCCTAATGTTTGAATTAACCCTTGTTTAACAGGATGAGAAACTTCTGCTGTAGCTGCAGCATTTGGTGCGCTACCCATACCTGCTTCATTAGAAAATAGTCCTCTTTTGATCCCTATCATAACCATTCCACCAAAAGTTCCACCAACTATCTCTTCAAATCCAAAAGCATTTCTAAAAATCAAACTTATTACCGCTGGTATTTCTTTTATATTTAAGATTATTACTACAAATGCTATTCCTATATATAAAACTGCCATTATAGGAACGATAACTCCAGATACCTTTGCTATTCTCTTAACTCCTCCGAAGATAATTAATGCTGTTATTATTGCTAATATAATTCCTATATAAATAGGCTTAATAGAATCATTATTAAAAACTGTGATCAACGCTTCTGATATAGTATTTGATTGCGCTGAGTTAAATACTAACCCGAAAGTAATAGTAATTAGTATTGCAAAAACAATTCCTAACCATCTTTGATTAAGTCCTTGTTGTATATAATAAGACGGTCCACCTCTATATGTATCTCCATCTTTAACTTTATATATCTGTGCTAACGTACTTTCTATAAATGAAGATGCACCACCAATAATAGCTAATAACCACATCCAAAATATAGCTCCTGCTCCACCTATTGATATAGCAAGTGCTACTCCTGCAAGATTTCCTGTTCCAACTCTAGATGCTGTAGACATACAAAAAGCTTGGAATGATGAGATTCCATCTTTATCATCTTTTGATGTTCCTTCTGTTAAAAGCTTTATCATATCTTTGAAGTGTATCACTTGTACAAACTTTGTTCTAAATGTAAAAATAAGTCCCACTATAATCAATAATGGAACCATAACATATGTAGATATGCTTCCATCAATTTTATCTAAAAACTTCTCCATTCTTTTCTCCTTTTTATCTTTTGTATCTTTTTAATAATATTATCAAATTACATAAAACTTATCAAGTTTTTTTGTTTTTATTGACAATTTGTAAGTTTTTTCGTCCCTAGCTTGTACTTTTATCAATTTGCATTCTTTTGATATTTATACTATTTTCATTCTATAATAATATAAAGGATGTGATTTTATGAAAAGACTCTCTGTAAGATTTGAAGGAAGAGTACAACAAGTAGGCTTTAGATTTTTTGCTGAATCTGTAGCTACTAACTTTAATATAACAGGATGGATCAAAAATTTAGATGATGGTGATGTTTTATTAGAAATTCAAGGCGATGAAAGAGAACTATTTAACTTTACTAATAAACTTGTTAAAGGTAATGGATATTCTAAAGTTACATATCATGAAGTAAGGGAAATCCCTTTGGTTAAAAATGAAAAAAAATTCAAGATGATTTATTAATGAATATTCCATTTTATGTATATATTCACCACCATAGTTGTAGTAAAATAATTGTAGATAACTACTGGTGGTGATTATATTTTGAAACATTATAATGTACTTCTATTTGATATTAACGGAACGTTATGTGATTAAGTGTTGTTTTTCACAAATCTAAAGTTCCTAGTCCAAGCTACATGAAAGTTTAACTTTCATTAGCCCCTTGTAATAGTTTTGTATCAAATATAAGTACCTTAAAAAAACTAACTTATTCTATACACAAAATTATCACACTTAAAATCTCAGAAATTCCCCCAAAGGGAATTTCATCCACAACTGTGCCCTGTTATATCCCTGTGCCTTGTGCCCTCATACCTGTGCCCTCAAAAAAAACTGCCACACTTTCGTGTAACAGTTTCCTTTTACTTACTACTAATTATAACATCTATCTAATCTTATTCTTATTTCTTTTATAAAATCTTCAGTGTTAACAACTTTAGTTTGTCCTTCTGCAAGAAGTGCCATATCTTTAGTCATAACCCCTTCTTCTATAGTATCTATAGAAGCTTTTTCTAAATTATTAGCAAAAGCTATAAGATCTTTATTTTTATCAAGTTCTCCTCTTTTTCTTAGAGCGCCTGTCCATGCAAAAATTGTAGCCATAGAATTTGTTGATGTTTCTTCACCTTTTAAATGTTTATAATAATGTCTTTGTACAGTTCCATGGGCAGCTTCATATTCATAATACCCTTCTGGTGATACTAAAACAGAAGTCATCATAGCTAAAGATCCAAAGGCAGTAGCTACCATATCACTCATTACATCTCCATCATAATTTTTACATGCCCATACAAAGCCACCTTCTGACTTGATAACTCTCGCTACAGCATCATCTATCAATGTATAGAAATATTCAATTCCTGCCTCTTCATATTTTTCTTTAAATTCAGCATCATATATATCTGCAAAAATATCTTTAAATGTATGATCATATTTCTTTGATATAGTATCTTTTGATGAGAACCAAAGATTTTCTTTTCTATCAAGAGCATAACTAAAGCATGCTCTTGCAAAGCTTTCTATTGACTTATTTGTATTATGCATTCCCATGATAATACCAGGACCATCAAAGTTATGAATTACCTCACTTACAGTCTCTCCAGCTTCATTTGTAAAAGACAAGGTTGCTTGTCCTTTTCCAGGAACTTTTATCTCAACATTTTTATATATATCACCATATGCATGTCTTGCTATTGTTATTGGTTTCTTCCATGTCTTAACAAATGGTTTTACATTTTTTACAATAATAGGACTTCTAAATACAGTTCCATCTAATATTGCTCTTATTGTTCCATTTGGACTTTTCCACATTTCTTTTAAGTCATATTCACTCATTCTCGCTTGGTTTGGAGTTATTGTAGCACACTTAACACCAACACCATATTTTTTTATTGCATTTGCTGAATCAATAGTAACTTGATCATTTGTTTCATTTCTATGTTCTAACCCTAAATCATAATATTCAGTGTTTAAGTCAACATATGGCAAGATTAATTCATCTTTTAACATTTTCCATATTATTCTTGTCATTTCATCTCCATCCATTTCAACTAATGGAGTTATCATAGGTATTTTTTTCATTATTATGCCCCCCCTTTTAACAAACTTACTAATATTATACTGATTATACATCACATTTAATAATTTTACAATTTATTTCATAATGAATTGTTAATTCTATTCATCAAATTCATCTTCTATATCACCAACAAGTTCTTCTATAATATCTTCTAAAGATAATAATCCACTTGTACCACCAAATTCATCTACTACTATAGCAATCTGTTCTTTCTTCTCTTTTAGTTGTTTAAAAATATCTCTAATCTTCATATCTTCAGTAAAAGTACTTACTTTTCTTATGCATCCTTGTAAGTCAAGTTTGTTATCTGCAACAATATCTCTATAAATATCTCTAACATGAACAAAACCAATTATATTATCCTTTTCCTTATCTATTACAGGATAACGAGTATATCCATTATTAGTAATAATCTTTACAATTTCGTCTTGAGAATCATTTACATCTATACAAACCATCTTTGTTCTATGAATCATTATATCCTCAGCTTTACAATCAGAAAATTGAAATGCATTAGCTAAAAGTAATTGATCTCTTTTATCGTCTATGCTTTGATTAACTAACATCTCTAACTCATCTCTAGTATATATCTCTTGACTTTCATCCATTACTTCCATTCCGAATGGCTTTAAACAAAGTTCTGTTAATTTATCAAATGCCATTGTAATTGGATAAGTTAATTTATGAAAAATAACTAAAGAACCATCTAGCATTAAGTTACATTTTTCAGTTTTAGCTAGTGCCATAGCCTTAGGAACAAGTTCCCCAAAAACAACTTCAAGTAAAGTTATTAAAGCAAAAGAAAAAATAAAAGAAATTGTAGTTTTTATTCCGTTATTACTGGTAATATGATCTAATATTGGACTTATCAATTCAGATACTGTAGGTTCACCTATCCATCCTAAAAATAACCCTACTAAAGTAATCCCCAGTTGTGTAGATGATAAATATGAATTTAAATTGTCTTTAACTATTTTGCATTTTAAAGCTTTTTTATTTCCCTCTTGAATTAACATATCTATTTTTGATGACCTTATTTGCACAATTGCAAATTCCAACGCCACAAAATAGGCATTAATTAATATTAGTATTACTATAGCTGCCACTCTAATCAAACTCGATTCCATTTTATTTTCCTCACCCCATAAAAAATTTGAATAATAATATTTTATTGTTTTTATCTTATTTTGACAAGTATGTAATATATATTTATATAAAATAATTTATGTGAAATAACAAATTCAATTTAAAATATTTTTCCCTATAAAAAAAATAGTTATACTTAAAATATCTTATTTCTACAAAACATTTACTATTTCTATTTACAAGTAAAGGCTACTGTATAAACAATGTATCATTTATTCATCTAATGATGTAATAAATTTGTTATACAGTAGCCCTTTAAATTATTAAGCTTCTATTAGATTTTCTTTAGTTGTAAATAACTTTCCACTTTTATATAAACTCACAAAAATTATAATAATCAAAACACCCTTACCTATTGACGATGCTGATATACTCCACCAAACTCCATCTAATCCCATTATATGTGGTTTCGATAATATATATGCAAGTGGCACTCTCATTCCTGTTAAAATAATACTTATTGCTGATGGAATACCAGTCCTTGATAAACCATTAAACACCCCTGCCGTAGTTATTTCTAGACACATAAATATTTGTGAATAACCTAAGATTCTTAAATATACTCCTCCAGCTATTATACTTTCACTTTCGCCAATAAAAATACTAAAAATCTCCTCGCCAAATATGACAAATAGCACTGTAGCTAAAGCACCTACTATAGTTGCTATAACAATGGCACTATAATACCCATGAATAATTCTCTTATATTTTTTTGCTCCGAAATTTTGACCTACAAAAGTAGTTAATGCCGTAGAAATACCACCGGCTGTCATCCATGATATAGCCTCTATTTGTGATCCGACTTTTTGAACAGCTATAGGTACCGCACCCCATACTGAAATAATTCTTCCAAGTATCATTGAAAATATAGTGAACAACATATTTTGTAATGCCGGCGCCCATCCTATTTTAGCTAGAATTTTCACATAAGATAAATCAAAATCTTCTCTTAATTTTACTTTATAAATATTATTTTTACTTCTTAGAATAATTATTATAAATAATAAAGTTACAATCCCTTGTGCCAAAACTGTGGCTATAGCTGCCCCTTCAACACCCATAGCTTTTATTGGACCTACTCCAAATATAAGTAATGGATCACAAATAATATTAAATATTAATCCAACTATATTTATATAAAAAGGAGTTCTACTATCACCAGTTCCATTAAATATACCAGTTAAAACAGGATTAATAAAAGTAAATATCATCCCTAGTGATATTATTCTTAAAAATTCCTCACTCATCATTACTACTGATTTATCACTTATATTGTAAAATCCAATAAGAGGACCTGTAAATGCCAATATAATAATCATATATAATACTGATAAGATTAATGTTGCTACTATTCCAGAAGTTATGTACTTTTGAGCTGATTTATAATTTTTTGCTCCTACCTCCTGTGAAACTTTTATCTCAACAGAAGCTCTAAATAGAACTAAAAGCGATGTAGCAAACCAAGTATAAAAACCAGCGGTTCCCACCGCTGCTACTGCGGAAGTTCCTACCTTCCCTATCCAAATCATATCAATCATGTTATAAGCCATCTGTATAAATGATGTACCCATAATAGGCAAAGCAATCTTTATTAGTGCCTTATATATATTTCCTTCAGTTAAATTAGTCTGTTTATTCATCATTTCTCCTTTTCATTTGTTTAACTTTTAAATTTTTAAGTTTCCTTCCTATATTGTGTAATTAATTGATTTCCATACACAGTTACCCCTGTTATTAAAATACCTTGTAGAATAGAGTCCACATTTAATCCACCTATTGCTATAGCTCCCACTATTCCAAGCGGTAAAAGTATAACAGGAATATATTTATTCTTTATTTTCTCAGTACCTTTTATTATCATCCCAATGATATACAATACAGGTATAAGTATAATCATCTTATCCGTTATATACTTCAATAAATCCATCATATACCTCCATAAATAAAAATATCTATTACATTATATATTCATAAGAATGTGATACATGACAATTTATTATTTATATATTTCTATAACAGTGCACTAAAAATAGGCTTTCGCCTATTTCTATAACGACTGCCTATTTAATATTATTATTTTATCTTATTAAATACCAACTTTACTTCTGTCCAATGGTTTTCTTTGCTATCCAAGAATATCTTTCCACCATGAGACTCCATAATTGACTTACATATTGTAAGACCTAAACCTAATCCGTCACTGTTTCTACTTTTATCAGCTCTATAAAGTCTTTCAAAAACAAATTTTAAGTCATTTTTGTTTATGCCCATACCATTGTCCCATACAATAACTTCTATGGTATCTGTTAATTCCTTTAAATGTACTTTTACTACGCCTTTTGGTCTAACATATTTCAAACAATTACTCAGTATATTAACTAATACTTCTCTTATTTTAACTTCATCTCCAATGATTACTGCTTTGCCTTCTTCTATATATTCTAAAGATACTTCTCTGTCTTCAAATGATAACCTAAAATTCTCACAAGTACTTCTTAAAATTTTATTTAAATCTAAATGTTTTAAATTCATCTTGATAGAATGTTCTTCAAAAGATTTAAGAACTTTTAAGTTATCTAATAACTTAGAAAATCTAACAACTTCATCATTTATTATTTCTAACTTTTCTGTAGAAATAGGTATAATTCCATCTATCATTGCTTCTAAGTTATTTTGTAATATGTTAAGTGGTGTCCTAAGTTCGTGAGATACATCACTAACTAACCTCTTTCTAACAACTTCACCATTATATAAGCTTTCTCCTAAGTTATTTATACTTTCCCTCAAAGCCTCTATTTCTCTTATATTACTAAACTCATAACTTCTTACTGAAAAGTTACCTTTCGATATTTCTTCCGCTGTTTTTGATAATTCTTCTATTGGTTTACTCAATTGTCTAGATTCAATTATCGCCAAAGCAATGGCTATAAGTATTGCCATAAATCCACTGGCTATTACGTTTCTATTTATTGAACTCTTAAAGTTCACTTCTCTTTCTGAAGTAAGTAGTGATGAATATCTCCCGATAATAACATAACCAACTTCTTTATCACCACTTACTAATTGATACTTAGGTGCATCATACACACCTAAATCTTTTTTACTAGCTTTTTCTTCACTCAAAGCGATAATGTCATTTTCGTCCATTTTCCACACTACTTCACCATTTTTATTTATTAGTGTCAAATAATAATTACCCATATATGCATCTCTATAAAGTGCTTCGCCTACTCTTTCATCTAAAACCTGATACTTATTGTATTCAGCTTCTATACTTTCAACTATTTTTTTATTACTATTTTCTCCAACCTGTTCAATATATTCATTAAACTTATTGCTCATAGTTTTATTAATTAAAAGAGAAGCGATTATTATAGTAATTATAGAAGAGATTATTATAATATATAACATTCTTCTCTGTAATGTCGTCTTATTTTTCATCAAATTTATATCCTACCTTTACTACTGTATGAATATATTTAGGATTTTTACTGTCATCTTCTATTTTCTTTCTTATGTTCTTAATATGTGTATCTACTGTTCTATCATATCCTTCAAAATCCATACCAAATACAATTTCTATAAGCATTTCTCTTGAAAAAACTTTTCCTTTATTTTTTGCTAATGTATATAGTATGTCAAATTCATTTGGTGTTAAATCTATAGCTTCTCCTTTTTTATAAACTTGTCTTTCTTCATTATTTATAACGATTTCTCCATCATGGACAATAATAACGTCTTCATCTTCTTTTCCAACTCTTCTAAATACAGCATTTACTCTTGCAACTAATTCTCTAGGACTTAATGGCTTTACTAAATAATCATCAGCTCCAATAGCTAGTCCTTCAATTTTTTCCTCTAAAGAACTCTTTGCTGTTAACATAATAATATATACATCTGATTCTCTTCTTATCTCTTTGCATATATCTTCTCCATCCATATCAGGCAACATTAAATCTAATATTATCATTGAAGGATTTAAAGATCTAAAAAGATTCAATGCTTCTGCCCCATTATCAGTAACATATACTTCATATCCTTCTTTTTCTAAATACTTTTTTATTACATCACTTACTAAAGTTTCATCCTCAATTAATAAAATTCTATTCAAATCAATTCACCTCGTATTTATTTATTTCTCCCTATAAATAGTATCGCTTATAAAAATGCCGTTGGCAAGTATTTACCAACGGTTTTTTACAATTTATTTGAATATATTACATTCCTTTGAACTCTAAGAACTCATCATAAGTAGATAATCTATCTAAATATCCTTCTGGAGTAACTTCTATTACTCTATTTGCAACAGTTTGTAAGAATTCATGGTCATGAGAACTAAATAATACTACACTATTATAATTAACAAGACCATTATTAACAGCAGTTATTGATTCAAGGTCTAAGTGGTTTGTAGGTTGATCTAACATAAGAACATTAGCACCAGATAACATCATTCTAGATAACATACATCTAACCTTTTCTCCCCCTGATAATACTGAAGCACTCTTTAATGGCTCATCTCCTGAGAATAACATTCTACCTAAGAAACCTCTTAAGTAACTTTCACTCTTCTCATCTGAGAACTGTCTAAGCCAATCAACTAGGTTTAAATCACAACCATTGAAGTATTCTGAGTTATCTTTAGGGAAATATGCTGTTGTTATAGTAACTCCCCACTTAATTGATCCTTCATCTGGTTCCATTTCCCCAGCTAAAATTTTAAATAAAGTTGTTACTGATATTTCATCACCAACAAAAGCTACTTTATTATCTTTATTTATAGTAAAACTCACATTATTTAGTACTTTAACACCGTCTATAGTTTTACTTAAACCATCTACCATTAATATATCATTACCAACTTCTCTAGTTGGAGTAAATCCTACAAATGGATATCTTCTGCTTGATGGTTGAATGTCATCTAAAGAAATCTTATCAAGCATTTTCTTTCTTGAAGTTGCTTGTTTTGATTTAGATGCATTGGCAGAGAATCTAGCAATAAAGTTTTGAAGTTCTTTAATTTTTTCTTCCTTTTTCTTATTTTGCTCTTTTGCTAATTGAAGAGCTAATTGACTTGATTGATACCAGAAATCATAGTTACCTACAAATATCTTAATCTTACCAAAGTCTACATCTGCTATATGAGTACATACATTATTTAAGAAGTGTCTATCGTGAGATACTACTATAACTGTACCTTCAAAGTTAATTAAGAATTCTTCTAACCAATTTATTGATTTTATATCTAAGTGGTTAGTAGGCTCATCTAGAATTAGTATACCAGGTTTACCAAATAATGCTTGAGCTAAAAGGATTTTTATCTTTTCTCCCCCAGCTAACTCACTCATTAAAGTATAATGAAGATCTGATCCTATTCCTAAACCTTGAAGTAACATTGCAGCTTCTGATTCTGCTTCCCATCCGTTAAGTTCAGCAAATTCTCCTTCTAACTCAGACGCCTTTATTCCATCTTCTTCTGAAAAATCTGGTTTAGCATATAACTCATCTTTTTCTTTCATTATTTCAAATAATCTTTTATTACCCATTATAACTGTATCTAAAACAGTAAATTCATCAAATGCATAGTGATCTTGTTTTAACACTGACATTCTAACACCTGGATCTATAGAAACATCCCCTGTGTTTGGTTCAACATCACCTGATAATATCTTTAAGAAAGTTGATTTTCCTGCTCCATTAGCTCCAATAACTCCGTAGCAATTACCTGCAGTAAACTTTAAATTAACATCTTCAAATAACTTTTTATCTCCGTAACGTAAACTTACATTTGTAACTGTTATCATTATTTTATCACCTTTTCTATGAAATATAGTCTTCCTATTATACCATAGTTTTTTCTGTATTAATACCCTTCTCTACAACTGTATACCTACTTACTTCTCTAACCATAGGTATTAATGTTAGCATGCTTTCCTTAGAAACTATAAGTTCTCCACTTCTATAAAATCCTAATTTTTCATAAAACTTTAATGAACTTTCTCTTGAGTTTAATTCTAGCTTTTTTATTTCCATGTCTAAACATCTATCTATAAGATTATTAATTAATTGCTTTCCAAATCCTTGTTTTAAATATTTTTTTGATACAAATACCCTTGATATTTTCCCAATATCACCTTCTACAGTAAGTCTACAATATGCAACTAAATTATTTCCATCATATCCAGCAAAATGCATACTTTTTTTGTCATACTCTATATCTGCCGCTTCATGATAATGATTTGTTTTACAATCTTTAAATAGAGCTTCATATCTCATAATTTTTATTTCTTCATATTCTTTTGAATATATTTCTATAAATCTAAACTTTACATCCTTCAAGACTAATTCCCCCAATACAAGTTGATACTTCCATCTTTAAAATCCGAAACCATCTTTTCCTACTTATTATAATATCATTGTTATGAATAAAATTACACACTTTTTGCATATTTATTAATATTTTTTTATATTTTTTCTTATTTCCATGTTTAAGACAACAAAAAAGTATTATAAAATATGCCACTATCTTATAATACTTTTCTTATAGCTTACTGTATTCTATTAAAATAAATATTTTTTCTCTAATGATTCTAATAAAGATATATTTTTTGCTTTTATTGCTTCATTTTCTACTTCATATTTTATACATTTATCATCTAGCTTTATAAGAATTTCTTCTTTTAGTCCTCTGGCTGCAAAATTATATACCACATTATCTTCTTTGTCAATGTGACGTTTTAACAAGTCTGTATAAGATATCAAGTTCGCAATTATATCTAATTTAGCATCTTCACTGCCATCTTTTAATCTTCCGATAGCCTCTTCTAAATTTTTTATATATAATCTACCTAAATCATGTTCTACTAGCATACCATTTCTTACGATAACTTCCCCTGTAGATCCTAGGTTTTCTATCATTCTATTAAATAATAATACTTCTTCTTTATTATGATGATGTCCATCTGCATATTCTCTAACAAAACCTATAATAGAATATAAATCATCATATTCCACTTTTTCTCCTTTTAAAATTCTTAAAGATACTTCTCTTATAACTTTAAGCATACGTTCAATATATCTATGTTCTTCCTTCATTAAGTCTATTGCGTTCATATCAATATCTCCTTATTCGCTTTTTCTATCATTAGTATATATTATAGTGAAACTTTTTTCCGTAACGTAGGTTACCTTCTTAAACTTACTCCTTAATCATATTGAAATATAGCTTATAACCAAGTTATTAATATAAAAAAGAAGGCAATATCACCACCTCCTCCTTTAATTGCTATTTCATTTTATACGCATTTATATACATCTCTTTAATTTCACTTATTAACGGATATCTTGGATTAGCTCCTGTACATTGATCATCAAAAGCTTGCTCGCACATTTCATCTAGTGATGCATAAAAATCTTTTTCACTTATTCCAGTTGATGCTATATCCTTTGGCATATCAACTTTTGCTTTTAGTTCATCAATAGCTTTTATTAAATTTTCTATCTTTTCATCATCATCCTTACCTCCAAGATTTAAAAAGTCTGCAATTCTTGCATATCTTGCTTTAACATTTGGATATTTATATTGTGGAAATGCAGCTTGCTTTCTTGGATTTTCTACAGCATTAAATTTAATTACTTCATTAATTAGTAAAGCATTGGCAACTCCATGTGCAACATGATGAAATGCACCTAATTTGTGAGCCATTGAATGACAAATTCCTAAAAAGGCATTAGCAAATGCCATTCCTGCCATTGTTGCTGCATGAGCCATTTTTTCTCTTGCCTTAACATTTGTAGTTCCTTCATCATAAGCCCGTGGCAAATACTTGAATATTATTCTTATAGCTTCTAATGCTAATCCATTTGTGTATTCAGATGCAAGCACTGATGCTATAGCTTCTATAGCATGTGTTAGCGCATCTATACCAGAAGCTGCTGTAAGTCCCTTTGGCATATTCATCATAAGTTCAGCATCAATTATAGCCATATCTGGTGTAAGTGCATAATCTGCTAATGGATACTTAACTCCAGTTTTTTCATCTGTTATAACTGCAAATGGTGTAACTTCTGAACCTGTTCCAGCAGAAGTAGGCACAGCTATCATCATAGCCTTTTCTCCCATAGTTGGGAACTTATATACTCTTTTTCTAATATCCATAAATCTCATAGCCAAATCTTCAAACTTCACTTCTGGATGTTCATATAAAACCCACATAATCTTAGCTGCATCCATTGGTGATCCACCACCAACTGCAATAATTGTATCTGGAACAAATGACTTCATCTCCTCTGCACCTTTTCTTGCTATTTTTAAAGTTGGATCTGGTTCAACATCAAAGAATACCTTGAAATCTATATCCATATCTCTTAACACATCTGTAATTTTATCTATATAACCTAAAGAATATAACACTTTATCAGTAACAATAAATGCCTTCCTTTTCTTCATATCTTTTAATTCTTGTAATGCTACAGGCATGCATCCAAATTTAAAATAAACTTTCTCCGGTACTCTAAACCAAAGCATATTTTCTCTCCTCTCAGCTACTGACTTAACATTTAATAAATGCTTAACTCCTACATTTTCTGAAACAGAATTACCACCCCATGATCCACATCCAAGAGTAAGTGATGGCGCAAGCTTAAAATTGTATAAGTCACCGATGGCACCTTGTGCTGCAGGCATATTCACTATTGTTCTACCAGTCTTCATTCTCGCTCCAAATGCCTTAATTTTTTCTCTCTCAACATTTTGATTTACATATAAAACTGATGTATGACCAAATCCACCAAGTTCTACAAGTCTAGCTGCTTTTTCTAGAGCTTCCTCAAAATCTTTTACTTTATACATTGCAAGAATTGGTGATAACTTTTCATGTGAAAATGGCTCTTCTAATTCTACTGATTCTACTTCACCAATTAACACTTTTGTATTCTCAGGAACAGTAATACCTGCTATTTCTGCAATTTTAACTGCTGATTGCCCTACTATCTTAGCATTTAATACACCATTTATAAGAATTATATCTCTAACTTTATTTACTTCTTCTTCATTTAATATATAAGCTCCTCTTTCAAGAAACTCTTTTTTTACGTTGTTATAAATATCATCTAACACTATTACTGATTGCTCTGATGCACATATTACACCATTATCAAAAGTTTTTGATAATAATATTGATGATACAGCCATTTTAATATGAGCAGAAGAATCTATAATTGCAGGAGTATTTCCAGCACCTACACCAATAGCAGGCTTCCCTGATGAATATGCTGCCCTTACCATTCCTGGTCCTCCAGTAGCTAAAGTTATATCAGCTTCTCTCATTAGTGTTTGTGAAAGTTCTACTGATGGCTCATCAATCCATCCAATTATTCCTTCTGGTGCACCTGCCTTAACTGCAGCTTCATACACAATTCTTGCAGCCTTAATAGTAGCCCCTTTTGCTCTTGGATGTGGTGAGAAAATTATACCATTTCTAGTTTTCAAAGCTATTAGTGCTTTAAAAATCGCTGTTGAAGTAGGATTTGTTGTAGGAACTACTGCTGCAACAACACCTATTGGTTCTGCTATCTTAGTAATTCCAAAAAACTCATCTTTTTCTATTACCCCACAAGTTTTTTCATCTTTATATTGATTATAAATGTATTCTGATGCAAAATGATTTTTTATAACCTTATCTTCAACAATCCCCATTCCACTTTCTTCTACTGCAATCTTTGCTAATTGAATTCTAGCATTATTAGCCGCCATAGCACTTTGCCTAAAAATTTCATCTACTTGTTCTTGAGTAAATGTTGAAAATTCTCTTTGTGCGTCCCTTACTTCTTCTATTTTATTCATTAATTCTTCAATATTTCTAACTTCCATAACGTCCTCCTAAAACTTAACTTTTCCTTACTTTTCATAACTTCTAAAAAAATTTTATCATAATATTCTAACAATTTAAACTATTCTGATAATCATCTTTTTAGTTTTTTGAAAAAGTTTTCATTTTTCTCTAAAATATATTTATGTGAAAATACTATAAATAATTTCAAAACATATCCATACATATTTAACACAACTTTTATTATGCACATTTAAAATAATATTATGATTCATATTTCATATGAAGGTAACAGCTTTTTAAGGCACAGGTATATATCAGTGCACAGTTTTCAGTTCACAGTTATTGATGGGACTGTCGCACAAAGAACTTATAGATTAGAGTGCGGCAGTTTTTTCAGCAAAATAGAAGTCAGGGCACAAGTATGAAGGCACAGTGATGGATTTTTGGGTATATAGTAAGTTTTAGCTTCCTTAAGATATTTATATTTGATATATAACTATCACAAAGGGATAATGAAGGTTGCACCTTCATATAGCTTGAAATAGAAGCTCATGATTTATGAGAAATAACACTTAAGTATAATAGTTTTATACATGCACTAGATAATTCTACCTCGCCGCCCTAAGGACTAAAATATCTTCCGCATCGGGGAAAATTAACTGAAACTGTGCACTGAATTGTGAATTAGCCTTACTTGTGCCTTGATAAAAAAGGAGCTATCACTAACAAATTTTCATTTGTTAACGCGATAGCTCCTTAATCTAAACAAATATCACAAAGTCTCTCTCTGTATATACATTATCCTAAAAATATCGGTGCTCCTGGTCCAAGTGGTAATCCAATTAAGTACCATACTATAAGAAGAATTGTCCATCCAATAGTAAATACAACTGAATATGGAACCATTGTTGATATTAGTGTTCCCATTCCTGCTTTTTTATCATACTTTTGAAGTGTTACTGCTATAAGAGCAAAGTACGTCATAAGTGGTGTAATAAGATTTGTTACTGAATCTCCAATTCTAAATGCAACTTGTGTTGCTTCTGGCGATAATCCAATTCCCATGAATATTGGGATAAATATTGGTGCCATTATTGCCCATTTTGCTGATGCTGATCCCATAAATAAGTTTATGAAGCCACACATTAAAATAAAGCAAACTAATAACGGTAACCCTTGGAAGTTAAGTGATTGTAATAGTTCTGCACCTTTAACTGCAATAAGTGTACCTATATTACTATAATTAAAATAGTTAACGAATTGAGCTGCAAAGAATACCATTACAACATATCCTGACATTGATTTTATTGATATTGATAATGCTTTTTCAACATCCTTATCATTTTTAATAGTTTTTGCACCTATACCATATGCTATACCAGGTACAATAAACACTAAGAATATTATTACTACAATAGAATCCATAAAAGGAGATCCTGCTGAAATTAACTCTCCAGCTTCACTTCTTAAGATTCCATTTGTAGGAACAGTCATAAATAAAACTACTGCAACTATAGCTAAAAATGAAATTAATGCAAATCTTAAACCTCTTTTTTCATCTTTAGTAATTGTAGTAACACTTTCATTTTCATCTATTTTGCCTTCATATTTTCCAAGTCTTGGCTCAACAATTTTTTCTGTAACAATAGTACCTAAAACAACTATTAATACTACTGAAACTGCCATAAAGAAATAATTAGACATTGGCGATACAAAATAGTCTGGATCTACTATTTTTGCTGCTTCTGTAGAAATACCTGAAAGTAATGGATCTATTGTACCTAATATTAAATTAGCACTGAATCCACCAGAAACCCCTGCAAAGGCTGCTGCAAGTCCTGCAATTGGATTTCTTCCAAAAGAACCAAAAATAATTGCTCCAAGTGGTACTAATACTATATAACCTGCATCACCTGCTACATTTGACATAACCCCAGCAAAAACTACAACTGCTGTTATTAATCCCTTTGGTGTACCAAGAACTAACTTTTTAATCATTGCAGAAATAAGTCCTACATGTTCAGCTAGTCCAACACCTAGCATTGGAACAAGAACTGCTCCTAATGGTGCAAACCCTGTAAAATTACTAACCATAGATGTTAATATATATCTTATACCTTCTGCCGATAATAAACTTTTAACTGAATCCGTAACTGTAATTATTTCACTAGTCTTTGTATCTACCTTTGTATATGTTAATGATATATCAAAAGCTGCAAGTACTGCAGATACCCCAATTATTAAAAGACATAGTAAAAAGAAAATTGTTACTGGATGCGGTAATTTGTTTCCTACCTTTTCAACTCCATCTAGGAACCTTGCGAAAAGTCCCTTCTTCTTCTTTTGCATACTATTCTCACCTCATATATTTATTGAAAATAGCCCCTCTGAACGTTTTGTACGCACACTTGTACATCAATACTGAGATTATGTTATCATAGTTTTATTATTTTGTAAATATTTTATCGAATTTAATAATAAAAAATAAATTTATTTATTAATTTCGATTATATTAAAAAATCTATTCAAAACTCATAATTTCTGAATAGATTTTTTAAAATTTATTTAGTTTTCAACCCAACTATAATTTCCTATAGAATTAAGAACATATTCTAAATTCATAAAAGGATGTATTGTATCTTCATGTGAAATTGTAATAGAAGACATAGTTATTGCAATCTTAACTATTTCTTTTATCTTTAAGTTATTAATATATCCATATCCTATTCCTGCAACAAAAGCATCTCCTGCTCCTGTAACATTTTTAACTTCTACATTTTCAGCTTTTATTTTTCCACTTTCACATGTACTAACATAATATATTCCATCACAGTCTAGAGATATGAAGACATTCTTTATTCCCAATGATATAAAATATTCACCAGCTCTTTTTAAATCTTCATAATTATTTATACTAAAACCACAAAGTACTTCTGCTTCATGTCTATTTGGTTTAATAGTATGGAAATATTTTATAAGATGTTTTACTTTTTCAGCTTTTGAAGCTGATATCGGATCTAATACAAACTTTGTATCTCCTTGATATTTCTTTAAGATATATTCTAAAATTTCAGGATTATCTGCATCTAAGAATACATACTCAGCATTTTTTATAACTTCATCTTTGCTATCAATAAAATCAGTATTTAACTTATCAATTGATTTCATATCTGCAATAGCTGAAACCATCTCACCTTCATCATTCAAAATTGCTAAATATGTTGGCGTAGAACTATCTTTTAGTATCAATGAATCACTCATATCATATCCTATTTTCTTAGAATGTTCTAATATACTTTTTCCCATTTCATCATCACCTAAAATTGAGATGAACTTCGTATTTATCCCCATTCTAGCCATATTCTCAGCTATATTTCTGCTTACTCCCCCAAAAGACATTTTTATGTTCCCTGGTGTAGAATCATATTGCTTATACTTACAAGAACAAAATCCAAATATATCTACTACCGATGCCCCTAATACTACTACATATTTTTCTTCATACATGTTCATATTAAACTCCTCCAAACTTCAACGATATTTTATCATAATTATCTTGGAAAAGTAACATAATATTAAAAGTTATTTTAAACCAATAGGCATCTATAAGCTTTTATAACATCGACTCTAAATTTTCCATAGCCCTTTTTATATAAAATCCTCTTGAATATTTATCTCTTATTCTATTAACTTTTCTTCTCATTTCATTGTATCTTCTATTGGATAAACGTCCTAATGATTCATCTATATCCTCTAAAGAATTAACTACTATACCAATGCCTTCTTTCTTTATAAATGATGCATTAGGATTATCACTAAATACAATTAATGGCATACCATTAAGAATATAAATAGTTTCTTCTACTGACGTAAATAACTTTAATGACTTTTCATCAGATAATTTGGCATTACACATAGGATACACTATTCCAAAATCACCACTTAACTCTTTATATACATTTTTGTAGTCTACCTTACCCAAATATCTTATATCTGTTATCGGTGCCAGTTCTCCTCCTGTACCTCTTTTGGCTGAATAGTAATTTACATAATAATTTTTCATTCTCATTCTATTAAAATTGCTTAGAATATAATCTTCATCACTTCTTGTATCACATATATAATCTACGGAATACTTATCTGTTTCTTCCCTATCTTTTCTTTCTTTAAGTTCTCCCTCTACATAATAATCAAAGCCATTGATAGGTATTGTTTCTGATTTTAATCCATTCTTTTTTAAAAACCTTCCCATATCATTAGTATGAACAAATACATAATCACTACCATTTAAAAATTCCACATCATTATACAAATTAAGATCATAACTAAAAATATTTAATTGATGCACTAAAGTAACTATTTTATTTTGTCTATCTTCCTTTGTACTTTTTAAAATTTCAATTGTTATAGGGTCAAGATAATTACATGGATAATGTAAAAATATAATTGAATCTTTTGGAATATCTATTCCCTGTGGAACAAACATATTTATATCCTTATTATAATATGATATATTTCCACATACTCCTTTTAATATACTCTTTTCTTCAAATCCTATTTCCTTTAAAAATTCATTTATGTTCTTTATCTTCTCATTTTCCCATGAATCATCTAAAATACTATTTTGATTGGCTATTAATTTCCTCATCAATAATCCCCCTTGAATATCCATTAGCAACTATAAACAGAATTCCTTCCAAATTGAATAAGTTATCTACAACATGAGTCATACTTAACAAATTAAATTTTATATTTAAAGCTCTTTTATCTATTTCAAAATCTTTAGGAACAAACACTACCTTTTTAAAATTTATATTATTAATAATTCTCCTTAAGTTTTCCTCACTTGCAACTTTATAATCTATTGTTATTTTTAAATTTCCTTCTATCTCAACTTTTGATTTTCCCTTAACTTCTTTCTTCTTATCCATAGCTTTTATTTCTTCTTCAACAGATACATTCTTTACAAACTCTATATTTTTTTCATCACAAGACAATTCTATTATCTGAGAAAAATAACTTCTAGTATTTGCCACACTAGTATTTCCTATTAATATATTGTTGCTATAATCAAAATCCATAGACATTTCATCATTATTTAGATAACTATATTCCCCTCTTATATTAAATTTTATTGGTGGATATACCTCCTGATATTCTACTAAATACCCACTGTCTGTTTTAATATTAAAAGGATTGTTTATAACTTCTGGTAAATTCACTATTGAAACTGGTAACAAAACGGTAGTACTTTCTCCTTTATCTAGCTTTCCTAAAACCATCTCCTTATTTTCACTAATCCATGAAATATACGGGTTTCTCTCCTCCTTAATCAATAAAGTTTCTAAATTAGTATTCATATTATTTTTTATTTTTACAATCAAATCTATATTTTTTGTATCCTCAATATTTATCATTGGATTTTCTATAGTTATTGAAACCTTTTCTTTTCCCATAAACACCTAACCTTAAAATAGTGATTAGTAATTTATATTCAATAACTTATATTTTAATGTAAAAAAAAGTTGCCGCACTTTTGCACGACAACTTTTTCTGTTTATATAACTAATTATTTTATTTTGTTTTCATATTCAGAAACCATTCTCTTAACCATTTCTCCACCTACAGATCCACATTGTTTAGAGCTTAAGTTTCCATTATAATCAGTGAATTGAACTCCTAATTCACTTGCAACTTCTTGTTTGAATTTTGATAATCCATTCTTTGCTTCTGGTACTAATTTTTGTGATGAACTTGACATAACTCTCGTCCTCCTCTAATTATAATACTTTTTACAAGAGATTTTATTATCGCCTTGTAATATTAATTTACCCAGAGGAGATTTTTATACACTAGTTTACTACTGGAAACATATCTTAGTTTATCCTGCATTATTTTTAACTAGTCTATTTTGATTTTATTTCCAACCACAAGTCATCATAAACTTTTATATAATCACCTAAATCTTTAAAGACTTCTGTATTCTTCATAACAGAATCTTTAGGATATGCAACTTCATTTTTCTTTGTTTCCTCATCTAAAATCTCATAAGCTGCTCTATTAGGTGTTGAATATCCTACATAATCAATATTTTGCTTTGCATTTTCAGGGTCTAACATAAAATTAATAAACATTTCTGCTTCCTTTTTATTTTCTGCATCTTTTGGTATGCACATAGCATCAACCCACTTATTAGTTCCCTCTTTTGGAATTGCATATCTTAAGTTTTTATTTTCATTCATTAAAGTTACAGCATCACCAGAATATATTATTCCCATAGCTACTTCATCATTGATAAGTCTATCCTTACCTTCATCATTTACATAAGCATAAACCAATGGCTTTTGTTTTAATAATTCTTCCTTAGCTTTTTCTAACTCTTTATAATTAGTTGTATTAAGTGAGTAACCTAATCTTATAAGTGAAATTCCCATAGTATCTCTTACCGAGTCAAACATAAGAATATTTTTCTTATACTTTTTGTCCCAAAGTATATCCCAACTATCCACTTTTTCTTTCACCATAGTAGTATTATAAAGTATACCAAAAGTTCCCCAGAAATAAGGAACACTATATTCATTATTAACATCGTAAGATTGATTTAAAAATTCCTCGTCTATATTTTTAAAATTAGGAATATTATTAAAATCTATAGGAGACAACATATCTTCATTCTTCATTTTTTCTATCATGTAATCTGATGGAAATACTAAATCATATTTATTACCACCATTTTTTAATTTTTGATACATTATTTCATTAGTATCATAAGTTTCATAAATAATTTTAATTCCTGTTTCTTTAGTAAACTTATCTAACAATTCTTCATCTATGTAATCTCCAACATTATATATGTTAAGTACATCTGCTGAAGATTTACCACCACATCCTGAAAGTAACATTGATGATAATACTAAAGTAATTATTAAAAATATATTTATACTTCTAACATACTTACTCATTTATATCACCTCTTCTATTTGGCTTCTTTCTATTAGCTACCACCAATAATATAAATACACAAATAAACATTATAGTTGATAATGCATTTATTGCTGGATTTATACCTATTCTAGCCATAGAATATACCTCAATTGATAAATTTGTAACACCATTTCCTGTATTAAAGAAACTTATTACAAAATCATCTATAGACATAGTAAATGCAATTAAAAATCCAGACATAATACCTGGTTTTATTTGAGGTATTACTACTTTTCTTATTGCATACATTGGTTTTGCTCCTAGATCCATAGCTGCTTCTTGGATATTATCAGGTAATTGCTTTATCTTTGGAAGCACTGCTAAAACTACATAAGGTATATCGAAGGTGATATGTGCTAAAAGCATACTTATAAATCCTAAATCTAATTTCACAAATACAAATAAAGACATAAGTGCTACAGCTGTAACTATATCAGGATTTAATACTGGTAAATAATTTATATTAGTTATAATCTTTCTCTTAGCACCTGTCATTCTATCTATTCCAATTGCACCTAATGTTCCTATAATTGTTGCTATAGTTGCTGCTATTATTGCTACTACAATAGTATAAAATAACGCTGTCATTATTCTTTCATCATGAAAAAGTTCTTTATACCATTTAAAAGTAAACCCATTCCATCTTGACATAGATTTAGAGTTATTAAAGGAGAATAAAGCCATAGTAAATATAGGCGCATATAAAAATATAAATACTAAAAATAAATATATATTTGATGTTAATTTTTTCATTATAATAATCCGCCTCCTTCTCTATCTCCTTCATCAGTAAATTTATTCATAATAGCCATAGATATTAAAATTAATATCATCATAAAAATAGATATTGCTGAACCAAAGTTCCAATCCCCTACTGTTGTAAATTGTTGCTCTATTAAATTTCCTACTAGCATATATTGTCCGCCACCTAATAATCTAGATATTACAAAAGTAGATACAGCTGGCATAAATACCATTGTTATTCCTGAAACGACTCCTGGTATACTAAGTGGAAAAATAACTCTTTTAAATACTTGAGATGATCTTGCTCCTAAATCATAAGCAGCATTAATAACATCCTTATCCATCTTAGTTAATGATGTATATATAGGAAGAACCATAAATGGTAAAAAGTTATATACCATTACAAGTAAAACTGCTCCATTACTATATAATAAGTCTAACGGCTTTAGTCCTATAGTAGTTAAAATGCTGTTTATAATCCCATTTCTACCTAGTATAGACATCCATGCATAAGTTCTAAGCAAGAAATTCATCCACATAGGTAAAATAAATACTAAAAGAAAAAAGTTTCTCTTATTTTCAGGTTTTTTTGCCAAAATATAAGCAATTGGATATCCAATTAGTAAACAAATAACTGTAGATATTAATGCAAGCCATATAGATCTAAAAAATACATTAAAATATACAGGATTCATTAATCTTTTATAATGAGTTAAAGAAAATATATAACTATCGTCTACTTTTTCAGTAAAACTAAAAAATATTACTAATAATACAGGTACTACTATAAATAAAACACTCCATACTACTAAAGGATAAGTTATCCAAGATTTCTTTTTCATATTTAACCTACCTCTTTTCTCATAATATGAATATCTTCAGGATGTATATCTAATCCTATCATTGATCCAACAGGATATGTTTTTGTACTATGTATTATCCATGTTGTTTCATTTCCTTTAACTTCTATCTCATAATGAACGCCCTTGAAAATAGATGATAATACTTTACCTTTTAGCATACCTTCATCTTCATTAACCATCTTTATATCTTCTGGTCTTATAACAACTTCTACATCTTCATTTTCTTTAAATCCCTTATCAACACATGGAAATACATGATAGTTGAATTTAACGCTATAATCTTCAAGCATAACTCCTGGTACAATATTACTTTCTCCAATGAAATCTGCTACAAAAGAATTTACTGGTTCATTATAAATATCCTGAGGAGTTCCCATTTGTTGAATAACACCTTTATTCATAACAACAATTTTATCTGACATAGTAAGTGCCTCTTCTTGATCATGAGTTACAAATATAAATGTAATACCAACCTTCTTTTGTATCTTCTTAAGCTCTATTTGCATTTCTTTTCTAAGTTTAAGATCTAATGCACTTAATGGTTCATCTAAAAGCAATACCTTAGGTTCATTTACTAATGCTCTGGCAATTGCAACCCTTTGTTGCTGTCCACCACTTAAAGAATCTATTTTTCTTTTTTCAAAACCTTCAAGAGCTACAAGTTTCAACATTTCCTTAACCTTTGAATCTATCTCATTTTTAGGTAATTTCTTTATTCTAAGCCCAAAAGCCACATTTTCATATACATTCATATGAGAAAACAACGCATACTTTTGAAAAACTGTATTAATAGTTCTCTCATAAGAAGGTATATCATTTATTTTTCTACCATTAAACAATATTTCACCTTCATCAGCAGATTCAAACCCTGCTAATATCTTTAATAAAGTAGTCTTTCCGCATCCACTAGGTCCTAGCAAAGTAAGAAATTCATCTTTCTCAATGTCTAATGTTAAATTATCTAAAACTGTATTATCTCCAAAGGTCTTTGACAAATTTTTAATTTCTATAATCTTCTCACTCATAATAAACACCTCTACTTTAAAATGATGGCGGAGTACTTATCCATATAACCTTAGCCTCACTTTTACTATTATTTGAAATAAAGTGATTTGCTCTTGGTTTAAAATAGAAACTTTCTCCTTTTTTAACCTTATACTTTTTATCCCCTATATGTAATGTTATTGTTCCATTTAATACATAACCAAATTCTTCACCTTCATGAGGCTCTTCCTCTACATACTGTCCACCTGGAGATAATGTTACCATTACTGGCTCCATATCATTCTTTTGTGCATCAGGAATTAACCACATAAGCTTATATCCAAGCTCTTCATCTTCCGTCTCAAACATATCCTCTTTACTAAAGGTTACTCTATGATTATCTTGATCATTAAAAAATTCCTTTAGATTTGTACCTAATATTTGTAATATATCTACAAGGGTAGCTATGGATGGAGATGTTAAATCATTTTCTAATTGAGAAATGAATCCCTTAGAAAGTTCACATCTATTAGCTAACTCTTGCTGTGTAAGTTGTTTTTCTATCCTAAGTCTTTTTATTTTCTCTCCAATTTGCAAACTTCCACCTCCTTTTTATGTAATTATATATAAAACATTAAGTTTAAAATTACTAAACAACATTTTAGATTATATATATTTTTATATATTAATTCAATAGTTTTTTTATTTTATTTTTTATAAAAAAAGCTGTTGCACAACTTTAATTCATTGTGCAACAGACTCATTGTATTTATTATGATATATTAAATTATTCAACGTATATCAATATGGTACTTAACCAGATATAAAAAACCTCTTTGAATTTGCTAATAAATAGTTACTATAATAACATTGCCATTTTTCACAACTTTCTTATTTACATATTATTTAATATTGCATAAACATAAGTGTCCCAATAAATAGGTTCCCCGTTAGCATCATTATGAAAAGAAACATTCTTTCTAAAATGAGCTTCTCTCTCCATTCCAACCTTCTCCATTACCTTCCATGAAGGAGTATTTTGTGGTGCACATTCAGCGTAAATTCTATGGACTCCAGCTTTAAACATATATTCAATTACTGCTATGCATCCTTCAGTAATATATCCTTGTCTATGATAATTTTCATTTAGAACATACCCTAGCTCTCTACTATTAAAATCCCTTTTTCCTAGATATATATTTCCAATTACCTTTTTACTATCCTTTAATTCAACAGCATAGAACTCATCACTTTCCATACGATACTTTATTTCACTGTCAGCCTTTTCTGCTGTAAAATCTGGGTATCTTTCAAATTCACTATTTACTCTTTGTAACATATATTCACATAATTCGTCTTTATCATTTAATTCATAATTTCTAATAATAAGTCTTTCTGTTTCTATTCTCATTTATATCTCCTTATCTTTTACTATTAATTTTCTCCATCTGATTACTTTAGCTTCCTGAACTCTCATATCTCTTCATTCCTGTTAGCCAAATAGAATAAGCTATTATTATTGCTAATATACTTACTACTACTGTAAGACATACCCCCATAACAAAGCTTCCTTTTCCTAGAAAGTATGCTCCTGGAAAATAACCTGTAAAGGCAAATGGAATAATTCCTGTAAGTATAGCTTTGATGAAATTAGGATAAATACCCATAGGATATTTAGCAAAATCACTAATTTGATACACCATAAATAAGTATGATTGTGCAAACTTAACCCAAAATGCTATAGATGTTACCGCTAGCTTAATAGCTGTATATATTAATGTAGCAAATAAAACTACTACTATAAAACTTAAAATTTTACCTATTGAAAAAGTTAATTCTAGTTTTATTGATGACATAACTAATAATATAGAGCCTATTATTATTTCACCTAAACCATCTGGTTGAAAACTTTCTGATATAACTTGAAATAATGGATTTATTGGCCTTAAAAGATATTTATCAAACTCACCATGTACTATAGTTTTCCAAGAAAAAATCCAAAGATAATCTGTGAATACATGGTCAATCCCCCTTGGAATTTGTGCAAAACCATAAATAAATAATATTTCATAAAAACTCCAACCTTGTAAACTTGGAACAGCCTTAAATATTAATGTAATAAAAATTACCCCTGTAAATTGAATAAGTATAAACCCTACTAATCCTAAAATAAAATCAGCTCTATATTCCATTAAGCTTTTGATATACTGCTCTAAAAATCTAATATATAATTTTATATACCGTCTCATACTCACCCTCCTAAAATAGTTAACTCCTTGATAAGTTTATTCCACATCCATCTTGATAATAAAATAAATATACCTATCCATACTATCTGAAGACCTATAAAAAATATAAGTTCTATCCCTTTTATTTTCCCTAGATATATTAATGTTGGTGTTGAAATTATTGATGAAAAAGGCAACAAACCAAAAATTTTCTGCAATATCATTGGAAAAAATGATAATGGAATTAAAGCACCTGATAATAATCTAAAGATTGCATTCATAATTTGAGCAAGTCCCCACATATTTGTTATCTTAAAGGATAGTAATCCGAAACAATACCTGTAAAAAAACGTAAGAATAATACTAAATACCATTGTAATTAGTGATAAAATTAGATTTAGTATATTGAAATTATGCTCTACTGAAACAAATAAAGCTGTAACTAATACAAAACCTACTGCAAATACCAATAC
Organism: Clostridium bornimense; assembly: GCF_018917145.1. Taxonomy (GTDB): domain Bacteria; phylum Bacillota; class Clostridia; order Clostridiales; family Clostridiaceae; genus Clostridium_AN; species Clostridium_AN bornimense_A. The sequence goes on from NZ_JAHLOD010000026.1 coordinate 28,042, forward strand.
AAAGTTAAACATTATATTACCTAGTGCTTGAAAGAACATTCTTTTACAATAATTAATTGGTCTTACTAAGTTTATTGCAATAGATCCATCCTTAACTTCTCTATACATTATTGTTGATATATCTATATCTGTTAATATACTAATTAAAAACGCTAATAACATATAAATAATCATTTCATTAAAATTAAATCCACTAATAATACTATTTTCAGCGCTACTATATATCGCTTTCCACAAATAATATGACACCAATATAATTACTGATTGTCCAACAAAAAACATTAAAGAGTTGGCTTTATATGCTAACTGAGCTTGAAAAGAATTCATAGCAAAGGGTAAATACATTTTCACCTTTTTTAAACATTTCATAATTACACCCCAGTTCTATATATCTTCTTAATTATATCTTCAATACTTGTTTCTGATATTCTAAAATCTACTACCTCAAACTTATTCATAATAGATTTCATTATTTCAGATGAAGAAACTTTATTTTTGTTATATGTTATATTAATCTTATTTTCTTTTGTCACAATTATTAAATCATCTTCTTCTAACTTTTGCTCTGTATCTATTTTTATATCATTAGTTGTATTTAATTCCTTTACTTGATACTCCAGCGATGTCATTGCTCCATATTTATCTTTTATTTCCTTTATTCCTCCATCATAAATCTTCTTTCCCTTATCAATTATTATGATTCTATTACATAATTCTTCTATATCATTAAGATCATGAGTAGTTAGTATAATAGTTGTACCAAATTTCTCATTTATCTCCTTTATTGCTCTTCTTACCTTTTCTTTAACCATAACATCTAATCCTATTGTTGGCTCATCAAGATAAACTACTTTAGGATTATGTATTAGAGCCGCTGCTATGTCAGCTCTCATTCTTTGTCCTAAAGAAAGAGATCTAACTGGTGTAAGCATAAATTCTTCAAGATCTAATACATCATTTAAAAATTTCATTCTTTCTTTAAAATCTTCTTCTTTTACTTCATATATATCTCTTAAAAGAGTAAATGTTTCTGATATAGGTAAGTCCCACCACAATTGAGTTTTCTGTCCAAATACTACACCTATCTTTTTAGCATTCTTTTCTCTATTTTCATAAGGTATTAATCCATCAACTAGAACTTTACCACTGCTTGGTGTTAAAATCCCTGTCATCATTTTAATAGTTGTAGATTTTCCTGCACCATTAGCTCCAATATATCCAACTACTTCCCCTTCTTTTATTTCAAAACTAATATTTTCTACTGCTTTTTTAACAACATATTCTCTAGAAAAAAATGATTTTATTGCTCCTTTAAACCCTGGATACTTTTTATTAGTTTTAAATTCCTTCGATAAGTTTTCTACTTTGATCATATAAACCTCCACTTCTCACCATCACACACACGCACGAACACACGTTCTTTCAGAAGATATAAAAATACCGTGCAAACGCACGGTTATTATCTTCATAATAAGGTCTAATGATGGCGTTTTTTATTAAGTTCAATTTATAAAGACATGATTATTCTTTATAAATTAATTATTAAGTTACTTAATTAAAAACTTTAATATACACATTAAACACTCCTCTACAAATAATATGTAACAATAATAACACTACACCGTTTACATGTCAATATTTATTTTTTATGTATTTTTTATACATATTAAATTATTGTATTGACATTAAAAGGTTTTTATTGTAATATTTTTTCAAGATCATATTGTAAAAACTATGACAAGGAGGAGTATATATATTCCGTAAACACAGAGAGAGAATGTTTTTGCTGGAAATTTCTCATGAAGAATATATAGAAGGTAGCCTTAGAGTTTTTAATCAAAATTTACTTAGTAAAGAGTAGACTTAAACGGAATCTCACCGTTAAAAGAGAAATAATATCGGTTTATATTACCTGTATTATATTGAGTGTGTATTTTATACAAAAATTGGTGGTACCGCGGAGTAAACCCTTCGTCCTTTTATTAGGATGGAGGGTTTTTTATTATAAATAAAAAGGGGTGTATTTTATGAAATATAATGGTTCAGAAGTTACAATCAAATTACTAGAATTACATGGCATTAACATAATAGCAGGAATTCCTGGTGGATATATTCTTCCTCTATATGATGCACTTTATAAAAGTAATATAAAGCATATTTTAGCAAGACATGAGCAAGGGGCTGCATTTATGGCTCAAGGTGTTGCTAGATCTACTGGAAAACCAGCTGTATGTTTCGCAACTTCAGGTCCAGGGGCTACAAATTTATTAACAGCTATTGCTGATGCAAAGCTAGATTCTATTCCTATCATTGCAATTACAGGACAAGTTCCTTATGACTGCATAGGTACTGATTCTTTCCAAGAAGTTGATACTTATGGACTTACTATACCAATAACAAAACACAACTATATTATTCGTTCCGTAGAAGAACTTTTCACTATAATTCCTGAAGCCTTTAGGCTAGCTATGGATGGCCGTCCAGGTCCTATTGTTATTGATATACCAAAAGATGTACAACTAGCTGAAATTGAAGTTGATACTTGGCCAGAAATTGATTTAAATTACAACAAAGATTACATTAATGAAAATTATCAACTTCAAGATATAGCTGAAATTATAAATAATTCTAAAAAGCCTATAATATACGCTGGTGGTGGCATAATTAATTCCAATGGTTCAGATGCACTTTATAACCTCGCTAAAAAAAGCAATATCCCTGTTGCCCTAACCTTAATGGGACTAGGTTCTTTTCCTACTGATGATCCTCTTTATCTTGGAATGGTAGGTATGCATGGAAGCAGATATACGAATTTACTTATCAATGAAGCTGACGTCATTTTAGCATTTGGTGTACGTTTTGACGATAGAGCTACTGGTAATATAAGAAAGTTTTGTCCTAATGCTAAAATAGTTCATGTAGAAATTGATGAAGTTGAAATTAACAAACTAAGAGACACTTATTATGCCCTTGTAGGAGATATTAGAATTGTTTTAGAAGATCTTATTCATTATATAAAAGATAATCCTAGAACTGACTGGCTTAATGAAGTAAAAAGTTATAAAGAAAAATATCCTTTTGTACTTCCACCAAAGGAAGATACTTTTCATCCTATAAATATAATTAAATATATTCATGATATAGTTCCAGAAACTACAATTGTTACAACAGATGTAGGACAACATCAAATGTGGGTAGCACAAAGTTATCCTTTTAATATCCCACGTACCCTTTTAACTTCTGGCGGATTAGGTACTATGGGTTTTGGTCTTCCAGCAGCTATCGGTGCAGCTTTAGCTAATGATGATAAAAATATTATCTGCTTTAGTGGAGATGGTTCTATACTAATGAACATCCAAGAATTAGCTACATTAAAAGACTTCAATTTAAATGTTAAAGTAATAATTTTCGTTAATGGTCATCTTGGATTAGTTAGACAACAACAAGAGTTATTTTATGATAAGCATTATATGGCATCAAAATTCATTAGCAATCCTGACTTTACACTTATAGGCAAAGGATTCGGTATTGAAGCTTGCGACCTTGGTAATGAAGAAAATCCTTTAGAAAAACTACAAGAAATTTTATCTAAAAAAGGACCTTATGTTATATCAATACCTATAAATGAAACTGAAAATGTATATCCTATGGTAGCTCCTGGAGCTGCAAATACTGAAATGATTGGAGGAAAATGTAATGGAAATTAAGCCACACTGTACAATAGAACTATTAGTAAATAATCATCCTGGAGTAATGTCTCATATAACAGGTCTCTTTGCTAGAAGAGCTTTCAACTTAGAAGGAATATTATGTGGAGGCATAGGCGATGGAAGCAAAAGTACTATGTTCTTATTAGTTAATGATGATGAACTTATCGAACAGATTATTAAACAGCTAAAGAAACTTCATGATGTTATAGAAGTAAAAATACACCATGATTATGATTGTTCCGTGTTCTATAACTTAGATAAGTTGTTTATTAAATAAATTTTTATTTATGTAAAAGGGCTCCTGAAGGTTACACTTTCATGGGGCTTTTTTATCAGGGCACAGTGTTAGTGAATAAGTAAGAGTGAATAGTGAATAGTTTTGGAGGAAATTCCTGCGGAATTTCTTAGAATTTAAGTGCTGAAGTTAGGAGCAAAGAATAGATCAGTTTTCCTAAATTAATTATATTTGATACAGAACCATTACAGGGGGCTAATGAAGGTTGCACCTTCATATAGCTTGGATTAAAATTTCTGGATTTAAAGTAATTGCTGTCCGCAGGACTTATAATATTTTCCCCCTAGGTAAAATTAACCTTACTTGTACCCTGTGCCTTCTAACCTGTGCCCTGAAAACTGTTTTCCATTTATATTTTCACTAAATCATGATATAATTTTGAGAAAAGTACTAATGTACTACATATCATAAAATATTTGTGGTAAACTACTAATCACAATTTGAGTTATTGATTTTATACAAGGGAGATTATTTATGGAAAATAATTTTAATAAACTAAATTTAAATTCAAATATAATATTAGGTCTTGAAAAACAAGGAATAACTACACCAACAGAAATACAATCTCTTGCAATTCCAAATGTTTTAGAAAATAAGGATATCATTGCTGAAGCATACACTGGTAGCGGAAAAACTTTAGCTTTCGTTGCTCCTTTATTTCAAAAAATAGATACTTCTAAAAGAGAGTCACAGGTTCTTATCTTAGCTCCAACTCACGAATTAGTTATTCAAATAACTGAACAAATTAAGCTATTAGCTAAAAATTCTGAAATTCCTGTTACTTCACTTAGCATAATTGGAGAAGCTAGTATTGAAAAGCAAATAAAGAAAATTAAAGAAACTAAACCTCATATTGTAGTTGGTTCTGCTGGAAGAATCTTAGATCTTATAAAAAAGAAGAAATTCAAACCACATACATTAAAGACTATTGTTATAGATGAAGCAGATTCTCTTCTAGTAGAAGAAAAGATTGCGCCAATAAAAGAAATTATAAAAACTACAATGAGAGATCGTCAACTTATGACTTTCTCTGCTACAATAAATGATAAAGTATTAGCTTCAGCAAAAGAACTTATGAAAGATCCTGTTATATTAAAATCAGAAGCAAAAGTATCATTAAACCCTAATATAACTCACATGTGTATCTTAAGTGAGCGAAAAGATAAGTTTGAAACATTAAGAAAACTTATTAATGCAACAAAACCTAAAAAAGCTATTGTATTCCTTAATAAAGGTCACGAAATTGAGTTTATAACACAAAAATTAAATTATCATAAAAAGAATGCTATTGGAATCTATGGAAATATGACTAAAGAGCAAAGAAAAAATGCTTTAGATGGATTTAGACATGGAAAATATAACATATTAGTATCTTCTGATTTAGCTGCAAGAGGATTAGATATTGCTGATGTCACTCATATTTTTAACTTGGATTTTCCTGTGAAGGCAAAAGAATATTTACATAGAGCTGGAAGGACTGCAAGAGGTAATGCTTCTGGAACTTGCATATCTATCGTTAATGAAAGAGACCTTGCCGCAATAAGAATTTATGAAAGAGAATTTAATATTGAAATAGAACCAAAGGTACTATTTGAAGGTAAATTATATAACCCAAAAGATTTGTAATATATTATTATAATGAAACTAATATTTTTCTACCAACACTAAAAAAGGTTAAAAATACGAAAAGTATTTCTAACCTTTTACATTACTTAAAACAATATGATGAATATTTTTATGGATTTTTTCTAATCTTATATATGACACTAAATTTATATGTAGGTGAAGGTATGAAAAAATTTATTAATATATTACTTCCTTTTATTATAATGTTTAATACACTTTTTACCCCTAAAGTATTTGCTGAAAATCTAGTTTCAACTGCCCATTCAAAAGATGACTATTTAATTTTTATAGATGTTAATAGTCTTACTCTTTCATTAATAGATAAATCAACAGAAGAGATAGTTAAAACCTATCCTGTGGCTTTAGGTAAAAAAACTACACCATCTCCAATGGGAACATGGAAAATAACAAGTAAGGCTCTTAAAGATGGTCCTTTTGGTGGTTATTGGCTTGGTCTAAATGCACCTTGGGATACCTTTGGTATCCATGGTACTAGTAGACCTGATTCTATTGGTAGCTATGCTTCGAACGGATGTATAAGAATGTTCAATCATCATATTAAAGAATTATTTTTTTTAGTTGAATATGAAACTTCTGTTGTTGTATCTGCTGGACCAAGTTGGCTTTTTTCTCCATATGTAAGAACTATAAAACCTAATGATAAAGGCACTGATGTATATGATGTAGAAAGGATCCTTAGTAGCATGGGATATTTTTTTGATGATATTGATGGAATTTATGATTATACTCTTGAAAAAGCAGTTTTAGAATACAGAGAAGAACATAATCTTCCAATAAAAAATGAGATAGATAGAGAATTTTTAAAAAGCATTGGCCTTTATAAATTTGAGTAATGAAGTAGGTGCAATTTATGAAACAACACTATAAAAGTATAAAAACCACTACTTTACTTTTATTTTTTGTACTATATATTTTTTTAACTCCTATAAGAGTATATTGTAATAATGAATATATTGATTATAATATTCTTATTATCAACTCTTACAGCTCAGAAAATCAATGGGAAAAATCTATCTTAAATGGATTAAAGAAAAATTTATCCTCATTTGAAAATATAAATTATGATTTAGAATATCTTGATATAAAAACCAACTCTAGTGAAGAATATGAAAATAGATTTTTAGACTTGCTAAACCTAAAATATAGTAATAAAAAAATCGACTTAGTTTTAACTGTAGATGACGAAGCCTTTACTCTAATACGGCCTATGATATTTAATAGTAACAGCTTTGCCTATAAAACTCCTGTGGTTTCTATAGGTATAAATGATAATTTTTCTTTAACTGAAAAAGAAAATGAATATATAACTGGAATATTTGAAATAGAAAACAACTTAAAATACTTAAATATGCTTATTGATATAAATCCAGAATTATCAAATCTTATAATTATATCAGATAAAAGTAAATATTCATCTACTATAAAAGAAAATATAAATTCTGTATCTTATTTAACATCAAAACCTATTGAAATAAATTTTATAGAAGAAGAGTATTTAGATAACGTGCTTACAAAATTAGAAAAAGTTACTTCTCCACAGAGTGCAGTTTTAATTATGGGAGACTTTAAAGCTACAGATGGAAATCTTATATCTGATTTATCTATCATCATTAATTCAATAAAATCTATTACCGATGTCCCTATTTATACAAAAGTTCCATCATACTTATATGCTGGAGCAGTAGGCGGAGTGATGAAATTTGGTGAAAATCATGGATATATTGCTGGAGAAATTATTAGCAAATTACTACTTGGAGAGAATATAAAAAATTTAAACTCTATACATAACTCCCTCGATGTTACTGTATTTAACTATGATGCTTTAAACTATTATAATATTAATCCATTACTACTTCCAAAAGGTAGTCTCTATATTAATAAAAATAGATTTGATTTATTGTTACCAAAACCTTTAAAATACTTAACTTGGTCTACCTTAATACTAATTTTATTTGCTTTCATATTTGCAATTTTTAAATATATCCGTGATAAAAAAACGGCTACGTTGAATAAAATTTTATTAAATCAAGCTTTAGAAAATGATAAGTTAAAAACAGATTTTATAACAACTATATCTCATGAACTAAGAACTCCATTAAATATAATTATTAGTACAACAAAACTTATTTCTCTTTCAATAAAAAAATCTATTCTTGATAAAGAATATTTACTTCTGAAGTTAGATTATATTGAAAATAACTCTAATAGACTTTTAAAAATTATAAATAATATCATAGATATAACAAAAATTGAATCTGGATTTTTGACACCTAACTTTGCTATGGATAATATTGTAGAAGTTGTTGAAAATACTACACTTTCTATAATCGATTTAGCTAAAGAGCATAACGTAAATATAATTTTTGATACTGAAGAAGAAGAAATAATAATGTCTATAGATCGAATTATGATTGAACGTATTATTTTGAACCTAATCTCCAACTCTATAAAATTCACTAAGAGTTTAGGAACAATATACGTTTCTATTCATAAAAAAGATGATAATGTAATAATTTCTGTTGAAGACAATGGTATTGGTATACCTAACAATGAAATAGATACCATTTTTAATAGATTTCATCAAGTAGATAACTCACTTAGTAGACATAACGAAGGAAGTGGCCTAGGTCTTTTCATTGTTAATAGTCTTGTTAAGCTACACCATGGTAAAATAGAAGTTTTTAGTATAGAAAATATAGGTACAAAATTTGATATCATCCTTCCTATTTTTATTACTAATGTTACAAACGATGATAATATAGGTATTCAACCTCTTGAACAACTAATAAAAGTTGAAATGTCTGATCTTAAAGAAAAGTAATTTTAATAATTTAAAAAGTTCCAAGGATGCTTTATAAGCACCTTTGGAACTTTTACTTATTGTACATTATTGTCATAGAATTCAAAAACTTTATCTAAATATCCTGTTAAAAGATCATCTGATTGTTTATACAATTCATGTTTAGAACCTGGTACAAATACTAATTCACAATTCTTTGCGTATTTAGCAAATGTATTTTGTCCTCCATCATTTACATATGTATCATTATCAGCTTGGAATAATAAAACTGGAACATTTACCTTTGATGCATTTTTCTTGCATGTTATAGATCTAGTTGCATTAAAAGCTTCTTGTAACCATCTATAACTAGCTCCGCCTTTTTGATATTCTTTTGTATTACAAGTGATTTCATATGCATAATCATAACGACTCTTTGATGTTGTACCTGATGCTTCTAAATCATATTTTTGTTCATATGGACCTTGTCCACTTACATATTTATCTGCCATTGCAAAAGTTACTGCACCATTAGCAATAATTTTAGCTACCCAACTTGGTACATCTCCTGTATTAACTTCTAACATTGGTGAACTTAAAACAGCAGCATCAAAATATTCTGGATAATCTTCTAAGAACTTAGCTCCTATTCCGCCACCCATTGAATGAGCATATAATAATAACTTTCCATCACCTTTAGATGGCATTACTATTTCATCTAAGAATTTTTTAAGATCTGTAATATAATAATCAAATTTTTCAACATTAATTTGTGTTGAATCTTTAACTCCTAAATTTACTGAATATCCATGTCCTCTATGTTCCATAGCATATACTGAATATCCTTGTTTTGTAAAGTAATATACCATTTCTCTATATCTTGATAAGTTTTCAGTAAAACCATGACTTATTACTATACTTCCTTTAGCATTTGGAACTGTATAAGTTTCATAATATAATTTTCCTTCTTTTTCTCCAACAATATATCCTGACTTAGTAATAGATGCTAAATAAGGTTCTACAACAGTCTTCATAGTATCAATAAAATCATCTTCATGTATAAAAATATCTCCTAACTTTTCAGATACTGGTAGACTTGTTTCTTCTGCATTAACTGTTCCATAACCTATCATTGATAATGACATAATTGCAATCACCATAGTTGATAGGAATTTTAATAAATTCATTTTAAGTTTCTTCATATCTTTTTCGCGATTGTTATATTAATCGCTTTCCTCACTTCCTTTCTGCAAAATCATTAACTATTATACACTATTTTGTATTTATCGTATTTTTTGTTTTTTTTTGATTTTAATACTATAGTTTAATATTGAATATAATTACTTTTTATTCATAATAAGAAAAAATCTTCACTAAACTAATTAAAATTTTGTGAAGATTTATCCCTTAAAATGTATTTTGCTATCTTTTAATTATTTATTGGAAAAAAAAATTTATTTTATTTATTATTATTTTCATAAAATTTGAATACATTATTAAGATAGTTTTTCAAATACTTATCAGAATGTCTATATAAATCATGCTTACTACCTTTTACAAAAACTACATCACAATTTTTAGCTGAATTAGCTAAGATAGCTTGTCCATTAGGTCTAACATATGTATCATTATCAGCTTGAAATAGTAAAATAGGTACTTTTATTTTTGATGCATTTTCCTTTTTAATTGCTTCTTTTGTTGCATCAAAAGATTCCTTAAGCCATCTAAAAGAGGCTCCACCTTTTTGATAATTTTCGTTTTCCATTACATTATTATAACTATAATCATATCTTGCTTTAGAATCTGTACCACTGTCATTAAAGTTATATTTCCCATCAAAAGGTTTTTGACCTAATACATATTTATCTCCTTTACCAATAATATTATAAAAGTTTGCGATAACTTTCGCTAATGGTGCTGGAGTACTTCCTGTATTAATTTCTAACATTGGAGAACTAAGTACTGCTGCATCAAAATAATTTGGATATCTTTCGAGAAACAATGTTCCAATAGCTCCTCCCATAGAATGAGCAAATAGAAATAACTTTTCTTCGCCTTTTTCCTTCATTACAACTTTATCTAAAAATGTCTTAAAATCCTCTACATAATAGTCAAAATCTTCTACATCTATTTGTGTCTTATCTTCTTTACCTAAATTAGTAGATAAGCCATGTCCTCTGTGTTCCATTGCAAAAACGGAATATCCTCTTTTTAGAAAATAATAGATTATCTCTGTATACTTATCCAAAGATTCTGAAAATCCATGACTAATAGCTATAGCACCTTTAGCATCTTCCACTACATATTTTTTATAGTGTATCTTACTAGAATTTTTACCTTTAAAATATCCTTCTTCCATATTATCTTCCAAATATGGTTCTACTATATCTTTCATATCCCCTATGTAATTATTCTCTGATATATATATATCTTTTACAAAATCCTCTTCTACTTTTCCACCATAAATTTTTGAATATGTTATTTCTTCTTTTTTATTAATAAAAATAGCTCCTACCATAATTATACAAACTAATAAAGCTATTGATACTAATATTTTGTTTCTCTTTTTTCTCAAAACTATCTCCTTTCGAATATTACTATAACACTATTTTCTATATAATGTCAATACTTGTAAATCTATACTTTGTTTTTGTTATATTTATATTATCGCTTCATTAATAATATTTCTTTAACGAGAATTGTATAATATACTATAACCGTAATTAATAATAAATTTATTGCTTCTAACTATATAATCATCTACTTCTTCATCTTTATATTGCATATTTCTAAGATATAATTTTTCACAAAGCAATACAGAATGAATCAAAAAATCTCTTACATACTCCGCATCTTTTAGATTATAACTTTTTAAAATATTATTCTTCATTCTATCAATTTTATCTTTAAGTTGTTTTATCCCATCTTCTAATCTATAAGGAAATATAAACTTATTCGCAATCATTACAAAAACTACCCCTAAAATAACATAAATAACTCTATATAAAACTAAAATATTAATATTTACTGTTAATGAGGCTATAGAGATAGATGCTGTTGCTGCAAATAATGAAATTTTATAATACTCTTTAAAACCATACAAAAGATATAATGAAACTATTAATATAATTATTGTTACAAATTTCTCATTTATTACATTAATAATTACTGAAGTGAATATAATAGCTAAAATATTTCCTCTTATTCTTTCTCTTGCTCTTAATATAGTATCCTCATAGTATGGTTGCATAATAGACATAATTGTTATGATAGCCCAAATTATTTTATAAAAGCCAAGTTTCTCCCCTATATACAATGATACTGTTAAAGTTATCGCCATTCTCATTGAAAACTTGAATCTTATACTACTCTTATTAAAATATTCTTTAAAGTATACAACAAAATCATCTACATCACTTTTTTCCCACTTAGTATATATTTTATTTATTTCTTTCTTATCTAAATTATAAAGCCTTTCTATATTAATTATTATCCTCTCTATAGCCTTCATTTCTTCATCAAGATAATTAGTCTTATCCTTTATAGAATCTTCTAAGACATATATCTCCTTTAATATATCCTCTACATTGCTATTAGTATTTATATATTTATTAATAAGAATTATTATAGTTAAAAAATTATTAATTACTTTAACACTAATTTTATTACATACTAATTTTTCATACATTTTTACTAATGATATATTCAAATACTCAACATTTATATACAAATTAAATTGTATTCTTCCTAAATAAGTAGTTAAATATTTCTTATACCTTGTAACATATACCTTGTAAGCTACTGATCTCATTATCTTAGAACATTGTGTTTCTATATCTTTATTAAATTTTCTAATGCTTATATTTTTGCATTGCTCTTCTATTAACTGAAGAACTTCTACAATACTATTTCCTAAAATCTCTTTTTCATCTTTTTTCTTTATAACAGAGCCCAATGCCACCAATAATACTCCAAAAATCACCGCTGCTATTCTCATAGGTAATTGATTCAATGGTATTGATGCATATTGAGTAAAAACATATAACATTATAAAAGGTTTATAATAAGTTAAATCATATGGTGAAACAATAGTATACATTATAATAAAAATTGATATAAAGTTAATTGGAATAGATATATAGATATTTATTGATGATAAAAATGATGCCACTACAATAAATATATCAATGATTATTATTTTTACAATTTTATTTACAGTTTTCACTTGTAAGTTTTGTCTTCCCATCACTGTTGAAGTTAACGCTATAGGAAATGCTATCATTATATTTTTCACTCCAAAAAATATTCCACAGCCTAATAATGTAACAACTGCTATAGTACCATTCTTAACCATTGAATATATATTTAAATTTAATTTCTTTGCTATGTTATACCTCATATTAATCCTCACTATGACTTTTTATTAATATTGTCTGTAAGAAATTATATATATATTCCTAATTCAAGTTTTCTTAAAGGTACAATTTACATTTTTACTATATAAAATAAGTGCAGTGACACCAAATTTTAGTATCACCGCACTTATAATTTGAGAAATTACTGAAGAATTTCTATACTATATTATGCATTTTTCACTTCTTTTTTAAATAACTTCTTTCCACAAGATATCGCTACCATAAGTCCTAATGCCATTAATAATATCGCAAATATTAATTGTAGACCATCTGTCAAAAATACAAAATTGCCAGATACAAATATCTTACTAAAAATATTTATAATAGCTCTTACTAATGCAGTAAATGTAACGACTAACATTATTCCCATTGGACCCCATAGCATAAATCCAGAACGTCCTGTTGTTTTAAGGAATACTGCCAATGCTATTAATACCAATGCTGATAGCAATTGATTTGCTGATCCAAATAATGGCCAAACATTATTATATCCTCCAAGTGAAAGGATTAAACCTACTACAAGAGTAATTATTGTTGCAAAATATTTATTTGTCATAAGTTTCTTAAATGGTGTCATTGTTTTTGGATCACTTGAATCATCCATAAAGAATTCTTGGAATGACATACGACCTATACGAGCAACAGAATCTAATGAAGTTAATGCTAATGCAGAAACACACATTGTCATAACACAAGTTGCAACATAATTTGGTATTCCTAATTTTCCAAGGAAACCAGCTATAGCTTGGGCAAAAAGAGCAAATGGTGTTCCACTTGGTGCTTTTCCACCTACAGCAAGAGATCCAACTGCTACAAGAGCAATAACTGCCAATAATGATTCAATAAGCATTGCTCCAAATCCAATACCTAACATATCTTTTTCATTCTTTACTTGTTTTGATGATGTTTCAGATGATACTAAACTATGGAATCCTGAAACGGCACCACATGCAATAGTTACAAATAATGTTGGGAATAATAGATTTCCATTAACATTAAAACCATTAAATGCATTTAAGTTCATAGCAGGATGTGCTACTACTACACCTAGAACTGCACCAATTATCATTGCCAAAAGTAAAAATGTACTTAAATAATCTCTTGGCTGCATTAAAAGCCACATTGGTGTTATAGATGCAAGAAATAAATAGATAAAAACTACTACTGTCCAAACTGATTTGCTAAAATAAAGTGGACATAAAATACCAACAGCTAACATAGCAATTAATAAAACAATTCCAATAATAGCTTGAAGCTTTTGACTTGGCTTCTTATATTTTATAAACAATCCGAAAACAACTGCAACTATAATAAATAACATTGATATTGATGCTGCTGCTGCATTTGGTGTAACCTTATTTCCATTAGCATCAAATCCATTAAATGTATTTGCAACTATATCCGCAAATGCTGCAATTACTAATAATGAAAATATCCAAGCAAAAAGTAAAAATAGCTTTTTACCTGTCTTTCCTATATATTGCTCTATTATACATCCTATTGATTTTCCTTCATTCTTTACTGATGCATAAAGTGCTCCGAAGTCATGAACAGCTCCGAAAAAAATACCCCCAATAAGTATCCATAATAAAACTGGTACCCAACCAAACATTGCTGCTATAATAGGTCCTGTGACTGGTCCTGCCCCAGCTATAGATGAAAATTGATGCGAGAAAACTACCGCCTTTGGTGTAGGTATATAATCCTCTCCATCCTCCTTTTCATAAGCAGGTGTCTTAGCATTTGGGTCAATTCCCCACTTATTTGCAAGCCATCTACCATAAACAAGATATGCTCCACCTAAAATCACGATGGAGATTCCAATAATAAGTAATCCGTTCATTGTAAAGCCCCCAATTCTATGAATTTTTATAAATATAATTACATGATTATAAGTTAACTAATTTTTAGCTTATATCCTTATATATAGTAATACTCCTATATTTCAGCTTTGTCAATATTAGTATTTCCATGTAAACTTTTACTCGTAAAATCATCTATAAATATACATAATCTTTTGCATATTATAATAAAAGGAGGTATCGCTAACAACTTTTTATGTTAATGCGACACCTCCTTGTTTAATAGCCTATATTAAATTATTTCTTTACTTAAATAATAAATGTAATTTTTCTTTATCTATGTTTTCACCAATTATAGCAATTTTTCCTGTATTCTGCTTATCCACCGCTTTTAGCTGAAATTGTCTTGGTGTATAATGAAATTCTATCCACCTTCCACTATCTAATTCTACAAACCCTTTTCCTCTTAATATATTTCCACACTCCTTAGTTATACCTATCTTCGTAAATATATCTTCTATCTTATTTATATTAAAAATCTTTGATGTTTCTTCTCCCCAAGAATCAAAAATTCTACTTCCTACTGTTACTGCCCTTGTACCCTTTTTATTTTTAGAAGTTAACTTTACTATTTTCTTCTCTTGCATATTACTTATATCTTTTTCTGCTATTTTTAAAATATCTAAACCATCTATTATGTTAAGGGGCACCTTAACTATACTAGCTGTACTATTTATCTTTCTTATTTCTTCAATAGCCTCTTCAATTTTGTTATAGTCACAAATATCTATCCTTGTAAAAATTATTGTCTTAGCATTTATAATTTGATCTATATAAAATTCTTTAAATTCTTCTTTATACATATCTAAATTAGAAATATCAATTACAGTAAATACATTATTAATTGCTATTGATTCTTTTGCTGTGATTTCTTTACATCCTTTTATTACATCAGAAAGCTTAGCTATACCTGATGGCTCTACAATAATTCTATTAGGATTATAGTCATCAATTATATCCTCAATAGAATCCTTAAATGTCCCACTAAGAGAACAACAAATACATCCGGAATTAATTTCTTTAATATCAATATTTCTATTCTTTAAAATTTCACTATCAATAGATACTTCACCAAATTCATTTTCAATAATAGCAACTCTATCTCTCTTAAATGCATCATCTATAATCTTTTTTATTAATGTTGTTTTTCCTGATCCTAAAAAACCTGATACTATATCTATTTTTATCCCCATAATTTACCCCCTATTTATCTATATTTAAATATTATTGCACTATATTTGTGTTTATTACTATATTCACAATTCTCAATTTATAAAAAAACGTGACTGTCGCACAAATAAGTCAGATTAGAGTGCGGCAGTTTTTTCAACAAAATAAAATCATAAGGCACAAGTATGATGGCACAAGGCACAGGGGAAAATTAACCTTACTTGTGCCTTGGCCATCTAACCTGTGCCTTGTCTCGTGTCCTGCCTTGTGTCATAATTAAAGGAGATATCGCTAACTACTTTTCATGTGTTAATGCGACACCTCCGTCCTATAAGCTTTATTAAAGAAAAATCATAGTTCAGCACTTAAAATTTCAACTATACTAGTATCCTACTTTTTCCGCTCTAACTATTTACAATCTCCCCTCCATTTATATGAATTGTTTGACCTGTTATATACGATGCAGCCTCTGAAGCTAAAAAGACATATGCACCGGCACATTCTACTGGTTGCCCAGCTCTTCCCATAGGTGTATCCGATCCATGATTAGCCACTTTTTGTTCATCAAAACTCGCTGGAATAAGTGGAGTCCATATAGGTCCTGGTGCTACTGCATTAACTCTTATTCCTGTTTTTCCTTTGGCTAATGCTAAGGCTAAACTACGTGTAAAAGCAACGATAGCACCTTTGGTCATTGAATAATCTATTAACAAATCATTACCTTTAAATGCTACTACTGATGCTGTATTTATTATTGAAGCTCCAGCTTTTAAATATTTCATAGCAGCTCTTGTAATGTAAAAACTTCCGTAAACATTAGTTTTAAAAGTTTTATCAAATTGTTCATCTGATAGTGATTTTATATCCATACATTGATATTGAACCGCTGCATTATTCACTAAAATATCTATTTTCCCATATTCATTAATAGTACTTTCAATAACATCATTGCAAAAATTAACATCAGAAATATCTCCTGCAACTAATGTACACTTTCGTCCTATCTCATCTATTATTTTTTTAGTTTCTTTAGCATCACTATCTTCATTAAAATATACAATAACTATATCTGCACCTTGCTTAGCATATGCTATAGCTACAGCTTTACCTATTCCACTATCGCCACCAGTGATAAGTGCTACCTTATCTTTCAATACATCTCCTATTTTCATATAGCTTCCATCATATATAGGTTTAGGATTCATATCCTTTTCTATTCCTGGCTGTACATTTTGATGCTGCAATGGAAATGATTTGGGAAACTCCATTTTATCTCCTCCTTAGTTACTTTTAATCTATCTTAGTATTTACTAAAGAGAAGTTTTTAATCTAACTACATAGTCTTTCTTTAAAATATACCTTTTCACTTATATCATCCAATTTCAAAGTTTCATCTAAAATCCACCCTTCACTACCACGAATAAACTTCCAATATTCTTTAAATACCCCTTTATTCAAAGTGTCTTTTATGGTAGATTTAGTGCCTGCATCTAACTGATAACTTTTTCTAGTTCCTTTTACATACATCCATATATAATCACCATTTCCATTTTCACCGATAGCTACTTCTATTGGTTTAGAATTTACTAATATAATATCTTCTGCTATGTTTATTCTATTCTTCATCTTTAACTCATTAATTCTATTACTATAAAGTTTATATAACTTTTCAGACATATAATTTTTAGCTCTAGAAATCTCATTTTTCATCCATGATTCTTGTATTATATAGAAACAAATTGCCACTCTCTCTCTTAAAGTTTTATATTCTAATGTATTATCATATATAGAAATCTTTTTTAGTAACTCTTTATTTTTTTTAGATTTTTGTATTATATTATAACTACGTATTATATTCTTTTTCATCTTTCTCATAACCTTTCTAGATATAATATATTTGATTATAATAAAGACCATACTATATTCTTAGTATGATCTTATTATAAAATATTATACCATAAATTGTATTATCATGTCACAAATTGCGAAAATCTATTTTTTGTCGAAAAGTTATTTTAACTCTAAAATACTGCTTTTAAACTGCAAAATCACAAAAGATATCATAGTTATTATTGAAACAGTTAAGAACGGTAACTTATTACCAAAATCAAAAATAAATCCTGAATATAAAGATCCTATTATCATTCCTATAGCTCTTGATGAATTTTGAATTCCTGCTACTTCACCATGATTATTCACTGATAACTTAGAAATTATATTTTGCTGCAATGGAAGATATATACTTGCAGAAGATACAAATGCTATTATAAATATAAAAAACATAATATTAGATGTAGATATTGATGCTATTGCCATAAACACAGAAAGTAATAATGTCATTATCTTTAGTCCTCTTAATTCTCCAAGTTTTTTTCCAACTATCGGAGTTAAAAGTAAATTCGTTAAAAATGCTACTACTCCTGCAAAAGCTAAAAATATACCATTTATAGTAGATGGTAAGTTTAATGCGTCCTCTATGTAATAATTAATTGTAGAATTATAACTGGTACTTGCAAAATAGAACACAGCAACCTGACTCATCATAAATAAAATTTTTCTATCTAAAATCTTAGTAATTTTTTTATTTTTCTTTATTTCACTGTCTATTTTTATATTATTTATACTTTCCTTATCTACAGTTTCCTCTATAAAAAGAAATATTAAAAAGCTTACTACTATTGCTAATATAAATTGCATTAGAAAAGGAATTTTATAATTATTATTACCAATTACTCCACCTATTAGAGACCCTAGTGCCGACCCTACTGTAGATGCAGCACCATAATACATCATACCTTTTAATCTTTTTTCCTTATCAGTTATATCTGCTATATATGCTAAAATTACAGTTAAAAAACTTACAATAAATGCTCCACCTAAAAATCTATATATTACTATAACTATAGGATTTTCACTATATCCAAATCCTAATTGACTTACTCCATAACCTAATATACCTATTATTAAAAACTTTCTTCTCCCCATCTTATCTGATAATTTTCCCCATAACGGTGAACATAAAAAATTTCCTATGGCCATAGCAGCAAAAAATATTCCAAACATATAAGACGGCAAATTTAAAGCCTTAATAACCATCGGTGTCACCGGATGCGCCATATTACAAACCATCATAGTCATTATTGTAAAAATAACTACAACCTTCATTGATCTCTTTCTCATTATCTTCTCCTCTTTAGTAAAAAACTTTACATTTCACAACTCTATAGTAAGCTCTATTCACTGATTATAAAGTTAAAATTTCTATAATATATTTTGTATATTCTTCAAAAGAACCATTTTCCGTAGATGCACCTTTATTAATTTTATTTGTTGCAAAATTATATCCTGCTTCTCCATAATTAAATTTAGCTGATGAAACAACAAAAGAAGCTTCTTCCACTCTATATGTAGCATTATTTCCTACAATAACCTTACATAATTCTAATAGTTTATTACTATCTTCTATTATATTATTGCTCTCCATAGACACTACAAATTTAAAAAATTGATAACCTCCTATAAGTGGTATCATCGCTCCATTATTCATATAAAATAGCTTACCAGTACCATGAAAATATTTTATTTTTCCAAAAGACAATGTTTTATATTCCTTATTAATTTCTAATTTATCATTATCTATTTTGGACATTTCTTTCTCTATATCTAACCATTCTATAATTTCTTTTTTAGAATTATTATCTATTATTTGCTTAAAACTAAAAAAAGACTTCTCTATATCTCTATTTTTACTAATTATATTATCATTTATAGACACTATAAATTCGCCATTTTCATATGTTAATACTACCTTATTATTCATATTTTTTTCTCCTTCTATACTATGTAATAAAAATTATTATATCATAATAATTTTTATTATAGATTAATTCTTTTAAAATCGAAGTACTTTTTCTATTATTAATATTAATGATATAATATTATCAATATATATAAATAGATTTGGGAGATTTCGAAAAATGAACTATATAATATATGATTTAGAATTCAACCAAAAATATCCTAAGGAAATGGATGTTGTCCGTGATAACTTTAATACATATCCTTTTGAGATAATACAAATTGGTGCCATAAAATTAAATAAAAATCTTGAGATAATTGATACATTTAATTCACTTATAAAACCAACTATCTATCCCATAATTCACCCTTTCATTGAGGAACTTACTAATATAACCAATGAAAAAGTTTCATCTTGCAGGTTATTTAAGGAAGTATTCCAAGATTTCTTAAAGTTTATAGGCAATAAAAATACTATATTTTGTGTATGGGGTGAAACTGATATTAAAGAACTATTTAAAACATTAGAATTCTATGATATTCCATCCACTCTGATTTCTAAAAAATATATAGATGTACAAAGTTACACATCAAAATATTTCAATGTTCCGCCAGGATCTAAAATTGGATTAAAAAATGCTACTGCACTACTAAATATAGAAAATCTTTTAGATTTTCATAATGCATTCAACGACGCTTATTACACTGCTAAAATATTTTCAAATATATATAATAAAAATATTAAACCTTCATATTATGATTATAAAAAATGAAGATGTCGCACTCTAATCTGACTCCTTTGTGCGACACCCCCATTTCATTATTCAATAAACTTATTTATAGAATAAGATATGTTTTTTATTATATAATTACTAAATAAATAGTACGGCACAATAAACCATAACGCCAAGTTATTTACATTAACATTATACTTATTACTTACTATCACAATATTTAAAAAAGAAAAAACTAATAATATCATTGTTGCCACTAACACCTTTTTCCAAGTATCAATTTTAAAATATCGTCTTATAATAAAAAATAAAATTAAGGTAATTATAACAAAAAATGTTGCTCCTATAATATTATCAATATAAACTCTATCAAATGTGTATTTCTTCATATAAATTATATATCTAAATTTTTCACTATACTGTTTGTAAAACTCACTCCAATAATCAAAATCTGACCATTGATTAGGCAACAAATCTACTGGTATTCCTACTTTTACTTTAGAAATTATAAGAAACAATTTTAAAAATATTAAAGCAAAAACTACATAAAGTATCTTTATTATTGGCTTTTCCTTAAAAGTTATCATTTCTTTTATTATCATTATAAGTGTTAAAAAGAATATTACTAAGGAAAATATACTTACAATAGCATTACTAATAGAGTAATATACACTATTACTTATAGAAGTATTCTCATAACCATTATTTTTCGCGAAAGTTACTGCTTTTCTATTATTAATCATAGATATTCCATCAAAATAATTCTCTTCATTTCTATCTGACATCAAAGATTGCATAACTACTAAATTTTTTTCACCTTTATGTATTCCTCTAACAGTTAATTTTCTTTTACCATATTCAATATCTTCTATATATTCTCCTTCAACACTATATTTACTTACTAATTTATTTGTAAATAAATCTATTTCATATATTGTTGAATCTCCATAATTCCTATAAACAATTATCTTATTTTCTCCTACTTCTTTAAATTCATAATAACCAACATTATCTCTATTTTCCACTTTTCCATCTAAAGGTATTTCTTGCTCATTTCCATCTTTATCTTTTATATAATATTTTTCTGTACCATCGTTGAAAAATGTGCCGATAAATAGCAAGATGTAATATCATCTAAGTGGTATTTTGAATCTGAACATAATAGTCTGATATGATACCTCTAAAGTAGACATGGTAAATAACCAAAATCTACTTTGGAGGTATTTTTTATGGGAAGACAATATAAATATTCTTTTGAAGATAAAATCAAGGCATCAAAAGATTATATTTCAGGAACTAGAAGTTGTCGTCAAATATGTTTAGATCTTGGAATTAAGTATGGTAATACTCGCGGTGGT
>NZ_JAHLOD010000027.1 GCF_018917145.1 Clostridium bornimense
GTAGATTCAATTTTAACATAGAAATCAGGGGGTCGTTGTTTTTTTATGCAAAAAAACTTCTAAAACCTTGATATATAAAGATTTTTAAAGAAAGAAGTGTAAATAAATTTTACACTATCATTAAAAGTAAAGGGGATAATATATGAGAGAAATACTAGATAAAATATTAGAATGTGAAGATAAGTATATAGAGAATTTTTGTAAATCCATTAATGAAGGAAATTATAGGAGATATTTTGATGATGAACTAAGGGATATGTATGATCATAATTTTATTAAAGTTAATTATGATTTAGATAATAATGAGGTTTTAAATATTATTAACACAGAAACAAGGAATAGATACGAAACAAATTCTGGATTTTGTAAAATAATATTAGGAAATACACTAAGGGAAATATCATTGTCTTTTAAAGAAGAAAAATCAGAAATAGAGCATCTGGGGGTATATGTATATACTGAGGGGATTTCTGGTTGGAAAAGCATTGATGAATGTGAAATAAAAAAAATATCAAATGAACATATGGTGAAAGAACTAATAAATCTTGATTTAGCACATGATGCTGAGAATTATGGAGCTGATTTTTGTAATCGTAGGGCAATAAGAAAGGGAAAAGTATATTTAGATACTAACAAATTATGTGACTCATATAATTGCTATTATAATAATGTTCCTGTAGGAAATTGTGAACTGATGACTTATTATGATACAGCTAAAATTGAATCATTTGCAGTTCATCCAGACTATCAAAGAAAAGGTATTGGAACTACTATATTAAAATATCTTGTAAGTAAAGCAGTCATGGAGGGTGCTAAGGTAGTTTATCTACTTGCTGATGAGGATGATACACCAAAGGATATGTATATAAAGATGGGCTTTAAAAAAGTAAGTGATATATATTCATTACTCTGGAAATTTTAATTAAGTCTATTTTTCATTAACATAATGTAGTCTTTACTTTTAGAAGTAAAAATGTCAAAATGTAATATATGATGATTTATAATAATACATTTATGAAGAAGGTTTAGGTGTACTATGAAAAAGGTAAGTGAGGTTTTTAGTGATCATAAATTAGGTAAAAATATATGTGATGCCACAGTAGAAAAAGCTGTTTTAAAAAGAAAAAGTAAGATACTTATAATGGACATTTCTTCAGATAGATATATCGATGTAGAAGAAATAAATGAACTTAATAAATTTATTATTAGAAGGTTTGTATTAAATGATTCAAAAATCAATATAAAATATAGTAAAGAAATTAGAGAAAAACCGCTAGAGAAAGAAATTAAAAATATAGTACTTACTATTACTGAAAAGCATCCAGTTTTAAAAGCTGCCGCAAGTGAATGTGATTATGAAGTAAGCAAAGATGTAATAAAGCTTAAGTTCAATGCTGTTGTATCTCATTTATTTAAAGATTTACATTATGACAGAGAGATACAAGGAGCCATAAAGAGCTTGTATGAGAAAACATATAGTATAACATTTGTAGATAAGGTCACTAAAGAAGAGCAAATAAAGATTAATAATGATAATGAGAAAAGTAAAATTATCGATATAAAAAAGAAAATTAAAGCACAACCAATAGAACCTCATAAAAGTAAACCTAATGTAACTATAAAAAGTGATGTTAAAGAAGAGACGAAAAAAGATAAAAAGAAGGATAATGGATTGTTGATTTTTGGTAGGAGTGGCAACATAAAAGAATCTGTTATTAAAATTGTAGATATTACTCCTTATGAAGAAACAATATCAATATCTGGTGAAATATCAAATATAGATACTAGAGAATTAAGAAGTGGAAAGATATTAGTTTCTTTTGATTTATATGATGGATCTAGTTCAATTACTTGTAAGTCATTTTTAAAGGAAAATCAGTTTGAAGAGGTATTAGCAAGATTAAAAAAGGCGAAGGGAATAAGAATTTTAGGTAATTCTGGTTTCAGTAAGTTTTCAAATGAAGTAGAAGTAATTGCTAATACTATTGTAGAAACTGAAGGAATTAAGAGAATTAAAAGAAAAGATACATCTGAGGTAAAAAGAGTAGAACTTCATATGCATACAAAGATGAGTCAAATGGACGCAATGACTAGTGCTACGGATTTGATAAAGAGAGCAATGAGTTGGGGAATGAAGTCAATAGCTATAACGGATCATGGTGTTGTTCAGGCTTTTCCAGAGGCTCATAAACTTTTAGGAAGAGACAATCCTGATATGAAGGTAATATATGGAGTAGAAGCCTATCTTGCTCCTGATAAGAAACCTGCTATATCTAATATAAAAAGTCAAAGTATTGATACGACTTATTGTGTACTAGATTTAGAAACTACAGGGTTTTCGCCTAAAATAGAAAAGATAACGGAAATTGGTGTAATGAAGATTAAAGATGGAAAAGTAATAGATACATTTAGCTGCTTTGTAAATCCTAAGAAACCAATCCCAACTAGAGTAGTAGAGGTTACTAATATCACTGACGATATGGTAAAGGATGCAGAAACTATTGATATTGTTTTTCCAAAATTATTAGAGTTTTTAAAAGATACTGTTTTGGTAGCCCATAATGCAGAATTCGATATTGGTTTTTTGAAACATAATGCTAAGGTTTTAGGATATGAATTTGATTTTACTTATATTGATACATTAACTTTATCTCAAGAGTTGTTTCCTGACTATAAAAGTTATAAACTTGGAAGAATAGCTAAGAAGCTTGGTATAAAAGTTGATGTAGCACATAGGGCATTAGATGATGTAGATACTACAGTGAAAGTATTTAACATAATGATTAAAATGCTAAAGGAAAGAAATTGTAGTACATTAGAAGATGTAGTTGTTAATGCATCGGATGAAATAGCAAAAAAGGAAGAGTATAAAAAACTTAAAACGTATCATGCTATAATACTTGCCAAAGATTATGTTGGACTTAAAAACTTGTATAAACTTGTTTCATATTCTCATTTAGATTATTTTTATAAAAGACCACGTATATTAAAAAGTATGTATAAAAAATATTCTGAAGGGTTAATACTTGGTAGTGCTTGTAGCGAAGGAGAACTTTTTCAAGCGATTTTACTTGGTAAGTCAGATGAAGAAATTGAAGCAATTGCACAAGACTATGACTATTTAGAAATACAACCCCTAGGTAATGATCAATATTTAGTAAGAAATGGTCTTGTACCAGATGAAGAATATATAAAAGATATTAATAGAAAAATTATTTCTCTTGGAGAAAAGTTAAATAAACTTGTAGTAGCTACTGGAGATGTCCACTTTATGGATCCAGAGGATGAAATATATAGACGTATTTTAGAATCAGGTCAAGGATATAAAGATGCTGATAACCAAGCACCATTATATCTACGAACAACAGAAGAAATGCTAGAAGAGTTTCAATATCTGGGTGAGGAAAAAGCTTATGAGGTTGTTGTGACTAATACAAATAAGATTTCTGATTTATGTCAACAAATTAGTCCTATATCACCAGAAAAGTGTCCACCACATATAGATGGGTGTGAGCAAACTATAAAAGATATTGCATATAGTAAGGCTCATGAATTATATGGAGATCCTTTACCTAAAATAGTTCAGGATAGACTTGATAAAGAATTAGATTCTATAATCAAAAATGGATTTTCAGTTATGTATATAATAGCACAAAAGCTTGTATGGAAATCTAATGAAGATGGATATCTTGTTGGTTCAAGAGGATCTGTTGGATCTTCCGTTGTAGCTTATATGACAGGAATAACAGAAGTTAATGCTTTGCCGCCTCATTATAGATGTCATAAATGTAAATATTCAGATTTTGATGATTATGGTTTTAAAAATGGTTTTGACTTGCCAAATAAGAAATGCCCTGTATGTGGAGAAGATTTGGATAAAGATGGTATGGATATACCTTTTGAAACCTTTCTTGGATTTAATGGAGATAAAGAACCCGATATAGATTTAAATTTCTCTGGTGAATATCAAAGTAAAGCACATAAGTATACAGAAGTTATATTTGGTAAAGGTACAACATTTAAAGCTGGAACAATAGGTACTATCGCAGAGAAAACTGCTTTTGGTTATGTAAAGAAGTATTATGAAGAAAAAGAGAAAACAGTAAACAGTGCTGAGATAGCAAGAATTTCAAAAGGATGTACAGGAATAAAAAGGACTACAGGACAACATCCAGGTGGTATAATAGTTGTGCCAAAAGGTAGAGAAATTTTTGAATTTTGCCCAGTACAACATCCAGCTGATGATCCAGATTCAGATATTATTACTACACATTTTGATTATCACTCTATAGATCAAAACTTGCTTAAGCTTGATATATTAGGTCATGATGATCCTACAGTAATAAGGATGTTACAAGATATAACTGGTGTTGATCCTAAATCAATACCATTAGATGATAAAGAGACGATGTCTTTATTTTCTTCTACAGAAGCATTAGGCTTGAGACCGGATCAAATAAATTCTGAGGTGGGGACTTTTGGAATACCTGAGTTTGGAACTAAGTTTGTAAGAGGAATGTTATTAGATACATTACCAACAACTTTTGCAGATTTATTATGCATATCAGGATTGTCTCATGGTACAGATGTTTGGCTTGGTAATGCTAAGGATTTAATAGATGCAGGAACTGTTACATTAAGTGAAGCAGTATGTACTAGAGATGATATTATGATATATTTGATTAAAAAAGGATTACCGCCTAATACAGCATTTAAAATAATGGAGCTTGTTCGTAAAGGTAAAGCATTAAAAGATCCTGAAAAGTGGATGGAATATGAAACACTTATGAGAGAACATGAAGTTCCAGAGTGGTACATAGATTCTTGTAGAAAAATAAAGTATATGTTTCCTAAGGCACATGCAGCGGCCTATGTTATGATGGCATTTAGAATTGCTTGGTTTAAAGTCCATATACCTAAAGCATATTATGCTGCATATTTTTCTATTAGAGCAAAAGCTTTTGATGCTGAATTTATGATATTTGGAAAAGAAAAAGTTAAGGAAAAGATGAAAGAAATAAATTCACAAGGCAATAGTGCTGCACCAAAAGATAAGGATATGTATGATGACTTAGAGATAGTTCTAGAAATGTACGAGAGAGGTTTTAAGTTTTTACCTATAGATTTATATAAATCTGATGCTACAAAGTTCAAGGTAGAAGATGATGGGTTAAGACCACCTATAAATAGCATATCTGGTATGGGAAATGTTGCGGCAGAATCTATTGCTAATGCTGTAAGTATGGATCCACCAATTAGCTCAATAGATAACTTAAAGAAACGTGCCAAAATCGGTAATGCTGCTGCTGATTTGTTAAGAAAATTTAATTGTCTAAATGGACTCCCTGAAAGCGATCAGGTAAGTTTTTTTGATATAATTTAATAATAAAGTAAAGCTGCCAAAGAGAAAATGGCAGCTTTTATTTTGAAAGTTTTCACATAAAAAAGATTTAAATGGTTATCCTATTTTATGAGAATAAATGATAATAGAGGTGACATAATGAATAAAAAAAGTATGAAGCTAAGTTTAAATGCCTTGATACTTATGATTTTCACATCGGTATTTGGTTTTGCCAATATACCAAGATCATTTTATTTAATGGGATATGCAGCAGTACCATGGTACATAATAAGCGCTATTGTATTTTTTATTCCCTATGCCTTTATAATGGCTGAATATGGTTCTGCTTTCAAAAAGGAAAGTGGAGGAATGTATTCGTGGATGGAAAAAGCTGTAGGCGCAAAATATGCCTTTGTTGGTACATTTATGTGGTACGCATCATACATAGTCTGGATGGTAAATGTGTCATCAACAATATGGATACCATTATCAAATGCAATTTTTGGTAGCGACAAGACCTCTTCATGGACAATCTTTGGATTAAATTCAACTGAAGTGTTAGGAATATTGGGTGCATTATGGATAATTTTTGTAACATTTATAGCTATTAAAGGGGTTGAAAGAATAACAAAAATTACATCTATTGGAGGTACATTTGTTGCAATTTTAAATGTTGTGCTAATAATTGGGGCTATATTAGTAGTGATTTTAAATAGTGGTGAATTTGCAGAGCCAATCAATAATATTATTAATACTTTTACAATATCTCCAAATCCAGATTATAAATCTATTATACAAATTTTATCATTTATTACCTTTGCTATTTTTGCATTTGGAGGATTAGAAGTTTTAGGAGGATTAGTTGATCAAACAAAAGATGCAGAAAGAACATTTCCCAAAGCTATTATAATT
The DNA here is from genome assembly GCF_018917145.1 of Clostridium bornimense. Classification (GTDB taxonomy): domain Bacteria; phylum Bacillota; class Clostridia; order Clostridiales; family Clostridiaceae; genus Clostridium_AN; species Clostridium_AN bornimense_A. The sequence continues at coordinate 6,254 of NZ_JAHLOD010000027.1, forward strand.
GCCGCTACAATTATTTCTATAGGTTATGCAATAGGAATATTTGCTTGTGGTATGTTTACAAATTGGAATAATATCTTATCAGGAGATAATGTAAATTTAAGCAATGTTGCATATATACTTATGAATAACTTGGGAGTGCAAATTGGGTATGCGATAGGGCTAAGTGAATCTGCATCAATACAAATGGGCCTTTGGGTTGCTAGATTTGTTGGAATATCAATGTTGTTAGCACTAACGGGTGCGTTTTTTACATTAACATATTCTCCTTTGAAAACTTTACTTTCAGGAGCACCTAAAGAAGTTTGGCCAGGTAAGTTAGGTGAAATAAAAAATGACATGCCTGTTAATGGAATGTATGTTCAGGGCATTATTGTAATTATAATTATACTTTTAGTATCTTTTGGAGGAAAAGGAGCAAAAGAATTTTTTAGAATATTAGTTTTGATGACTAATGTTGCGATGACAATACCTTATTTATTTTTAGCTGCTGCATTCCCTAAGTTTAAAAAGAAGCAGCTTGAAGGAGAAGTAGATAAGGCATATATGTTCTATAAAACTTATGGATCTGCAGTGTTTGTATCAATTATGATTTGTTTAATGGTCGGTTTTGCCAATGTATTTACTATAATTGAACCAGCAATAAGTGGAAAAATATCCGACACTATTATTATGATAGCTGGACCAGTAAGTTTTTCTATTATAGCATTAATTCTTTTTAGTCTTTATGAAAAGAAAAAATAATAGTATATGAAGTGTAAGTCTATGTTGCAGATTTACACTTTTTTTTAGATAATAAATAAGAATTATCATATATAAAATGGAGATAACAGTATGGATGAGAAGAGAAATATAGTTAAGATATTGGGTTACGACAAGTTTAAGTGTATTGCAGATAAATGTAAATATACTTGTTGTACAGGGTGGGATATTGAAGTAGATGATAGAACCTATAATAAATGGAGTTGCGATAAAGCAAATAACATATTAGAGAATATAAAAATAATAGAAAATTATGATAGAAAGTTATATTCTGTAAAAAAGAATACTGAAGGAAGATGTCCATTCTTAGATGGTAAAGGTTTGTGTAATATTGTAAAAACATATGGAGAACAGTATTTATCAATGACCTGCAAAAGTTTTCCAAGGGTAGAGAATATTTTTGGTAACAGACGTGAGTTAACGTTATCATGTGCTTGTCCTGTAGTAGTTGATCTTTTAGAAATTAGCACAAAAAATGTTGAATTTGATTCTGAAATAGATAATGACTTAATCCCGTTAAGAATTAGAGATACAATAGTGAAAATACTTAGGAAAGAAGACATTAAATTAGAATATAAGCTGATATTTTGTTATGAGATGTTATTAGAGATATTAGATGAAGAGACTGATATTAATAATGAGGGGTTAGAGAAATTTAAAGATAATAGGTATATTGCCAATAGAATTAAGGAATATGAATATGTAAATATATCTAAAGTAGAGGGATTAGAAGAACTTAATAATTTATTTTTAGATATAGTTCAGGAATATAGAAAGATCGATATTTTTGAAACTTTATTAAAAGATATTTCAATCTTTTCAGAGAACATTGATATTAAAGATTTTTCAGAAAAGTGGTCTAAATACAAGAAAATCTTTGAATACACTTCAAATAAAGTGTTGGAGAATTGTATTATATCTAAAGTTTATAGTAGTTGTGCGTTAGATGATATAGAAGAGATGATTATAGCTTATGAAATGATAATAATTGAATTTTTACTTATAAGATATTCCGTATTCCTTAGATATATTAAAGATAAAAATAACTATTTAGATATGGAGAATATTAAAGAATATATTGTAGCTTTTTCAAGAATTGTTGGGAATAATGCTGAAGCGATGGAAGAGTTTTTCCAAGATGGATTTGATGATAGTATTCTAGAATTAGGGTATTTGTGCTTTATAACTTTATTTTAAAATAGCACTAATTGAAAACAGTTATCAATTAGCTTGACAAGAGCAATATGGGGGAGTATAATTATGGCAATGATAATCATTATCAGTTACATGGTAATACTCTCTTTGAGCTTAATACATATATTTTTATATATAGTCTCACACACAACTATATATAATCTGATGAATACACCATTGTTAATTATTAATGTTTAGCCTTTAAATAGTTCAAAGATGAGTACTACCTAAATAAAAATAAATTAGAAGCAGAGGTAGATAAATGAGAAGTGAATTAAAAATAACTAAAGTATTAGGAAGACAAATTCTAGATTCAAGATGTTTTCCTACTGTAGAGGTTGAAGTTTATTTGGAAGATGGAACTATGGGGAGATCAGCGGTGCCTTCAGGAGCGTCAACTGGAATGTATGAAGCTGTAGAACTTAGAGATGGCGATAAAAATATTTATCAAGGGAAAAGTGTATTAAAAGCAGTTGATGCAGTTAATACCATTATTGGTGAAGCGTTAAAAAATGTTGATGTATATAATCAACCTTTAATTGATAAATTGCTTATTGAATTAGATGGGACAAGTAATAAAGGAAAATTGGGAGCTAATGCAATATTAGGCGTTTCACTTGCTTGTGCAGATGCAGCATCAAAAAGTTTAGGACTTTCATTATATCAATACATTGGTGGAGTTAATGCCAAAGTTCTACCAGTACCAATGATGAATATATTAAATGGAGGTGCCCATGCAGACAATTCTGTAGATATACAAGAGTTTATGATTATGCCAGTTGGTGCTAAAACTTTTAGTGCAGCTATTGAAATGTGTTCAAATGTTTATCATACACTTAAGAAATTGTTGAAATCAAGAGGATATTCTACTGCTATAGGTGATGAAGGTGGTTTTGCACCAGATCTTAAATCTAATGAGGAAGCATTACAATTAATTGTAGAATCTATTGTAGAAGCTGGTTATGAACCAGGAAAAGATATGTTTATTGCAATTGATGCAGCATCATCTGAATATTATGATAATGGTAAATATGTATTAGAACATGAAGGAAAGACTTTTAATGCTGAAGAAATGGTAGACTTCTTTGAAAACTGGATTAGTAAGTATCCTATTATCTCCATCGAAGATGCTATGGCAGAAGAAGATTGGGATGGTTGGAAAGTAATCACTGAAAGATTAGGACATAAGATTCAATTAGTAGGTGATGATTTATTTGTTACTAATACGGAGAGATTAAAGAAAGGTATTGAAAAAGGTGTTGCTAATTCAATACTAATTAAATTAAATCAAATTGGTACGTTAACTGAAACTTTAAATGCTGTTGAAATGGCAAATAGAGCTGGATATTCAGCAGTAATTTCTCATAGATCTGGAGAGACTGAAGATACAACTATAGCAGACTTAGTAGTAGCAGTAAATGCAGGACAAATAAAAACAGGTGCACCATGTAGAAGTGAAAGAGTTGCGAAGTACAATCAACTACTTAGAATAGAAGAAGATTTAAAAGATGTTGTTGAGTACAGAGGTAAGGACTCATTCTTTAATATAAAATAGTTCATATATATTGATAATAGATACAAAATATGTTGTATAACAACTATTTATTACATGAGACATCATACAACCTATTTAAAATAATTATCTTTTATGATATTATGAAGAAAAAAATAAAAAGGATGATTATGATGGCTTATGAAAAGCGATTATCAGATAGAATAGCTGATGATATTTTAAATATGATAACTATAGAAAAAAGATTTTTTCCTGGAGATAAGTTACCTAATGAAAATGATTTATCAAAGGAGCTTAATATAAGTAGAACAACATTGAGGGAAGCAATTAGAATTTTAGTTACTAATGGTGTTTTAGAGATAAAAAGAGGTTTAGGTACTTTTGTTAGAACTGATATATCAGTAGAGAATTTAAATGAATTAAATCCCTTGTCAATGGCAAAAGTGGATGCCAAAGATTTATATGAAATGCGGCTAATCTTTGAACCTGAAGCTGCATATCTGGCTACCATTAGGGCTACTGATGATGAACTAAAAAGAATCATTGATCTTGGAAAAAGAATAGAAGAAAAGATAAAAAATAGGGAAGATAGAACTGAAGTGGAACAGGAATTTCATAGGTCAATTGCAAAAGCTACTCATAATGAATTTATGAATAAGTTAATGCCTGTAATATACGAAGCTATTGATAAAGGCGTTCTATTGTCAGAAGAAAAAGAAGTTGCTATTCAAGATACAATTATAGACCATAGAATGATTATTGAATTTATGCAAGCTAGGAATGCTGAAGGAGCAAAAAATGCAATGAAAATTCATATTTTACATGCAATAAAAGAGCTTGAGATATAACAATATATGTTATACAACTATATTGACAGTAGACAACATACACACTATAATACAATATATAGAATTTGTGTTAGGGAGTGTATAAAAATGAGAAGTGATAGAATTACAAAGGGTATAAATGCTGCACCACAAAGAGCATTATTACATGCATTAGGACTTACTGATGAAGAAATAGGAAAACCTCTTATTGGTATAGTAAGTTCTAAAAATGAAATTGTACCTGGTCATATGAATATAGATAAAATTGAAGAGGCGGTAAAGCAAGGAGTATCTATGGCTGGTGGAGTACCAATAGTTTTTCCTGCAATTGCTGTTTGTGATGGTATAGCAATGGGACATGAAGGAATGAAATATTCATTAGTTACAAGAGAGTTAATTGCTGATTCTACTGAAGCTATGGCAACTGCGCATCCATTTGATGGACTAGTTATGTTACCTAACTGTGATAAAAATGTTCCAGGGTTATTGATGGCTGCTGCAAGATTAAATATACCTACAATTTTTGTAAGTGGTGGTCCAATGCTTGCGGGGATAATGCATGGACAAAAAATAAGTTACTCTAATGTATCAGAAGCGGTAAGTGAGTTTAAAGTAGGAAAAATTACTGAAAAGAAAGTTTGTGAATACGAAAATAAGGCATGTCCAACATGTGGATCATGTTCAGGAATGTTCACTGCAAATAGTATGAATTGTTTGACAGAAGTATTAGGAATGGGGCTACCTGGAAATGGTACAATACCAGCAGTATATTCTGAAAGATTACGTCTTGCTAAGAAAGCAGGTATGCAAATAATGGAGTTAGTTAAAAAGGATATTAAACCAAGAGACATAATGGTGAAGGATGCTTTTTTAAATGCTCTAACTATTGACATGGCATTAGGATGTAGTACTAATAGTATGTTACATTTACCTGCTATAGCTCATGAATGTGAGATAGATTTAGATTTAGAATTAGCTAACTCAATTTCAGATAAAACTCCAAATTTATGTCATTTAGCACCGGCTGGTGGTCACTTTATTGAGGAATTAAATGAAGCTGGTGGTATATTAGCAGTTATGAATGAAATAAGTAAACTTGGTTTATTAAATACTAATTTATTAACTTGTACTGGAAAGACTGTTGCTGAAAATATAGAAGGTCATGAGATTTTGGATACTGAAGTGATTAGAACAATAGATAATCCATATAGTACTACTGGTGGAATAGCTGTATTAAAAGGTAACTTAGCACCAGATGGATGTGTTGTTAAACGTTCAGCAGTAGCTCCTGAAATGATGAGTCATAAAGGAAATGCTAGAGTTTTTGATTGTGAAGAAGATGCGTTAAATGCTATATACGATGGTAAGATAAATCCAGGTGATGTAGTAGTTATTCGTTATGAAGGTCCAAAAGGTGGTCCTGGAATGCGTGAAATGTTAAATCCTACATCAGCTATTATGGGTAGTGGTCTTGGAAATTCTGTTGCGTTAATTACTGATGGAAGATTTTCAGGTGCAACAAGAGGAGCTGCTATTGGACATGTTTCTCCAGAAGCTGCAGTTGGAGGAAATATTGCTCTAATAGAAGAAGGAGATACTATCGAAATAGATATTCCTAAAAACACTATTAATGTTTTAGTATCTGATGAAGAATTAGCCGCTAGAAGAGAAAAATGGCAACCTAGAGAACCAAGAATAACTAAGGGTTATTTAGCTAGATATGCTAAAAGTGTAACATCAGGAAGTACCGGTGCAGTATTAAAATAGATAAATACATTAAAAATTAACAAGAAATGAGCTATGACAGAATTCACTAGAAGAGAATTTTGTTGTAGCTCATTTTTTATAAAATTAAAAAATTCAAAATTAGCTTCAATAATATGGTAAAATATGGTATTATGGTAATGCTATTTTATGATAGGGGTGAAGCTATTGGATAGAAAAGATGAATTAGTTGATTTCATAAATTCAGAATTGTTAACTTACAAAAGTGTAGTTAGTGAGGAAGCAGAAAAAAGTAATATTAAAAGTATGTTATCAAATATGCCTATTATAGATAACGATATAGTAAGTGACTCATATGATTTAGAAGATAAAGGTATTAATTATTATAAATTGAAATTATTATTAGATAATATAGACGATATATTACTTTTAATTAAGAAAGAAGATAAATCAAAGGTTATTAGATCTGGTAATACTAAAGTTACATCTTTAAGGGTAGATATAGGAATATATGAACAAATTAAAAATAAAGCTGTAGAAGATAATATAAACATAAGTGAAATAATTAATATTGCATTAGAAGACTATCTTAAAAAATACTAGATAAATCATGGAAGAATATTGCAGGGAAAAATGTGAAAAATGTGGTACAATAAGTGTATAAAAATACATTTTATTTTCAATTTCAGGTGTTTAGGTATAAGGGGGCAATTTAGTGTTTGACGGAGGAATGGAAATAATACAGATTATATTTACTATGATAATATTTTTTATTGTTCATAGAAATGTATCTTTTATTAAACTTACAATACTTCAATATTGTTTTGCATGCGGGATAGTTGGTGTTGTTTATGTAGCTCTAACATTATTTTCTACCAATATAGCACCATTATCATTGTACATAGTGCCGATTATATTTATGTACATTAAGAGTAAAAAATTTGCTCCAAGTTTTATATCCCATACATTGGTATGTCTTATAGTATTCTTCGTGGATGGAATTGTTAGTCATTTACTTCTTTTATTGTTTGGAAAAAAGTATTTTACAACTGAGTATGGTGTTATTTTTATTTTAAGTATAATAACTATAGTATCTGCGTATATTAGTAAATTTGTATTTGTTATATCAAATAAATATAAAGGAACTATTTTAAATAATTATAAATCGAAGTATTTGCAAAGAATTTATATATTACTAGCGATAATATTTGTAACACTTTTCATTACATTAAATTTTAATAGAAATAGTGATATTGTGCTTTTGACTGAATCTAATAGTAGTGTGATTATAATATGGGGAGCAATGTTAATTCTTATATTATATATATTGTTTATTGTAGCTAGAAAAGAAGCTAAAATTCAATATAAAGAGCGTGAATTAGAAAACTTAAAGGGATATACTAAGAATTTAGAAATGATGTACACTGATATGAGAAAGTTTAGGCATGATTATATAAATATAATTGCTTCAATAGCAGGTTTTATAGAAGAGAGAGATATTGATGGCCTTGCAGAGCATTTTAGTAAAAATATTTATCCCTTAAATAGTAAGATGAATAATAATAATTATAGGTTGGGTTTATTAAAAAATATAGAGTTACCAGAAATAAAAGGATTAATATCGTCAAAAATAATTCACGCACAAGAATTAGGTATAGAGGTTGGAATAGATATATTAGAAACCATAGATGACATAAAAATGGACACAATAGATTTTACAAGATGTATGGGAATAATATTGGATAATGCAGTTGAGGCATCAATTGAGAGTGAAAAGAAAATATTAAATATTGCATTTATAAATAAAAATAAATCTCTAATAGTGGTGGTTGAAAATACATTTCCTTTAAATATACCGCCAATTTATAAGATGTTTAAGTATGGTTTTTCAACTAAGGGTGACAACCGTGGAATAGGTCTTAGTAATTTGAGAGAAATTACTAATAAATATCAAAATGTTTCTTTAGAAACTGTGATTAAAGAAGATAAGTTTGTTCAAAATCTTATTATTTGTGATGAATAATAATTTTTATGATGGGTAGTATTATTAGTAGTGAACTCACCTTAAGTATTTTAGATAAAGTAAAAATCACTAACAAATTTGTTAGTGATTTTTGTTTTCTTTTTAATTGCATTATACAATATACAAAAAACAGAATTTTACAAAGAAATCTTTGTCGTATTATGGATTATTTTATACTTTAATGGTAAACTATAAATAAATGTTAAAAGTAGAAACATAAGGAGGGGGTTTCATGAAACATATAAAATATATATGTTTCTATATTATATTAAGTATTTGTATATTAGACATATTTCCAATCAGTGTATATGCAGTTAATAATAAAAAGGAAAGTAAAGAAGTATTGGTAGTTTATTCGGATAGTGAAAATTTATCATATGTTAATAGTATTCTTTTAAATGTAAAAAAGCATGTTGAAGATTATGGTTTGAATCTTACATATGATACAGAAAAGATACCTATATCCTATATAATGAATAGTTCAGATATAGATACCTATACATCAATTATAGAGAGAAAGTGTGAAAATAAGTCGTATGATGCAATTATAGCGATGGGAGAGGATGCTTTTAAGTTTATTAGTGAACATAAAGTGAAAGCTTTAAATGATATACCTATGGTTATAAATGGAATGAACTCTTTAGAATATCAAAATAGTTCAAGTGATTTTTCAGGTGTATTAACAGATGTAAATTTTAAAACACTTATTAATGCTATAAAAACAGTACAGCCAACTATTAAAGAGATTTATTTTTATGGAGCAGATTCAACGTTAACAGAAGAAAAAATAAGTAAAATTAGCAAGCAATGTACAAATGAAGGAATTAAGATGTTAACAATACCTATTGAAGATTTTAGAAATTATAAATTTAAAAATAAAGGAAATAATGAAGCACTTATAGTTTGTGATAAAAATTTAGATAATTATGGAAACATTCTTGAAAATGATGAGTTTTTCAATTATATAAGAAATGTATATACTGGACCTACTTATGTATATAATCCTAATCAACTTAATGTAAGTAAGTATAGTTTAAATGATAAAACGAAATTTGTTGGAGGAGTTGTTTTTAATACAGAAGAAAATAGCAAAGTAATTTACGAAAAGTTATTAAAGATATTTACTAAGACAAGGACAAAAAATAGGGATGTTACGGAGATAGATGGTAAAATAGAACTAGATTATTCTGCTATAGATGAGTATAATTTGAATAGTAAATCTCTTCCTAAAAGTTTCGAAATAATTGGTAATAAAGATACAACTTTAGATAAGATAGTTGATAAGACTCCTGAAATAATTATTATAGTTTGTATTGCAATTACTATGGCAATTCTATTGTTTCACTATATACGTAGTAAAAATAGAAAACTAAGCATTAATTTATCTAAAAGTGAAAAAAGGTATGAAGAACTTCTAAAGTTGCTACCAGATCCTGTTATAGTAGTTAGTAATAATAAAATTTCATATATAAATGATTATGGTATCAATTATTTAAAAGCAAGAGATGTAATTGAAGTAATTGGTATGGATATTAATGATATAGTGTATAAGGAAGTTACTTTTAATCCACTTAAAGGCATTCATACTACTGTCAAAACAGAAATAATTTTATTGAATAAAGAAGTAAGAGATGTTGAACTATCTTATACTTTAGATTCAAATTTTTCTAAGGGTGTTATTATGGTAATAAGAGATTTGACAGATGAGAAGTTATTAGTAAAGAGAAAGGAATTCGACAAGTTACGAAGTGAATTTTTTGCTAATATATCTCATGAACTTAGAACTCCAATAAACATTATTCTATCAACTACGCAATTATTACAATTACTTTGTAATGATAAAGGTGAGAAATTTGCAAGTTATCTTGAGAGCTTAAAGCAAAATGCATATCGTTTAACTAAGCTTACAAATAACTTAATTGATTCAACAAAAATAGATGCAGGATATATGAATCTAAATCTAAAACCTTGCAATATTGTAGAAGTAACTGAAGAAGTAACATTATCTACAATTAATTTTGCTAAAGAAAAAGGAATAACAGTAACTTTTGATACTGATGAAGAAGAAGTATACACAATGGTGGATTTTGAAAAATACGAAAGAATAATATTAAATCTTCTTTCTAATGCAATAAAATATAATCGTGAGAATGGAACAATTACTGTAACAATGTCAACTAAGGAAAATACAGTAGAAGTTGCGGTAAAAGACTCAGGTATAGGTATACCTGCAAATGAAATTTCATCTGTTTTTGAAAGATTTGTACAAACTGCTGGTGTTTCGTCAAGTAATGTACAAGGAAGTGGAATAGGTTTGTCTTTAGTTAAATCATTAGTTGAAATGCATAAAGGTAGAATATCGGTATCAAGTGTCGAAGGAGAATATACTGAATTTGTAGTATCTATACCACTGATAGAGGATATAAACATAGAAGAAAGTATTGAAACTATAGATCATAATGATTTTAATGCTAATAAAATGGCATTAGTAGAATTATCCGATTTAGATAAATAAAGAAATATAGAAACGGGCGATTACACTCATTTGTACCATCGCCCGTTAATTTTTATATTATAAAAACAATAAAGTTTAATTATTAGCTATATCAGAAATTGCATTTACTACACATTTTGCTTCGCACAAAGTGTTATATAGTCCTAAACTTAATCTAACCATTCCTGCACTTTTTTCATTAGATAATGATTTTTCGATAACTGTATCGTCATCAACATTCAAAAGACGATTTACATATGGATGTGCACAAAATTTACCATATCTTGTAGCAATACCAAAGTCATCTGCGAGTTTATGAGATACATAGTCATAGTCTTTATCTTTAATATTGAAAGATATTACACCTAATCTATCATCAATATTATTATAATCTCCGTATAGAATTACATTTGGTATCTTTCGTAATTCTCTTATTAAATAGTTTCTAAGGTAATTTTCGTGAGAAACTATATGATTATAACCTATTTTTTTAATCATATCTATTGAAGCAGTTAATGCAACTATACCTAAAAAGTTTTGTGTTCCTGCTTCATGACGTTCTGGAGCTGGTTTCCATATCACATCTGAATCTGATACTGTTTTAACTGCACCGCCGCCTTTAAGAAAAGGAAGTGTATTCAATTCCTTACTTAAACCAACAATTACACCGACACCATAAGGAGCATACATCTTATGAGCAGAAAACACTAGAAAGTCAATAGATTCATCGGGATGATTTCCTGTCATATTTATTTTTCTATGAGGAACTAATTGAGCTCCATCTACGATTAGCTTTGCTCCATAACGGTGAACAATTTTAGCAATACTGTTAATTGGATTAATATATCCTGTAACATTGGAAGCTCCAGTTATACTAACATAGGAAAAGGTATTTTGTGAAAGTTTTTCTTCGAGTTGTTTTAAATCAAGTCTTCCATTAGAATCTACTTCAACATATTCTACATCAGAGTTATATCTCCATGGTAAATCATTAGCATGGTGTTCCATTCTAGTTGTCAATACTTTTTCTTTTTTGTCGTTAATTAGTACATTTGATAGCAAATTCAATCCTTCTGTGGTGTTTTTTACATAAATAACTGTATACTCATTTCGGTGGGATAAATTGAAGAATTCTAAGATTTTTTTTCTTGATTCTTCATATTTTTCTGTGCAATAATCGCCTTTTTGACCAGCACCTCTACCTATTGGTCCGTATAATGAAATACTTTCTTTAAGCTGTCTATTGACGTATTTGAATGGTGGAGTTGTAGCTCCGTTATCAAAATTAATAGGGACTACCATTGATCCATCTTTAATCTTTACGGAAGTTTCTATACCATCGAATAAATGTCTATAATTCATTAACTCACTTCCTCTGTACATCATTTTCCTTCCTCAATTTCATAATATGCATTGTTATTATAAAAGACACAACTTAAAATTGTGTCTTTTTTTAGTATAGATGAAATAAATATATTTATTTAAGATTATAAATATATTAAATTTGATTCCAATGATCAGGCCAACCCCAATCATCATTAATATCAAAATCTCTTTCATTATCAAAGTCAGATTCTCTATTTCTACCGCAGTTACAGAAATCTCTGTCACAGTCTCTATCTCTATCGTGGTCACAGAAATCTCTGTCATGATGTCTGTCACAGTCTCTATCTCTATCGCAGTCACAGAAATCTCTATCATGATGTCTATTGCAGTTTCTATTTCTGTTGCAATTACAGAAATCTCTATCATTATCTATATTTCCATATGGAAAATTCCAATCATAATCAATAGTTCTATTAAAGTCTAGAATACGATTCATATTTACGCAACGAAAGTTTCTATTTAGATTATTATTGCGATTATAAAGATTTCTATCACAATTGTTATTTAACAAGTTGCGGAAATCAGTCCATGAATTATTATTAATAGTATTGAATCTTTGGGTAGCTAGTGTGTTAAAATTGTTGTTATAAGCTATTCTATTTAAAGGTATAAAAGTAGATCTCACTCTATTAGCATTAGAAAAATTTAAACATCTCATATTAATTAATCACTCTCTTCTCATTAGATAAATTAGATATTTTATATCTAATATAATATATGTTTAGAAACAAACTAAGTTACAATTGAAACTTATTAAACATAAAAATCAAGAATTGTCTATACGAAAATAATTAAAAAAAATAGTTTATATTGTGTATCTATTTAAAAAAAATAACCATATCATATAAAGTGGTAAAAATTATAGGGAAACTTTAAAAAAATAAGTCTTATAAAAGTCTTTCCATTTACTTTAAGTAATATCTCTTAACCCTTTATATAACAGAAGTTGTAATAAAAGAGATAAATGAAAAAATAATTATAAAAACATATTGACAAAAATTATATAAACTGTTAAACTTTCAAATATGAAGTGGCAAAGACGTCCAATGTAAGGATATCTTTGCCACTTTTTTTTATTTATATCGTTATTTAATAAATTAAGAATACTTTATTTTTGAAAGGATGATTTTTATGGAAATTAATTATGGAGATACTGCATTTATATTAATTTCATCAGCATTTGTATTTCTTATGACACCAGCACTTGCATTTTTTTACGGAGGAATGGTTGGTAGAAAAAATGTGTTAAATACTTTGTTATCATCATTTTTTATATGTGGATTAGCTTCAGTATTATGGGTAGCAATAGGATATTCTCTTGCTTTTGGAAGTGATCATGGAGGTATAATTGGTAGTTTTGAACATATATTCTTTAATGGGCTTACTGGTGACCCTGGTACTTATTGTGATAGTATACCAGATACATTATTTGCTACATTTCAAATGATGTTTGCAATTATAACTCCAGCTTTGATTACTGGATCTTTAGTTGGTAGGATGAGATTTTCAGCATTATTTATTTTTATAGCAATATGGTCAGTAGTTGTATATTATCCATTAGCACATATGGTGTGGGGTGATGGAGGATTATTTGCTAAACTAGGAGCTGTTGATTTTGCAGGAGGAAATGTTGTTCATATTAGTTCAGGAGTATCAGGACTTGTTGCATGTATAATGCTTGGACGCAGACGTGGTCATGGTATGTTAAGTTATAAACCTCACAATATTCCTTTTGTAGTTTTAGGTGCCGCTCTATTATGGTTTGGTTGGTTTGGATTTAATGCTGGTAGTGCACTTGGAGCTAACTCACTTGCAGTACATGCATTTATTACAACTAATACTTCAGCGGCAATGGGATTACTTTCTTGGTTACTTATAGAAAAGATATTACATGGAAAACCAACAATGTTAGGTGCAGCAACCGGAGCAGTTGTTGGATTAGTAGCAATAACTCCTGGAGCAGGATTTGTACCAATATGGGCAGCATTTATTATTGGAGCTTTAGTTAGTCCTATTTGTTATTTCTTTATGTCTGTTGTAAAAACAAAATTTGGTTATGATGATTCATTAGATGCTTTTGGATGTCATGGTATTGGTGGTGTTTGGGGAGGTATAGCTACTGGTATATTTACTAAAGCTTCAATTAATGATGTTGCAAGATGGAATGGTCTAATTTATGGTGATGTTAAGTTATTCTTAGCTCAAATTATAAGTATAATAGCTACCATTATAATAGCAGCAGTTGGAACATTTGTAATAATTTCTATTATGAAGTTGTTTATGAAGATTCGTGTAACAGAAGCTGAAGAAGCAAATGGACTTGACATATCCGAACATAGTGAATCTGCATATCCATCATTCACTGGATTGGATTAAGAAAGGGGATTTTATAAATGAAAAAAATTGAAGCGATAATAAGACCAACAAAATTGGAAGAGCTAAAAGATGCATTGATTAAGGAGAATATTTCTGGAATAACTATTAGTCAGGTTTTAGGTTGTGGTAATCAATATGGTTATAAAGAATATTATAGAGCTAGCGAACTAATATTAAATGTTTTACCTAAAGTAGAAATTAAAATGGTTGTTGAAGATGAAAAAGTGGATAGTATTGTTAAACTTATAATGTCTATTGCTAAGACTGGAGAAGTGGGAGATGGAAAGATTTTTGTAACTGACGTATGTAATTGTATTAGAATACGTACTGGTGAAGAAGGACTTGATGCTCTTTAATCAAGATAAAGTAATTTTTTAATATAATTAATATGCTCCTTTTTAGGAATATAGCCTTATTAATAATGCTATAAATCTAAAAGGGAGCTTTTTAATGAATAAAAGTAGTTATATTCAATAGAAAGATTTTATACCCATTAAGGAGTTAAAAGTAAATTCTTATATTGAAAATTAAATTACTTTATTATCTTCTATAACATCATAAAGACTAGTAACATTAGGCAAATTTATGTTAGTATCTATTGTTAACTTTAGAATAGAAGTCTTCTTTTCATTATCCACAGGCCAAGCTGTTACAGAGAAAAGCTTGTGAGGCAATGTTACATACTTACTCCAGCCACAAGTATTGTATAAGTATCTGCTCATCGTTAACAATTCTATTGTAGGGTTTTCAATTCCTGTAATTGTTTCTGTTTTTAATCTTAGTTTTATAAATTTAGCTTTTATCCATATTAGTTTTATAGATTTATTATTAATATTGTTGGAAATTTCAATTGATTTTCTTATTTGATTAGTAAAATATTTAAAATTAAAATGTTGTCCCACTATAGGTTTTGGGTCTTTTAACTTTAGTATTAAATCAAAGGTTTGAACTACCATAACCATCACCTCTATCTAACACTATTGACATAAGATAATAAAAATATACGTAGAGACTTTATGTAATTTAGATATTGGTATTAAAAACCCTTAATTTATATATATTATATTATTATAGGTCATAAAATATGTATAAAAGTTGAATAAAAAAATTGATATTTACATATATTAATCTAAGAATACGGAGGATAAAATATATAAGTGTTTTAATTATTCTCATATTGATTTTAAATATAAGTGTTTATGTAAATAGAAAATTTGTTAAAGGTGCTGTAGGCGATGACTTTAATAGCGTATATTTTTCAATATTAGGAGTGATAAGTTATGAAGTTAGCATCAATAAAGGATTTAAAGATGTATTATGGAGATAGGTTGTTACTTGATATTGATAAGTTTGAGATAAATACTGAAGATAGAATAGGTTTAGTCGGTAAGAATGGTGTAGGAAAAACTACCTTCTTAAAGATATTAATAGGAGAAATAAAACCTGAAATTGGTAGTGTGTTTTTAACAAATAGTTATTCATATATTAGTCAATGTGAAGAAGATAATATTAAGGCTTATAGCACTGGAAAGCTAAAAAAAATATTTAGCGCTCCAGATAGTTATAAGGATTATTTATCAGGTGGTGAAAAAATAAAAGTTAGAATAGTAAATGCATTAAATGAAAATAGTAGCATAATCATTGCCGATGAACCTACATCAAATTTGGACAAAACTTCAGTAGAAAAGTTAATTTTGGAATTGAAAAAATATAAAGGGGCTTTATTAATTGTATCTCATGATAGAAATTTTTTAGATGAGATATGTAATAAAATTGTTGAGATTGATAATGCTAATATTACTGTTTATAATGGCAATTATAATAAATATATAAAGGAAAAGAAAGAGAATGAAAAAGTAAAAGAAATTGAGTATAAAAAATACATTAATGAAAAGGTAAGATTAGAAAATGCTATATTAGAAAAAAGAAAATTGCGAGATAGAATAAAAAAGGCACCTAAAGGTATGGGTAAATCAGAAGCGAAAACTATTAAGATGGGTGATCAAGGTGGTAAGAAGACCTTAGATAATAATATCAAGGCAATAAAAAGTAGAATAAATCATATGGAAGTTAAAGAAAAACCTAAAGTGGAAAAGAAAATGTTTGTAAAGGTTATGCCGGGGTTAGAATTAATATCTCAAACACCAATTACAATAGAAAATTTTAATTTATATTGTGGGGATAAGTTATTAATAAAAGATATAAATGTTTCATTTAATAAGAAAAATGCTATAGCAATAATAGGTGAGAATGGAAGTGGTAAAACTTCATTAATAAGAAGAATTATAAAAAATACTGATCCAGAAATTAAGATTGTCGATGCAGCTAGGATTGGTTATTTTGATCAAGAACAAAATATACTGGAAGAAGACATTACTATTATTGACAACTTAAAAGACGATTCAACTTATGACGAAAGTTTTCTTAGAATGTGTCTTGAGGCTTTTGGTATTAATGATGTTAAGAAGATAGTAAAAGATTTAAGTGGTGGAGAACGAGTTAAAGTCGCTTTATGTAAGGTAGTCTTATCTGATAATAATATTCTTATTTTAGATGAGCCTACAAATTATTTAGATATAAAATCTATAGAAGCTTTAGAAGAGTCATTAATTAATACAGATAAACTTGTTATAGTAGTATCCCATGACAAAAAATTTATATCAAACGTATGTAATGAAATTATGGAAATAAAAGATCAGAAATTGATAGATTTCAAAGGAAACCTCATAGAATATGAATCTAATAATGAAGAAAAAGTATCTTCGAAAGAGAAAATAAAGAAAGATCAGTTATTATTATTAGAAAACAAAATGACAGAAGTAATATCCAGGTTATCAATAGAAAAAGATTTAAAAAAGAAAAAACAATATGATGAAGAGTATAGTATTTTAGTAAATCAGATTGATAGTATAAAGAAAAATAGTGACTAAAATTTAATAAAAATATGGCTATAAAAACATTCTTTTGTATAAGAATGTTTTTTTGTGTAGTAAAGGTTTTCGATGTATTGACAAACTATTACAGGGAGAATATACTACTTACTATATTGATAATGATTATCATTACTATATTATCATGAAAAGTTTGAACTGATAAAAATACATTATATGTATTATAAATATTTTATTAAGTAACTTAAAGAAAAAGAACAAATATAAAATAACAATAAATTATTTCATTTAAGGAGGAGGAATCTATGTTTTTAAAAGTAAGTAATATAAAAAAATATTATGGGGAAGGGGATAACAAAGTTGAAGTATTAAAAGGAATAAATTTTGATATTAAAAAAGGTGAAATATGTGTCTTACTCGGCCCATCAGGATCTGGGAAATCTACTTTACTTAACATCATAGGAGCTATTGATAATGCAGATGATGGATATATAGCAATTAATGGTGAAAAAACAATAGATATGAATGAGAAGAGTCTTACTAGATATAGAAGAAAACATTTGGGGTATGTATTTCAATTTTACAATCTTATTCCGAACTTAACTGTAAAGGAAAATATAGAAGTTGGAGCTTATTTGAGTGATTCACCTCTTGAAATAAATGAATTATTAAAGACATTGGGGTTATATGAGCACAAAGATAAGATTCCTAGTCAGCTTTCAGGTGGACAACAACAAAGAACTGCCATAGGTAGGGCAATTATTAAAAATCCTGATATCCTTCTTTGTGATGAACCAACAGGTGCTTTGGATTATAAAACATCAAAAGAAATTTTAAAGTTAATTGAAGATGTAAATAAGAAATATGGCAATACCGTAATAATGGTTACTCATAATGATGCAATTAAGAAGATGGCAGATAGAGTAATAAAATTACGTGATGGCGAAATTAGGAAAAATTATATTAATGATGTAAAAGTAAATGCTGAAGAATTAGAGTGGTAAAAGTAAGGTGGGATGGGAGCGATGAAAAATCCATTAAGAAGAAAGATCTTTAGAGAATTTAAAACTGGAATAGAAAAATATATAATCATTTTTCTATTTATGTTAGGTACGGTGAGTTTTGTTTCAGGATTTCTAGTAGCTGGTGATAGTATGAAAACAACTTATGATACGAGTTTTGAGAAGTACAATGTAGAAGATGGAAATTTTGAGCTTTTGAAACGAGCAGACGATAGTATACTAAATAAATATGAGAATAAAGATATAGAAATATACAACAATAGTTTTATTGAAAAGAAGTCAGTAAACAATAGTACCTTAAGAATATTTGATAATACTAATATTAAAGAGATAAATAAAGTATGTTTGATGAAGGGAAAATTACCTGAGAATACAGATGAAATTGCGATTGATAGATTATATGCAGATAATAACAAATTAAACATAGGTGATGAAATTAAAGTTGGTAAAGAAAGACTAAAAATTAGCGGATTAGTTGCTTTATCCAACTATAGTGCACTTTTTTCAAATAATAATGATATGATGTTTGACTCTATTAAATTTGGAGTTGCAATTGTAGATAATGAAAAGTTTAAGTTATATGATAAGGATAATTTACATTATAGTTATGCATGGAAATATAATAAAGAACCTAAAGATGATATTGAGGCAAAAGAAAAGTCAGAAGAGTTTTATAAATTAGTTAGTAAAGATTATATTGTAAGTAGTTTTACTCCGAGATTTAGTAATCAAGCTATTAACTTTGCTGGTGATGATATAGGTGGAGATAGAACAATGATACTGGTTTTAATGTATATTTTGACTGTTATAATTGCTTTTATTTTCACAGTTACAATTAGTAATACAATAAGCAGTGAGTCAAGTGTCATTGGGACACTTAGAGCAATGGGATATTCAAGAGGAGAGCTTGTTAGAACATATATTGCAATGCCTATCATTGTAACATTAATAGCTTCAATATTAGGCAATATTTTAGGATATACCTTATTAAAAGATATGGTAATGAATTTATATTATGGTAGCTACAGTCTCCCTACTTGTAAAACTATATGGAATGGAGAAGCATTTATACTTACTACAATTATCCCAATACTTATTATGATTGTTATCAATGTATTAATATTAGTTCATAAACTATCATTATCACCACAAAAGTTTTTACGTCATGACTTATCAAAAAAGCAAAAAAATAAATCTATAAAGTTGCCTTCATTTAAATTTTTAAGAAGGTTTCGCTTGAGAATAGTAATTCAAAATCTATCAAATTATTTAATAATGTTTTTAGGAATAATTTTTGCAAATGTTTTGCTTATGTTTGGATTAATGATAATGCCTATTTTAAATAATTACAAAGATGAAGTTACAAATAACATGATCGCTAAATATCAATATATATTAAGATCAGAAGTAGAAACTAGTAATAGCAATGCTGAAAAGTATGCTGTAGAAAGTTTAAAAATTTCTTCAAGTAATGTAGATAGTAGTGAAGATATAAGCATTTATGGAGTTCAAGAAAATAGTAAGTATATTAATTTAAATCTTTCCAATAAAGATGTTTGCATATCTGATGGATTTGCTGACAAATATTCTTTAAAGGTGGGAGATAGTGTAACTTTAAAAGAAAGATATGGTACAAAAAAATATAAGCTCAAGGTTACGAAAATATATCATTATCCATCAAGTATAGCAGCCTTTATAAATATAGATTATTTCAATGATATATTTGATAACAAAGATAATTATTTTAATGGATATTTTTCAAATAAGAAAATCACGGATATTAATAAGAATATGATTTTAACAACTATTACTAAGAGTGAGTTAACTAAAGTATCTAGACAATTAGAGAATTCTATGGGTGGTAGTTTTAAAATGGTAGAAGTTTTTGCTATTATACTTTACATGGTTTTAATATATTTATTATCAAAGATAGTTATAGAAAAAAATGCTACATCAATATCTATGGTAAAAGTTTTAGGATATTCTAATAGAGAGATAAGTAAGTTATATATTGTTTCTACTACAGTAGTAGTAGTTTTATCGGTAATACTTAGTTTACCGATTGCCAATGTTGTTATCAATTCCTTATATAGAACAATGATGATGGACTTCACTGGGTGGTTACCACTTACAATTGAACCAATTTTATATATAAAGATGATAGTGTTTGGAATTGCATTTTATGCTTTAGTAGCAATAGTACAATTCTATAAGATAAAGAAGATTCCAATGGATCAAGTTTTAAAAAGAGTCGAATAGTTTATAAATATGAGACCTGAAAGACATCTCTATTTTAAGTAGAGGTGTATTTCTATTGAAAAATTGAATTATTATTACAATAGTGATAAAATAAAAAAATGTATTACTATTAAAAATTTACAGAGGATGAGTAAAGATGCAAAAGAAAGAAACAAAGAGATATGAAATTGATATGTGTAATGGACCGATATTAAAAAAAATGCTTATATTTGCAGTGCCACTTATGTGTTCAAGCATTTTACAATTGCTTTTTAATGCTGCTGATATTGTAGTGGTTGGGAGATTTGCTGGGGATAATTCTTTAGCAGCAGTAGGTTCTAATACAGCTCTAATTAATTTACTTACAAATTTATTTGTGGGATTATCAATAGGAGCAAATGTTTTAGCAGCACGAGAATATGGTGGTAAAAAAGAAAATGAATTAAGTAAAACTGTGCATACAGCTATGCTTTTAAGTATTTTTAGTGGAATCATATTAACAATAATAGGTGTATTTGGAGCGAGAAAGATATTAATATTAATGCAAACACCTAATAAAGTTATTGATTTGGCTACTATTTACCTTAGAATATATTTTATAGGTATGACTGCAACTATGATTTATAATTTTGGAAGTGCAATATTAAGGTCTATAGGGGATACTAAAAGACCGTTATATTATTTACTAGGTGCTGGTGCTATTAATGTAGTACTAAATCTTTTTTTTGTGATAATATTAAAAATGGATGTAGCCGGAGTAGCTATGGCAACAGTAATTTCTGAAAGTATATCAGCTTTTTTAATAGTAAGATGTTTGATTAAAGAAAAGAGCGCAATTAGATTAGAGATCAGTAAATTACATATTTATAAAAGTAAATTTATAGAGATATTAAAGATTGGATTACCTGCTGGATTTCAGGGTATAATATTTGCTTTATCTAATGTTGTTATTCAGTCTTCAGTTAATTCATTTGGGGAAATTGTTGTAGCTGGAAATTCAGCAGCGGCAAATATTGAAGGCTTTGTTTATGTTGCTATGAATGCTTTTTATCAAGGCGCTATATCATTTACTAGTCAAAACATGGGATCTGGTAATTATAAGAGGATAGATAGGATTTTGATTATATGCCAAATATGCGTCATAACTGTGGGTCTTGTTTTGGGACATTTAGCATTATATTTGGGACATTCTCTTTTAAGATTATATACTTCAAATCCTAGTGTAATAGAGGCAGGAATGGTTCGCTTAGGTGTTGTATCAAGGACTTATGCATTATGTGGTATTATGGATGTGATGGTAGGATCTTTACGTGGAATGGGATATTCGGTTCTTCCAATGATTGTTTCATTAATAGGAGCATGTGGACTTAGATTATTATGGATTGCAACAGTTTTTCAAATACAAGAATTCCATACAATAAATATTATTTATGAATCTTATCCTATAACATGGATAATTACGATAATTGTTCATATTATATGTTTTATATGTGTGCGAAGAAATTTAGATAATTTAAATATTTCAAAATCAATAGCTGGAGTATAATTTAGTATAGATACTGTCTAGCATCATAATAAAAGCTACTACATATTTCATGTAGTAGCTTCTTTAATATATTAGCAGATAGTTCCACCTATAGTTTTTACATCTTCATTGTTAGTTACAGCAGCCTTTATACATAATTCAAGACCTTTAACAATATTTTCAATAGACATAGATGGCATATTTGGTTTGTCTAAAACTTGTGATGGAATATATGGAACATGAATAAAGCCACCTTTTATATTAGGATATTTTTTAGTAGCCATATATAATACTCCATACATAACATGATTGCAAACAAAAGTACCAGCAGTATTTGATACAGAACATGGTATTTCATTTGCCTTCATTTCCTCAATCATCGATTTTATAGGTAGTGTAGTGAAGTAAGCATTTTCACCATCTTCAAATACTGGAAGATCAATTGGTTGATTACTTTCATTATCTTTTATTGATGCATCATTTATATTTATAGCAATTCTCTCAGGTGTAATCCCAAATCTTCCGGCAGCTTGACCAATAGAAATAACAATATCAGGATTATGCTTTAATATGTTTTCTTCAATTGTTTCTAATGATTTTCCGAAAACTGTTGGTATTTCTAGTTTTATTATTTCTGCATTGCAGATTGTATCAGGTAACCTTTTTACAGCTTCTAATGCTGGGTTAACCTTTTCTCCTCCAAAAGGATCAAATCCTGTAATTAATACTTTCATAATCTAAATCTCCTTTTAAAATCCTAATGTATACATAAGGATAATGTGTATTATTAATAAAATGATAGCAATAGGTGCTTGTGCTTTGATAACTACATTTTTATTTTTAGTATCAAGAAGTGCAGCTGGCAACATATTGAAGTTGGCTGCCATTGGTGTTAGTAAAGTTCCACAGAAACCAGCTGTTAATGCTAGTGTTGAACAAATTACTGGATCTCCACCTTGTACAAATACAAATGGAACACCGATACCAACAGTAATAACAGAGAATGCAGCAAAACCATTACCCATAATTGCAGTAAATAAAGCCATTCCTAAACAATAAGCAATAACTCCAGCTAAAATATTACCTTTTGGAATAACCCCATAAATTAACTTTGAAATTACATCTCCAACACCAGCAGCAGTGAATAAAGCACCTAATGAAGCTAATAGTTGTGGAAGTATAGAAAATACACCAATAGATTGGAACATTCTATTACTATCTTCTGCATATTGAGTTGGTGAAGCTTTTGTAAGCATAAATGTCAATATTAAAGCTACTGTTGAAGAAATACCAATAGCAACAGTACCTGGTATTGGGGTAAATGTTGCAATAAGCATTGCTACGAAAGCAATAGCAAGTGAAGGAATAAATATCTTTAGTCCAAGTTTCTCTGCTTTTAATTTAGTAAATGTATCATCTAGTTGCTTTAGTGTACCTATATTAATTTGTTTAAATGCTGATAAGCATGTAATAACAATTACAAGACATCCAACTACTACAGGTGGAATAAGTTTTCCAAATATGAATATAGTAGCTATTATTCCCCAAAAGGCTGCAGTACCTAATCTAGTCTTATGATTTTTATCCTTAAGAGTAAATACCATAGTAACAGCCATATAAAGACCGATTATTATATAAAAAACTTCTAATAAAGTAGTTGAAATTTGATTTATATCCATTATTTTATCCTCCGTTAATTAGTTTTTCTAGAACTATATTTTCTCTTTAGTTTTTTATCTAGAATATAATTTTGTAGAACGAATAAAACAAATGCGATAACAGCTATAGGAATTGAAGCTTGAGATATTTTAAGGGCATCAGCCTTAATACCTAAAGTTTCTAGTGTACTTACTATTAATAATACTCCTGCATTAGCCATGAAAACATTTTGACCAAAAAAGTTTCCGAAGTTATCAGCGGCTGCAGAGAATCCCTTTATAGTATCAACATCCTTTTCATCAAGTTCACCATATTTTGCTATAGAAGCACCTTCTGCCATAGGGTATATTAGTGGTCTTACAAATTGAGGATGTCCACCAAGTGTAACCCCCATGGCAATAGTAGTTTCTCTTATTAAAGTATATCCACTAAGCAATAAACCAGTAGATAAGCCTTTAGCTTTTTGGATAAGCATAATAGCTTTAGCTTTTAATCCATATCTTTCACATAAACCTATTACAGGTAATGTTAGCATAAATAAACATGTAGTTCTATTATTTATAAATGCAGTTCCTAAAGTGTTTAGTATTTCAGTAATACCCATACCAGAAACTAATCCTGTTATAATTCCTGCAGATACAACAACAGCAATAGTATCTAATTTAAGAGTAAAACCTACAATAATTATTAGAATTCCAATTAGTGACATAGTTAGCGTCCTTTCTTATTTTAAAATGTTTATTTTATAATTATACATAAAATATAATTTAATATCCATGCTGAAAAACTAGATAAAATAGTAAATAAAGTAATATCAAGTTTTATATTATAACAATTTTTAAGTACAACATTTAATTTATTAATAAATAATAAATTATTTATAAAGGGTAGTATTAAGTTTTTTAATATAAGCAAGGTATAATTTTTAGAAAATTTGAAATATAGGGGAAAATGTGTAGGAATGATTTATATAATGAATAAAATGTGTCAAATTCTGTTGACAATATACAATTTTAATATTAAAATTAACACGTACTTTGTTTTAAAAAACCAAAAAAATGTTCGGATTATTGTTTAAGAGGAGAATTAACAAATGAAAAAAAAGTGTACATATCTTTTATTTATACCTTGTATAGTATTGATACTTTACTTTATGATCACCCCTTTAATAGGAACTATTTTTCCTACATTTAAGGAAAATGATGGTTTTGCATTAAAACTATATATGAATTTCTTTAAAGATGATTATATGATTGCTGTATTTTATAGGACACTGAAAATATCATTAGTAGCCTCTATTATATGTATGATTATTGGAGTACCAGTATCTTATTACATATCAAGGACATCGCAAAAAGTGAGAGGGTTATTTATAGCTTTAACTATATTTCCTATACTTACAAATTCAGTAGTACGATCTTTTGCTTGGATGAGTATACTTGGTAAAAATGGTGTTATAAATACTTTATTATTAAAATTAAATGTAATAGAAGAACCAGTGTCATTATTGTATACAGAAGGAGCAATTATTACTGGAACAGTTTATATTTTCTTACCACTTATGGTTATTTCATTGGTTGGTGTTATGGAGAATATTGAAAGCGATTTATTAGAAGCTGCTGAAAGTTTAGGAGCAAATAGAGTTAAAGCATTCTTTAAAATTATATTTCCGCTTAGTTTACCAGGACTTATAGTTGGAACTGTATTAGTGTTTACTGGATCTCTAACAGCATATACAACACCGCAGTTATTAGGTGGTAATAAGAACACAGTTCTTGCGACACTTATATATCAAAAAACCATGAGTCTTGGTGATTGGCAAGGAGCATCAGTAGTAGCAACGATAATGATAATAACAACTCTCATTGTAATAAAAAGTATTAATTATTTAGCATCAAGAATGGATAAGAGAGGTGTTTCATAAAATGAAAAAAGGTAAATTATTAACTTGCTTTGTTGTCTTAGTATATATTTTCTTATTTGCACCCCTTGTTATAATTGCAATGACAAGTGTTGGTACGGAAAATTACATAGAATTTCCACCTAAAGGGTTTACTTTTAAGTGGTTTTTAAATGTTTTTAAGTCCCAAAGTTTCATGAGTAGTATGGGTAACAGCTTTACAATCTCAGCAATTGCAACATTAATAGCATTAGTTATAGGTGTACCTGCTGCTTATGGATTAAGTAGAGGAAATTTTAGAGGAAAAAGTATATTGAAGAATTTCTTTTTATCACCATTAATAGTACCAGGAATAGTAGTTGGTTTTTCCTTATTTCAATTTCTTATTGTTAAACTTGGAATAAGTATTTATATGAGTCTATTTATAGGACATACTTTGGTAATCGTACCTTATATTATTAGAGTTGTTGGTTCAAGTTTAGAAGGAGTTGATTATTCAATAGAAGAAGCGGCAATAAGTCTTGGCTGTACAAAGGTTGAAACCTTTTTTAAGGTTGTAATGCCTAATATAACATCAGGTATAATTGCTTCATTTATGTTATCATTTATCAATTCCTTTAATAATGTACCAGTTTCTATGTTTTTAACAGGACCAGGTGTTAGTACATTACCAATAACAATGATGAATTATGTTGAGTATAATTACGATCCTACAGTTTCAGCTTTATCAGTAATTTTAATGGTAATAACTATTGGTGTTATGTTTATAGCAGAGAAAACATTAGGATTAGGAAAATTTGTATCATAAATACCGAGTAAAACTTTGGAGGACAATCATGGAATTAATAAACTTAGAGAATATAGATGTATCTTATGATGGTAAAAATAGAATATTAGAAAATCTTAATTTAAAAATAAACAAAGGTGAATTAGTATCATTACTTGGACCTAGTGGTTGTGGAAAAACTACTACGTTAAGGGTAGTAGCTGGATTTATTGAACCTACTGGTGGGAAGTTTATGTTAGGGGACAAAGATTACACAAATGTTCCTGTACATAAGAGAAATTTTGGATTAGTTTTTCAAAGCTACGCATTATTTCCCCATTTAACAGTTGAAGAGAATGTTGCCTTTGGATTAAAAATGAAAAAGGTTAATAAAAAAGAAATCAATAAAAAGGTTCAAGAAATGTTAGAAGTTGTTGACATGGTGCATTTGTCAAAAAGATATCCTAAAGAGTTATCTGGTGGTCAAAGACAAAGGGTTGCTATAGCAAGAGCACTAGTTGTGGAACCAAGATTATTACTTCTTGACGAACCTTTAAGTAATCTTGATGCAAAATTGAGATTAAAGATGAGAGTTGAAATAAGAAAACTTCAACAAAAGTTAGGTATAACAACTTTGTTTGTAACTCATGATCAAGAAGAGTGTTTTTCAATATCAGACAGAGTTGCAGTACTTAATAAGGGGATAATCGAACAATTTGATACACCAGAAAATATATATTCAAATCCTAGTACTGAATTTGTAGCTAGATTTGTTGGTTTTGAAAATTTCATAAATTTAACTAAAGTTTCTTCTGGAGTATATAAAGATCAATCTGGAGCAATATTTAATGTTGAGAAACATAGGGATATAGAAACAGCTAAAGGTACTATAAGGCCAGATGATATAAGAATTGTTGATAAAAAGATAGAAAATACAATAGAAGGCATTATTGAAATAAGAACTTTCTTAGGTAAGTCATATCAATATGAAGTTAAAACTTCCATAGGTAATATTACCGTTAATGGTGGAAATACCTCTGTTTATAACAAAGGAGAAAAAGTAATACTTGAATTACCAAGTAATAAAATAGTATTAGTATAAAATTTAATTTGGAGGAATACAAATGAAAAAAAGAGTATTATCAGCATTGTTAACTGCAGTGCTTACAGCAACAGCATTAGTAGGATGTGGAGGAGAAAAAGCAAGTAATAAACTTGTAATTTCTACTTGGGGATTAAGTGAAGATTTATTAAAGGAGAATATCTTTGCTCCATTTGAAAAGAAATATGGAGTTGATGTAGTTTTAGAAGTTGGTAATAACTCAGAGAGGTTAACAAAACTACAAAACAATCCAAATTCAAATATTGATTTGATGTATCTAGCAGAATCATTTGCAGAACAAGGAATAAAAGGCAACTTGTTTGAAAAGGTAGACTACAGTAAAATAGAAAATAGTAAAAGCTTAATTGATGTAGCAAAGAAGACAAAAGATAGAGGATATGGACCAGCATATACATTAAATAGTATTGGAATAGTAGTGGATTCTTTAGCAGGAATTGAAATCAATTCATGGGAAGACTTATGGAAGCCTGAACTTAAAGGTAAGATAGCAATACCAGATATAACAACTACAAATGGACCAGCTATACTTTCAATTGCTGCTGACAAAGCAGGTGTACCTTTAGAAAGTGATAATGGTAAAGCTGCTTTTAAAGAATTAGAAGCGTTAAAACCAAATGTAGTTAAGACATATAGTAAATCATCAGATTTAGCAAATATGTTTTCAAGTGGAGAAATTGTAGCCGCAATAGCAGCAGATTTTGCATTTAGTACAATTACTAATGTTAAGGCTGAAGCTAAATATGTAGTGCCAACATCAGGAACTTATTTAAACTTCAATACAATAAATATAAATAAGAATTCTAAAAATAAAGATTTAGCATATAAGTTTATAAACTATCTATTAAGTGAAGAAGTTCAATTAAGAGCCGCTGAAAACTTGGGAGATTCACCTGTTAATAAAAACGTTAAATTAGATGAATCAAAAATAGGTAACTTAACTTATGGTTCTATCGTAGAAAGTGGGAAAACTTTAGATTATGAATTTGTAAATTCAAAGATGAATTCTTGGGTTGATAGTTGGAATAGAATAATGAATCAATAATACAATAAAATTTTATTTAAAAGGCTATTTTAATAGCCTTTTTCTAATATAATAGTACTCTGAAAGGAACATAATATGAATAATATAATGATAATAGAGAATGTTACAATATTGACTATGAATGCTAATAGAGACATCATAGATAATGGTGCAGTAATTATTGAAGATAACAAGATAATTGACGTTGGTGATGAATCTATTAAAGGAAAATATATAAATGTAGACAAGGTGATAAATGGTAACAATGGGATATTGATACCCGGTATGATTAATTGCCATACCCATGCTTCTATGGTGACATTTAGAAGTTTAGCTGATGATTATAAAGATAGACTTAAGAGATATCTATTTCCGTTAGAGCAAAAGCTCGTTGATAAAGAATTAGTTTATATAGGCGCAAAATATGCTATAGCAGAAATGCTTTTAGGAGGTGTGACTACTTTTTGTGATATGTATTATTTTGAAGATGAAGTTGCAAAGGCAGCAGAAGAATTAAATATTAGGGGTGTCCTTTGCGAGACAATAATAAATTTTCCTGCACCTGATTCAAATAAAAGTTTTGGGGGGATAGAGTACTCAAAATCATTTATAGAAAAATGGAAAGGAAACACACTTATAACGCCAGGAATTGCACCTCATGCACCATATACTAATAGTGATGAATCTTTAAAAGAGGCTTATAGGCTATCTAAAGAACACAAAGTACCATTAACAATGCATGTAGCAGAAATGGATTATGAGTTTGAAAAATACATAAAAGAATATAATATGACACCAGTTCAGTATTTAGATAGTCTTGGAATTCTAGATGAAAATTTCATATCAGCTCATACTATACTAATCAATGATGAGGATATAGAAATATTAAAATCGAAGAATGTAAAGATATCCCATAATATTGGCGCTAATGCAAAGGGTGCAAAAGGTGTGGCACCAATAATAAAAATGAAAGAAGCAGGTATAAATATTGGTCTTGGAACTGATGGACCAATGAGTGGTAATACATTAGATATTATTACACAAATGAGTTTAGTTGGAAAAATTCATAAACTTTATTCTAAGGATAGAACTATATTACCATCAAGAGAACTTCTTGAGATGGCAACAATAGATGGTGCAAAGGTTTTATCAATGGAAAAGGATATAGGTTCAATAGAAATTGGTAAAAAAGCAGATTTAGTTATAGTAGAAACAGAATCAGTAAACATGCAACCGATTTATGACTATTATTCAACTATAGTTTATTCTGCAAATCCATCTAATGTTGATACAGTAATTGTTGATGGTAAAATTGTTGTTAAAGGAAAAAAACTTGTATCTTCTGAATTGTGTGATATAAGAAAAGAGTTGCTTAAGCAAAAAAATAAGATAGATACTATTGTGAAGACATTATAAACTGTCGAGTGTCTCACTTCGTAAATAAAAATTAAGATTAATATATTAATTTAGGGTTGACAATTATTTTATTAAGGAATACAATACTAACTAATAAATTAAAGCTTTGAAGAGAAATAGTACGATTAATAGAGTTTTTCAGAGATTTGCTGGTTGGTGAGAAGCAAAAAACGAATTAGTCTGAATACATCTCTGAGCAGTATCTCCCAAAGATAACACCCAGTAGGCAGATATCGTATCGCACACGTTATAGTGCTAGAGTATAACCCAAAGATTGATTTTGGAGTACTTGAAGAGGTTATTATTGTGAGATAATAATAAAATAAGGTGGTACCACGTAAGTAGAGCTTTCGTCCTTTTATAGGATGGAAGCTTTTTTTATGCATATAACTAAAAAATTGAAGGGCCCTCAGTGATTTGGTTAAAAAAATACTAGGAGGAGAAAATGAATGATTAATATAGATGAAGAAATAAAAATAATATTGAAAGGAGTAGATGAAGTAATAAATGCTGATGCTCTTAAAGAAAAAATCAGAAAATCTAAAGAAAAGAACAAACCTTTAATAGTTAAATTAGGACTTGATCCTAGTGCTCCAGATATTCATTTAGGTCACACCGTAGTTTTAAGAAAGATGAAACAATTACAAGACTTAGGACACAAAGTTGTGATAGTCATAGGTGATTTTACAGGTAGAATAGGTGATCCTACTGGAAAAGCAAAAGGTAGAAAAGCTCTTTCAAAAGAAGAGGTATTAGAAAATGCTAAGACTTATGAAAAACAAATATTTAAAGTACTAGATAAAGATAAAACTGAAATAAGATTCAATAGCAGCTGGTTATCTAAACTCAATTTTGAAGATATAATAAAGTTGGCGTCAACAATCACTGTTGCACGAATGTTGGAAAGGGAAGATTTTAAAAAGAGATATGAGAAAGGTATACCAATATCTATTCATGAATTCTTTTATCCATTAATGCAAGGTTATGATTCTCTTGAATTAGATGCCGATATTGAAGTTGGAGGAACTGACCAAAGATTTAATGTATTGATGGGAAGAATGTTGCAAAAAGAGTATGGAAAAGAACCTCAAGTAACTTTATTTATGCCTCTTTTAGAAGGGTTAGATGGTAAGAATAAAATGAGCAAAAGTCTCGGAAATTACATAGGTATAGATGAAGAACCTAATGTGATTTACGAAAAGACTATGCAGTTACCAGACAATACGATTATAAAATATTTTAACTTAGTTACTGATGTTCATCCTGACAAAATTTATGAATTTAAAAAAGCACTTGATAATGGTGAAGTTAATCCAAGAGATATAAAAATGAGATTATCTAAAGAGATTGTAAGATTATATTACGGAGAGGAAGAAGCAGAAAGGGCAGAAAATCGTTTTAAATTGGTATTTCAAAAGGGTGCAATTCCCGATGATATTGAAACTTTTTTATTAAGTGATAACTCTGATATCATAAGTTTATTGGTGTCTAAAGATATTGTAAAGAGTAAGAATGAATTTAGAAGATTATTAAATCAAGGTGCTATAAAGATTAATGGTATAAAAGTTAAAAGTATTGATGATATATCCTTTGAAGAAGATATTGTTATTGAGATAGGTAAAAAAAGATTTATAAAGATTAAAAGGAAATAAATGGAATAAAAAGAATATAGTATATATATTCTAATTAAAGTAGGTGGAGGTATGTATACTGTAGAAGAAATAGCTAACGAACTTGATGTTAGCAAAGTTACTATTTATTCTAAATTAAAGAAATTTCCTGATGAGGTTGTTATCAAAAAAGGCAAGAAATATGTTAGCGATAAATTATTTAATGTAATCAAAGGTGAAGTATCTAGTAAAAAAACTAATAATATTCAAGATATTAAAGTAAGTATTAACGGATCTGTAGTGGAAGATATAGATGAAGTAGCTGACACAAATGAATTAAATAAGGATTTAATAAATGCAGTAGTAAATCAGATTAAGGAAAAAGATCTACAATTAAAAGAGAAAGATAATCAGATTAAGGCTTTACAGAAATTAATTGAAAATAGTCAAATGCTTTTGAAACAAGAAACGGAAAAAGAATTAAAAAAAATATCTATAGAAAATCACTTTGAAGAGTTTGATAAAAAACTCAGCGACATAAAAGATAAATTAGAACAGCGTAGAAAGATTGAAGTTGAACTAAAAGAGAAAAATGATAAAAAAGGTTTTTGGAAAAAGTTTTTCTTTTGATTGCTATTTAGTTATTTATTGTATAATAAATGTAATACGTTTATTAAAGAAGGTGAATAATGATGGCAATTGAATCAGTTAGAGAATATTTTAGAAAGTATGGGCTAGAAGGAAGAATACAAGAATTTAATGTTTCTAGTGCAACTGTATCATTGGCAGCAGAAGCACTTAATTGTGAAGAAAAAAGAATTGCAAAATCATTAGCTTTTATGGTAGATGATAATGTAATTTTAATAGTAGCTGCTGGAGATACAAAGATAGATAATAGTAAATATAAATCAACGTTTCACAAAAAAGCAAAAATGCTTTCTCCTAATGAAGTTTTAGAATTAGTTGGTCATGGTATTGGGGGAGTTTGCCCATTTGGAATTAAAAATGGAGTTTCAGTTTATCTAGATATATCTTTAAAAAGGTTCGAAACAGTATTTCCTGCTTGTGGAAGTAGCAATAGTGCAATAGAATTAACAATTGAAGAGCTAGAAAAATACTCAGGATATATTGAATGGGTAGACGTCTGCAAAGGATGGTGCTAGATATATATCTTAGGAAACAGTTTATTTGCTTACATAGTTATATTAATGAAAGAAGCTGCCGCTTACGAAATCTAATCGTTATTGCGACAGCTTCTTAGATTATTCCATGCTATGACCTGTACTTTCAATGCAATTTATGATTTCTGCTTCAGTAGCTGGTTCATTATAAATTACTTCTACAGTCTCATTTGTAGAGTTAACCCATACTTGATTAACTCCATCAATATCTTTTAGCGCGTTTTTCACTTCTGTTTTCATATTTGAATTTGTTAATTCATTTACAAAATAATGTTCCTTATACATAATACATCTCCTTATTATTGTTTTATATGAATATTATGTACAATATTATTGTATTTATGCGTTTTCTCTCATGATAACAAAACTTTATCTACATTTCTTTTTAGTACCTTCAAATAAATATTCTAGATGTTCAACATTAACACCTTTATCTTTTAACATCGCAATTCGTGTTTCCCCGCTTGATATTGCTTCTTTTGCTTCAACATAATCTTTTTGTTTTATACAATTACATGCATAATTTAGAATGTAATCAATTTTTAAGACTTCTGATGCTAAATCTTCTTCATCATTATTCACCAACTCTAGCAATAAGCTATATATTTTATTTGAAGTTATTCTTTTTGCTGAATTTAGAAGTTCATTATTTTTACTTGTCTTTTTAGCCATATACAGTAGCTCCTTTACAATTTTAAATACATTAATACTATTATATATAATATAAAGATTAAAAAACTATAATTTAATTATATATATAAATTCTAATTAATAAATAAGTGCGATGATATTTACTTTTATATCATCGCACTTATTTATTAAGAATATTCTTATTAGCAATCATAAATCTATTGAAATCTTTAGCTTATTCTATTTTATAATCATCAATATCAACAATCACATTATTACTAGGGCAAGGTAGTTGTTTGTGTGCTTTTTTCAATGTTATTAATAAAAAGTTGTCTTCGAAAGATGCAGTACTATTTGGAATATCTAAATCTTCAACAATGAAAGTTTTAATGAGATTTCCACCTGTCCTCATTACTGTCATCATGCTATTTACTCCGTTAGAGTAGGTCTGTCTTTGTGTTATTGTAAGTATAACCTTATTAGGAGGAAATTCTATATGAAGATCTCTAAATTCTATTCCTGGTAGATAACCTTGTATTATATAGTACTCTCCATAATCATATAATTGCACATCATAAAAATCTTCTTCTTCCATATCATTAATAAGTTCTTCCATTTCAGCTATTAAATCTGCAATGAAATCACTAGATAATATTTGCCCCATAATATTATTAAGGAGATTACTAAAAGAATTAATAGTATTTGTATTATTGATCCGTTTGTTATAGTAATTATTATATCCGTAATGATTACTGTTATTGTAATTTTGATTTTGCTTGCCATTCCAGTTGAACGGGAACATTCCAAACATACAATTTCCCCTTTATAGAAATATTCTATTATATATCTATGAAAAAAACTGTAGGTTGACACATATTTTAATTACTAAACTTAAATCCAAGAAAAACTTCAGCAATGGCACTAATTATAAAGTAAGTACCAATTACATAAGGAAGCATCACGTAACTCATTGCTAGATTTGATAAAATGACTATCCCAAATATAATAGTGACTACTGAATAAAGAATAAAGAGTCCACT
Organism: Clostridium bornimense; assembly: GCF_018917145.1. GTDB lineage: Bacteria > Bacillota > Clostridia > Clostridiales > Clostridiaceae > Clostridium_AN > Clostridium_AN bornimense_A. The sequence continues at coordinate 40,573 of NZ_JAHLOD010000027.1, forward strand.
TCTAGTATTTTTGTTTGTAAAAAACATTATTAATAAGTATATACCTTTTATTAATGACCACATGCCATAGGAAATTATGATGATACCAATAGTATCAATAGGCATTATTATTAATATCAAACCAATTACTAAGTCAATTATACCCATTAAAATATCTCTTGGTGTTTTTAAGATTGAGAGGATTGCAAGAACAATAAAAAACCATCCTGCAACATCAGTAAATACAAATATAGATTCTACAGGATTTAATAAAAATAATAAACCGAGAATACCTAATGCGATTCCTTCAAAGATGAATATTCTGCTTAACATATATCTCATAATAATCCCTCCATTCATATCTATTTATAGTGTATCCATTAAAGATAAAATAAAACATTTTGATTTACTTAATATAATTAAATTTCCTAAACGCTATATTTTTAGTCGTAAACGCAAAATTGTATCATTATGCTATTGTTTTTTTTAATAAATCTTCTCTCAATATAGCTATATCAATGGCTTAAGGTTATATCGTTAAAGAGATGTATCCTTTCGTGAACGAAAGGTTTTTTTGTTATATTTTGTATTATAATGTAATCAGAAAAAAGTTTTACGACAAATTTTTAAATATAGAATACAAGGAGTTTTAATCATGGGTACTAATTCTTTAATAGGTAAAAGTTATATAAATAATATACTAAGTAAATATTCTACATTGGTATATAGACTTGCACTAGTTATAACAAAAAGTAAAGGTAGTGCCAATGAAGTAACTGAAAAAGTTTTTCTTGAATATGTTGATAGTTCTAAAAACTTTATAAGTGATTATCATTTAGAAGTATGGTTTATTAAAACAACGATAAAGATTTCAAACAACATTATTTATGGAAATTTATCTAAGATAATTAATTTGGAAAGTAAAGTTAGTTTTGAAAATAAGTCGCAAGAAATTCTTTATAATAAAGTATTACATATATCAAAAAAGAATCGTATAATTATTCATTTATATTATTGTGAAGATATATCATTAGAAAAAATAGCATCAGTATTTAATTGTTCCACTGTAGATATTAAAAGATTAATATGTTCTAGTAGAAATAGAATTATTAAATTGCTTAATAATGAATATGATTCTAACAAATTAAAAAGAGAATACAAAAGAGCTAATGCAAGAATTGTACTTTCGTTAGAATTTATCTATAAATTATCCAGAAAAATGATGGAATATAAGGGAAAGAGCAAAGGAGAGCTAGCTATGAAGATGTATAAAAAGATAGCAGTTGCATCAATAATGTTTTTATCAGTAGGAATTTTAACTGTTTCTACAAATATAGTTTATGGCAATCATGATAAAGATTTAAAAAATGGATTAAAGATTACTGAATATGATAGATCTATAAATTTATCTAAAGGTGATTTTAATTATAAAAATGTAGCTTATGCAAAAGAGGGTTCCTCTGAAGGTGCTGACAAGGAAGATGTCGTAGAAAAATGGTCAGAAACTAAATATATTGATTATTTAGGATTAGACCCAAGACCTACATATTTACCTGATAATTTTAAGGAAATAACTTCAAATAATCAGAGTGAAAAGGTGGCAAAAGATAAAACTCTAGAATCTGATAACTTTAATTTTTACTATGTAGGTGAGAATAATAGTTATATTAGTATAGATGTTTCTAAGGGCCAATTACCTGTGTACTCATCATCTTATAAAGAAAACTCATCATCAATATCTATTATAGACGATGAAGTATCTTATAGCGAAGATGAAGATACACAAGATGAGCACTTTAAAGAATTTATGCATAAAGATATAGGATATTCAATTACAGCAAAGGGGGTGTCAGAAGAAGATTTTATTAAGATGATATCATCAATAATAGAAAAATAACCAAATTATTAATTACTCAACTTTTCTAAAAGGAGATTTGTTAGTACCCAAAGCTAACAAATCTTTTTTTTTAGAAAAAATAAAAATGTTGCGATGAATTCGATTACTCATCGCAACATTTTTTAATATTAAATATTTTTAGTCAACTATTCTCGTTGCTATATCTTGATCATGATAACCAATACAAATTTTAAAGCCACAATCTTTATATTTTAAGGCTGCTCTAGCAAATAGAATATTCGTCTTTGCTATTAGCATAAGTAAAATTGCTGTATCTTCATTACTTTCAAAGAAGTTCTGTTTAGCTTCTTTAAGAAATATATCTGCGTATTCGTAAAGAGATACTGTATTTATTGAAGCTACCCATTTAGTACTCCAATCTTCATTGTCATCTTCTACCGAATTGTAATCACTGCATATGAATAGATAACTATCCCAATCATTGTCTATATCATAATCAAAGTAAATAGCTTTTGCATCAAACTCTTTTGCAACTTCAATAGCTTCTGGAATAGCTTTTTCTATACTTTTTTCATAATTGCCAAGGTTTACATTGTTTATCATTTTTAACATTTTATCTGATAAGCCTAGACTTTTACATGTTTTCACAGCAAAGTCCTCAGCACCTTTTAAATCACCATCTATAATAAATTTTTCAAGGTCTAAGAAATAATTATAATAATCCATGATAATCCTCCTTTAAGTTATTACAAATAGTATATCAAAAATCTTATTGAAGTCGCAATTTATTTATATATATCTGCTAATGCAATATAATGATCTGCAACTATCTTAATTGATTTTATCTCTTTATCAGTAAGTTTTCTAACTATTTTGGCGGGATTTCCTTTGCATAATACACCAGGTGGAATTTTATTATTTTTTTCAATAACACTGCCTGCACAGACTATTGTATTTTCACCTATTTCTGCACCTTCCTTTATTACAGCATTACCTTCAACCAAAACGTTATTATGAATTTTGCAACTATGTATAGCACAGTTATTTCCAATAGATACATCATTTCCGACAACGGTAGGGGCTCCAAAATCGTTATATATAATAGTATTATTTTGAATATTACTATTATAGCCAATAACTGTTGTATCGGTATTACTCATAATTGTAACACCATCCCATATAGATGTATTATATCCTATATTTATTTTTCCTATTAGCTCAACATCTTTTGCAATAAAGCAACTTCTATCAATTTTACTCATTTTACATTCACTGCCTTTTTTTAGATTGTTATATTTCTTTGCCATTGTATTGCGTCATCTATGTTATTAATAATAAAAAGTCTCTACTATAATTATGCAATTATTTCATAAATCTTTCTATAGTTTCTCATATTTGACATTTTTGAATGCTTATACCGAAAAATAGGTAGAAAAATATCTTTTATGATAAAATTTTGGTCATTTACGAATACTAGATAGGGGAGAATGAACAATTAAAGGTATTATGGTTGTATATAAGCCAATTAAAAACTATGTATGTATAAAATATTGGGCTTTATTTTCAATTTATACAACAATTTTTCTATGCTATTTTACAGCTATTCTTATTTATATTACAAAAATGAACTATGGCATTAATAAATACGAACTCGTTAATACCATAGTTCATTTTGCAATTAACTTTATTTCCAAATAGTCTTAAACATTCCTGGACCTGTTGATACAGTAGGCATTTCTGTAAAGCCAAATTTCTTATAAAATCCTTCCTTATTTTTCTCAGCAAATAAGGTTATATAAATACAATCGCCTTTATCAATGGAATTAAAAAGAAAATCTATTATACGTTCTATCATTATAGTTCCTATCCCGATATGTTGATATCTTGGATCTACCATTACATCGAAAATAACAGCAATATAACCTTTATCTCCAACAACTCTTGCAGAAGCTATTACTTCATCTTTTGTTTTAACAGCAACTATAAAAACGGAATTATTCAAACTTTTTTTAGCTTCCTTTTCGGGAATCTCTATCCAGCCTACTGATTTGCGTAATTTATTATAATTTTCAACAGTAATTTCATATTGAAACTCAATATCCAGATTCTCCATATTTAGTAATCCTCCTACGTAAATAAATCTACTTTTATCATATGTGTAAAAAGATAATAAGTACCTTTTAAATTAAATATAAGATAGGGGAGAAAAATCCAATAAAAGAAGAGTCAAAGCATGACGCATTGACTCTTTTTTATTATACTTATATTGAATTTTCATTAATTGTTTTTATATCTTCATAAAAACAAGCTTTAGATATTTCTATATATGGTGTGAGCCATAATGAACCTATTCCACAAGTTAAAATGCTTAAAAGTAGCCATCCTATAAAAGAAAAATATAAACAAAATAACTTCCATTTATATCCGATCATCATAACTCTACTTTCCTTTAAGCAATCGAAAATTGATTTTTCAGGATTTTCTACAAGTATATAAAAAGATTGACTATATGCAAGTGATAATATAATTCCTGGTATAATGAAAAATATAGAACCTAAAAGAACAATTATAAATTCTAAACATATAAGACCTAATCCTTTTAAAAATAAGGCAAATTGAGAAAAAATATCCTCTATTCTAGCTGAATTTTTGTCTGTAGCTAAGTTTAGAGAAAATTTAGCTTTTCCTAAAACAAAAATAGGAGCAATTAGAAAGGGTAATATAATTTCTATTAATATAAAATCACAAAGAATTGCTATAAAAAAACCTAAATAGTATACACCAGATATAATTGTTTGCACAAGTAGAAAAGTACCTAAAGCTAACCCCCAATTGCCTTTAAGCTGCCTTCGAGCCATAAATCTAATTTCACGATTTTGCATATTAAAAACCTCCAAATTTCAATATATATTTATGATCTAAAATGAATCAATCTTGAAGTTATTGACTCGTATAATATGGAATACAAGATTATTGTGTATACTCTAATTTGCATTTATATAAAAATTTGCTTTAGTTAATTCAATATAAGGTTCTAACAATAATAAACCAACTAAAAGTAGTAAATCAGAAAAAACAGATCCTAATAAGAATGATCCTATAACTGAAATAATTAAAATAAGTATATACCATCCTATAAAAGATAAATGTAAACCAATATACTTCAATTTATTTCCTCTCATAAGAAATCTGCTTTCTTGTATGCAGGCAAAGGTTGATTTTTTAGGATTGTCAGCTAATATATAAAAAGCTTGAGAGTACATTAATTGTATAACTATAGATGATATTATAAAAAGAACGATAATGCTAATAAGAATCATTATAGTAGTATGAATCCTATTTGAGGTGAAGTAATATTGTATATTAAAAATAACTTCAATAGGTTGTGAAATCATATATATGGATATTATAATTAGTGCTACTACAATTATTGGTATATACCATAAGCCTGAAAAAATTTGCACTAATAAAGATAATAACAAGGTTTTAGGATATATTTTAAATTGTGAAAATAAATCCACAAACCTAGCACTATGATAATCTTCAGTCATATTTAGGAAGAATCTACATCTACCTGCTCTCATTACTCCTGTCAAAAACATAGTAATAATAAGACTAAGTACAATGAATTGTATTATTGCAAGTAATTGCTCATGTTTTGCGCTAAGTAGAATAGATACAATTGTTGATGAACTTCTTAAAATAATTGTATACATAATAAGTGTAAATATAGATTTTATCCACCTACCTTTCAATTGATCTAATGCATTTTCCTTTAATATTTTAATTGGCATTTAACCCCCTCCTAATTTATGCAAAAAAACTTCAATATGACTATATTATATCAAAAAAATATAATATATTACAAATATTATACATTTAGATAATATTTCAATATAGATTTTATCTTTGTAGCTCTTTTTGTTATATAACTTAAAGATAATTTTTATTTATTACATTTTCTTATTTATAAATTATATAGGCTACAATTCATGGCATATCATTAAACTTCGGTAAACTACAGATATTACATAAGTTTACTTAGTAAACCTATATAATACATAAACAATAATCAGAAATTTCACCTAATAAGACATAAGAATAATTATGTCTTGTTAGGCGAAATAGCAAAAAGAGCGATAAATAAGGGGTTAAGAAAGATAGCCAATTATATAATTTTCTTATAAAAAGTAGCATGATTTAGCGTATATTTAGTAAAATATATAATTCTAATTAAAAGAAATTTTTAAAAACAGATATATGTAAATTCCTAGGATGAAACTAGATATTAGAATGTGATTAAATAATATTAAGAGTAATATAGTTATAATAAAGATACCTAATATTGATTTATTCTTAATAATATAAAAGTAAGTCTTTTTATTATATTTATAAATTTTTTCTGCTAAAATACAGCCAAGTAAAAAAGATATTAATGTAGGAAAAGAAAATACTATTAATATCATGGTGTTAACTCCTAAAAAATGATTTATTAATAATATATGATTGATTAGGTATAGAATAGGACTACTTTATAAAATTGATACTCCTGACTTACAATTAAAGAGCTTGTGATAGAAACTTTAACATAACTTTGTATAATAAATTTGATACTGGAAAAGCTGCTACACTTTGATCTGACTCCTGTCAAGTAGACAATCAAAATAAATAAAAGATATATGATTATGCGACTACGTTGTTAGTCGCATTTATCATGATGCTCTTTTTTTCTTTGCTTCTAACTCTGCTTTATAAGCAAGTATTCTCTTATTTTCTGGTATCGGATATTG
>NZ_JAHLOD010000028.1 GCF_018917145.1 Clostridium bornimense
ATCGTTCTATTGAGCGAAAACACACACACCCTCGGAAAACGCACCATTACAACCAAAAATCCTGTATTTAGATTGTAAAATCCAAATACTAGAAACAAGTCCGTTTAACCGCGGATTTATTTAGTATACCATTTTTTCTGATATCTTTAAAGTGATATTATAAAAAAGTTATATGGAATTTATAAACATTCCTTAATTTGACGACATTGACTGTGCACTGACAACTGTGCACTGATTTATTTCAGCCCCTCAAAATAATCCTTAACTACATCCTTCAAACTATCTGGCATTGACGAACTATCTAAATTATTCAAGGCTTCATTACTATAATCTTCAACATACTTGGTATAATTATCCTTACTCCCACTAGTGTTAACTCCATTTTTAGTAGTAATACTTTGTGTATTGCCGCCTTCATTTTTTCCACCAGATAGATTACCATCATTACCTACTTCCCTACCTGGTATATAAATTTCCTCTGCAGATTTTGTAGTATCTACCCTTTCAGTTCCATTCTTACTACCAGTATTCCATCCTCCACCTAATCCACTACCTGATCCGTTACCATTTCCATTACCGTTATCATTGCCACTTCCATTACCATTGCCTGATCCATTGCTATCCCCAGAACCATTATTTCCTCCTGGCTTTTTGCCACCATTACTTTTTGACTTCATCGATGCTAATGCTCCTGATAAATCTTCCGCACTTATCTTTCCATCCATAACACCATCAGCTGCACTACTTAATGCTTCTTTAAGATCTTCACTATTTACTGCCATTGCTGCATCTGAAAAACTGTTACTTAACTTACTTTTCTCAGCATCACTAAGACTATCTAATGACTTGTTTAAATCCCCTAATGCCGTTGCTATTTTTTCTTTATCACCAGTATTTATTGCTTCTAATAACTTCTTTCCTTCTTCGGTATTCATTAAATTACTTTTTACTGCATTTTCATCTTCCTTAGCTTCCTTCTTCATATTTTCCTTATATTCTTTTAATAAGTTATTTGATATTTTTTCTATATCCTTTTTCCCTTTTTCTGATGGAAGCTTGTCTTTTAAATTTTCTAACTTTTTTTCTAACCTTTCATTAGCTTTATCTAAGTCTGATTTTTTATCACTTTCTTTTATTTGTTCCTTTGCTTTATCTAATATATCCTTTAATTCTTTCTTTTCCTCTTCAGTAAGATTATCTATCTTATCAATATCTTTCTCTTCTTTTTTTATCTCTTCAATTATTTCTTTCTTTGTTTTATTTAGCTCTCTAATCTTGTTCCCTTTTTCTGTAGCTGAAGTGTTTATAAAAGACATTGAAATACATATTACTGCAAACACTAGAGCCAATATCGCTTCCTTCTTTGGAAATCTTATCGGTAACTTATCCTTTATATTAAATTTTCTTATTGCCTCTAATGTATCCTCTCTTTGAGCTATTGCAAAATCATCTTCCTTGCCTCTTAATTCTAAATATGTAGTTACTCTTTCTTTAAGTCCTTTTGAATCAACTATTAGCGCAACTTGTTTCTTTCTATACCTTTTAACAAAAGAATAGCCCACGGAAAGTATCACTAAAACAATGATACTTCCATAAGCTATTTCACTCCTAAAAGGTATAGGTAAAAATAGTGATAAACCTATTACAAAAATAGAAATACATAGAGCAATATTTAAGCTAATTACTAAATTTCTTATGATAAAATTTACCCCTATCTTTATTGAGGCTTTTTTTATAAAATTATCTATTTCTCTTTCTAAAGCCTTCATACCATTCACCCTTTATTTCTTATTTTTTTAATATCTTCTTTTTGTTTAATGGATTTAACTTATATGCTGACAATAATACTAGTATAACTGTAATAACTATTTGTACAACTACAGAAATTAATACTGCATGGTCACTACATGGAATAATATATATACCACCAATCATACTTAATTTTATTCCTCCGACTTGATTTATTAGCATTGATACAAAACCAATAATCGGACTTAAATAGCAAAACACTGGTAACTTAGCATTGCTTGATCCACTCTTTACATCAATGGTCAGTGCCATCCATACTGCTGATACTATTAATATAACAATAAATACAAATAGTGTAACACCATAAGTTGTTGCTGTTGATGCCTTTGATGTCTTAATAACAGTAGATATAAATAATCCAATAGATCCTACGAAAAATGTTGCAACTATAAAAAACAAACTTAATGAAACAATATTACCTATATTAACACCACCAATAAAAAAGGTTATTGCATATACAGGCATAGTGGCTATTATTAATATCACTACCTTACTTACAGAAGATATTAGTTTTCCAACAACTATAGATAAAGGACTCATACTTGTGGATAACAATATATCTAAAGTTTGTTTTTCTCTCTCTGAACATATCACTGTTGCTGTTAGCGCTGGCACAATAAAAAGTAATAAAATTGCTTCAATAAAAGCTATACTTATGTATACAAATATATTTCCTGACAAATCTATTCCTCTTGCATTAACATCAACTATATTTACCTTAAATAAAAATATACCGCCTATTGATAATAACGCTATAAAAACTAATATCATCATAGAAAATCTAATATTTCTAGTAGCAAGTCTTCCTTCATTTTTTAAAACTGGATTTATCCTCATACCTCTTCCCCCTAACTTTCAACATTCTCAGTTAACTTTATAAATAACTCTTCAAGATTTCCTTCAGACTTATTAAATGAAGTAACTTTTATATTTCTATTAATTAAGGTTCTAAGAACTTCTGCCGCTTCAGCTTCATTACCACTTAAACTTGCAGTAATTTTATTTTTATCAAAAGTAACTTTACCTATTGTAGGAATTTCTTTTAACACCGTTACAGCTTCTTCTACACCATCTATTACTGTAATAAATAAAGGATTATTCCCCTTTGCTTCTTCCATAATCTCTTCCACAGTGCCTTGGCATACCATTTTACCTCTTTCTATAATTCCTATATTAGTACATATCTCACCAAGCTCTGATAATATATGAGAACTTACTATTATGGTCTTGTCCATTTCTCTTAAATTTTTTAATATATTCTTCATTTCAAATCTAGCTCTAGGATCCATTCCAGAGGCTGGTTCATCTAATATAAGTAATTTAGGATTGTGCATAAGACATCTAGCTAAACATAATCTTTGTTTCATACCTCTAGATAATCCATCAACATAGGACTCCGCTTTATCCTTAAGATTTACCAATTCTAATAAATCCATCCCTATCTTTTTTCCCTCATTATAACTTAACCCATAAATAGAACCATAAAACTCTAAATACTCTATAGCTTTCAAATTATCATAAACTCCAAAGAAATCTGGCATATATCCTATTTTTTCTTTTAGTTCCTTATTTCTTTTTATAGCATCTATACCATCTACATAAACTTCACCACTATCAGGAGTTAATAATCCTGCTACTATCTTCATAGTAGTACTTTTCCCTGCACCGTTAGGACCAATAAATCCAAATATCTCACCTTTATTTATCGTAAGATCTAAACCATTTAATGCTTTAAAACTTCCATATGTCTTTTCCAATCCCTTAATAGATAGCATTATTTTTCCCTCCCTGATACAGAAATTTGTGGAATGGTCATTCCTTCTTCTTGATTTGCAACTATTCTAACTCTTACCGTATTATCTTTTAAGTAACTATCAAGATCTTCAATATCACGTACTTTTCCAGTTTTCAAATCAAATTTTTCATATTTACTTGTGTTATTATTGTAAATTTCAACTTCTTCCTCTTCATTATAAGAATAATTGCTACTTGGTATAGAAAAACCTATATTTTTTACAACTACGTTACTATCTATCTTATAATCCATTTCAATTGTTCCATCACCCCAAATTACTGATCCTCTATCAAGGCTTATTCCCGGGCTCATAGTAACAATATCCATATTAAAATACCCTACAGGATAATTTAAATTTCCATTTTCATCTTTGAAATCAATATCTACTTGTCCTATCATTGTGGTTATATCATATTTAGATAATTTCTTCTTATCAAAATTAAAACCATAATCTATCTTCTTATCAGTAATAGCAATATAATAGACACCAGTACTTTCTAATTCTTGTGATAAAGAAGTTAATATATTTGCGTTTATAAATAAATTTTTTTCACTTTTCTTACCTATATAATAATTATTCTGCATCTCATATGAATACTGCTCTAAACCACCATTATAGGTACTTTTCAATTTATTTATCTTAATATCCTTACCTTCTCTTATATCTCCTAAATCCCATATATTGTTTCCAGAAACCACTAGTAATTTATTAATATTACAATCTAAATTATTTCTAATAGTTCCTGATATACCTTCATTTACATAATTAAGTTTTGTTTCTAACTTCCCTACAGATTCTTCTCTGCCAACTATAGAAAAGTTTCTAATATTTAAAGCCCCATTATCTTTAAATTCATAAAATGCTTTTTCATTTTTATAGATTGTTCTTACACCTAATTTTGTTGGTTCACTTTTTTCATCCATAGAATATCCATAATCATTTGTAATATACTCAAGGGTAGTACCTTCTACCTCTTCTACAAGTAAATCATCCTTACTCTTATTAGCTATACCAATATTACCTTTAACTATGCCAACTCCATCTTCATCAACGTTTATTATATTTACTTGATTAAGTATAATATCTTTAAACCTTGTAGAACTTCCAATTCCATATATCACTACTGTAAATACTATAGATAATACTGGTATTACAATCCATAAATATTCATTTTTCTTAATTTTCTTAAGAATAAAATATGCACCTAATCCAATTGATAATACATAAATAAGAAATACTAGAGAAATCACTGTAAAATTTATCTCCTTATCCATTGGAACCATACTAGAAGAATTATTATCGTAATATACTCCATGCATTTGGTAATTTTCAAGCTTCTCATTTAATCCACCAATTAGTATGTTTTGCCAAACCTCTTTATTACCTTTAAACGAAGCAATTGGTTCTGTCCCTAAGTCAAAAGTAGCTACATATATATTTCCTTTTCCTTTTTGTACAGAATAAATTAATGTATCACTACCTGATTCTAATTCCTCCTTAGAATTTTTAATACTTAAATTAGCAACAGTAGCTATTAGATTATCTCCCAAAATATTTATACTTTTATCTTCTTTTCCATCAACAGTTAAATCTAATAACTTACTACTTATTCCACTTGCAGTTTTATTTACATTTACCCCAGTTCCAATAATTAAAGTTCCACCATTTTTTACCCAATTGTTAAGGTTCTTATAATGAACTTCTTCTAGTTTTGAAATAGAAAAGTTATTTATTACTATTACATCTAGAGCTTCAAAATTTCCAATATTACCTGCTAATTGATCTAATGATAATGGAACATTGGTAACCTTTCCATCTCCTAGATCTCCATACTTACTTTTATCATATTGAAAATTCATATCGCCAAGATAACTTATGCCATTAAAGTCATCTGTTAATGTTCCTATAAATAAATCAAAATCTAATACTCTACCAGAATCAACTAACATCTTTTTTTTGGCTACTTCCTTATTTTTTTCAAGCAGTACTACTGTAGCTTTTTTATTTTCTTCCCCTAATTTTACTGGTATTGTTATATGTTCTGTTTTTCCACTTTCTATAACTACTTCTTTAGCATAGGCATTATATGTATCTCCATCGTTAGAATTTACTCTTACCTCAACGGTTCCCTTAATATCTTTTTCTGTTTTATTACTAACATCAATATTTACTGGAATGGAATCTGATCCTTTATATTTTCCTTCAATCCCATAAGTTGTATTAATCTCAATCTTAGAATTTTCACTTGCTTTTGTATCATAAGCTGCAAAAATTGTACATAAAATCATCAATATCATAGTTAATAATGATAATTTTTTAAACCACTTCCCCATTTTGTTCCTCCTATAAGGTTTTTTATAAATTATAGCATGAATTAACGATTTTTCAGATTATTATAAAGTATTTGTAAGAATTTTTTAAGAATTTAATATTTTGATATAGAACGTTTGTTATCTTTTAATTAGAAAAAGGCTTAAGTACATTTTCTAATATTGTACTTAAGCCTTTTTTATTGGAACTTTCAATAAATGAATAAACTAAAATTATAACTTCTTAAACTTTATATAAAAACTACTTTTTACTATTTTCAATAGCTCTTCTTATCTCATCAATTAGATCATTTTTATCTTCAATTCCCACTGATAACCTCAAAAGTCTATCATTAATTCCTAAAGCTTTTCTAGCTTCTTCTGGAAGTGCTGCATGAGTCATTGTTGCTGGATGACATAATAGTGACTCTACTCCACCTAGACTTTCTCCAAAGGTTATTAATTCTAATGAATCTATGAACTTTTTGAAATCATACCTTTCTTTTAGAGTAAAAGAAATTACAGCTCCAGCTCCCCTTGCTTGCTTTTTATTTATTTCATAACCTGGATGTTCTTTTATTCCTGGATAATATATTTTTTCTATAGCATCTTGTCCTTGCAAAAATTCCACTATAGCTTTAGCATTTTCAAGATGTCTATCTAATCTAACTGAAAGAGTTTTTATTCCTCTTATCAATAGATATGAATCAAATGGTGGTAATACTCCTCCTGTAGAATTTTGAATAAAATGAAGTCTTTCTCCTAACTCTTCACTATTTACTACTACTAAGCCTGCTACAGTATCAGAATGTCCTCCCAAATACTTAGTAGCAGAATGTACTACAATATCCACTCCAAACTCCAATGGGTTTTGCAAATATGGAGTCATGAATGTATTATCTACTATTGTAAATAAACCAGCTTCCTTTGCCACCTTTGAAACTTTCTCTAAATCAGTTATTGTTAACAATGGATTTGTTGGTGTCTCAATAATTATTGCCTTTACACTTTTATCCACACTACTAAAATCGTAATTATTAAAATCTTTTACCACTTCATAACTAAGGTTAAAATTACTAAAAATTCTATCTATTACCCTAAAAGTACCTCCATATAAATTATCATTTATAAGAATTTTATCTCCACTTTTAAATAAATTTAAAACTGCTGTTATTGCTGCCATTCCTGAAGCAAAAGCAAATCCTCTAACTCCATTTTCTAAATCTGCTATAAGTTTTTCTACTGCTTCTCTTGTAGGATTTCCTGTTCTTGAATATTCATAGCCTAAATTTTCTCCAAACCTTGGTTGCTTATAAGTTGATGTTAAATATACAGGAACATTTACTGCTCCAGTGACCTTATCTCCATCTATTCCTCCATGTATTAACTTTGAATTCAAATTCATATTCACACCTCATTCCTATCGTTTTACTTGGTTTTTTACGAAATAAATTTGTCTTAAATATTTATCCCTCTTAAACAACAAATAATTTTCATCATAATTACCGCTCCTTTAAAATCTTGTTTTCCTATAGGAATTAGTATATTCTTCCTTATTCTTTTCGTCAACTACTTTTTTCTATTTTTTCTAATATTTTTATTTTGTATTATTTAATATATTATCATCTTTATCCTAAAATAATGTTATTACGAACCCCCACCTAGTATTTTTCATATTATAAACAGTAAGGTAACAATTTTAAGGAGATTTTTATGGGTTTAGGAAGACTGCAAGTCCAACTTTACATCGGAAGAGAAGCACGACCAGTAACTAATGCTACTATTACAGTAAAAAAAGTTTCTAATGGTACCACTATTGCTGAATCAAATTTTAATGTAGATAGTAATGGTAAATCACCTCATATAAAATTAGAGACAAAAGATAAAGATTTAACTTTAAAACCTACTAAAGATTTAGTTCCTTATGAAACATATGATATCTATGTTAAAAGTACAGGATTTAAAGATGTTATAATCCATGGTGTAGAAATCTTTGATGGCATCACTACCCTTCAAGAAATAGCTATGCTTCCAAGTACAAAAGGAAAAGAAAAAGCAGAAGTAATAGATATACCTAAAAATGCATTACTCTTAGATATACCTAACAAACAAGTAGGTTCACGTCCTACTAGCACTTATGTATTAAGAGAACCTTATATTCCTCAATATATTACAGTTCATTTAGGTTCCCCTGATTCTTATGCAGAAGATGTAACGATTCCATTTATAGATTATATTAAGAATGTCGCTTCTAGTGAAATATATCCAACTTGGCCTACAGAATCACTAATATCAAATATTAACTGCCAAGTTTCTTTTGCCCTAAATAGAATCTATACTGAATGGTATCGAAATAAGGGATATAGTTTCCAAATTACTAACTCTACCGCTTATGATCAATACTTCGTAAAAAATAGAAATATTTACGATAATATAAGTAAAATAGTTGATTCACTTTTCAACGTTTATATTGGAAAAATCGGTTTTGAGGAGCCATTATTTGCTAAGTATTGTAATGGTTCAACTGTAACCTGTAACGGTCTTTCTCAATGGGGTACAGTAGACCTAGCAAACAAAAATTACTCTGCCCTAGAAATTCTCAGATATTACTATGGAAATGATATTGAATTAAGACAAACTAGTACAATAGAAGGTACCTTAGAATCTTATCCTGGTGAAGTATTAAAATTAGGAAAAGAAGGAGCTGATGTTGAAACAATTCAAATTCAACTAAATAGAATTAGTGATAATTATCCTGCTATACCAAAAATATATCCTGTAAATGGCATATATGATGAAAATACAGAAAAAGCTGTAAAGTCATTTCAGAAAATATTTAATCTTACTGCCGATGGTATAATCGGTAGAGCAACTTGGTATAAAATTTCTTCAATATACGTTGCTATAAAAAGTTTAGCTGAATTAGAATCCGAAGGCGAAGAACTACCTTCTTCAGTAACTTACCCAGGAATATTGAAAAAAGGTTCTACCGGTGAAGCAGTAAAACAACTTCAATATTTCTTAAGTGCTATTTCCGCTTATTATGAAGATATATATTCTTTAAAAATTGATGGTATTTTTGGAACTAATACCGAAAATACAGTAAAAGATTTTCAAAATGCCTTTAACCTAGAAGTAGATGGCATTGTAGGCAAAAAAACTTGGAATAAAATATATAACACTTTCAAAAGTATCGAAAAAAATCTAGAACAAGGTATAGTAAAACCTTCCGAATATCCTGGCTATGTATTAAAAAAAGGTAGTACAGGACATGAAGTTAAAAAGATTCAATCATACCTTTCATCTATAGCTTCTAAATATACTGTACTACCAAATATATCTGCTGATGGACACTTTGGTTCAAAAACAAAAGCTGCCGTAATTGCTTTTCAAAAATATTTTGGATTAAATCCTGATGGAATAGTTGGTCCTACTACTTGGAATATGATTTTTGATGTTTACTCTAAATTAGATTCTACAAATAAAGCTAATACTCCAAAACTATACTATGAATATCCTAATATAGAATTTAAAATAGGTGACTCTGGTAACTGGATTAAAGTATTACAAGAAATATTAAATATAATTCATAGAGATAACTCAAAAATTACTCCATTAATACTTGATGGTGAATTTGGTGAAAAAACTCGTGAAAACTTAGTAATATTCCAACTAGAAAGTAACCTCGATACTAATGGAATAATCAATAAAAATACTTGGGATGCTATGATGGATGAATATATAAATGCTTACTTTGGCAAATATGTAAATGAAGATAATAGAAATGCAAATAATGATTGCTTTAATGCAAGACCTGCTTTAATCGGTGCTGATATAGAAGTACAACATGCTCATTCTTGTCCTTCTTGCGTACAAACTCCTGTAAATACTGCACCTAACACCATTATTTATACTTCTAATCAACCTACAGAAAAATCTAAAATTTATGAAGATGCAACTATAGTATGTCCAAAGTGCCCAGAATGTCCACCATGCCCTCAATGTCCACCATGTCCACCTTGTCCTTCTTGCCCTGAGCATCATAGTCATCATCATAAAGAAAAAGATATTTATGGAAAGAAATTTAAGAAGTGTAAGGATTGGAAGAAAAAAAAGAAGAAGAAAAAGAAAAAACATCACCACCATCATTGTCATAATTGTGGAAATTGCTATTATTGTTAAAATATAATAAAAAACCTATTGCAAAAATTCATCTTTTTCTGCAATAGGTTTTTTGTATATTCTTTTTAGCTCATCTTAGTTTAGGATTTACATATTACAACTTATATTCTTCCATATAAATTTACTTCTTCTAAAACCTTATATAAATTTATGTTATAAATTGTTTTTGCCTCATTATCACAAATTATTTCTTCTCCCTTTGCTACATAAAAAAAGCAAACTCCCAATTTTCGTTTTATCAGTAATACTGAATTTTCCTCTATCTTTAAAAATCCTTCCTTTACTGACTTTGTTATATTATTAGCTTCATCAATACTAACAACACCAGATGTTATAAGATCATTATATATTCTAAGAGCAAATAGCTTATCACTATAGTAATATTCTTCTCTTCCATAACCTTCTTCAAATTTTTCTAGAATAGGTTGTGAAACAATGTTATGTTCTATAATATACTGACGCTTTATTTTTATATTTTCATTTTTAGATAATAATTTATCAGCTAATTCATCTAATGAAATTTCATCTTTTAATTCTAAGATTTTGTCTATACGCTCTATAATCTTTGACTTCGGAAAAAATGTTTCTTGCCCTGTTGATACACTCTTTTTTATAAACCATTCCTCTGGTATCAAATTTTTTCTCTTCCATCTATAAAGCTGTCCATAGGATATTTCCTTTTCTCTTAATAAATCTTTCTTAGAAATTAATTCTTCACACATACTCTCTCACCTACAACACTATTTCCGTCTACTTCCTTCACAATTTCCGTTAACATATAATGAACCGCTACATTTCATTTCTTCAAAATTCACATCATTATTAATATTAAGCGCTCCACTAGTTTTTATATTTTTTGCCTTTACTACTCCACCAATCTTCGCTGATCCGCTAATCTTTATATTTTCTTCTACTTCAGTACCGCCATTAATATGCATAGATCCAAATACACTTAATGAATTCGAATGTATACTTCCTTCTCCTTTAACAGAACCAGATATCTTTATATCTCTTGCCTTTATATTACCTAATATTTTTACACTACCAGAAACGGATATATTCTCATATTCTCCTTCTACTATACTTCCTGATCCAGATAACTTCATATCACTTTTCATAATAACCCACCTTTCAGCGTAACATTGTTACGTTGCTAATTAAAAAAATACTTGTTTGCAAACATTATAGATATAGCGTAACATTGTTACGCTATATAGTCAATACTTTTATAAAATAAAATTGTATACTGTTTTGGTTATAAAACACACGGTAAAAGCTATTACAGTAGGTAATAAAAAAGATACCAAAGTCCACTTTTTGCTTCCTGTTTCTTTTTTTATTGTAAATAAAGTAGTTGCACAAGGCCAATGAAGTAAACTAAATAACATTGTATTTAAAGCTGTAAGCATCGTCCAATTATTATTAACTAAAATTGTCCTAAGTGAATCTAAACTAGAAAAATCATTGATAGAACCTGTAGCTAAATATCCCATTAATAGTATAGGTAAAACAATTTCATTAGCTGGTATTCCTACAATAAAAGCCATTAATATAAATCCATCTAATCCTATAAATTCGCCAATAGGTTGTAGAAAATTAGAAATATGGGTCATTACACTTGCATCACCAATATAAATATTAGCTAAAATCCAAGTTATAGCCCCTGCTGGTGCCGCTACAACAACAGCTCTTCCTAAAACAAATAATGTTCTATCTAAAATTGAACTATATAAAATTCTTCCTATCTTAGGTACCCTATACGGAGGCAATTCTAGCGTAAAACTTGAAGGTATTCCCTTCAATAACGTTTTTGACAATACGTATGATACTAACAACGTTATTCCTATCCCTATAACTATAATTATTGCTATTGCCAATGTTTGTATGATAGAATTTGTAAACATATTAGTAGTTGTTGCAAAAAAAATAGTAGCTATTGCTATAAGGGTAGGAAACCTTCCATTACACGGTACAAAATTATTAGTCAAAATTGCTATCATTCTCTCCCTTGGCGACTCAATTATTCTGCACCCAACAACTCCAGCAGCGTTACAGCCAAATCCCATACACATTGAAAGACATTGCTTTCCATGAGCACAAGCTTTTTTAAATAGATGATCCATATTAAAAGCCACTCTAGGTAAGTAACCTAAATCTTCAAGTAACGTAAATAAAGGAAAAAAGATAGCCATCGGAGGTAACATTACAGATACTACCCATGCCAATGTTCTATACATTCCTAGCACTACTACCCCATGCAACCATCCTGGTGCACTAATATAATTAAAAAAGTCTGTTAGTTTATCTTGCAATGCAAATAATACATTAGCTAATAGCTTAGAAGGATAATTAGCTCCCTGTATAGTTATCCAAAATATCAATCCTAATAATACTAACATTAATGGAATTCCCCATCTTTTCGATGTTACAATATCATCAACTTTTTTATCTCTATTAACTTTCTTAAGATCCTCTTTCACATACTTTTCTTTTATCTCATTAGCTTTATCATAATTTCTTTTAGAAATTTTCTCTCTTAACTTAATCTTGTCTATTTTGTAATTTAATTTATTTTGTATTTCCTTTGCAACATTAGTATTAAACTTTTCACCTAATTCATCTATCTTATTGAAAATATTAACTTCACTGTCCAAAAGTCGTAATGCTATCCATCTTTTATTTATACTATCATATTCCTCCAACAACTTTGATGTATCTGCTACCATCTTTTCTATATCATCATCATAAATAACATTATTACACTTAATGTCTATTTGATTGAAAGCAACTTTTTCTATAATATCTTTTAGTTCATTCATGCCCTTACCTTGTCTGGCTGCCGTCAATACTAATGGAATACCTAATTCATTCTCTATTCCATCTTTATCTATAGTAATATTTTTCTTTTTAGCTTCATCTATAAGATTTATACAAGCAATCACCTTATCTGTTAATTCCATAACTTGAAATACAAGATTAAAATTTCTTTCTAAACAAGTTGCATCAGTAACAACTATTACTGCATCATAATCTCCATAACAAATAAAATCTCTTGCTACCTCTTCATCTATAGATGATGAAAGTAATGAATATGTTCCTGGCAAGTCTACCAGAACATATTCATTACCATTATACTTAAATTCTCCTCTCGCATTGACCACAGTTTTTCCGGGCCAATTTCCCGTATGTTGATGAAGCCCAGTTAAATAATTAAAAACTGTACTTTTTCCTGTGTTTGGATTACCTGCTAGTGCAATAACATACTGACCTGGCTTTCTTTCAATATTAAATATATCCTTCATAGCTGTACTTTTAGTTGATTGAGCTGTTAACCCCAACAGTATCACTCCTAAGATAATTAATATATAATCACTTAGCCAAAGAAACTTTAATTAAAGAAGATTCTTCTTTTCTAAGTGCAATCATAGCTCCACGAATTCTATACACAGTTAAGTTATTTTTAGGTCCTTTACGCAATACCTCTACAACTGCTCCATTAGTTAATCCTAGAGACATTAACCGCTCTTTTAACAATTCTCCAGCCTCATTTGATGTAACTATAGCGGACTTACCTGTCCCTACTTCTGATAACATCTCCATTTTATTTTCCTCCATAAATCACAAAATTCATAAGTATATTTGTTAGATTAATCTAACTTTTATTACTTAATATATACTATTCGTAATAAAAAAATATCGTTACACATTTTCAATTCATTGTATATATGTACTACTACACTATTTATTAAAATATATATATTTGTAACTATATTTTTGAGGTGATCTCTTTGACAGATAAAAATACCTTTCATACATTTAACACATATCTCAACAACAATCTTATAACTGCTTCTATGGAAGATTATATAGAAATGATTTATAGACTTTCTTTAAACCAAGGATATACACGAATCAGTGAATTATCACATGCTCTTAATGTAACAGCACCGTCTACAAATAATATGGTGAAAAAATTATGTTCACTAAAATTAATTAAATATGAAAAATATAGTGCTATAGAATTGACCGATTCTGGAAAATGCTATGGTGAATATCTCTATAACCGTCATAACATAGTTTTCAAATTTTTATCTATTTTAGGTGTTAAAGATTCTATATTAGAAGAAACAGAAAAAATTGAACATGTAATAAATGAGGAAACTTTGAAATGCATAAAAGTTTTTATAGATAATTCAATAAACTCCCATTAATATTAATAATTTCTATATTTTTATAAAACTTTATTGTATAATATTACTATATTGTAAATTTTATAAGGAGTTGTTATCTTTGGAGAAAAAATTATTAAAAAATGAACTTTCTGTAATTAAGAGAACCGATTTAGAATCTTTAATATTTTATCTTTCTGAAACAGATAGCAATATTAATAATTTAATTTTAAACTGGATTCAAAAAATTAATGCCTCAAATAAACCTAGTTCTATGATTCATACATCTTCAATATCTATGATACCTAAAACTATTATCGATGAATCTCCTCAAGAGCTATTATGGAAAAAGTGGGATATCCTTTCTAGGCTTCTTTCCAAATTCGAGAATGAGAATACTTATTCTGACCAGGATTTATCTGACTTTTTTAATATAATAGATGACTTAACTTTAATAACATCTAATAAAGAAATTGATGATACTTGTAAATCAAAATTAATAAATAAAATCTTTGTATATTACAATAATTTAGATGATACTATGAAAGATACCTTTTTAGACTTTTTCTCTAGTTTATGTGATAATTCAAACTTATGGACTCAACTTGTAACATTACTTGAAGAAAAACCTAGTGATAGTGATTATTTATTTATAATGAATATATATAAAGATAAATTAAATAATGAAGAAAAATTCTTAAAAATCAAAAAAGAAAAGTTCGGTATGACTTCTTTTGAATTAGCTAAATATTATATAAATACAAATCAAACTGAAAAAGCCACAGAAGCTTGTGAAGAAGCGTTACTAAATAACGAAGAACCAAAATCTGATATATATAACTATCTTTTAAATTACTATATAGAATATAAAGAAGAAGATAAATTAAATAAGCTAGTAAACGAATCTTTTAATAATATAGATATTACTAAAAATATAATAACAAAGGCCCTAGATTATTATTTAAATAATGATAATATGTATGAATATAAAAAGCTATTATTTTCAGCTTTTAAAATACCGTATGAAAAAAATTATCTTGAAGAATATAAAAAAATCAAAAAATCTATGGATGAAGCTGAATTTATTAATATACGTCCAAACCTGCTAAACATTGTAAAATTTGGAATTAATGCAAAAAAAGATTATTTACAAATATGCCTTTTTGAAAAACTTTACGATAATATCATTGAAGTATTGAAAAATGTTAAATCTACCCCTATAGAATATAGTGATTTTAAAATGTTAGACAAGTTTGCGGATCACTTAAAAGAAAGATTTCCTATAGAAATAATTGATTATTATATATCTGTGTTTGAACTTTTGCTACAAGTAAATACTGATACCTCATATGATGATGCAATTCAGTATATTACAAAAATTCAATACATATATATACAAATTCTTAACTCCACAGAAAAGTGGATGAATTTCCTTTACAGAATAGAATTAAAATATGGTGAACAAGTTGATTTAATAGAAAGTATACAAAACCTAGTATCTGATGATGAAGAGTCTTAAATTATCTTTACGGAGCTGTCGCACAAAAAAGTTATAGATCAAAGTGCGGCAGTTTTTTCATCAAAATAGAATATCAGTGCACAATTAGGGGGCTAATGAAGGCTGCGCTTTCATGTAGCTTGAACTAGGAATTCATGATTAGTGAAAACAACACTTAAGTATAACAGTTTTATATATGCACTAGATATATCTATAAATACAATTGTACATCTCACCGCCCTAAGGACTATAATATTTTCTATGCAGGGGAAAATTAACCTTACTTGTGCCTTGTGCCATCTAACCTGTGCCCTGAAATTACCCTGACCTGTGCCATAATAAAAAGAGGTATCGCTAACAACTTTTCATTTGTTAATGTGATACCTCCTTTTTTTACAATACACTGTATAAATTCAAAACTCTTTTGATTGTTTTTGATTTGTTTTGATTATTTTTGATTATAACTATTGATTTTTTGATTTATTTTGATTATTATATAACCAAGGAGTGATGTAAATGTTAACAGAAGAAAGACATGAAATTATTCTTAAAAAATTGAAAGAGCAATCTACCATTACTGTGACAGAATTAGTCACTCTACTAGATGCATCAGAATCAACTATTAGACGTGATCTAAATACTCTTCACAAATTAGGTCTTCTAAAAAAAATACATGGTGGAGCAACTATAATTTCAAACACTAAATTTAAAGAAGAAACTACAGTTAATATAAAAAAAGAATTAAATTTTAATACAAAGCAAAAACTAGCTAAGTACGCAGCTTCTCTTATTAATGATGAAGATATAGTTTATATCGATGCAGGAACTACTACTGAATTAATTATCGACTATATAGATGCTAAAAATGTTGTATTTGTAACTAACGGTATAGTTCATGCAAAAAAATTAATTCAGAATAACTTTAAAACTATAATTTTAGGTGGTGAAGTAAAACTTACTACTGAAGCTATTGTAGGTATCGAAGCTGTAAACAGTTTAAAAAAATACAACTTTACTAAAGGTTTCTTTGGTACCAATGGTGTTACTTCTGAAAGAGGATATACTACACCAGATCTAAATGAAGCCCTTGTAAAAACAGAATCTATAAAAAGATGTAATGAATGCTATGTCCTATGTGACGAATCAAAATTCAATGAAAATAGTTTTATTACATTTGCAAATATAGATGATGCTATAATGATTATCCCTAAATGTACTAACAATTTCAAAAACTTTACTGAAGTAATGGAGGTAGACTAACTATGATAAAAACAATTACCTTGAACCCTTCCCTAGATTATATTGTTGATGTAGATAGTTTTAAAGAAGGTATGGTTAATAGATCAAATCACGAAGAAATCTTTGCCGGTGGAAAAGGAATTAATGTATCTATCGTCTTAAAAAATCTTGGAATAGATAATGAAGCATTAGGCTATATTGCTGGATTTACTGGTGATGAAATATCAAAACGTTTATCAGAATTTGGAGTTCATTGTGATTTTGTTAAATTACATGAAGGTATGTCTAGAATTAATGTAAAACTTAGAAGTGACAAAGAATCTGAAATAAATGGTCAAGGTCCTAAAATTACAAATGAAGATATTTCAATTCTTAATGAGAAGTTAGATTCTCTAAATGATGGAGACATATTAGTATTAGCAGGTAGTATTCCTAATTCTCTTCCATCTGATACTTATGAAAATATTATGAGTAGACTACAAGGTAAGGGAATAAAATTTGTAGTAGATGCTACAAAGGACTTACTTTTAAATGTTTTAAAATATAAACCTTTTTTAATAAAACCTAATCATCATGAATTAGCTGAAATATTTAATACTACACTTTCTACTAAAGAAGAAATAATTGCTCATGGTAAAAAACTTCAAGAAATGGGCGCTAAAAATGTTCTTATTTCTATGGCTGGTGATGGAGCTATATTAATTACAAGTACTGGAGAAATATATTTTAGCGAAGTTCCTAAAGGTACTCTAAAAAATTCTGTTGGTGCTGGCGATTCAATGGTAGCTGGTTTTATTGCAGGATTTATAAGTACTAATGATTTTAAGGAAGCTTTTAAAATGGGTGTTGCTACTGGAAGTGCTAGTGCATTTTCTGAAGGTCTAGCTACAAAAGATAAAGTATATGAATTATTAGAACAACTTAATGATATATAGAAAACTTACGAGGTGAAAAATATGCGAATTATTGATTTACTTAATAAAAATGGAATAGACCTTGATTTTAATGTTAATTCAAAGTCAGAAGCAATTGATAAATTGGTTGATTTAATGGATGCAGCAGGAAACTTAAACGATAAATCAGCATATAAAGAAGGTATTCTAGCTAGAGAATCTCTTAGCACTACAGGAATAGGTGAAGGTATCGCTATTCCTCATGCTAAAGTTGCTGCAGTAAAAAAAGCTGGTCTTGCAGCAGCTGTTTCTAAAGCTGGTGTAGATTATGATTCATTAGATGGAGCACCTGCTCACCTTTTCTTTATGATTGCAGCTCCTGAAGGTGGTAATGATGTACATCTAGAAGTATTATCAAGATTATCTACAATATTAATGGATGAGTCTTTTAGACAATCACTTATAAATGCAAAAGATAAGGATACATTTTTAAAACTTATAGATAACAAAGAACGTGAAAAATTTGATGAACCTTCTGAAAAGAAAGAATCTTCAAAAGATGGCTATAGAGTACTAGCTGTAACAGCTTGCCCTACTGGTATTGCTCATACTTTCATGGCAGCTGAAAGCCTTGAAAATAAAGGTAAGGATTTAGGAATCTCAATCAAAGTAGAAACTAATGGATCTGGTGGTGCTAAAAACGTTCTTACTGCAGAAGAAATTGCAAATGCTGAATGTATAATTGTAGCTGCTGACAAAAATGTTGAGATGGCTCGTTTTGATGGCAAAAAAGTAATAAAAACTAAAGTTGCTGATGGTATCCATAAAGCAGAAGAGTTAATAACTAGGGCAGCTGCTGGCGATGCACCGATTTATCATCACTCTAATGGAAACGATCACAAAGAAAATGAATCATCTGATAACGAAAGTGTAGGTCGTAAAATTTATAAGCACTTAATGAATGGTGTTTCTCATATGTTGCCTTTTGTTATTGGTGGTGGTTTGCTAATAGCTCTTGCTTTCTTATTTGATAATTATGAAATAGATCCTTCTAACTTTGGTTCAAATACACCTTTTGCAGCATTCTTAAAGAAAACTGGTGATATTTCATTTGGATTCATGCTTCCTGTATTAGCTGGATTTATAGCTATGAGTATCGGTGATAGACCAGCACTTGCTGTAGGTTTCGTTGGTGGAATGATTGCCAAAGATGGTGGCTCTGGTTTCCTAGGTGCTTTAGCCGCAGGTTTTATAGCTGGGTATCTAGTAGTATTACTAAAGAAAGTATTATCATACCTTCCAGCATCATTAGAAGGTCTTAAACCTGTATTACTTTATCCACTACTTGGTATACTTGGAATCGGTGCAATTATGTTCTTCTTAATTAATCCTCCAGTATCAGCAGCAAATAACGCTTTAAATAATTTCTTAATGAGTATGAATTCTAGCAGTAAAATAATACTTGGAGCATTACTTGGTGGTATGATGGCTATTGATATGGGTGGTCCATTCAATAAAGCAGCATATGTTTTTGGTACAGCAGCATTAAGTGCAGGTCAATTTGAAATAATGGCTGCAGTTATGATCGGTGGTATGGTACCTCCACTTGGAATTGCATTATCTTCAACATTCTTTAAAAGTAAATATAGTAAACGTGACAGACAATCAGCATTAACAAACTATATTATGGGATTATCATTTATTACAGAAGGAGCTATTCCTTTCGCTGCAGCTGACCCTGTAAGAGTAATACCTGCTTCAGTTGCAGGATCTGCAATAGCTGGTGCATTATCAATGGCATTCGGATGTGGACTTAGAGCTCCTCATGGTGGAATATTTGTAGTTCCAGTTATAAGTAATCCTTTTGGATTCTTAATAGCATTAGCTGTTGGATCTGTGGTATCAATGTTTATACTTGGTATAATAAAGAAACCTGTAATAGAAGACTAAACTTATTTTTTAATTAAAAAGGTATCGCATTAACAAATGAAAATTTGTTAGCGATACCTTTTCTTATTTAGTATATTTTCTATAAAATAATCAGAAACTAATTTTATACTATAAGGAGATGATATTATGACTAATAACAATATGAAATCTGACTTAAATAATATAAAAAATGACTTAAAACATTTCGGATCTGACATAGCTAAAGATGCCAAGTCAGCAACTCATTCTACAGTAAGTGCAATGTCTAATTTAGGACACACACTAAAAAATGATGCAAAAAAATTCAGTAGTGAAATAAGTACCGATGCTCAAGAAATGATTAATAAAGCACAAGAATATATTAAAAAGAACAAATGAAAATTATAAAAACTGTTGCATTAATAACTAAAAATTTATAAGCAATAGTCCCTTTTATCATGACACAAGGCACAAGTAAGGTTAATTTTCCCTATACCTGTGCCTTGTGCCATCATACTTGTGCCATATTACTCTATATGAATTGCACTTCCTATAGTAACATTATCCCATAACCACTTTGCATTTTCCTTATCCAATCTTATACACCCGTCTGATAATTTCATTCCAAGTCTACCATCTCGTATGCTTCCATCTAAATTATATATTATAGAATGAAATAAATAATTTCCTTTAATTTGAGTATAATAATAACACTTATATCCTCTTTCAACACCAAAATAAAGACCTTTTGCTCCAACCTTAAAGTCACCAGTAATTGTTGGTGTTGATGGTTTGCCTATTGTACACAAATAAGTTTTCTCTAATAACCATTTATTATTTTTTCTTATAAATACGTTAGTTCTAAACTTTTTCAAATCAACAAAAATGAAATATTTAGTATTAATGTAATAATTATTCAAATTAACCTTTTCGGTAATTTCTGTTCCATAATCACCCCTATATGCAATATTATCTTCTTTCCTTTTATAACTTATATATATCCTGTTTTCTAATAATCTTATTCATATTTTCCCTTATATTTATTGCTTATTCTTTATTCTATGCAATAATAATATGTAGTGCCTAAATTTGAAATTTTTATTAATATACTATAAAATCATTGATATATTTTATTATTAAAAGGAGACGATTATAGTTATGAATTCTATAATTCAATATATAAAAAATGAAGTTGTTTTATTTATTGCAATTATTTTAGCATTAGTAACTTCATTTTTTTCTATACCAAAGTTAAGTTACATAGATTTTAAAGTTCTAATACTTTTATTTAATTTAATGATAGTTATTGCAGCATTTAAAGAACTTAATCTTATGAACTACATTGCATCTATTTTTATAAAAAAATGTTCAAGCTATAAAAGCCTTTTCATAGCTCTTATTTCTATGTGCTTTTTTTCATCTATGATAGTTACTAATGATGTATCTTTAATAACCTTTGTACCCTTAACTTTGATAATATGTTCATCTATTAGTATAAATCCAATAAAAATTATAGTTTTTGAAACAATTGCTTCTAACTTAGGAAGTTCATTAACACCTATGGGAAATCCTCAAAATCTATTTCTTTATTCATACTTTAATATATCACCAATAGAATTTTTTAAAATTACATTACCCTTAATTTTAATATCTTTAATTCTACTTTTAACATTTATACTAAAAGAAAAAAACTATAAGCTAAACGTAGAAATATCAAAAACAGCTATAAATAATAAAAAATTAAGTATTATATTCTTTCTATTATTTATAATAATACTTTTATCTGTATTTCACATAATTAATTATAAAATTGTATTTATTATAACAATAATAACTACTATTATTTTTGATAAAAAATTATTAATAAAAATAGACTATTCATTATTAATAACTTTTATAGGTTTCTTTATATTTATAGGGAATATCTCTTCAATAGAAAGTATCCGTATATTTATTAGTAATATATTAAATAATAATTTAACCACATATATTGGTGGAATTATCAGTAGTCAATTCATTAGTAATGTACCTGCAACAATGTTACTTTCTGGATTCACAGATTCTTATAAGGAACTTTTATTATCTGTAAATATTGGTGGATTAGGTACCTTAATTGCATCATTAGCTAGTGTTATTTCTTACAAACTTTATTCAAAGGAATTTAAAAGTGAATCAAAATTATATTTAAAAGAATTCACTAAATATAATTTTATATTTTTAGTTATTTTAGCACCTATTATATACTGCTTTATATAATTCACAGTTATAAAAGGGACTACCACACTAATTTATAATGCAATAGTCCCTTTTAATTTTGTAAAAATATTAATTTGTAAACTTATAAATAAGTTTCATTATTAACTAAATTGCCATCCTGCTACATGATATCCTTCACCACGGAATACAAAATATAAATCATGAACATTACTAACAGATTTAGTAAGATTAATTTCTACCTTCTTATAGTCTTTTCCATTTGAATCAGCTGCTAACGTTACTGTTAATTTCTTAGCATTGCTTCCTAGGTTAACAGACTTTACTCCTAGCCAGTCTCCTGTATGAATAGAATCAATAACCATAGCTTTTTGTGTACTAGAATACTTTGTCTTTAATCCACCATTCCATGCCATTGTTGTAGCATTATTGTATTGACGTCCATTAACATTGCTTAAAGACTTTGTTATACCTGTGTAAGTACCTTTAGCCGTCATTGTTTTACTTGATGTATTTACATTTAATTCATCTATATGAAGATTACGATAACCTTTTGTAGAATTATATGCTGATTTTTCTAATATGTTTGTATGATATAAGATATAGTATTTTCCTTTAAATTCAAAAATTTTATGATGATTGTTTCCACCTATTCCATTGAATTGTGATCCAGTACTAGCAAATATTTCACCTTTTTGTTGCCATCCTGTCATTGGATTCTTACTTGTCATTAAATATATAGCACCTTTATTAGATGTATTTGTACTGAAGTTTGTACAATAACTGTAATAATAAGTATCTCCTATTTTATTTATTTCACTATCCTCAAATAATGATGCTGGACTCATCTTTACAGGATTTCCTGCAAGACTTACCATGTCATTTCCTAATTTTACAACTCTTGCAGTTCCAGGATTATTTACATCTTTTCCATCAATACCTCCACCAAAATAAAGATATCCTGTACCATTATCGTCTACTAAAACAGCTGGATCAAATAGCCATGGTACTTCAGCCCCTGAACATCCAGGTGTGCTTCTAGATATTAAGGCTGATGATCTAGGTGATTTCCAAGGTCCTGTTGGCGAATCTGCAGATAATACTCCTATTCCATTAGCTCCATTTGCAAAATATAAGAAGAATTTATATGTTCCATTCATCTTCTTTTTACAAATTGATGGTGCCCATGCATTATTTGCCCACCCTGTAGTTGCTTTTACATCTATTTCACCTTCATCTCTCCAGTTAACTAAATCTTCAGATGAAATTACTTTTAGTGTATGTGTACTATATTTATTTCCTTCAATTTTACCACTTGAATCATATTTAATTTTATCTCCTGTACCATATACATATAATCTACCATTATATTCAACACAAGTCGGATCTGCCATAAAATCTTGTGTTATAAGTGGATTGCCGCCTAGATTTCCATTATACTTCTTATAACTTTCAGTTAATTTTGGAGAAGAAGTATTCTTATCTTGTTTATTTGCTGGTGTATATGGGTCTTTAGTTGTATCTTCATACCCATCCCCATTTACTGGTACTGTACCTATCTTATTACTTGAAACATTTGCTTTATCAATGTAAACTTCAATAGATCCTAATTTATTGGAACTACTTGAATTATTATTTGAATTATTATTTGAATTATTATTTGAACTATTACTTGCTTTTGTAGATTCAAATTTCCATTGTTGATTTTTCTTATTTTTTCCTAAGCTATATTGAATTACATTTGTCCCATCTGTTTTTTTAGCTCTTTCTGCATCTAATCCTTTTTTGGAATTACTAACTTTTGTTGCTATATTATATACATTTTTTGTAGAAGTAGCTTTTAATGAAAATTGTTGTGCATCTCCTGAATATGAACTGTATATTTGCACATTAGCACCATCTTTATCTGTACCATTTGCAATATCAAGCATATATTCGCCTAACGCACTCTTTATTGTTACATAACCATTTCCAAGATTTTTTACATACCACTTTTGATTATTTGCTCCTGTACCTTTTGATATTTCAACATTTTGTACATTTTTACCTTTACCATCTTTAACTTGTAGATATTTTTGTGCATTTATATTCTTTATATAATACCATCCATCAGATATAGTATTACTTGCTGCAAATACAGTGCTTGACCAATTACTTAATAATCCTGCTACCATAAAAATTATAAGCAAATAATTAATGCCTTTTCTTAATATTTCCTTCATCTTTTTCTCCCATCATGTCAATTAGCATTAAGTTTTAGATTACCATAAAAATTTTATATGGTAATCTATATTATTAATAATTTGAACTAGCTTCTATTACTGAGTAATATGCTTTCTTAGGTTTATTAATATCTGAGAATAATAGTGGATATCCATTTTTTATCCACGACACCTTGTCAGATAATCCCCAGAAAGTTAAACCAGTAATATTTGCACCACTCTTCTTCTTAGCATTAAACATCTTCATTAAATCTGAATAATATTTTGCTTGTTCAGCTTCTTTAGCTGATATACTATTACCATCACCAATAGCAACATCTAATTCAGTAATTTGAATTTCTAACTTAGCATTTTTAAATTTTTCTACAGCTTCACCTACATATGATACACTTGGCCATGTTAATTTTAAGTGAGTTTGCATTCCAACACCATCACAAAGTGTACCGTTAGAATTAATATATTTAATCATATTTACTATTTTATCTGGAATTTGATATGTATTATAATCATTGTAGAATAACTTAACTTTATTACGTACTTTATAATAATTCAACATATCATTAGCATATGTGAAAGCTTTCTTAACAAATGTTGGTTTTTCTCCTTCATTTCCATAAATTTTTACCCAACTAGAGTTATTACTTGAACTATGTAAATATTCATTAACAACATCCCAAGCATATACAACACTACTATATTGACCTGAATGAACATGTGCTATAACATTTTTAACATAATACTCAAGACGAGCATCCATAGTAGATTTACTTACATATCCTTGATTATTAGAAAAATTATTTTTAAAGAACCAATCTGGAGTTTGTGAATGCCATACTAATGTGTGAAATCTTACACTTAAGTTATTATCTTTAGCTATCTTTAATGCTTTATCAATATTTGAGTAATTTATTTCAGGAACATATTGTTCTGAATATCCATCTGGAATTATATACCCCTTTTTCTTAGCTTCTGCTACTGTTATCTTTGTAGGATTATATCCTAATAAGGCATCTGGTTTCATTTCATTTTCCATAGTTATACTATTGTAGTGTTTTTTTATGAATTCTAGTGTAGTCTTATCTTGTAATTGTGCTAGTGTTACAGCAGAACCTACTTTACCATATATATTAGTATATGCTCCTTTTAAACTATCTTTAGAAGTAGTCGTCGTATTATTATTATTATTGTTGTTATTGTTATTGTTGTTGTTATTATTATTGTTGTTATTACTATTTGAACTACTACTTGAGTTTGTAGATTCAAATTTCCATTGTTGATTTTTCTTATCTTTTCCTAATGTATATTGAATTACATTTGTACCATCTGTTTTTTTAGCTCTTTCTGCATCTAATCCTTTTTTTGAATTACTAACTTTTGTTGCTATAGTATATACATTTTTTGTAGATGTAGTTTTTATAGCAAATTGTTGTGCATTTCCTGAATATGCACTATATATTTGTACATTAGCACCATCTTTATTTGTACCATTTGCAATATCAAGCATGTATTCACCTAAAGCACTTTTTATTGTCACATAACCATTGCCAAGATTCTTTACATACCACTTTTGATTATCTGCACCTGTACCTTTTGATATTTCAACATTTTGTGCATTTTTACCTTTACCATCTTTAACTTGCAAGTATTTTTGTGCATTTACATTCTTTATGTAATACCATCCATCAGATATAGTATTACTTGCTGCAAATACAGTACTTGACCAATTACTTAATAATCCTGCTACCATAAAAATAATAAGCAAATAATTAATTATTCTTTTCATTTTATCACCTTTCCCTATTTAGATTTTAGCCTTTACGTCCTATGCTATATTATAAATATTTTTTTGTATATTTTGTATCTTTTTGTCGTAAATGAGCTTTTTTCAATCCTGAACGTAATATTTTCCTATCTAAAATGAAAAAATATTATACTTTTCTATGTATTTTTAAATAATTACTTAATTTAAAAATTACTTTTATCTTTTAAAATGTTCTCTATATTATGAAAATACACCTTAAATGAAATATATTATAAATTTCACCTAAGATGTATTACATAAATCTATTTTAAAACTTTAAATTTTTTATTAATTCTTTCTATTCTTCAATTCTCTAACTAATAATAACAATTTATTTTACTAATTAATTATCTTATAAATTGCCTTAGCAACTCCATCATTATAATTAGTATCTGTTATATACTTTGCTATTTCCTTTATTTCATCAATAGCATTTCCCATGGCAAAAGATATAGGGAATTCTTTAAACATAGAATAATCATTAAAACTATCTCCAAGAACTACAACTTCTTCTTTTTTCATTCCTAATTTCTTAGCAACTTTAGATAAAATAAGTCCCTTCTGTGCTTCTATATTATTTATCTCTATGTTTCTTTTAAAACTTCCTGACACTGCAATTCCTTTAATGTCACTTAATTCCTTTTTAACCTTATTAGTAGTTTCTTCACTATCATAAAACGCAACAAATTTTGCTATTTCTACATCACTATTAAAAAACTCATCTAAATCTTCAATATAATTTAATTCTGTATATTCTGGATGGTCAACTGCTATTTTTAATGCCTCTTCAAAAGATATATTCATAAAAATTTCAAGCATATGTGCAGTATCTTCTAATGCTTGCTCTTTTGTCTCTGTAGTCCACATACCTTTATTTGTATATATTTGAAGCGCTACACCTTTCTTATTTACCTTATCGATAACTTCTCTAGCTTTGATTTTATCTATATATACCTTTTCTATTATACTTCCATCATAATCACGATACTCTGCACCATTCATAACTACACATTGGCAACGTAATCCTGATTCCTTCAAAAATGGTTCCACATCTTCATATTTTCTTCCTGTTACTATAGCAAAATTTATTCCTTTCTCTTCTGCCATTTTTATAGCCTTTAAATTTTCTTCTGATATTTTATGATCATTTCCAAGTAAAGTTCCATCCATATCTGATGCAATAAGCTTTATCATATATACTCCTCACCTTCTTTAGTAAATTTATTTATCTTATTATAATATATCATAAATTAAGTTTATTATTTTATCTACTTTTATTACATTTTATGGTATAATCAATTTATTATTTAATTAAAAGAGGTGTATTAAAAATGGAAACAGATCCTAGTTCGACGAGTAATATATTTGCACAATTACTTTTAGTTACTGTATTAACATTAATTAATGCTTTTTTTGCATCAGCAGAAATGGCTATCGTATCAGTAAACAAACATAAATTAAAACTTCTAGCTAATGATGGCAATAAAAAAGCACAACTACTGTTAAATCTTACTGAAGATCCAAGCAAATTATTAGCTACAATACAAGTAGGAATAACTTTAGCAGGATTTTTTTCTAGTGCTTCCGCTGCTACAGGAATATCAACTCATTTATCAAAAATTCTAAAATCTATAAATATTCCTTATAGTGATCAAATCTCTCTAATTGGTATAACAATAATTTTATCTTATATCACATTAGTATTTGGAGAGTTATATCCAAAAAGAATTGCTCTTAGAAATGCGGAATCTTTAGCAATGTTTTCTGTAAAACCAATAATGATAGTCTCTACTATAGCTTCACCATTTGTAAAATTTCTTTCCTTATCAACTAACTTTCTAGTTAAAATTACTGGGATAGAAAAAAATGCTGTAGAAGATAGCGTCTCTCGTGAAGAACTTCGTTCTTTTGTTGAAGTTGGACAAGAGCAAGGTGTTATTAATGAGACAGAAATGGATATGATTAATAGTATCATAGAATTTGATGATAAAATGGCAAAAGAAATTATGACTCCTAGTACTGAGACATTTTCTATTGACATTAATATTCCTATCAAAGAATTCATTGATAAATTGTTAGAAGAGCAATATTCAAGAATACCAGTTTACTCAAATGATCTTGATAACATTATTGGTATTGTTTATCTGAAAGATATATTTGAAGCTGCATACCATTATGGATTTGATAAAATAGACTTAGAGAAAATAATGAGGAAACCTTATTTTGTTCCAGAAACAAAAAATATTGATGTTCTTTTTAAAGAATTGCAAGATTCAAAACAACATATGTCTATATTAGTAGACGAATATGGTGGTTTTTCTGGAATTGTAACCATCGAAGATATTATAGAAGAAGTTATGGGAAATATAGACGATGAATTTGACATCGAAAATCATTACTTCTCTAAAATCGATAATAATACCTTCATTGTTGACGGGTTACTCTCTCTTGTGGATTTAAATAACTACCTCGATATAAATATAAAATCAGATATTTCTGATACTGTAGGTGGATTCCTTATCAACGAAATTGGTGAAATACCAAAACCTAATGAAGATATTACTATTGAATATAATAATGTCATATTTAAAGTAGAAGAAGTTGATGAAAAACGAATAAAGAAAGTTAGAATTTCTATATAGAATTTAAAAATGCTTTCGCATTAACGATTAAATTTCGTATGCGAAAGCCTTTTTCAGTGCACAGTGATGTTGGAAATTCCTACGGAATTTCTTGAATTTTAAGTATTATGTTATTAGTTTGTTATAAAGATTTATTTTATAATTAAAATGGAGAATATAATACAATGTTACATAAAACTGCTATAATACATAAGCCATATGAAAATTTAAATTTTCATTGCGTACTTAACACATTCTAGCCGTCCGCAGGACTTATAATATTTTCCCCTCAGGGGAAAATTAACCTTCACTATTCACCATTCACTCTTACTTATTCACTTAAAAAGATGAACTGAGACACAATATTTATTGCATCTCAGTCCTTTCTATTTATTCCATAATATATTTATTATTAGTTTTCCATCTTCCAACGATGCTTCAATTTTATGTCCCATTTCTTCTATTAAAGCTTTCACAATAGATAATCCTAATCCTGTACTATTATCACTTCTTGATGAATCACCAGTATAAAATCTATTGAAAATTTTCTCTACATCTTCTTTATTTAAATCTGGTGCATCATTAATAAATGTTGTTACTACAAACTTTTCTTCATCTTTTACTATAAACTGTACTTCTCCACTATTATATTTTAATATATTATTTATAAGATTAGAAAAAATTCTATTTACTGACTCTACATCTGCAATAACCTTAGAAACCTTTTCATCAATAACTACTTTTGGTTCTATATTTGCCTCTAAAAAATTATCATAAAATAATGCTAAGACTTCACAAAATATTTCCTTGATATCTACTAATTTTAAATCCATTTTATACTCATTACACTCTATTCTTGATAAGTCATAAAAAGAATTTATAAGGTTACTTAAATTTTCTGTTCTCTTTTTTATTATCTTTAGATATCTATTTTTATCTATATCTTTGACACTATCACTTTCAATAAGCTGTATATATCCCATTATAGAAGTAAGAGGAGTTCTTAGATCATGAGCCATGCTAGCAATGCTTTCCTTAAGATTTTCATCATTTTCCTTAACCCTTAAGTTCGACTCATGATTTTTTTTATATAAATTATTAATTTCCATCGCTAAATTTTCTATTTCTTTATTTATAGAAGATATTCTTACTGGAGTTAAATAGCCATTACTATTCCTTATCTGATTGCTCATATTTTTAATTTCTCTTTTATACCCAATAATAATGACTAACAAAATCAATATTATTAATAATAATATAAGATTCATCTTTTCCTCCCATAATTGAAAATTTAAACTTTCAAAATTATTCTCTAAATGCAATATATAAAACTATTATACTTAAGTGTTGTTATTTTAAAATTTTAAAAGCATCTAAATTAACATACTTATTTTATATCTTGTTTATTAATTACACAAACTCCCGCAAAAATTGCTATAACTGAGGTAACTATTGAAACCAATACTGCTCTTAATAAATTTCCATTAGTGGCAATAGGACTCACTACCGTTGCCCAAGTATATGCCGGAATAAGTTTTAAAATATTATCTAGCCATCCATATATTCCGTATATTATTCCTAAAAACATTGGTACTACAGAAAATAATACAATTCCTATTCCAATAGTTGATCCGTTACTTTTTAACACTGTTGCTAATAATACCATAAGAGATGTAACAGCTATTGTGGCTAATGATGCTGATCCAAATACTTTTAAAATTCCTAGGACTTCACCAAAATCAAAAGTTTCGCCCCATCCTTCAAATATGCATATTCCTACTGTAGATACTGAAACTAAAATTGCTAATAACACAATTACACCAATAGAAATTGCTAATACTTTTCCAATATAATATTTATATCTCTTTACACCATAAGCTAATGTATTTTTAATCGTTCCCTTTGAATATTCTTTTGCCACCATAGCACCTACCAATACGGCAATAAATATCTCTATAATACCATTGCCAAAAGATTGATAAAATACTTCCTTTCCTGTAGGATGAAATGGATCTTCCCCAGAAATGGTCATACCCATATTTGATGATAACCTTATTTCTGTATCTTGTTCTGAAACTGATTGCATTTGTTGCTCAAAAGCTTGTTTTTCTGATTCTGACATTTCCTTCGTAATAGAATCAATAAATCCTTCACTACTCATTAACTTTGTCATTCCTATAGTAAAAAAAGATACCAATAATATAATCAAACATAATACTTTGAAAGTTGTGTTTTTCTTTAATTTAAATAACTCTGCCTTTAATATTCTAAGCATTTTCTCCACCCCCAATTTTACTTAAGAAATATTCTTCTAAGTTCTGACCTTTTAAAAATATTCTTTCTACTATAATTCCATTGGTAGCTAAAATACTATTTATTTCACCAGATTTATCTAAATGACTATAGACTTTTATTAAATTATTTGGTAATACTTCATATTCCATTATTCCTATCTTCTCTTCTAAAATCACTACAGCTTCTTTAGTATCATTAACTACTAACTCTATATATTGTCTACATTTTTCATTTAACTCTTTTGCTGTAATCTCTTCTATGAGATTACCATTATTTATAATACCATAACAAGTAGCTAATTCTGATAACTCCCCTAGTATATGACTAGAAATTAATATTGTTATATCTTTTTCCTTATTAATCTTTTTTAATAACTCTCTAATTTCTACTATGCTTACTGGGTCTAACCCATTTACAGGTTCATCTAAAATTAATAATTTAGGATTACCAAGAAGAGCATTTGCTATTCCTAGTCTTTGTCTCATACCAAGAGAAAAATTCTTTACTTTTTTCTTTCCTGTATCGCTTAGACCTACTAAATCTAAAACATCATCTATTTCTTTTTTATCTGGAATACCTCTTACTAATCTTGAAACTTCTAAATTTTCTCTAGCTGTCATTGATCCATAAAATGTTGGAGTTTCTACAAGACTTCCTATCATCTTTCTTGATTTATCTAAATCAGATTCACTTGTTGCACCTAATAATTCTATTTCTCCACTAGTTTTGTGAATTAAACCAACTATCATTCTTATTAATGTAGTTTTACCAGCTCCATTTTTACCTATAAATCCATATATGTCGCCTCTACGTATTGTCATATCTACATTATTAACTGCAACTTGACTTCCATATACCTTTGAAAGTTTAGTTGTTTTTAAGACTACTTCTTTCATCGTTTTCCCTCCTCAACCTTATAACTAAATTATAAATATAAACATATAAGACCAATTAAAGAAAACATTAAGAAAATCTTAAGTTTATTCCTTAAGCTTAAATCCTATCCCCCATACAGTTTGTATATATTCTGTATCCTTATCAACACTATTTATTTTAGATCTTAAATTGCTCATATGCACATTCACTGTATTGTCATCACCTAAAAACTCACTTTTCCAGACACTTTCAAAAATATTAGCCCTAGTAAATACCTTCTTCGGATTAGTAAGTAATAATTCCAAAATACTATATTCTCTTAAAGTTAAATTTATCAATTTGTTATTTACATATACCTCATGAGATTCTCTATTTAAATATAAATTTTTATATGTAATATTATCGCTATTACTTATATTGGTAGAAAACTTAGTATATCTTCTAAGTTGTGCCTCAACTCTAGCTACTACTTCTTCAATATCAAAAGGCTTGGCTATAAAATCATCAGCTCCTAATCTTAGAACATTTATTTTATCTTCCTTAGAAGTTTTTGCTGAAATAACTATTATAGGCATAACCTTTATTCTTCTTATTTCTTCTATAAGATTTTCTCCACTTATCCCAGGCAACATTAAATCTAGCAATATTAAATCATAATCATTATTACTTAGCAAAAGCTTACCTTCACTGCCTGAATAAGCCTTTGTCACTTCATAACTCTCTCTCATTAAAATATCACTTAAAAGATCATTTATATCTGGATCATCTTCTATTATCAATACCCTATTATTCATAATAATTGCCTCCATACACTCATTACATATAAATTATACCATAATCACCCTATTTCTTTTTTAAGAATACAAAGGAGTTGGCACTAGAGCAAACTTCTATTTGTTAGTACCAACTCCTTTTTCTTAATATCCAAATACTATCGTTTTAATAACAGCAAAAAATTCTCGTATATAAAAGTTTACAGCTAATACTCTATGTCCAGGTGAAGGATATCCTAAACATTTAAAGCCAGCATCTTTTGCTAACATTTTCGCTCTATACATATGAAAATTATTTGTAATAACAGTTATGGTAATATTCTTTTTATCACCAATTTCTTTGATTTTTCTTTTAGAAAACTTAAAATTCTCATATGTGTTCGTTGATTTGTTTTCTTCTATTATTAATTTTTCATCAACACCCTTAGTAACAAGATAATTCTTCATTGCTTCTGCCTCAGATAAATCTTCATCGGGTCCCTGTCCCCCTGATACTATAATAGGTACTTCAGAATATAACTTATTGTATTCCACTGCTGAATCTAATCTACATCTTAATGCTGTAGTAATCCTACTACCTCTAAGCCCTGCTCCTAACACTATGACATAATCTGATTTTCCTTTATCTTGTACAAAACCATTGTATATTATTATACCTTCTACAAATACAAAAATGGCTATACAAATAACAACAAAAATACATACACCTCTTCTAATTATTTCAGGAAATTTACTAAATAAACTTACCTTTTTATCTGTAGGAATACTATTATAAATAATAAGTATCACTCCACCAATAAGAAAAGTTTCTGAAAAAGCTATTTTCCCATAAAAAAATCTTAAAATTAAATAATATATTACAAATATACTTCCTATCAATATAAGTAACTTATTTGTCAACTTTATTTTTCCTTTCATATAATCCCCCATATAAATCCATTAATAAAGTTCATATATATCTGAAAATTCAATATTAACTTTATCTATTGGTTTACTATCTAAACTTACATTTCTTTCTTGATGTTCATCTCCAGTATATTTAACATTAGGAAGCTTAATTATAAATTCACTTCCCTCTCCTTCTTTTGATTTCAAACTTATCTTTCCATTATGTAATTCTACAAGGGATTTAGTTAATGCTAGACCTATTCCACTTCCTTCGTTTCTTCTATTAAGTGACTTATCTACCTGTACAAATCGTTCAAAAATAACCTCTTTTACTTCTTCAGGAATTCCTATTCCATCATCTTTTATACTTATAGTCACAAACTTTTCATCTGCATCTAAAAATACAAATATGTTACCTCCTCTATCTGTAAATTTAACAGCATTTGATAATAAATTCAATATAACACGTTCAATGCTATCTGTATCACATTTTATTTCTAATTCTTCAATATAAGTATCAAAAATTATATTTATATCTTTTTCTTCAACATACGGAATTACAGATAAAGCTATATTCTCTACTAAATTTACAATATCATAATTCATAAAGTTCATATTCATAACTCCTGAATCTAATTTAGCTATGTCAACCAAATTATTACATAATCTTATCATACGATAACAGTTTTGCTTTATTGTAAATTCATATTTATTATACATACTTATAAATCGTTCTTCATTATCATTAGAATTTTGTAACAATTGAATACAGGAATATATAATATTTATTGGGGTTCTAAGTTCATGTGATATATTAGCCAAAAACTGTATCCTTATCTTTTCCAGTTCTTTAATTTCATTATATTGCTTCTCTAATTTCTTTATCTTATCTCTAAAAGCATAATCTCTAGCTACAATAATTTTTTCCACTGAATCATATTTACTTATACTTTCATTAACTATGGTTTCTGTTACAAATGTACTATAATCCTTACATATCCATCTGTGCTCTACAAACTTTATTTCACCATTTTCATCACTTATTACCTCTCGTTCACTTTCAATAAAATCATAAATTTTTCTTCCTAAAACCTCTTCTTTTTTATATCCAAGTTTTGACTCTACAACACCATTTATATAACTTATCTCTTCATCTTTTGTTACAGTTATTATCATCTCTTTAACATTTTCATTTATAGTATAAAAAAGAGATTCATTCCTTTTAGCCTCATTATATAGCTTTTCCTCATTTCTTACACTTCTTACAACATCCGCACACAATCCTATAAATAACATTATAAATCCTATAAAAGTTATAAAATTACACTGCATTATTAGGTCTTCTATTTCAACAAATTTTGTTATATATAAAAACCTACGCATTATTAGAATTCCAATACTTGATGTAAAAATAGCATAAATTAATCTATTTTTTCTCAAAGCCATCTTGTACAATCTATATAATAGATAATAATAATAAATAATAGTTATAAAACCTATATACTTATCAACTTCTGCATATACTTTTCCATATGTTATACTAACTTTTATATCGACTATCATCACTAATACAGATATTATTACATATATTATAGAAAATAACAATTTATTTTTTTCAATTTTATATATAAGTACCTTGTTACTCCTAATTGCAATTGACATCAATGCTATTCTAACAATAAAAGTAAATAAAACATGTATACCTTCAATATTAGCTATTCTTGTAGCATTTAATATAACATATTCCATCCATATCGATAAATATATAAATATTAATACAAAGAGTTCTGCTTCTTTATACACATAATAATATAATAAACAAGCACTTATAGCTATTACCCCTACTACAATATTTACGCCATCAATATCTCCTAAAAGATCTAGTTTCCCTACATTTTTATACTCCCAGAAAAATAACCTCATAATTATACTATATATATATATAATTGCCATGGCAAATATAATATTTATTAATTTTTGAGTTCTTTTTTCATATTCACTTATAGCATTCATTGCGTCCTCTTCCTTTGTTTAATAATAAAGTCTACAAAAATGACAATCACCGATCATAATTATCAACGACTATCTGCTGTATGTATATATTTATTTCTTCCATTATTTTTAGCTATGTATAAAGCCTCATCTGCAGATTTTATTAATTCTAGATAACTTTTAGCAGTTTTTTTTGTTGTTATTCCCATTGATACTGTTAATAAATCACTTATTTCTGAGTACTTATGTTCTATTTTAGCCTCTTTAACTTTTAATAATATTTTCTTAGCTATCTCTATTGATTCATCATAACCTATATCCTTAAGAATACATAAAAACTCTTCACCACCATATCTTATAGCTACCTTATTTCCATCATTACAAATACTATTTAAAATATTTCCTATACTTCTTAATACATCATCGCCTTTTAAATGCCCATAATTGTCATTATATTTCTTGAAAAAATCTACATCTATCATAATAACAGATAAAACTCTATCTCTATAATCCTTTTTAGCTTCTTCCATCAATTTATCTAAAAATCGTCTATTATATATCCCCGTAACACCATCTATATTACGTATACCTGATAAAGTTTCTCTTATAGATATTAATCTAGATATTTCCTCATTCTTTGTATTAATATCATATTCTCTAAGTAGTATTTCAGTATAAAGATTACTTTGCCTTTCATGCCATTCCTTTTTTAAACTTATATATTTCTTAAAAAATATACTAGCATTCTTTAAATCTCCTAACTTCTCATAATCCATAGATAACTTCTTATAATTATCCATTACATATCTATTACCTTTACTTATACTTTCTTTCAATAATAGATTATGAATTCTTATTGCCTCCTCATATTCCCCTAAGTAATACTTTATATCTCCCTTAATATTAAAAAAAGTATACTCCATATTTTTAAATAAAGGTCTATCTTTTATATTATTATATACATTCAACATTTCTTCAAATAACGGCGTAACATTTTTATCATTATCACCTTTGTGCATTAAATATAAAATTTTACTATTTAACAATACTAACTTACCATGTTCATTTTCTAAAGAATATGTTGTGTTAATTAACCCTTCCATTTCCTTAATTAAGTCAGATG
Source organism: Clostridium bornimense (assembly GCF_018917145.1). Lineage (GTDB taxonomy): Bacteria > Bacillota > Clostridia > Clostridiales > Clostridiaceae > Clostridium_AN > Clostridium_AN bornimense_A. Next base: position 36,609 of record NZ_JAHLOD010000028.1, read on the forward strand.
CCTTTTTGAAATTGCCCATCGCTAAATAAGATTCAATAATGTTCTCATATATAACACACTTAGTAAAATTATCAATGCAATTGAACTTTGTTTCACTTAATAAAGGTATTAATACCTCTAACTTATTTTCTTCATTTCCTTTTATCCTGTAAGATTCTCCTAAAGCAATACGAATTTTAATTTCCAATTGTATGCTCTTTGTTTCTTCTGCAAACTTTAATGCTTGTGAAAGATAAAATATAGCACCAACAATATTATTGTATATATTATTGTATATATGTCCTATGATATAATAATACTTTCCATTATTTTTAATATCATTCTTTTTTATTACTTCACGTGCCTTATCTAAATATTTATCAATATCTTCATGAAATCTACTATCTTTTGATAATAACTCTAAGATTCTTAAATAGAAATCTAACAACTCATCTTTACTTTTTAACTTAATTAACTTTTCTTCCCCATTATTATACTTGTGAATAAAGTCTTTGCTATTGTAACAATAGAAATAACATTGTACTAAATATCCTTGTAAAATAGCATCATATTCTTCATCTACAACAGCACTTCTTTTCAATAATAATATAGATTTCTCAATCTCTTTTTTTGATATCATATCTTCCCTTAAGATTAAATCTATTAATGATATTAAAAAATAACCTTTTGATTGATTATATAATAATTCACCTTCTTCTAAACTATTTATATATTCAATAGTTAAACTTTTCATTTCATTTAATTCTTTAAATCTTATTGGATATATATCAAATTTTCTTACTTTCTCAATACAATTCTCTATAAATTTAATATCTACCATTATGCCACCCTAATCCCAATGATATTTTCTAAATATTTGATAACCTATTCCAGTCTTTTTCTTTTAGCCTTATATAATTCTTCATCAGCAATATTAATCATATTTATATAGTCATCCTTACTATTAATGATACCTTTTGTATCACCCATACTAATACTTATCCTATCACTAACTAAAGAAAACCTATGCTCTATATTCAGATTATATATCTCACTTTCAATCCTCCTTTTAACTTCTTTTAAATAATTAGAATCTTCATTATATGATATTATTAAGAACTCTTCTCCTCCATATCTTATAATTTTATCCTCATCAAGATTACAACACTTCTTAATAGTTCTTGCTACACTTTCTAAAACTTTATCACCCATTATATGTCCATAATTATCATTGTACTTTTTAAAATAATCTATATCCATCATCATTATAGATACATAATGCCTACCACTATGCTTTTCTAGTAAATTATTAAGATATGTTCTATTATATATCTTCGTAAGTCCATCTATATATATCTCTTTTTTCATCATTCCATTAATATCATATAGTTCTTTTATCTTCTCTTCTTTAGAATCCTTTTCAAAAACCTTATGCATATACTCAACATCCTGATATCTAGCTTCATTACTAAACAATTCATCATATTTTTTATAATACTCTAACGATTTATTATAATCTCCTATAGCTTCATAACTTTCAGCTAACTTCTCATATAAATTTAGTTCAAATAATGATCCCCATATCTTACTTATCTCTATAGTATCTCTATATACATCAATACCTTTTTTGTATTCCTCAAGTTTAAAATATATATCTCCTATCAACGTCCGTATATTATAATCAAAATGAGTAAATGCAAATGTTTTCTCATTGGCAAGATAAAGTTTTTCAGCTTTCCAAGCTTCTTCTAATGCTACTTCATAATTTTTGTCCCTTGTAAAACTTATCCTAGATCTTAAATAAAAAATCATAGCGTCCATACTATTTTTAATAAATTCACTAAGATTATCTATATTTTCCATAACATCTTTAAATAATCTATCTATGTTATCAAAATTTTCAGTATCTAAATAACATTCAATTAGTGTCATTGTTGATGAAGATCTCAAATTTATATTCATGATATTTTTGTATTCGATATTATAAACTAATGGTTCCAAATATCGTATGGCTTCTTTACTTTTATGCAATCCATCATAATAACTTGTACTTATATAATATAAAACAATACATTTAACTTCTACTAATTCATATTTTTCCCCTATTTTTAATGCCTTTAAAAAGCACTTCATTGCCTCTCTATAATCATCAAATATCTCTGTATATCTTGATCCTAAGATTATAAATAAATATCCATATTCCTTTTTTATATTTTCATTAAGAAAATCTCTCATCCTATCCATTTCTTTTCTAAATAAATCTCTATCAAAATCTTCATATTTGTTCTTTAATATATTTTGGATATGTATTATTAATGTTTCTTCTAATGTATATTTAAATTTAATTAAATTAAATGCTTTATCAAAATATTTTTTACTATTATGTATATCATTCTTCTTACTATATACAAGAGAAATAGAACTATAGGCTCTTGCTTGCCAAATCTCATCATTTATTGTCTTTGCTATGACAGCTACTTTTTCAAAACAATTTATAGCTTCTTCACCTTTCTCTAAAGATCTATATATCAATCCATTCAAATAATATATTTTTAATAATTCTTCTTCTTTATATTTACTTATATTTTTTATGCATTCTTCACATTGATTTTTTAAATTTCTAAGCTCATTTATATTTAATATAAACTTAGGTCTAACTTCTAACCCCTCTATATAATCATCTATATCTTTTATCATGTAACATCTCCAAATTAAAATACAATTTTAGCATTTTTTATTATTATACCATATTTTTAGTCGAAACTTGATGATATTTTGTATGGAAACTTTATATATTATAAATTTTTGAAACAAAAATAAAAAAGTCTTGAGAATATTCTCAAGACTTTTTTTCCTTACCTGGCAACATCCTACTCTCCCACACAGTCTCCCGTGCAGTACCATCGGCCCTCTGAGGCTTAACCATCGTGTTCGGTATGGGAACGGGTGTATCCCTTAGAGGCATCATCACCAGATTGAAGAACTTATTGTTCTTTCAAAATTGCATGCTACAATAAATTTTATATACATTGGACAAGCCCTCGACCTATTAGTATCAGTCAGCTAAATATGTTACCACACTTACACCTCTGACCTATCAACCTGGTAGTCTTCCAGGGGTCTTACTGACTTAACGTCATGGGAAATCTTATCTTGAGGTGGGCTTCACGCTTAGATGCTTTCAGCGTTTATCCCTTCCCGACATAGCTACCCAGCTGTGCTCCTGGCGGAACAACTGGTACACCAGAGGTCAGTCCATCCCGGTCCTCTCGTACTAAGGACAGCTCCTCTCAAATTTCCTACGCCCGCGACGGATAGGGACCGAACTGTCTCACGACGTTCTGAACCCAGCTCGCGTGCCGCTTTAATGGGCGAACAGCCCAACCCTTGGGACCTACTACAGCCCCAGGATGCGACGAGCCGACATCGAGGTGCCAAACCTCCCCGTCGATGTGGACTCTTGGGGGAGATCAGCCTGTTATCCCCGAGGTAGCTTTTATCCGTTGAGCGATGGCCCTCCCACGAGGAACCACCGGATCACTAAGCCCGACTTTCGTCCCTGCTCCACTTGTAAGTGTCGCAGTCAGGCTCCCTTCTGCCTTTGCACTCTTCGAACGATTTCCGACCGTTCTGAGGGAACCTTTGGGCGCCTCCGTTACTTTTTAGGAGGCGACCGCCCCAGTCAAACTGCCCACCTAACAATGTCCCGTGACCTGATTCAAGGCCTCCGGTTAGAAATTCAGTACTGTCAGGGTGGTATCCCAAGGGTGACTCCACACAGGCTGACGCCCATGTTTCCTAGTCTCCCACCTATCCTGTACAGACAATACCAAATCTCAATGCTAAGCTACAGTAAAGCTCTACGGGGTCTTTCCGTCCAATCGCGGGTAACCAGCATCTTCACTGGTACTACAATTTCGCCGGATTTGCAGTTGAGACAGTGCCCAAATCATTACGCCATTCGTGCGGGTCGGAACTTACCCGACAAGGAATTTCGCTACCTTAGGACCGTTATAGTTACGGCCGCCGTTTACTGGGGCTTAAGTTCACACCTTCGCTTGCGCTAAGTGATCCCCTTAACCTTCCAGCACCGGGCAGGCGTCAGCCCCTATACATCAGCTTTCGCTTTAGCAGAGACCTGTGTTTTTGCTAAACAGTTGCTTGGGCCTATTCTCTGCGGCCTACATTTCTGTAGGCACCCCTTCTCCCGAAGTTACGGGGTCAATTTGCCGAGTTCCTTAACTGCAATTCTTCCGCTGGCCTTAGGATTCTCTCCTCATCTACCTGTGTCGGTTTGCGGTACGGGTACCAAACTCCTCCTTAGAAGCTTTTCTTGGCAGCGTGGAATCAGGTACTTCGCTCATACGAGCTCCCCATCACACCTCAACTTAGTCTCCGGATTTGCCTAGAGACATGTCTAAGTGCTTAGACAGACATCCAATAGTCTGCACACCCTATCCTCCTGCGTCACTCCATCAGTAATAACGTCATTTGGTAGTATCGGAATATCAACCGATTGTCCATCACCTACGCCTTTCGGCCTCGGCTTAGGTCCCGACTAACCCTGGGCGGACGAGCCTTCCCCAGGAAACCTTAGATTTTCGGCCAT
>NZ_JAHLOD010000029.1 GCF_018917145.1 Clostridium bornimense
CATGCGACTTCTACTTCTTATGCGGTATTAATCTTCCTTTCGGAAGGCTATCCCCCTCTATAAGGCAGGTTACCCACGTGTTACTCACCCGTCCGCCGCTAACTCCACTCCCGAAAGAGCTTTGTTCGCTCGACTTGCATGTGTTAAGCACGCCGCCAGCGTTCGTCCTGAGCCAGGATCAAACTCTCAATTTAAAATGTTAATCTTAGTTTATTACATGCTCTTTATTAGTATTCTACTATAAACTTCGCATTACTTCATCAGCTTCGTCATTCAATCGTTCACATACAAAGTATAGTTCACTCATTCACTCCTAGCTTCCTCGTCCTGCTCGTTTCTAGCGAATACGAGATTCACATAACATACCATTAACTTCAAGTTTGATTTACTAGCTTAGTACTAGCTGACATTATATAATGTCAATTAAAAGAATTAACTGGTTATATGTTTCTTCTGTTCAATTTTCAAAGATCATTTCGTCACCTCTTGACGACTTGTTTATCTTATCAAAGCTAGGGGGATTTGTCAACATATTTTTTAAAAAAATTTATTCTCACTTATATTTTTCCGTAATATATGCATATGAATTGGCTAATTATAAGAACTTTTTCAATTAACAATTCAAGCAATTCGTAATGGTTGTTAGGAGGTGTCGCAGTAACAAAAGTTGTTAATGATATTTCCTTTTATTATGGCAGAAAACAAGGCATAGGTTAGATGGCACAGGGCACAATTCAGTGCACAATTAAAGTAGTTCACAGTGCACAGTTTCGGTTAATTTTACCCTGTGGGGAAAATATCATATGTTCAACTCACAATTCAATCAATTCACATTTTGCAATTAATGTTAATTTCCCCTAAAGTGAAAATATTATAAGTCCTGCGGACAGCGAATTACAATTGTATTTATAGATATATCTAGTACATATATAAAACTATTATGCTTAAGTGTTGTTTTTCATAAATCATGAATTCCTAGTTCAAGCTACATGACCCCCTTAATATTTATATATTAAATACAAATATCTTAAAAAACTATCTTGTTCTATACACAAAATTATTACACTTAAAATCTCAGAAATTCCCCAAAAGGGAATTACATCAATAACTGTGCCCTGATATCTACCTGTGCTTCTGACCTGAAAAAAGGCCCTACTAACGAATTTCGTTATACAAAGCCTTTTACTTTCTACTATTGATTAATAGTTACATTATAAGTTTTTCTTAACTCATCAGCCTTAGATGCAACTTTATATCTTTGTCTGTCAGTTAAAATATTTTTTCTTATTATTTCTTTAACTTCTTCAAAAGATTTTACAACAGCTGGTTTCTTTTCTTCTACTTTTACTAAGTGGAATCCAAATTGAGTTTGAACTGGTTCTGTAACAGCTCCAATTTCAGCTTCAAAAGCAGCCTTTTCAAATTCAGGTACCATTTGACCAGCATGGAAAAATCCTAAGTCCCCACCTGAAACGTTTGATGGACAAGTAGAATATTTTTGTGCAGCTTCTTCAAAAGATAATCCTTCTTCAATTTCTTTCTTTACGTTAAGTGCTTCATCTTCTGTAGCAACTAATATATGTTTAGCTCTAACAGATTCACCTTCTGTAAATGTGTTCTTGTTTGCATTGTAGTATTCTTCTAATTCATTTTCTTCTACAGTAGCTTCTCTCATTAATTTTGAGTATACATATTGTACTAATATTTCTTCTTGAACTCTCTTTAATTGAGTTTTGAATTCTTCTTCCTCTTCTATATTGTTTTCCTTAGCATATTTTAAAAATACTTCAAAATTAACTAATTGTTCTAATAATTGTGCTCTTCCTTCTGGAGTATTAAAGTACATTGCTTGTTCTTGTGGTAATTGTTTTAAAGCAGCGTCTATTTCACTTTCTGTTATAACTCTATCGTCAACTTGAGCTAAAATTTTATTTGTCATTTCTTATCTCCTTTAATAATTAATACTTTCATATATTATACATTAGGTTAATTTTGTGTTCAACTAATCTAATTACTATCATTATATTTTATACCTATACATATTTATTAATAATTTATTGGTATTTTATTAATTGACATTGGATAAATTGTATAATATAGTTACGATATAGTTATTTTGACTATCAAAATAAATTTACAATAAAAGGGGATTTGAATCATGGACTTTACAGGTTTAAAAATTGGGAATTTAACAGCACCTATACCTATAATTCAAGGCGGAATGGGTATAGGTGTATCTTCTTCATCTCTTGCTGGTGCTGTAGCTAAAGAAGGTGGCATTGGTATAATCTCAACAGCACAAATAGGCTATAATGAAGAAAACTTTGAAAGTAACTTCTTAGCTGCTAACTTAACAGCTTTAAAAAAACATATAAAGCTTGCAAAAGAAAAGGCTATTAATGGTATTGTTGGTATAAACATAATGGTAGCTACTAATTATTATGCTGAACATGTAGCTGCTGCAATAGAAGCAGGAATTGACCTTATAATTTCTGGTGCTGGAATTCCTCTTCATCTTCCCAAGCTAGTAAAAGGAACTAATACTAAAATAGCTCCTATAGTTTCGACTCCAAAATCTGCTAGAGTTATACTAAAAGCATGGGATGTAAAACATAATGTTGCACCTGATATGATTGTAGTTGAAGGTCCAAAAGCTGGAGGGCATTTAGGTTTCTCAACTAAAGACCTTGATAATATAGATTCTATAGATTTTGAACAATATGTAAAAGACATAATTGAATTGAAAAAACCTTATGAAGAAAAATATAAAAAACATATTCCTATAGTACCTGCTGGTGGTATTTTTAACGGTGAAGATATTGCAAAATATCTTAGATTAGGTGCTGATGGTGTACAAATGGCTACACGTTTTGTAGCTACTGAAGAATGTGATGCTGATATAAATTTCAAAATGGCATATATTAATAGCAAAAAAGAAGATATTGCTATAGTAAAAAGCCCTGTAGGTATGCCTGGAAGAGCTATTATAAACAAGTTTATAAAGAAAATTTCTAGTGAAAGTATTAAAGCTCCTAAATGCTATAATTGCTTAATTCCATGCAACCCATCAACAACTCCTTACTGCATTTCCAATGCTCTTATAAATGCTGTTAAAGGAAATACTGATGACGGATTAATTTTCTGTGGTGAAAATGCTTACAGATTAGATAAAATTACTACTGTAAAAGAACTTATGAAAGAATTGGTTAATGAACTTACTTTAGCTTAATTAAATAAAAAAACTGCCATGCAAAAAGTATGGCAGTTTTTTATTTACTCACAAGATTCTACTTTTGTATCATATTAAATCGGATTTAATAACAAATTTTTATCTGTTAATTCAATCCTCTCTTTTTTACTTTTTCCTTATTATAAAGGTTTAAATCCCACCTAAGTATCTTAAGGATTTCTTTCTTTTTCCTTCTTGGTACTCTAATCTTAACACTAGATCTATTACTAGTATTAATATACAACTTATTATTTCCCATGCTCCACTCTTCGATATCACTCCACTTAACCTTATACATATATCCGTCATGCAAACTTAAAGTAACTACACCACTCTTAGTAATTACATCTTCACTTATCATATGTAATAAGGTTAAAGTAATAACCATAATAAATATAATACCTTCATAAATAGCATTTATATCAATTACATAGTATATAAATCTTACTACTAATAAAATACTTAACATAAAAACTATCCACCGTAAAGGATTAATACCACATTCTAAAAGTTTAATTTCTTTTATATCTTCTTTATTATAATAAAATGCACTTACCATTGCTCCAACGAATGATAATACCGAAAACACCATTAGTAATGCCAAATTGTAGCCTCCTTTTAATTAAGTTATCTACAATTATTGGCAATACTATATAGATTTATTCATGATCTCTATAGGTATCTGTAGCAATGTACTCTGAATCTACTAAGTTTCCATCCTTATAAGTATCTAGATAATCATTTACTGTGTATTTGTCTCCAGTTCTTTCACCAGTTCTTTCCCCTCTTATTTTATAAGTTACACTAGGATCATAGTCAGATTCATTACAATATATATCAAATGTTAATATAGATCCAGATGTATATGATGATATATAGATAGGATGTTTTAATGTATTCTTAAACTTATAATCTATATATCCATAAGCTATTGTTGCATCACAACCTATTCCTACATAAGATACTGGCATATTATGATTTAATCTTTCTGTAGATCTTATATTTGCTCCCATAACAGCATTATATAATGTACTAGATACTTGGCATATTCCTCCGCCATATCCTTCAACAACCTTATTTCCAACATAAGTTCCTGCTTTTTCATATCCTCTTTCAGCAGTTGTATCTCCTACTACCTTATTATAAGAGAATTCTTCTCCTGGCATTACTACAGTTCCATTTACAGCAGCTGCAGCTTTCTTTATATTTGTAACTCTACCATCAGCTGAAGTACCAAAGTTTGTACTAAAACTTGAAATCTTTGTATTTATACTTTTAAGGTCTTCTTCTTTAACGTTTGGTTTCACTGTCTCCATATCGGCATTTACAACTACTTCTCCATTAAATTCATCTGAACTCAACTCTTTTGTAATATCATTTTTCAACTTATTAATATTTAACTTTGAGCCATCTGAACCACCTTTAATTTCAAAACCACCATCTTTTAATTCGATAGTGGCATCTTTTGCACTTTTATCTACCTCTTTTTCTATTGATGACAAATATTCATTAACTTTATTATCATCAAAAGTAACCTTAATAGGATACTCTTTTTCCTTCTCTAAATTTTTATATCTAGCTAAGGTATTACCACTCTTTCCATAGTTATATGCTTCTTCTATAGTATCATCAAAAGATACTTGTACACCTACATCTTCACTCTTTAGATCGTATTCCTTATTCCCCACTTTAATTTTTATTACTTTTTTACTTATTTCATTTGAAAAATATTTATTTAATATATTTTTAGCTTCCTCTTTACTCTTACCACCAATTTCTACCCCTTGTATCTTTACTTTTGGATAAATTAACAAGTTATATTTATTAACCTTTGAAAATATAGATGCTGTAAAAATGCCTACGACAACTACTATAACTGATACTGCTGATGCAGCTATAACCCATATCTTTTTGTTCTTCATATGATTAACTCCCCATTCCTAACCATTATTTTACAATTAAATTGTACTGTATTTCATTTTACTTTTCCAGTACTATTTATTATATTTTTACATTTGTTTATTAAAAATTTATCTATTAAATGTTATATTTATAAAATATTTGTCAATAATTTTATTTATGACAAATATTTAAATTCCTAAAAGGAGATTATTTATGAACATTATTTTTCTAGATATAAACGGAGTACTAATTGATGATAATCCCCCATTTATATCAAATACTTTTTTATTTAATTCAGAAGCTATGACCAATATAAGTAAACTTATAGAAATTACAAATAGTAAAATTGTTATTTCTTCAAATTGGAAAATAGGAATGAAAAATAATAGCATTTATTGGCAATCCATTATTCAAAATTTTCGTAATTATGGAATATTAAATTCGCTTATATCAGTTACGCCCACTTTATGTAATTATCGTAATTCTTATAATAAATCTGAAGAAATTTCTGCATGGCTATCTGAAAATTTTTATGTTACTAAATATATTGTAATAAGCAATAAATACTTGAATACTTCTTTAGATAATGTATTAATAAAAACTTCTAACGAAAAATATTTCAATAAGCTAGATCTTTATAATTCAATAAGACTACTTAATTCTGATATAACATTAAAAAAGATGCAGTAAGTTATTATTATTAACTTTGCTGCATCTTTTCTCTTGATTACTATACCTATTAATTTATTCTTCACTTTCACCATCAATATAATCTACATATTGTTCTACTATGTTTTGAGCTAATTTCTTAATTGCAGAAGCTTGAGCTATTAAAGTCATTACAATAAGAAATACTGTTATCTTTTCTTGCTCTTCACTATTTAAATTATAACCTTCCATTAACCCATCTAGTTTATCACTATCTAAAAATTCTTTTTGAATAAAATCATCAAAACTTTCTTTTTGTATTTCTGTAAAAGTCTTGTAAGCATTTTCCCAAGATATTATATCATCTGTTCTATCATTTATTTCGTTAAATGCAAGACCAAATACTTTCTTAATTTCTTCAGTAGTAAGAACAGGTCTCATATAACTTAATAATACTAATTCTGTTAAATGTACCTTAGTGTATCCTCTCTTTTTACCATCTTCCGGTTTAGATATAACATCATTTTTTATATAATTTTGTACTATATTATTAGTAAATTTTTCACCCGGAAATCTATCATTTAAGTAATCTATAACTTGTGATAAAAACAAATCATATTCTGGTAAGTCTGTATATGGTATAATATTACTTTCTGCTATTTGCTTTGATATTTCCTTTATTCTTGAAATATCAAAAGAAGATTCGCCCATATTTTCACCCCTATATTATTTTTCTTAAAATATCCATTTAAATATATTATTATTATAGTGTTTAATTTAATGTATTACAAGGTATAAAAAAGACTTTTCTTAAAAATTATTTTTGAAAAAATGCTATTCATAACTTCTTAATATGGTATTGATTTCTATGTATTTTTAATGTATTATCAAATTAACATATTTTAGCTAGTATTGTTTGCATATGTCTTTACTAACTATATATAATTAAGTTATTGATTTTATTCTTGGGGGTGGGTACAATAAACAATTCAAGGTGGAGAAAATTTTTACAAGTTTTAATATGCTTTATGGTATCAGTTACCATATCATTTTCATTTGGTGAAGATGCTTTTGCAAGAACACGAAGTAGCCATAGCTCACATGGTATGTCACATTCTTATTCACATTCATCTTCTCATTCAAGTTCTCATAGTTCATCTAGTTCTTCTTCAAGTAGGAGTTGGTCTTCTGGTTCTTATAGTAATCACAGTAGTAGCACTCATAGCAGTAGTTCAAGTTCTTCGAAGAAGAATTGGTCTTCTGGTTCTTATAGTAACTCAAATTCATCGAAAAATGATTCTGACGTAAACTCTAGTAGTAGTTCAAATTCATCGAAAAAAAATTGGTCCTCCGGATCTTATGATACTAATAATGATGGAAAGACAAACTCTAATAGTACATCATCTACTCCTAGATTTTATAATTTTGGTAGCCACGGTAAAAGTAACTCTTATTACAATAATAATTATAATAAAGGAAGTTACTACAATAGTTATAATAATTACATTCCATTACCTATTCCTTTACCTATAGGTAGAACTCGTATCGGTAATGGTTATGGTTATTCTCTACTTAGCATATTATTAAATATTTTACTTTTAATAATAGTCATAGGAATAATAAAATATCTAATTAAAGAATTTAAAAAATAGGAGATTGTGTTTTATGGACAAATTTGATGAATTATTAGAAAAAGATAAAGGTTTATATAGTTCATTATACTTAGATATTAATAATGCTATAGATAAAATAGAACCTTTTATAGATAAGTCGCAAATAAATAAAAGATTTTTTTTCAAAAACAAAGATCTTTTACGAGAATATTTAGATATACTGATTGCAGCAGAAAAAGATGTTAACTCTAAAAGTTTTTTTAAGAAGTCTGCTACTAAAAATACAAATTTGAAATTAATTGAATCATATAAATCAAAACATTTAAACACTTTTAAAACTTTAAAGCAATGTACAGATTGTAAGTGTTTCTCTTGTATTGATAATTGCAAATTTGATAGCTGTGACAGTTGTATTAAAGAAGGCAGAATAGTTTCTTGCGATAAAACTCGTACATCTGTATCAATTTTTGATAACACCTACAAAATAGATCTTAGAAATAATGATACAAATTCTATAGAATATTTTAATGTACTTGGCATAGTACAAGATATCAAAAATGATCAAAGATATATCCTTATGGAAAATATCAATACAAATCAAAAAATGGTTATGTATTTAAATTACACAGTAAGAGGTCAAGAATATGGTGAAATCAAAAATGGAGAAGATTTTGATTACGCCATTGAAAGCTATGAAAATTCTATAATTTAATATTAAAATTAAAACTGTTTAAAGGACTTTTAGTGGAACTATCTCATTAATAAGTGAAAACTTACTATAGATAGTTCCTTTTATTATGCACAAATATATTTCCTTAGGAAAATCAGCCTACTCTCCCCCCCAAACTTTAACACTCACATTTTAAGAAATTCCTTAAAAATTTCATTCATCACCGTGTAAATTAGAGATATTTGAAGCTATATGTAGCTGTAACTATCTAGTAATAATTACTCTTTTATAAATAAAACAAAATCACTTAAAAAGATTATATTTCTTGCTTGAAATATTTATTAAAATCATTTATTATAAGTACATAGTATTTTTTAACTTTTTATACATATCTATTTTCAAATGATTTGTAAAATTGTAAAATTAACTATACAAATGAAAAGTAATTGAATTATAATAAAAATATAAACTATTGGGAGGTTGCATTATGGGAGTATTTACAAGAGTATCTACTATGTTCAAAGCAAAAGTTAATTCAAAATTAGATGAAATGGAAAATCCAATTGAATTATTGGATCAAAAAATTAAAGACATGGAAAAAAGTTTGAGCGATGCAAAAATTGCTTCCGCACAAGTAATCGGAAATGCTCGTGAAACTGAAAAGAAAGTTTTAAAAGCAAAAGCCGAAGTTGAAGATTATGATAATAAGGTAAGACTAGCTCTTTCAAAAGGAAATGAAGATTTAGCAAAAAAAGCTTTAGCTGAAAAGATTAAAGCTGAAAATAACTACAATGCACTTCTTCAAGCACAAACTGTAGCTAGAGAAAAAGCTGAAGCTTTAAAAGGTAAGTTAATAGAATTACAAAAAGAATTAGATAAGACAAGAGCATATAGAGATGAAGCTGCAGCAAGATATGCAAATGCAGAAGCTTCAAAAACTGTTAACGAAATTGTTGCTAATGTTAATACTAAATCAAATAATATTAACTTAGATAATATTGAAAGAAATATTGCTCGTAAGGAAGCTTTAGCAGAAGGTCTTGGAGAATTAAAAACACCTTCTCTAGACGATGAATTTGCAGCATTAAATGAACTTAACTTAGATGCAGAACTTGAGAAATACAAAAATCCTTCATCTGCATCAACAACTAACAGCTCATCATTATCTGACTTAGATGCAGAGCTAGAAAAATATAAATAAACTATTATTGAGGCTGTCGCACAAAGAAGTTAGGAATTAAAGTGCGGCAGTTTTTTTGCAAAATAGAATATCAGGGCACAGCATTCCTGTTTTAAGACTTTTTAAAAATTGAAAAAAATAACCCCCTTCGATAAAATGATAATTGCAAAACACAAAATACCAAGAATGAAGTATCATATTTATCACCATTAGAGAATACTGAAAAGGGATTTAACAATGCGTCAACTAATTGGGCAAGTAAATCTTTAATCACAATTTTTTACAAGTACCCATTACCTGAAGATATTGTAGCAGCAACTGAGGAAGAACTATTTACTCAATTAAGAACTAATGTAAAATCTGGTATAGAATATAAGTTTATAAGGTTATTAAAAGATGTAGCATTAGAATTTGTTAAGAATGATACTGGTAATATCTTTGCTGCAGATAATGATACTTTAAGATATATAATGAAGAAAAGATTTATGGATAGAATAAGTTAGTTTTCTTAAGATATTTATATTTGATATAGCACTATTACGGGGGCTAATGAAAGTTTTGCTTTCATGTAGCTTGGAGTAAAAACACATGATTTATGAAAAACAACACTTAAGTATAACAGTTTTATATATGCACTAAACATATCTATAAACACAATTCTACCTTTAGCTGTCCGCAGGACTTATAATATTTTCCTTTTAGGGAAAATTAACATTAATTGCGAATTGCCTGAATTGTGAATTGAAGAATTGTGCCATAATAAAAGGAGGTATCGCATTAGCAACTTTTCATGTGTTAATGTGACACCTCCAACTTTTTTAATTATAAATTTTCACATTCACTGTGCACTTTTTCTCAATATATCTCCCTCTGCTATTCTTTTCTTAACAGTCTCATATTTATCTACATAATTCAACTTATACCCATTTGTAAAAGTAACTAATCCATCTCTAACTTCCTTTACCTTAGAATAATTTATGTATCCAAATGCCCTATCCCCTTTTACCAAAGGTTTTATTGTCTTTATTGGTATAATAACCTCATTATTATTTATTAATGGAACTAATGACTTCTTATTAAGTATCTTTTCACTTTTAGCTATTATAGCTGTAAGTGATAATAAATTTAGTGCAAAATAATCTCTAATAGCCTTATTAATAGATATTTTCGTTAAATACTCATCTCCATTTTCAGATTTGATCAACGTCATTTTCCCTTCTCCGATTTTATATACAGGTACTATAGCTATCATAGATTTTAATGCTTCAATATAACTCACTCTCATAATATCTCCTCCTTGTATTATCATTATATACGAACATTTGTTTGTTTTCAATACTTTTTACCATTTTTTTCTTTCGACAATATAGTTTTATCACCTTGCAAGTTCTTTATATTAAACTTGCAAAATAAGCAGTTGATACTGTTTTCCATATGCTTTTGTGAATAAAGTGTATAACTCTGTGGATAACTTGTTATTGTTTTTATGGCTTTACACCTGATATTCCGTGCTATTACAAAAGTTATCCACACTATCCACACCCCCCCTGTGTATAACTTGTTAAAATTATTGATTATTAATAAAATTTTCCTTCAATTTTCTATATTTTCTTTTCAAAATAGATATATATCTACTTTTATGCAATTTACATTTTCTGTAAATTCTTTTTCATTTTTATTCTTTCTCCTATCCAACATGAATATAATTCTATGTATATACTTGCAAACTATTTGCAAATGTCATATAGTAAGTTTATAATAAAGTTTACTTTGAATAAATATGATTATAATTATATATGAGTTTCAGGAGGGTTAATTTTGATTAAAATAGACAATTTATATTTTTCATATTCCAATACTCCCCCATATATATTAAATGGTATAAATTTTAATATAAAAAAAGGGGATTACGTTACTATAATAGGTGAAAACGGTAGCGGCAAAAGTACTTTCACCAAAATAATTTTAGGATTATTAAAAGGATATAAGGGATCTTTATCTATAAATGCTAATCACATCGCTTATGTACCACAAAGACTAAATAATCTTGATACTAATTTCCCTCTTACAGTTTTTGAAATGTTAAATGTCCATCGAAAGACTTTAAAGATAAAAAATAAATCTATTATAGATGATATGCTTTCTCTTGTTAATATGAATAGTTATAAAAATTCATTAATTTCTAATTTATCAGGAGGTCAAGCACAAAAGATATTTATAATACGTGCTTTAATGGGAAATCCAGATTTACTTATATTGGATGAACCTTCAACAGGTATAGATATAAAAAGTCAAACTGAAATATATCAACTAATAAAGACTTTAAATAAAGAACAACATATAACTGTTATATCTGTAGAACATAACTTAAAAGCAACAAAAGAAAACTCTTCTAAAATATATCAAATACAAAACGGTAAGGGTAGATTTTTGAACTTAGATCAATATACTGCCTTAAGTATGGAGGATTAATTTATGTTTCAATATGATTTTATGATATATGCATTGATTGGCGGTATGCTTATTTCATTAATTTGCCCCGCTATCGGAACTTTTTTAGTACTTAAAAGATATTCACTTATGGGAGATACACTAGCACATGCTTCTTTTGCAGGTATTGCCTTAGGTATTGCAACAGGAACGGATCCTGTTTTATCAGCTGTTGTATTTACTTCTATTTCTGGTGTAGTTATTGAATTTTTATCTATATTTTTAAAAAAATATGGAGATCTTATAATGTCAATAATCCTCACTTTTAGTGTAGGAATAGCTATAACATTAATTTCTACCGGTAAAACTAAAACAAATATAAACTCTTATTTATTTGGAAGTATATTAACAATAACACCAAAAGATTTATATATTATAGGTATATTAAGCGTTGTAACTTTTATAATTCTATTCTTTTTATTTAACTCTTTAATATATCTAACTTTTGATGAAGATGGTGCTAAAATAGCTGGTATAAAAGTAAAGATTCTAAACTATATATTCATCTTATTAGTATCTCTTACAATATCAATATCTATAAAAATTGTTGGTATATTAGTTATTTCTTCTTTAATTGCTATTCCTGTAGCAACTTCTTTACAACTTAAGAAAGGTTTTAAACAAACTTTTATATACTCAATAATATTTGGAGTAATAGATGTAAACTTAGGACTAGTCCTATCTTTTTACCTTGATGGTGCTCCTGGCGGATTTATAGCACTTTCATCAGTAGCTGTTTTGATATTAACTATACTTTCAAAATCTATAGTAACTTCAATTAAAAAGTTAAAAGTATAATAACCGATAAATGCTCACTACTCTTTTAGAGTTGTGGGCATTTCTTTTTATAAATGATATAATTGTAATAAATTATTTTTAACTTGGAGGATTAATATGAAAAAAAGTAAGTTTACTTTTTTGCTGTTACTTGTTGTTATTGCCTCTCTTATAACTTCAGTAAATAAGGTAGTAACTTCTTATGGCATATTAGAAGAAGAAATTAAGCAAGTAACATCAGGAAATTATAAATATAATTATATTTGCACAATAGCCCCAGATGAAAACTTCAACTACAATAAACTTTACAATATTCTAAATAAAAATCTATCTAATTATAGTGTAGAATTATCGTTAAACTATGAGAGTCCTCAATTTAATTCTGAATATATAAGTATACGAGGAATATTAAACAACAAAACTTATCTTGGAACTTTGAAAGAAGGATCTATTGATAATTTTAATAAGCCCTTTTTTGCTTTTGTAGGAGAAGATACTGACTCTTGGTATATGAAGCAAATTCCATTAGGTGATAATATCTATACAATTAATGCAACATACTATAATAAATACAAAAGTGCTATATACTTTTCGCTACATAATGCACCTAAAGAATTTCAAAAAGCCTTTGAATCACAACCTATAATATCTCTTTCTGTTAGAGGTTCTAGTTCTCTACCAGATTCTTTAAAGGCTTTTGAAAAGGACTTGAAATCTACATTTAAGAATATTAAATTCGACTATAGTTTTTATGGTGAAGATTATTACAAATTTAAAGCTAATCAGGTAAAAAGTCCTTATTTAGATAGACTTATACCTTATGTTGTTTTATTAATATTCTCTTTAGCTCTAGTAACAATATTAATCTTAAAGATATTCTTTAGAGCTAAACCTGTAATATTATTATCACTGTTTTTCATAATGTTAACTTGTAATGGGTATTTCTTGATTAGTTCACTAACGTATTTAGAGGCTAGAGTAACATTCACAAAATCGCTTGATGAGTATGAAAACAGTCATATTTATTACTCTTCTGCACCACTTACAGATGATATAAAGAGTAATATTATTTCATCAACTTCAACGCTTAACTACACTGGCAGTTTTTCTACTTCATTATCTTATGATAAGATAGTTGAATTAAAAGATGAATTAAATTTTACTGAAGACTATAACTCTAGCAACTTAGAAAATGAGATTTCAACAAAAATGTTATATTTCCCGCAAGAGTTTTATGATGCACTATCTGTAAAACTGTATAAAGGTAATAATTTAGATTTTAGCAAAAATACTGTACTTTTAGGATTTAACTTTGAAAAGTATTTTAATGTAGGCGATATTATCCACATTAATGGGGATAAATTTGAAGTAGTAGGCTTCATAGAAAAAAATTATATGGCTCCATATACTTTAGGTAGATTGACAAACTTAAATAACGGACTAATAACATCATCTAAAGTGTATAACGGAAATGATGCGAACGATTTATTTTTGCTTAAAAATAATAGTAATAGCAATAGATTATCATCTATATCTACTATAAATAATTCATTAATTTATAGCTATGGTCAAGGAAAATTTGTTCCTATTTTATTTAGTGTAATAACATTAATTTTAATAATCATAACTATATCTGTTTGCTATGTTAATCTATTTATATCACTAAGCAATGGAATATTTTTTATAGTTTCTATCATTAGTAATGTACTTTCTATAGTTTTATTTTACTTTATTAGTATATCTAGTTCATTGCCATATTATCTTAGACCTATAGAATCTTTAGAATATATATCTAGAAGAAATCTATTAATAACTTTTTTAGTTTCACTTTGTATATTTATCTTCCAATATATATACAAAAAATATTCTAAATTATTAAATAAAATTTTAAATAGCGTGACACATAAATGTCATAGAAGTATTATAAAATAAACTCATAAGGTAAGGAAATGAACCATTAGGAGGTAATTGATATGAACGAATTTAATAATTTCCAAGATGATAATAATAATACTACTTCTTCTACAAACAATAATAATTCATCTAATGATATAGAGAATACTGTTAGCATGGATTCAAATAACATAAATTTTACAATGAAAAATGATGATTCGGACTCAGCACAAGATGTAAAATTTGAAGATGTATACACTAATAATAGTAACAACCATAATAAAAAGGTTAAAACAAAAAAAATGAAAAAAGGACTAGGAAAAACTATTGCTCTTTGTGTATTAATATCAGCTGTTGTTGGTACTGGTTCAGGTATAACATCTAGTTTAATAACTAATAAATTAACAGCTTCAAATAAATCAAACAATGTAAAAACTGTTACTAATACCGAACAACTATCTTTTTCAACTACTGGCGGTGTATCTATCCCTGATATATATAACAAAGTAAGTCCAGCTGTTGTTGGTATTACAACTCAAAATTTAACTTTAAATCAATTCCAAGTTCAAGGTGGATCTGGATCTGGATTTATATTTAGCAAGGAAGGCTATGTATTAACAAACTACCATGTTATCGAAGGTGCTTCTAAAATTTCAGTTATGTTCTCTAATAAAACTACTGCTGATGCTACTGTAGTTAATTACGATGAAGATTTAGATGTAGCTGTTCTTAAGATATCTGGAAATATGGAAATGCCTGCTGTGTTAGAATTAGATTCATCAGCTGATGTTCTTGTTGGTGAACCAGTAATAGCAATTGGTAGCCCTCTTGGAGAAACATTCTTAAATAGCTTAACTTCTGGTATTGTATCAGCTAAGGATAGACGTATAGAAGATACTGACACTGTTAAAACTTATATTCAAACAGATGCTGCTATAAACCCTGGTAACTCTGGTGGTCCATTAATCAATGCTTACGGAAAAGTTATCGGTATAAATACAGCAAAAATATCAGACTCTAGCGTATCTGGTATGGGCTTTGCAATCCCTATTACAGCTGTAGCAGATACAGTTAAAGACTTAGTTGATAATCCGCTTAATACTAGTATCACATTAGGTGTAAGCATCCAAAACTTATCTGATACTGAGTTAAAATATTATCAACTTGACCATGGTGTTAGAGTTGCCTCTGTATCTGCTGGATCAATTGCCGCTAACGGTGGTATTGAACCAAATGATATAATCACAAAATTTAACGGAAAAGATATAAGCAGTACATCAGATCTACAAAAAGCAAAAGGAAAAGTTTCTTCTGGAGATAAAGTTGAAGTTGACATAAATCGTTTAGGAAAAACTATGACTGTTACATTAAATATTCAATAGATATTAACCTTTAATTTATATATTACAAACACTCTCATATAATAAAAAAGCTATCGATCATCTAACGGTGATCAATAGCTTTTTTAATTTGCAATTCAGTCAATTCACAGTTCACGATAAAGAAGTACAATTGTATTCATAGATATATTTAGTGCCTATATAAAACTGTTATACTTAAATATTCTTTTTCACTAATCATGGTTTCTTAGTTCAAGCTACATGAAGGTGCAACCTTCATTAGTCCCTCGTAACAGTTCTGTATCAAATACAAGTACCTTAAGAAAACTAATCTACTATACACAAAAAATTATTATATTTAAAATCTCAGAAATTCCCCAAAGGGAATTTCATCAATCACTGTGCACTGTGCACTGAAAACTGTGCACTTAGATATATCTACATACACGCGAAAGAAGGATGCAACTAAAAGATACATCCTTCTCTCTGGGACACAATATATTCAAAAATTCAGGTTTTAAGTATATAAGGATTTACCTTACAATATATATATTAACCATTCTTTGTGACAGTTTCATGTCAATATTATAAATATTTTATTTCTTACTATAAGGAATTGTAAAACTAAACTTTACTCCCTTTTCTGTATTTACTACTGCTACATTACCACCATGAACATTTATTATATTTTTAGTAATAGAAAGTCCAAGTCCTGTACTTCCATCTCTCTTTCTTCCTTTGTCTATTTTATAAAACTTCTCCCAGATTTTATCTATCTCATCATCATCTATGTGGTCTCCAGTGTTTTCTACTTCTACTAAAACATCATCTCCACTTCTTGTCGCTGTAACTATTATTTCTCCTTCATCATAACAATGTCTTATTCCGTTTGATAAATAATTTAATAACACTTGCTCTAATCTTACATTATCACCATATACATAAAGATCTTCATCTATATTCACCTTAACATCAATTTTTCTATCATAACATAACGCCTTTGACTTATCTGTCACAACTTCTATTATTTCCGATAAATTAAATCTTTCCTTTTTCATTTTAAATGTTCCGTTTTCTAATTGAGATAAATTAATCATATCCATAACTAGTTTTGTCATCTTATCTGATTCATCTATAATTATCTTAACAGCATCTTCTTTATCTAATATTTCATCTTGTATACCTTCTGCATATCCTTTTATTAATGCTATTGGAGTTTTCAATTCATGAGATACATCTGCAATAAATTCTTTTCTCATTTTTTCTAACTGACGTTCTTTCTCTATATCCTCTTGAAGCTTCATATTAGCCTCTCTAAGCGATGTTAATGTCTCTTCCAGATTAGTAGACATTACATTTATACTTTTGCTTAAACTACCTATTTCATCGTTTCTATCTACAACACATTTCTCTTTAAAATCTAATTTTGCGATCTTTTTTGCAACTCTATTAATTTTAACTAATGGCTTTGATATAGTATTAGAATACAACACTGATATAAATGTAAGTATTACCACTGATATTATGGCAAAATAAAAATTCATTTGTAATGATATCTCAGATGCCTCACTAACTTGTTCCAATGATGTTATTCCTATAATATACTCATTATTTTCTCCTGTTGTAACATAAGCTAAAGTATTTAATTCATATTTAGAATTCCTAGATTCTTTAATAAACCTATTTCCTACAGGATCATTCTGAAACCACATAACTATGTTTCTTACTAGTTGTAATCGCTCATTATCTACCCTCGGTACTTGAGTAGATAGCATAGTACAGGATCCAGCCTTATCAACTACAGCTATCGTAACAGAATACTTTTGTTGATATTCTCTCATCATCTGCATTAAATCTACTTCTGTATATTCATCTTCATATTCACTTTTAAAACTCTGAACTTGTTTTTCTAGTGTCTCTTTTTTTCGATAATTATAATATCCTTCAAAAAACATCCATTGTATTAATACATTAAAAATAGTTATACCTAAAAATATCGAAGTAGTCATTAAAAATAATCTTTTTGCGATACTATCTCTAATTCTCCTCTTTTTTCTCATATTTATATCCTACTCCTCTAACGGTATTTATATAACTTGCTTTATCTTTTAACTTTTCTCTTAATCTTTTAATACCAGTATCAACAGCTCTTAAGTCACCTTCAAAATCATAACCCCATACTTTATCTAGTATTCTATCCCTACTTAAAACAATCCCCTCGTTAGCAACAAAATATTTTAATAAATCAAATTCAGTTTTTGATAATGATATTTCCTTTCCATCAACAAGTACTCTATGTCCTTCTTCATCTATAATTAAATCTTCAGATTGTACATTATAATTTCTCTTTATAATAGCATTTATCTTTGCAACTAAAATTTTAGGACTAAAAGGTTTAGTCTCATAATCATCTGCTCCCATACCATATGCAAGTAGTATATCTTCTTCCTCACTTTTTGCTGTAAGCATTAATGTCGGTACATTCTTAATTTTTCTCATTTCTTTTAATGCTACTATACCATCCATTATTGGCATCATTACATCCAATATAACAAGGTTTATAATATTATCTTTAAAAATATCTAATGCTTCTTTCCCATTGCTAGCATAGTAAATATTATAGCCTTCTTTTGTAAGGTATGCCCCTAGTAAATCTCTTATTCTAACTTCATCATCAACAATTAATATATTTATTTTCATAATCTCAACTACCCCTTCCATAAAGTATATTTATTATAATTATATACCTAATTAGACACATAATCGACATTCTACATACTAAATTCACAACAAAAACATATTATTTTTATGCTAGCCATTTTTTTACTTAACTTTATATAAATGTATTGACTTGCATTGGTTTACCATATAAAATAATATTATCGATACATTTAATACAAAAATATGCACGGTTATTACAAAGTAAAAATTTATTGCTAACTTATTTTGTTATTACATAAAAATATATTTTTGTCGATAACTGTTATAGGAGGAAGTTAAATATGAAATCTACAGGTGTTGTAAGAAGAGTTGATGAATTGGGAAGAATTGTTATTCCAATCGAATTAAGAAGAACATTAGATATAGCTGAAAAGGATGCTCTTGAAATATATGTTGATGGTGAAGAAATCATATTAAAGAAATATGAACCAGCTTGTATATTCTGCGGTAATGCTAGAGATGTAATAAACTACAAAGGTAAAAATATCTGCACTAGTTGCCTTAATGAATTAGGTTCAAAATAATTTTATAAAAAAACTAATTAAAAGGAGATTATTCATGCAAGCGATATCTCCTTTTTCTATTTTCTAAATTATTTCTAAATCTCATAACTACCCTTAAATTTAATCACATTAAAAAAATTGCATTTCTTATTCTAATCTCAAAAGAGACAAATACCATTATAAATTCTGTACCTGTCTCTTATATTCATTATGATATTATTCTTCTTGCTTGTGTATAATCAGACATATACTTTAACTTTGTATATTTAACAACATCGCCAGTTTGTGGAGCATGGATAAATATTCCATTCCCTACATATATCCCAACATGATGTGGTGATTTTAATGATCCAAAGAAAACTAAATCTCCTGGTTTTTCATTACCTGGTGCTACATATGTTCCAATTCCCTTCACTTGTGTATATGTAGTTCTTGTAAGACTAACGCCACATTTTTTATACACATATTGAGTAAATCCTGAACAATCAAAAGTGTTTGGTCCTGTAGCTCCCCATACATATTGTTTTCCTAGATGCTTCTTTGCTTCTGCTAATACATTTGAAACTGTTGCAGTACCTGTATTGGTAGTTCCTCCACTTACTGTGTTTGCCTCAGCGGCTATAGCTCTATTTATTGCTTCTAATTGAGCTGCATACTTAGATTTCAATGCTTCTGCTTCTTTTCTTGCCTTTTCACTAGATGATTTTTCAGCATTAATAGTATCTATTTGACCTTGTAGATCACTCTTCAATTTATCTAATTCTGCTGCCTCATTTTCAAGATTTCTTTTTTCTTCGTCTAATGTATCCTTACTTTCTTTTATCTTTTTAATAAATCTTATATCAGAAAGAGATACATTTCTAAGAATCTCTTTTCTTTCAATTAAATCTCCAAAACTTTCAGCATTTAATATTATAGCTAAAGTAGTATCATTTCCATTCTTATACGCACTTCTTATTCTATCTTTAAATTCTTCTTCCTTTTTAGATAAATCCTTTGAACTTTCATTTATATTTGATTCTTTATCTGCTATCTCCTTTTGCTTTGTAGATATAGCCGTCTCTGTTTCCTTTTGTTTAGCAATTAACGTATTTATCTTGTCATCACATTTTCTTATTGCATCATTGGCAGCCTCTACCTTTCTCATAGCTTCATCATAATTAGATTGCGTCTCAGTCTTACTTGGAGCAGCATTAATTATATTTTGCGGTGATATAAAACTAACTATTAGAATTAAAACTAACATTACATAACATTTCTTCACTGCCATTATTGTTCCCCCCTACAAAGTTTTCCCCTATTTTTTCATCTATATATTAATTTAAATTTCTCATATTATTTTGTAGATAATATGTTGCATTTGTTGCATATTATATTTTAAAATCAATTTTTATATCTTTTTGTCATATTGTGTAATATAATTTTATATTATTATCCTTTATATGTCAATTATATTCTAGTGTATACAAATTTCAAATTAAAAAAGAGATATCCCATTAACAAGAGCTTCTAGTTCAAGCTACATGAAGGCACAGCCTTCATTAGTCCCCCGTAACAGTTATATCTGAAACACCAATATCTTAAAAAAACTAGCCTATACTATAACACAAAATTGTATCACTTAAAATTTTCAGAAATTCCCCTAAAGGTAATTTCATCCATAACTGTGCACAGTGCACTGACACCTGTGCACTGATACATACCTGTGCACTGATATTCTATTTTACAAAAAAACTGCCGCACTCGAATCTAACTTCTTTGTGCGACAGCCTTTATACAATCTAAATATTATCTTTCTTATAAAACTAATTTAATAATCTTCTTGCAAAGCTATAGTCTCTTGAACCTGATAAGTATGAATACTTAACAACATCTCCAGTTTGTGGTGCATGTATATACATACCGCCACCAACGTATATTCCAACGTGATGAGTATTACCAACTTGTCCAAAGAAAACTAAATCTCCTGGTTGTTCTTGTCCTTTAGCAACATATGTACCTAATGTTTCTTGTGTATATGTTGGCGCTGGAGCACTTATACCTACTTGTCTAAATACATATTGAACAAAGCCTGAACAATCAAATGTATTTGGTCCTTTTGCTCCCCATACATATGGTTTACCTAAATGTTTTTCAGCTTCTGCTAATACCGCTGCTGCAGTTGCTGTAGTTGTTTCTTGTCCACCTCTTGATGGTGCAACATTTGATGCTTGTGCTATTGTTGCAGTAGCTTGTTGAGCTCTTGCTGCTTGAAGTCTTGCTGCTTCTGCTGCCATTTGATCTTCTATAGCCTTTACTTCTGTAGCATATTTGTTTTTAACAGATTCTGCTTCTGCTAAAGCAACTTTTTGATCATCTTTTTGTTTATTTACTTCATCTATTTGTTTTTGTAACTCATCTTTTAATGAATTTAAAGTTACAACTTCTTCTTCAACTTTTGATTTTGCCTTTTCTAATGCAACTTTTTCTGTTTTGATTGTTTCCATTATAGTTCTTTCACGCTTAGAAACTTCTTTAACAGTTTGTGTTCTTTCTAATAAATCGCCCATTGATTTTGATTCTACTAGAACATTAATTACAACATCATTTCCGTTCTTATATACAGCTCTTACTCTCTTTTTGAAATCGTCTTCACTTTTTTGAAGTTCTGCTTTAGTCTTTTCAACTTCTTCTTGCTTTTTAGCAATTTCATCTTGCTTATCTGAAATAGATTTCTCTGTTGAATTCTGTTTATCAACTAATGCGCTGATTTCAGCATCTAACTTTCTTACTTGTTCATTTACAGCTTCAACTTTTTGTAATGCTTCTGAATATTGATTTTTAGCACTATCTAACGTTGGATCTGCTTTTACTTGTGTTCCAAAGCTAGTAGTCATTGTTAATGTAGCAATTACTAAAGCTAAACTTATACCTTTCTTTTTCATTTTTCTTCCCCCATTCCAAAATTTTAAATCACATTTAAAATTCATTTATCTTTAATATTTTTTGTTTAATTATATATATTTTTAATTTTCTTTTATAGTATATCTTAAAAAAAATTTAAGGTTTCTTGTTTCTTCTTTTACATTATTAATTTTTTGTGTGAAGATAAAATGAAGAAATATCTTGTCCTTTATTAAGAAGTTGGTAATACCATGTCCCATTTTATGGTTCATATGTCATATTGAATCGTTTATTGTACATATTTGGATCAAATCACATATTTATTACCTCTTCCCCCTAAACTTACTTATATCAGTGTATAAAGGGACAAGTTATATAATATACCAAATTCTCATTGCCCAACTTTTTACTTTTAGTGTCATTATTTTGAAATAGTTTTCACAATATTATTTCCATAAATAAAAATAAAAAAATATTAAAATTTATTCACACATTTATATTATTATATGAGTTTCTTCAAAAAATAATGATTATTCATATTTCTAAATTATATTCCTTTTAATAATTAAAGTATTCAATATCTAGCATAAGCCCAAAACTCTCATTCGGACTACAATCTTCATTAGGCACATTATAATAATTTTTCATCAAATACCATTAACTCAAATCATTCTATAGCAGAAAATAATCACTTATGTTCTAAGAAATTCAACAAAGAGTTTTCTCTTTGTCATCAAATAAAAAAGCTGTCACACTCTGTAACAGCTTTCCTTACAAATCTATTTTAGTCCTCTACAATTCTTCTTGCTTGACAATAATCCCTTGAATATATTAACTTCGAATACTTTACCACATCCCCTGTTTGCGGCGCATGTATATACATTCCATTTCCTACACATATCCCCACATGATGTGGTTCTGACATCGAACCAAAGAATACTAAATCTCCTGGTTGTTCTTCTCCTTTAGGAATATAAGTACCACGGCCTGCTACTTGAGTATATGTTGTCCTTGTAAGTTCTATTCCCACCTTCTTATATACATATTGTACAAATCCTGAACAATCAAAAGTATCTGGTCCTGTAGCTCCCCATACATAATCCTTTCCTATATGAGTATCTGCTTCCTTTAAAACCTCTAATATGATTTTATTCGTAATCTCTTTATCATATTTCATGTGTTCTTTCATTGATGTTAAATCATTTTTTATTTTTTCTTCCATCTCAGATAATTCTTTCTGATACTTTTCCTTTAATTCCTTTGCCTTCAATAAAAATCCTTCTTCTATCTCTTTTATATTCTCTATTTCTTCTCGCTTATCTTGTAACTTATCTTTTAATTTATTTAAATTTTCTACTTCCTGTTCCATAGTATCTTTTTCGGATATTAGTGTTTCTTTCTTACATTTTATATTGCTTATTACATTTTCCTTATACTTTGATATTCCTTTAATAACTTCAGTTCTCTCTATAAAATCTCCAATAGTTTTTGAATCTACAATCATACTAATGACTTCTTCTTTTCCACACATATAAGTTGTTCTAATCATCTTCCTAAACGCTTCTTCATTATGTTCTAATTCTATACTCTTTACCTGTATACTTTCTCTTTTTTCCTCAATATCTTTTTTCTTTTCACTTATCTTATTCTCAATTTCCTTTTGTTCTTCCATAATAACTGATATCTTATTATCTATCTTCTTTATCTCATCACTGTACTTCTCTACTTCCTCTACTGCTACTTTATATTCTTCTCGTTTCTCATCAATACTAGGCTCTGCCTTTACTATTACTTTCCCATTTGCAAATGTTATTATTGTAGCCATCAATATTAAGCATATCTTCCTTTTTATCATTCCTAACTTTACCTCAATCCTAACCTTGCATGGTATATTTTACTTTATTGTAATTATTATACATTTTTATAAAGATAAAATGAAGATATTTAATTTTCTCTAAAAAATAATTTTGAAACAAGTATTTCAATTCCTTTGTTCAATTCACAATTCACATTTCGCAATTAAGGAAACTATCTTATTCTATACACAAAATTGTTCCACTTATAATCTCAAAAATTCCCCTAAAGGGAATTTCATCAACAACTGTGCACTGATATCTACTTGTGCCTTGTGCCCTCACACTTGTGCCCTGATATCTACCTGTGCCTTGTGCCTTCATACCTGTGCCTTGATATTCAATTTTGCAAAAAAAACTGCCGCACTCTGATCCCTACTTCTTTGTGCGACAATCCCTTTTAACTTTAACCTAGTATTCTTCTAGCCTGTGTATAATTAGGCATATAGCTTAACTTTGAATATTTAACTACATCACCAGGCTTTGGTGCATGAATAAAAATACCATTTCCTACATAGATACCAACATGCTCTGGTGCTGACACTGGACCAAAGAAAACTAAATCTCCTGGTTGCTCACTTCCAGGTGCTACATAACTTCCTATACCAGCAACTTGAGTATATGTAGTTCTTGTAAGCGAAACTCCACATTGTTTATATACATATTGCACAAATCCTGAACAATCAAAGGTATTTGGTCCATTTGCACCTAAAACATATGATTTACCTAGATGTCTTTCAGCCTCTGCTAACACTGCTGATACTGATGTAGATGTAGATACTGTTGATTGTATCGGTTGTGTAGATTGAGTTGGTTGTGATGGCTTTGTTGATTGCGATGGCTTTGTTGATTGTGATGGTTGTAACACTTGTGCAGATTCTTCTACCTCATTAGACTGTGCTATTGTAGCAGTAGCTTCTTGTTCTCTTGATTCTTTAAGTTTATTTGCTTCTGCATTAACCTCATCCTCCATAGCCTTAACTTCTGTTGCATATTTATTTTTAACATTCTCTGCTTCCGCTAAAGCAACTTCTTGTTCTTCTTTCTGCTTGTTAATTTCTTCTATTTGTTTCTTTAATTCCCCTTTTAATGAATTTAATGCTACAACTTCCTTTTCAACTTTTGCTTTCGCTCCTTCTAACTGAACTTTTTCCTTCTTTATTTCATCCATTATAAGTTTTTCACGTTTAGAAACATCTTTAATAGTTTCAGTTCTTTCAATTAAATCTCCTATTGTCTTTGATTCTACTAACAAATTAATTACTACATCATTTCCATCTTTATATGAAGCTCTTACCCTTTTCTTAAACGTATCTTCATCTTCTTGCAATTCATCTTTTGCTTTTTCTACTTCCTCTTGCTTTTTATCAATTTCTCCTTGTTTTTCTGATATAGATTTTTCTGTTGTGTCTTGTTTATCCATCAATGCAATGATCTCTGTATCTAACTTTCTTACTTTATCATTTACACTTTCAACTTTCTTCACTGCATCTTCATACTGATTTTTTGCATCATCTAATGTAGGATCTGCTTTAACGTTTATCCCCAAATTAGTAGTCATTAATAATGTTGTTACAAACAAAATTAGACTTATACCTTTCTTATTCATTTTCTTCCCCCATTCTAAAAGTTTAAATATTTTTGTATTCATATTTATTTTATTTTTGCATTTTATTACTTTTATTTCAAATTATTAATCTTTTATATGAAGATATTATGTAGAATTTTTTTTAATTTATATAATTATATACAAAATAAGACTGTATTTTGTTTAAAAATACAGTCTTATTAGCATCACATATAATCTTTAATTATTTAACCTATTATTCTTCTCGCCTGTGTATAATCAGGCATATAGCTTAACTTTGAATATTTAACTACATCACCAGTCTGAGGTGCATGAATAAACATTCCGTCTCCTGCATATATACCAACATGATGCGGCGACTTTATTGAACCGAAAAACACCAAATCTCCTGGTTGTACGTCTTTTGGTGCTACATATTGACCTTCTCTTACTTGGGTATATGTAGTTCTTGTTAATGATATTCCCATCTTTCCATAAACATACTGTGTTAAACCAGAACAGTCAAAAGTATTAGGTCCTGTAGCTCCCCATACATATTTTTTTCCTAAATGAGTGTTTGCTTCTTTTAATATAGCCAGTGCAGTTTCACTAACATCTTCTCCTGTAGATGTTACCTTAACACCTACATTAATCTGTGCCTGTAAAATCTGTGCTTTAGCTTCTATTTCTCCATATATAACTTTTAATTGTTCTGCATATTTCTTACTTACAGCCTCTGCATCTGCTTTAACTTTTTGATGTTCAACCTTTTCTGATTGTATAGATTCAATTTGTTTTTGTAAGTCTTCCTTTAGCTTAGATAAATTATCAGCTTCCTTTTGCAAATCCTTCTTGCAATTAACAAGTGTCTTTTTAGCGGATTTTGTTCTATCTATAGCTCTTACCTCATATCCAGTTACATTTCTAATAAGCTCTCTTCTATAGATTAAATCAGAAAAACTTTTTGCATCAAATACAATATCTAAAGTTATATCATTACCACTTTTATATGTAGATCTTACCCTTTTCTTTAATTCTTCTGCATCTCCAACTATAGTTTCTTCCGTTTTCTTAATTTCACTTTCTTTATTTTCTATCTCAACCTTTATGCTTTCAATCTTACTACTAGTTTCTTCTTGTTGTACCATTAGTTGACTTATCTTCTCGTCACATTTTCTTACTTCATCATTAGCTTCCTCAACCTTCATTATTGCATCAACATACTGACTTTTAGTATCATTCGGTGTTGCATTTATTGGTTTTATACCAATAAATAGTTCACTAACTAAGACTATAACTAACATAAATGATACTATTCTCATTTTCATACTAACTCTCCTCCCCATTACCCATTCAAATTATACTATTTTTTTACTTGTATATATTTTAATTGATCCCCATTTGTAATATATTGTAGTATAATTTTATATTATTTAAAATAATTTGTCAAAAAAACCGCGCTATAGGAAATCTATGGCAGTAATGTTTTGAAAGGTATCATACTATTAGTTCATACGTAAAAATAAAAAGTATTTTTCTTAATATACAGTGATAGGTAAAACATAAATTATCCTCTTCATTCTATCTAATGACATAATAAAAGGAGGTATCATACTCTACATACCTCCTTCTAATGCTCTAATATGAGCAAGCATATACTTCTCTTTTACTAATTCCTCTTTCCTTTGCAACTAATTTTATAGCTTCCTTTTTACTATTACCTTTTTCTATGTAATAATCTATATGCTCCTCAATAGTCATGTACTCCCACTTACTTCTATTTTCTTTTTCTATCTCATCATCACTTTTTCCTTCTATTAATATAACAATTTCTCCACGGACTCCATTATCACATATCTTGTTATATACTTCCTCTACAGTGCCTCTTATAGTTTCTTCATAAGTTTTAGTAAGTTCTCTACTTAAAGCCATTCTTCTATTTGGAATCCTGTCCTTAAGAAACTCCAATGTCGATACTATTCTATGAGGTGCTTCATAGAATATAATCGTATCTCTATAGCCTTCAATTTCTTTAAATATTTCTTCCCTATCTTTGTTTTCTCTAGGGAAAAAACCTCTAAACGCAAACTTAGTAGTGTCTAATGTAGAATTTACTAATGCTGTCACTACCGCTGTTGGTCCAGGTATAACTTCAAAATCAATTCCTTCTTCCACAGCCTTTTCTATTATAACTGCACCTGGATCTGATATTCCGGGCATTCCCGCATCTGATACTAAAGCAACAATTTGCCCTTCTCTAACTTTATCTAATATATTTTCACTTCTACCCTCTTCATTAAACTTATGATATGAAATCAATGGCTTCTTTATTTCAAAATGACTTAACAATCTCATAGTAACTCTTGTATCTTCTGCAGCCACTAAATCACAACTTTTCAATACTTCTAATGCTCTAAGTGTTATATCTTTTAGATTTCCAATAGGAGTTCCTACTATATATAACTTTCCTGCCACACTACTCACCTCTTCCATATATCTTATCAATCTCTTTTGTATAACTACCATCTAATTCATGAACATATAACGGTTCATCCCATTTAAGAAAACTACCTCCAAAATTCTGTCCTTCTATCAAAACAATATTAGGAGCCTTGTTGTATGTAGGATGAATCATCTTTACCCTTTTCGGTTCTATTTTATATTTTCTCATAAGACAAAATATATCACAAAGTCTATCCGGTCTATGAATCATATAAAATCTACCATTATCCTTTAATACTGCCTTTGCTGCCACTATAACATCTTCTAAATTACATAATATCTCATGTCTTGCTATAGCATTTTTATCATTTACATTTATAATCCCTGACCCTTGAAGCTTATATGGAGGATTAACTGTAACAACATCAACCTTTTCCATAAACTTTAAAAAATCTATATCCTTTAAATCTCTACAATAAAAATTTATTCTATCTGAAAGATTATTATAATCCACTGTTCTCTTCGCCATATCAACAAATTCTTCTTGTATCTCTATTCCCTTTATATCATTACATTCTGTTTTCCCTGCTATAATAAACGGAATAATCCCTGTTCCTGTACAAAAATCTATAACTTTATGACTCTTTTTTACCTTGGCGAAATTAGCCAACAATACTGCATCTACTCCAAATCTAAAAGCATCCTTCTTCTGTATAACATGTATCCCCTTTAGCTGTAAATCATCTAAAGTCTCATCTTCTTTTATAAAGCTCATTTCATCACTCCAAATTATAAAGTATATCTATTATATAATTTTAACATAAAAAAATAAAAGGAACTATCATATCATAATTTGCAATTCAATCAATTAACAACAAATGAAAACTTGTAAGTTTTATAGTGAATAAGTAAGAGTAAAGGGGGAATAGTTTATGTGTGACTTATGCCCTCATACCTGTGCCATGAAAAAAAGAGACTCCCGCTTGCAAATTTTCATTTGCTAATGCGGGAATCTCTTTTATCTTATTTATTATAATAAGTATTATGCTTGCTCTGGAGCAGCTACTGGACAAACATTTGCACAGTTTCCACAATCGATGCAACTTGTTTCATCAATTTCAAATTGACTATCTCCTTGAGAAATACATCCAACTGGACATTCTGCTGCACATGCACCACAACTAACACATGTTTCGTTTATTTTGTATGCCATCAAAAACACCTCCTAAAACTAAGCTATATTCTCCTACAATTTTATTTTAGCACGTCTACTATATTTATTAAAGTTTTTTATAGTATAATATGTCCATCATTTTCCAGCTTATCTATAATATCATCTAACGTAGTAAAATACTCATCAAAAATTACTGTAACCTCTTCACTTTCCTTAGATATATATAATGCTATAACGCCTTCAATAGAGGTTATATCTCTCTTTAACTTATTTACATTACCAATTTTGTGAACTCTAAGGACACCTTTCATGCTATTACCTCCTAGTCACCCTTAAATAGTTCCTTTAATGCTTTTGCATCAGTCTCATCTTCCACTTCAATTCTGATGTCTTTTTCATCTACTGTTCCTTCATATGATCCTGAAACTAACTTCAATTTTGTTATAGGTACTTCTCTAACTTCTCCGTCACCTTCTGCTCTCATAAACTTCGCAGTTACTGTTTCCTTAACAAGACTATTAGACATAACCTCTCCTGTTCCATATGGAGTTTCCACAATAGAACCTACAGTCGGCATAATCTTTCTTGTTTTTTCATATGTTTCTTGTTCATAGTTAAGACAACACATTAATCTTCCACAAATCCCTGATATCTTTGATGGGTTTAATGATAGGTTTTGCTCTTTAGCCATCTTTATTGACACTGGAGCAAAGTCTGTAAGAAATGTTCCACAACATAATGGTCTTCCACATGGACCAAGTCCCCCTACCATTTTAGACTCATCTCTAACACCAATTTGTCTAAGTTCAATTCTAGTTCTAAAAACTGTAGCTAAATCCTTAACTAATTCTCTAAAATCTACTCTACCTTCTGCAGTAAAATAGAATATTATTTTATTATTATCAAATGTATACTCAACATCTATTAACTTCATAACTAATTTATGTTTAGCTATTTTTTCACAACATATATTAAAAGCTTCTTTTTCTCTTCTTTTATTATCGGCATATTTAAGTAAATCCTCTTTTGTTGCAACTCTCACTACTGACTTTAATGGAGATATAATACTATCTTCATCTACTTCTCTACTGCTTATTATACATGTTCCAAATTCCATACCCCTAGCTGTTTCAACAATAACATTATCGCCTTCCTTAACTAAGTTGTCACCTGGTGAGAAGTAATACACTTTGCCAGCTTTTTTAAAGCGTATTCCCACTACCGAAACCATTCTTTATACCTCCTGTAATCTTATCAACATAATATCGAATATTCCTTCTGTATTTACATTTCTCTCTAAATTTTCTCTTACATACTTTATTATCTCTAGAATCTTTATAAGTTTTGAATAGGTATACCTTCCTTTCAAATCCTTAATATCACTAATTTTATCTAGATTAATAATATTTTCTATAGAATAAGTTTCTCCATAAACCATAATATCTCTTACATATGACGAAAACACTGTCAAAACATCTTCCCACTTATCTTTGAATTTACACAATTTATCTGTGTAATCAAAAATTTTATTTCTTTCGATATTTTTAACATTTAATAATATATCTAGAACTAAATCTCTTATATTATTAAATTCCTCGTCTTTAACTAATTTATCTATAGCTCCTGGTATTCCATCACTAAAAGAAATCAACATCTTTTCTTTTTCTTCGGATATATCTCCATAGTTTTTGTGTATATACTCTTCGATTTCATTTTTTGATAATCTGTTTAATCTATAAATAGATGTCCTAGATTTCACTGTATCTAAGATACTTGCTAAGTTTTCGCATAATAGAAAAATATATACACCCACCGGTGGCTCTTCTATTGTTTTTAAAAACGCATTTTGTGCTGCTTCCGTCATTGTTTCACAATTATGAATTACAATTACCTTTTTATCACCTTCAAAAGGCTTTTTATTAATCTCAATTATCAACTTTCTAGTATCGTCTACCCCTATAGATTTTCCACTACTACGAAAGTTAATTAAATCAACATAATCTATATCTCTTGTCTTTCCCAATATTTGCAATGCAATTTCTTTAACTAAAATACTTTTTCCTATGCCATCCTCACCTACAATAAGATATGCATGAGATAAAGTATTCTCTTTTATTGCCTTCAAAAACAGTTCTCTTATTGTATTATGCCCTATTATCATAATTTCTCCGTTAAATCACTCCTTACTATCTATTTTAACATATATTATCTCTATTACTACAATTTCATCTAATCTTATTTTTTATAAGTGAAAATATTTTCTCATGAACCTCTTCTTTTGACATGGATCCATCTACAACTTCAATATCCTTAATTTCATTTTTTATATATTGATATCCATCGTAAACCTTCTTATGAAAATCATTACCACTATTCTCTAATCTATCTAATTTCTTTTGATTTCTTTTTCTATCTAATCCTTTTTCAAAATCTATATCTATCATTATAGTTAAATCACTTTTTAGTCCATTTAATGCAAAGTTATTTATTCCTTCTATTTCTTTTACACCAAGTCCTCTACCGATACCTTGATATACTAATGATGAATGTACAAATCTATCACATATAATCATCTTGCCTTCCGCTAATGCAGGCTTTATAACTTCTTCTACTAATTGTGCTCTCGATGCAGCATAAAGTAGTGCCTCACAACAGCTTCCCATTTCATTATTATCATTATCTAATAATATTTCTCGTATTTTTTCACTTATCTTTGTTCCGCCAGGTTCTCTAGTGACAATTACCTCAAACCCTTCCTTCTCTAACCTATCCTTTAATAATTCTATCTGTGTAGTTTTTCCACATCCATCTGGCCCTTCTAAGGCTATTAATAGTCCTGTCACCTTTATTCCTCCACTATACTTATTTTATTATTATCTACCCCGATAACTTGCTTATTACCTCTTAAGTAGTTTTTAACTATCTCAATACATTCCTTTGTTATCACTTCTCCACCAACCACTAATGGAATTCCTGGTGGATATGGTATAATTGCATCTCCAGCAATTTTATTAATTGCATTATCTAAGAATACAACTTTAACCTTCTTATCAAATACTTCATAAGGTTCAAGCTTTTTAATAGGTATATTATACTTATACGTAATATACTTTTCATCACTAATTATATCATCAAAACTTAGATTATCTAATACTGAATATAATTTGTTAAATTCATCTTCACCATGAAATGGAGATAAAATAAGTACCACTGTATTAGGTGTACTCATCTCCCCCTGTATCCCTGAATCTCTTAAGTACCTTAATAACTTGTGTCCACTATATTTTTTAGATAATACCATAACATATCTAGTTATATCTATATCATAACCACATGCCATATCTTCTTTGCCTAATATATATACCTTGCCTAGTTTATTAATCTTTTCTCTATATTTAGTAGCTATAGCTATCAAATCTTCATAATCATCTTTACCATACTTCTCTAAATAATATCTGCTATAATCTAATGATGCCATAATAAGATATGATGGTGATGTTGTCATAAACGCCCTTATATAAAACTCAATATTATCTTCTTCATTATTAACTAATAAAAATCCGCCTTGTGTAAGTGCTGGTAATGTCTTATGTGCACTTAAAACCACATAATCACCTAATGTAGTAACTGACTTAGGTAATTTATCATTAAAACCGAAATGTGCTCCATGAGCACCATCGATTACAATTTTCAGACCTTTATTCTTTAGATCTAATATAATTTCTTCTAAATCATAACTTATCCCAAAATAATTAGGATAAGTTAGTATAATTCCTTTTGGATTTTCTGCTCTACTTAATGCATCATATATATTTTTCTTATCTGGTGGTAAACTTATATTATTCTTCTCGTCAATTGCTGAATCTATATAAACAACTTTTAACTTTCTAAGAATCAACCCATTGTATATCGATTTATGACAATTACGTTCTACTAATACTTCGTCTCCTTCCTTAAATGCACTGAATATGGACGCTAAATTACCTCCACTACTTCCATTAACCATAAAGAAAGCCTTTTTTGAACCATATAAATCTCTCAAAAGATCCTGCGATTCCTTTATTACTCCCTCTGGACAATGCAAATTATCCAATGGCTCCACTTCTGTTATATCTAAATATCCCAATCTATTTATAAAACTTTCACCAACGTCGTCTCTTAAAAAACCTATCCCACTTTTATTTCCTGGCATTGATAAAATCAAATTATCCTCTTTGTGGTATTTTATAAGCTCATTTAATAACGGTAACTTAATCAATATTTCTTTCTCCTTGTTTATAAGTTTTTTTTATCTTATTTTTGTAATACTCATATATGCATGTATCCATAGATACATATGCCAACTTCTCTAGACATTTGTCACATATAATGTCATTGTTAATCTTTGTTCCTTCTTTGCATTCTTTATTACATATTACACAATACGATTTATTCATTTTATCAATCCTTTTTAGAAGGTTCAATATTATAATTATTCACAAATATCTCAAACATGAGTATATTAAAATATTTTATATAAAAGAAAGAGTCTGCTACACAATAAATTAATACTATGTTTCAGAACCCTTTTATCATTAATAAATTACTACATCTGTTTGATTTGGTACAGTATCATAAAGCCACTTTGAATCATCCATAGATAATCTAATACATCCATGCGATGCCTTAAATCCAAGTTTATTTTCTTCTTCCGGTATTACATTTTTATTTCTATCACAAGGTACTGAATGGAAAAGAAAATCCCCCATAAACTGTAGATAATACTTTCCGCCCTCTTGATATTGTGGTGAAAAAAACCACTCTGCTCTTGTTATTATTTTATATTTCCCTAGTGGAGTATCACTACCCTCAACACCAGTAGAACATATCATAGATTTAATTAACTTATTATTTTCATATACATATACTTTTTGCTTATCTATAGAAACAGCAATTCCATACTTAGATGTAAAATCAAACTTATCTCCCGCATTCATTTCAGCTTCTTTTTTTTGATCAGATATGTAACTGAAATCACTAATTGTATTTACTACTTCTACATCTTCATTTAAAGCTATCTTTGATGTAAGTATTTTTTCATCTAGAACTATATATTTAAAACAAATTGCTGCAGTAACAATAGTAGTTAACGCAAGCACAGTAAGTACTCGAATTCTTCTCTTTTTCTGACGTTTTTGTTTTGTTATCTTTTTATACCCCATACAATATGTCTCCTTTTCTTATTCCGTTTCCTAGGTTACCATTTAAATATTATTTTTTCAATAGTTATTTAAAATTGTAAAAATATTATTGGGTTATTTATATTAATCTAGGTAATACTATAAATATAATTTTTACGGGAGGATTCTTCTTATGAAACAACAAATGCTTAGCTATTTATCAACAATAACTGATGAAATATTTTCGATCAGTGATTATATATTAAAAAATGGAGAAGAAAGTTATAAAGAAACTTCTACTAGTTCATTTTTATCTAATATACTAAAAAATCATGGATTTAAAATAACAAATAACTTTTTAGATATTCCAAATTCATTCTACGCTGAATTTGGAGATGAGCATCCTAGAATATGCTTCACCTGTGACTATGATGTTTCTAAAGAAGATGGTGACTTACTTGCTCACCACATCAACTCTACAATCTCTATAGGCGCTGCATTGCTCTTAGCTAATGCTATAAAAGCATCTGGTCATGGTTCCGTAGTAGTTATAGGCTGTAGTGGTGAACTAAAAGGTGGCTCAAAAGCAATAATGGTAAAAGAAGGTACCTTCGAAGATATCGACATCGTAATGTCGCCATGTCCCCATGTTGTAACAGCAGAAAGTGCTAGTTCCATGGCATCACTACCTATAGAAATAAATTATGAAAGCATCGCAAACTTTTATAAAACTAAAGGATATTATTCCCCATTATCAGCATCCTTATTCACTTTAAATGGTTTAGATACTATTATTAACTCTTTTGAAGAAGAATGCTATATAAATAGTATATCTATGAATTCTCCAGTTACCCCACATATTTCTCAGATAAGATGTAGTATAACCTTTTATATAAAAGCACGTAAAATGTCTATACTAAAAGAATTAGAACATAAAATTCATGAATTCGTAAGATATACTTCTGAGCTTATGAATGTAAAAAGTGATATTCACTATCATGAAATGCCTAGCGATGAGTTAAAAACCAATGCCACTATATCAAGACTTTTTTCACATAACTTAAAAGAAAGTGGTCTAATAAAAATAGATCCACCAAGGAATACTCATTTAAGCCTTAGCCTTGGTTCTGTCTCTCATGTAGTTCCAACTATACGACCTTTTATTTCAATATGTGAAGATTCATCTATAACACCATATTCAAATGAATTTGTTAAAACTACAACCTCTGACTATACAAAAGAAAATGTACTAAAAGCTATTGAAGCATTTGCTTACACTGGATTAGATATAATAGAAAGAGAAGACTTATTACGAGAAAGTCTATTAGAATTAAATAACTGTGATAATTAACATAAAAAAAAGGGACTGAAATTTATAAAATCTCAGTCCCTTTATATATAATGCTATCAACATTCTATATTCTTAATAAAATTCTTTGTAGGTTGAAAATAAAACTTTTTATATCTACCATCTTTTTTATAAACACATAAATATCTATTGGTATTATAGTAATGAGATAAATAATTAGTTGCTCGTCTAGCTCTAACCTTATTTTTATAATTACACTTCTTACCTAAAAAATGAACATCCTTAAAGTCAACTACTTCTTCTACTGAATGGCTTGTCCCTTTTAGTTTATGAATAACAAGCTTATTATCGATAAGAAAATACTTATATTTTATTTTGCATCTTCTTGAAAAGTCTACAGCAAGTAAAATTAAAATAATTGCATTTATATAATCTAAATATCTTTCATCAATTACCTTAGATAAATCACTTACCTCAATAACCTCTTTAATTGCCAATAAATTAACTAATATAAATATCCATAATAGAATTAAAGGCAAAGGCCTTTTCGAAATAACTTCCTTATTCATAACTTCCTCATTACACTTTCTTTTATTTTAACGATTCTAGAAAAATTATACTAGCTTAATATTTATTTTTCCAATACCCTATTTATCCTTATAAAGTTGTCTATACTCAATTTCTCTTATGGAAATGATTTCATTTGCATTTCTTTCAACTGTTCTTCTATTTCCTGTACTTTTCTACGGTATCAATATAAAATTTAAACTTTATATCTATAAATTCTTTGGTATATAATATACTAAGTAAGAACTATAAAATTTAATGGAGGATATGCTTATGATTTCAATATATAAAAGCCTATCTGAATCATCCTCTCACTTAGTAAAAATGGATACTATTGAACCTGGATGTTGGATTAATATGATAGCACCCAATGAACAGGAACTTATATTAACATCTAAAAAAACTGGAGTTCCTATGGACTTTTTAAAGGCTGCATTAGATGATGAAGAAAGTTCACGTATAGAAACTTCAGATGATAATATACTATTTATAGTAGATATTCCTTTCACTGAAGTAGAAGAAAATACTTTAACTTATGATACATATCCATTAGGTATCATACATACTAATGATTATATTATAACGGTATGTCTTAAAAATTCTAAAATTCTTTCTGGCTTCGTGAATGAAAAAATTAAAACTTTTTATACATTTAAAAGATCCCGTTTTATATTACAAATACTTTATAGAGTTTCATCATATTATTTATTATCATTGAGACAAATAGGCAAAAAATCTCTCATGCTTCAAAGTCAACTTCATAAATCTATGAGTAATAAAATTTTGATGCAATTATTATCCTTACAAAACTCTATTGTATATTTCTCAACATCATTAAAAGGTAATGATGTTACTTTTGAAAAAATAATGAGATTGGATATTATGCAAAAGTATGAAGAAGATAAAGATGTTCTTGAAGATGTTATGATTGAGACACGTCAGGCTATCGAAATGACTTCTATATATGGTGGTATTCTTCAAGCAACAATGGACACTACAGCGAATATAATATCTAATAACTTAAATACTGTAATGAAACTTTTAACTTCCGTAACAATAGTTATAACTGTTCCTAATATAATCTCTGGTTTATTTGGAATGAACGTTACTGGATTACCTTTCTCTGATATAGAAGCAGGTAACGGCTTTGGAGTAATTTTTTCATTAATAATAGTCTCCACTATTGCAGTATCATACATACTTCATAAAAAAGGAATGTTTAAATAATTCTAAAGGGGATTTTAAAATGATTGCAAATAAATTATTACCTGGTGATACAATAGGTATTGTGTCACCAGCAAGCCCTGAAGATCGCAATGTAATTGATAAAGGTGTAGAATACTTAAAACAACTAGGATTTAAAATAAAATTAGGCAAAACCGTATATTCAAAAGTAGGATTCTTAGCTGGAAGTGATGAAGAACGGGCAGAAGATTTAATGAACATGTTCTTAGATCCACAAGTATCGATGATATTATGTATGCGAGGTGGCTATGGTACAATGCGACTTCTACCATACTTAAACTTCGATATAATAAAAGCAAATCCTAAAATTTTTATGGGATATTCAGATATAACTACATTATTAAATATAATATATCAAAAAACGGGACTAATCACATTTCATGGTCCAATGGTAACATCCAACATTTCGGAAAAATATACTCTTAATTCTTTTCTAGAAACAATAACAAAATCCACATATACCTATACTCTAAATAATCCATACTATCTACCAGTAGAATGTTCTGTCCGTGGAATTTCTGAAGGTTGTATAGTAGGTGGAAACTTATGTTTATTATGTTCTACTCTAGGTACTCCTTATGAGATTGATACTAAAGATAAAATTTTATTTTTAGAAGAAATAGGTGAGGCTCCCTATAAAATAGACAGAATGCTAACACAATTAAATTTATCAGGCAAATTATCAGAGTGCTCTGGATTCATTCTAGGTCAATTTAAAGATTGCAGTTTACCTAATTATAATAGAAGTTTTACTTTAGATGAAATTCTAGAAAACCAAATTTTCTCTCTAAAAAAACCTACTATTAATCATGTTATGTCTGGACATTCTTATCCTAAATTAACATTACCAATAGGAGCTAAAGCACGAATTGACTCTACTTTAGGAAAAATAGTCATTTTAGATTCTGTTGTTCATTAATATCATATTATTTCTGTAAAATAAAAAAAG
The DNA here is from genome assembly GCF_018917145.1 of Clostridium bornimense. Lineage (GTDB taxonomy): Bacteria > Bacillota > Clostridia > Clostridiales > Clostridiaceae > Clostridium_AN > Clostridium_AN bornimense_A. Next base: position 38,115 of record NZ_JAHLOD010000029.1, read on the forward strand.
TAAGCAATAAAATTGCTTACTTTATGGAGGCGCCACCCGGATTTGAACCGGGGAATAAAGGTTTTGCAGACCTTGGCCTTACCGCTTGGCTATAGCGCCATTAATGGTGGCTCGAGCAGGAATCGAACCAGCGACACGAGGATTTTCAGTCCTCTGCTCTACCGACTGAGCTATCGAGCCACACCTTACCTGGCAACATCCTACTCTCCCACACAGTCTCCCGTGCAGTACCATCGGCCCTCTGAGGCTTAACCATCGTGTTCGGTATGGGAACGGGTGTATCCCTTAGAGGCATCATCACC
>NZ_JAHLOD010000030.1 GCF_018917145.1 Clostridium bornimense
TCATCATCAGATTTATGATGTCCACGCTTATCTATTAAACCATCTTCTCCATCAATCTTATATTTACGTACCCATGTATAAACTTGAGTGTAAGATACACTAAACTTTTCTGCTGTATTCTTGTAATCATTTCCGTGTTCAATGCAGTATTTTACGATTTCTTTACGTTCTTCAATAGTTGTTTTTCTTTTTGATTCAGCCATATAGACCTCCTGTTTTGGATCATAATTTTTTAACTCTATACCGCTATTATACTTCTTAATCCATCGACGTAAAATACTAGTACTATAAATTTTATATTTTATACAAACATCTTGTTGAGATATGGTTCCTGTAAGATATTCTTTAACAGCACTAAGTTTTAAAGCAGCCGAATATGATTTATTATGTGGTTTATCCATAAAAATTGATTCACCAAATGATTGATATAGCTTAGCCCAGTTACGTATTACACCACCACGATTACCATTATACTTAATTCCAAGATCTAAGCATATTTGACGACAACTTCTAACTCCTGAAATGTAATCTTTTGCTGCTTTGATTTTATCTTCAAAAGAATATTTATATTGTTTGCCCATAAAAAATACCTCCAAAGTAGATTTTGGTTATTTACCATGTCTACTTTAGAGGTATCATATCAGTGTGCAACAGCTCATTTTAATATATTTAAAATATTTCGATGATTTCTACAAAATAATTACCACTTGGCGCTTCAACTTCAACAACATCTCCAACAGTTTTACCAAGTAAAGCTTTCCCTAAATCAGACTCTATACTTATACGCATATTTTCAGGGTCTAAATCCATAGTAGTTACTAAAGTAACGATTTCTTCATCGTTTGTATCAACAAATTTAATTTTAGCTTGACTATTAAGATTTAAAACAGAATTATCTATATCAGTTTCATCAATAATAGTAGCTGTTGATATCATTGTCATTAAATATTGTATCCTGTTATCATTAGCTCTATAATTTGCACAAGCTTCTTTATACTCTGCATTTTCAGAACGATCACCATGAGCTGCCGCAATAAGTTTTTCCTTAGCTATTTCAGCTCTTTTAACAGTCATTCTATAGTCTAATTCTTCTTGTAATTTTTCTATATTTTTCTTAGTAAGTTTATTATTCATAAAAAATCATACCTCCCGTTAATCCATGTAAATATTATATAATAGATCCTTATATATATAAATATCTATATAGTTTTACAATGTTACACATATGTGAATCGTGGTTATAATAGGAGAATATACTATAAAGTGGCAAAATTTATATTGAATTAGTAATAAAACAATTATATAATAAAAATAATTAGAAGAAAATTCAAGCTAATATAAAAAATGTATTTTACGAGGTGCAAAGGTGTATTGTAGTAATTGTAAAGAAGAGAATGAAGATACTTCTCTGTTTTGTGCATATTGTGGGCACAAGCTACAGATTAATGGATATGATGCAGAATATAATGAGGCTATAGAGCAATTAAGGTTTCAAGGATATGATATTTTAGAAGGTACCATACCAAATGATAATCAAAATAAAAGAATTAACATGAATGAAGATGTAGTTTATATTAAAAAGTTGGAAAATAATACGACGGAGAAGAAAAGTCAGGTTATTAGTAATGATATGGATAAATTGAAGAGAAAAAGTACAAGAAGTGATCTTATGGAAGGTACTAAAGGAAATAATAGAGAAAGAAAAATGGGGGAAGTTATTGTTGAGAATTCACATAAAGAAAATAGTATAGTTCCAATTATTATTTGTATCATAGTTTTAGTTATATTGATTTGTGGTGGAGTTTTTGGAATTATATACTGTCTATTTTAGAGTCTACTAGATGATAATTAGTACATAAGAGCCAGGCGATAAAATCTGTGAGTAGGAGGAAAAAAGGTGAAATGTATAAGTTGTGGTTTTGAAAATGACAATCATGCAAGATTTTGTATGATGTGTGGATCGAAATTGGGAAAAAAAGTACTTAATAATGATAAAGAGATAAGTAAAAAGTTAGCTTATGTTGTAAGAGAAGATGAAATAATAGATGACGAAGTGTTAGAAGATACGGTGGAGACTAATATAGATGAAATAATTTATTACACATATGGAAAAGTAATGGACAAGGAATGTTTTAAGTATGATATTCAAGGATTCACAACTATAAAAGAGTATATTTCTAAAGAGATTAGTAAAGAAAAATTTATAAAAATGTTATTAAATCTAGTAAATACAATAAGAAAATTACAGTTTAGAGGAGTTAAATTAAAAAATATTATTTTAAAACCAGCACAAATATTTATCAATAAAAATAATTTGAAAGTTAAGATGATATGTATCCCGATAAGTAATAGAAATACAGATAGAACTCTTAAGGAATTATTGAAAGAGATAATACTTACTGCAGAATTTGATTATAACGAAAATTGTAAATATGTAAGAGACATATTACGATTTGTAGAAGAAAATGATTGTAATGACTTAGTTGTTTTACAAGGTGGTATAGAAAAATACTTAGATGATAGTGATAAAGAGCAAAAAAATATTCCTAAGAAAATAGAAAAAATTGAACAACCATTAGAAAAAAGTGAGAAACAACAACCATATTTAATAAGATTATCAACTGATGAAAAGATAAATATAGATAAACCTATATTTAGAATAGGTAAAGATAGGCATAATGCAGATTATAAGATAACAAATAATACTGCAGTTAGTAGAAAGCATGCTGAAATTATAAAGAAAAATAATGAATATTTTATTTTAGATGTTGGATCTACCAATCATACATTCATCAATGGAGATAGAATTGAAGAAAAGAAAGAAATACCATTAGAAGATGGAAATATTATAAAGTTAGGAAATGAAGAATTTAAAATATTCTTTAATTAATAAATTTTATATAAAGGGTGGGGATATAGTGGAAATTATTCAACAAACCAATAGGACAATATTATTTGAAGAGATAAATCCAGAAAAGTTGGATTTAATCACATTAATAGGTGATGTAAAAGGTTTAAATAGCTTAAATGATGAGAAGATTAAAGAAATAAATGACCATTTATTAGTAAAAAGCTTTGATGAATTCTTAAAAAAGTTTTCGCCAGTAGTGTATTCATTTTTTAATGCCAATTCACAAAAGGTAATGTATACACTTGAAAAACCTGAGAATATACCTCAAGAATTAATAACTACAATTCCAATAAATGAATCAAATGATTTTTTAAAAATGTTATTTACTTTAATTGATACAAAAAGTGCACAAGGGATTGAAAATGTAGATTTTAAATTTGAAAATTTATTAGATATGATATCACCTAAAAAAGTTATGGACGACATTAAGCAATCAAGAAAGGAAATTCAATATACATACAATAAATATGAAGAATTAGATGATGATGATCCTAAAAAGCTTGATTTAGGTGATAAATTAAATCATATGTTTGATGATGCCAGTGAAAATTATAATAATATAATGGCAATGCTACCATTGGCTATTGAAGATATAAAGACAAGATTATTATTAGGCAGTGAAGAAGGTAGCAATTCTAAAGAGAATTTTTCAATAGGTCTTTTAAGCATGGGGGAAAATGGTGAATTAAAAGTAATAGATGCACCAAAAAATGAAGAAAGTAATGCTTTAGTTGTAGTAGATGATGAAGCTAATAAAGGACTTATTGAGGCATTTGAAGAAGACTATGAAGCTATAAATACAGAAAACACTAAATCTGATTATGTTAAAAGTTTAGTAGTTAGAACATTTTGTCCATTGACATCAACAATAGAAAGCAAAGTGGATACAGAAGTTGAAGTAGAAAATTATAATACATATTTAAGTTTTTATAAGACAGCAAAGGACGATTTTATAAAGACTGTAAAACCTTTAATTGAGAAAATTTTAGGTGTAAAAATGTATTTTCAACAATATGCTACAAAAAATAAAGGAATGCAGCCATCTTTATTAATTTGTAATACAAAGTTAAGTAGATTAGTTAATTCTAAAAATATTCCAATATTAAATACATATTTAAGTACTGTTAACGATAAAAATGATTTTAAAAATACAATTTGGAATGGAATAGTGCCATCTATTCAATTTGAATCTTCATCTAAAAGTACAGTTAGACGTGAAAGATTTAAGTCTAATAAAAAAGTTGAAAAAACTGATGCTAATACAATGGAAGAATTATCAATGTTGCTAGAGGTAGCACAAAGATACCGTTTACAAATATTCTTTAGTTTTGAGCCAAGAGAAGAAACTACATTTAATTATGTAGCAACAACAGGTGTTGATAAGTTTATTGAAAAATGTGAAGTTTTGATGAGAAAATCTTATAGTGAATTTGCAATACCTTGCATTCCTAATTTTACAGTTATTCCTAGGGAGAAGTCTGGAGTTGTGTTAGATAATAAGATGATAATGAATGATGATGGTGTAGTTCAGTTATCAAGAGAAAAAGAAGATATTATGAAGTTATGGATTGAAGGAGTTTATATAGGAGCATCTTATATAGCTGCCGGAATTGTTTCAGCTTATCAATGTCCAGAATACCTTAGAGAACGATTCAAAAACGTTCATAGAGAATATCCAGGAGTAAGGTTTGATATTGAATCAGGGGAAAATTCATTAAGAGTAACTACAACATTAGCAAAGGAAATATCAGGATTCACTAATGAAATAAAAAGTGCAATAAATAGAAGAAACTTTGGATTTGTTTTTTCTTCTGAAAATGCACAAATAGATGGAAATGAAATAAAACAAATAGCTGTTTATAAAGCTAGAAATCTACTAAATAATAATGGTGATTTTGAGCCTATTTATAAGACACTTGTAAGTACATATATTGAAAGATTGCTAAGATTTTATTCAAACGATTTCAAGGCAGATAATATTGTTAAATTCTTTAGTAGTAACCCTAATAGTATAAAAAGTAAGTGGATAGCTAATAAGGAATTTGTTAATGCTGTTATTCAAGACGGTGATGATATTAATTATGAGATAGATAATGAAAGTGGTATTTGTAATATTAATATAGCGTTTAATGGGAATATTAAAAATCTTGAGGTGGAAATCACAAGAACTGAAGTGGCTAATTAATATAATTTAACATAAATATATTAATTAATAAATTAATAAGGAGGAGATTTACATGGGATTTAAATTAAACGTTACTGGAGCAGAGAATATAAGTTTAGGTGTTGAAAACATAATGACTGTAGAATTTATGACAGATACACCAAACGATTCTAATGCTAGATCTACAGACTTAGGAACAACAATTGCTGTAACAGGAAAAATATTGGCAGAAGTAGGTGGTGCTGCCGCTGATGATACTTTAAAGTTAGCTAAGTGGTCATTAGTACCAGCTGAAAAATCTGATTGCTATAGAAATGTAAAGATTGAGGTTATTTCAGCTAGTAAGGTGGTAAGGGAAATAGAATTTCCAAATGCTTTCGTTGTTGACTATGTAGAAGAATATGATGATGATGAAGGAATTGGTGAATTCAAGATTCTGCTAAAACAAAAGAAAGACAAGATGGCTTTAGTTAAATTTGAAGGTGGATTTGATTCTTAATAAATGAGGAAAGGGTGAAAGTCAATGGGTTTTAAAGTTAAAATTGAAGGTGCAGAAAGTATAGAGTTGGGATTAGAAGATGTAATTAGTGTAAAATATGAGACTAATACACCTAAAGATACTAATGCAAGATCAAAAGATATTGGAGCAACATTATATATAAAAGGAAAAATATTAGCTGAATTAGAAGGAGATATTCATGACGGACCTAAGAAGATTGGTAAATGGTCATTGGTACCGGCAGAAAAATCCGATGCATATAGAAATATTGAGGTAGAAGTTCATGCAGCTGGACAAGTAGTAAGGAAGATTACATTCCCTAATGCTTTTGTTATTGACTACATAGAACATTATGGCGATACAGAAGGAATAGGAACTTTTGACCTTATAGTAAGACAAAAGAAAGACAAAATAAGTCTTACTAAGATAGAAGGCGGATATGGAATTTAATCAATAGATTGTTAATTAAGAATTTGGAGTAAAATCCAAGTTCTTAATTTTAAATATATTTAAGATACATAGTTATTTATAAGAGGTTAGTTTTAATGAAAGATTATTATAAAGTATTAGGTGTAAAAAGGGATGCTACAAAAGATGAAATTAATAAAGCTTTTAGAGTTCTTGCGAAAAAATATCATCCTGACTTAAATAAAGATAATGATAATGCAGTAGTTATGTTTCAAGAGGTTAGTGAAGCTTATGAAGTATTAAAAGATGAGAATAAAAGAAGAGAATATGACAATAAATTGGAGATGCAAGAAAAAAGAAAAGACAATATTCAAGGTAAAAGAAAAGAAAATGTAGGTAATAGAAAAAGTGGCATTAACAATATAGAGGACATGTTTGAAAGTTTTTTTGGGTTTAATGGTACTAATAAGAAAAAGGATGTAAAAAATAATCCCATAGATACGTCGGAAATGTTTAAGAATTATTTTGGAAGAAAATAAAGTAATGAGGTGATTTGCCTTGGAAGAAAATAATAATAAGGTTAATTTAAAAGTTGGAGTAAGAATAATAGATATGGTTATTGGTGCAACTATAGCTTTAGCATCTTTTGCTGTTTTTTCATTTATTGAGAATAAATATATAATGTGGGTATTGATAATATGGATAATAGCTGTAAGCTCTGTGGGATACATATTGTACATATTAAGCAATGAAAGAAGAAAAATAAAAATTACTGAAAGAGGAATTAGTAAGGTAGTTTTACTTAATGAAGAAAATATAAGTATTAAAGAATGGAGTCTTGTTGATAAGGTATCTGTTCTTATAGGAAAAACTACTTTTGAAGAAGTAGTAGATATAGATTTAAATGACTCAATCTATTCACCTTTAATTGATAATAATCATGCAGTACTAAATTATGCAGAAGGTAGTTGGTTCATAGAGGACTTATCATATGATAAAGGTGTTGCAATAGAAAAGGCCGAAGATAATGAAAAATATAATATAGTGAAAGGTTCACCTTGCACCGTAAAAAAAGGAGATATTGTCTATATTTCTAAGGTAAAACTGCAATTTATGTAAAGAGGAGTGATTACTATGGCATTAATAAGATGTCCAAATGGGCATATGTTTAGTGAAAGAAGATATGGAACAATATGTCCATATTGTAATGTAGATACATCAGTAAGTAAAAATACAAATAATGAATTTAATCAAGGACAGCAGTTATTTGAAAAGCAAGAAGTTGAAAAAGATTTATTATATAAAGAAGTTGAACCAGTATGTGGTTGGATTGTATGTATTGAAGGCACTATAGTTGGAAAAGATTACAAAATAAAGACTGGTAAGAATTTCATAGGAAGAGCTGATGACATGGATGTACAAATAATAGGTGATAATTTTATAGCAAATAGAAATCATGCAATTATTGTTTATGATCCTAAAAAGAAAAATAATGTTCTCTTGCCTGGGGATTCTCAAGGAATAGCTTATTTAAATGGTGAGCCAGTATATATGCCAACAGAGTTAGCAGCATATGACGTTATTGAATTAGGGAAGTCTAAGTTTTTATTTGTACCATTCTGTGGAGAACATTTTGAATGGGAGGAAAACGAATAGGAGTATTTATATGATATCAGATTACATAGATATAAGAATTATGATAATTATAGCATCGATGATCCTTATTGGTGTGTTAGTAGCAGTCAGGATAGTTTTAGTAAAAATAATATTAAGGAAAGATGTTCTAACAGCCTTAAGATTAATTATTGGAAAAGAAGAAATACAAGAAGATGCAGTAACAGTTGTAGAAACAGAAAAGGGAATTCTAGGAGTATTAGCTGATGGTTTAGGTAAAAAAGAAGTAGGACGGATATCAAGTGAATGTGCAGTTAAAGTAATCAAAGATCTTTTTATTGCTGAAGGTAGTAAAGATATGCAAAATTACTTTTTTAATAAGGCATATAATAAAGCAAATCATGAAATAATTAGCCGTGTTGATAGTGAAAAAGGTGGTACCAGTGTATTAACAGCAATAATTGTAGATGGTTATTTACATTATGCATTAGTGGGGGATGCCATGCTTTCTATTTTTAGAAGAAATGAGCTTTATAAGATAAGTAGAGGCCATTCAATAGATGTCTTAGCTGAAAATCAATATTTAGCAGGTAAAATAGAAAAAAATAAGGCAGTTTCAGTTCTAAAGGATAAAAAATTATTATATTACTTAGGACAAGCTTCTTATGGTGAAATAGAGATAAATGAAGAACCAATAAAACTATATAAAGATGATATTGTGGTGTTGAGTAGTAAAGGGGTTTACAACGGAATTAGGTGGATAGAACTAGAAAACATACTAAGGGGGAAAAAATCTATTGATGAAATATGTGAAGATATTATAAGTAAGGTTGATAAGAAAAATAATGGAAGTATATTGTTAATGAAATACACGTTAAATAATAGATAAGTTGGGTGAATATTATGAGAAAATTAAACTCAAAAGTGAGGACTAGTTTTATTTCAGAAGAAGGAACATACTTGCAAAATAAGGATTATTTTGCTTTTGTTGAACTAGATAAATTAGCATGTTATGTTGTGGCAGATGGTATTGATGATGATAATACACAGGAAAGTGCAGAGATAGTAGTAACTAGTATAATTAAAGATTTTACTGAAAAGCCAACAATGAAGCCATCATTAATAAGAAAATATATTAATAATGCTAATAGGGAGTTAATACATAATAGTAATAATGTTAGATTAAAGGCATCAGTTATGATAGTTGTTTCTGATTATAGCAAAATAAGATATGCAATGGTCGGTAATGCGAGATTTTACTATTTTAAAGATGGGCATATAAGAATAAAAAGTAAAGATCAATCATTGACAGAACAAATGGCTGAGAAAGGTTTAGTATCTTTAGATAGAGTGTCAAAACATATTGAGAGAAATAATTTAACATCATTTTTAGGGGAAGATAAGATTGATAAACCAATAGTATCTCCAAAAATAAAATTAGATGATGGAGATGTTTTTGCTTTATTAACTAGAGGAATATGGGAGAATTGTGGAGAGGTAGAATTAGAAGATGCTCTAGAAGGAGTAGCTTCGCCTGCAGAGGTTGTAGATAATGTAGAAGAAATAATATTATCTAAACAACCAGAAGTAATAGAAAATTATACAGTTGCATTTACTTTTTTTGATAAAGTTTTTGTAAATCCCAATAAGGGAAAACGCATTAAGAAGATACTTATGGTAGTGATTCCAATTATAGTATTGATTATAACATTATCAACAGTCATGATGATGAAAGTGAAAAATAAAAAAGAAGCACTTGAAGATATGAAATACAGTATTAGTAGTGGTGATCAATATTTAGAAGATAATAATGCTGTAAGAGCAAATGAAGAATATAATGAAGCAAAAAAAATAGCTGAGAAGTATAAAGTTAAAGATGAATTAGATGAGATAGATAAAAAAATAAAATATACAGAGAATATAACCACAGGAGATAAGTTATTGAAAGATGGTAAGTATGATGAGGCAATAGGACAATATTTAATTGCTTTGGATAAAAGCGCAAAATATGATAATAGATGCAAAAGTTATATTGAAAAGAAAATTAGTTTCGCACAAGATTGTATAAGAATAAATGAACTTATGGATCTTGGGGATAAAGAACTTGAAAATAAAAATTATAGTTCTGCAGATGCAAATTATAAAGCTGCTAAAGAGTTAGCAACACAATGTAATTTATCTACAGAGCGAAATGCTGCACAAGACAAGTTAAAAGAGGTAGCAGACTTATTAAGTGCAGAAAATGATGAGAAAAAGGCAGAGGAAAAAGCTAAGAAGGAAAAAGGTGAACAAGCATATATCAAAGGAACTGAGTATATGAAAAATGGTGATGATGCTTATGTATCAGGAAACTATGTAGGAGCAATAAAGCAATATAAATTGGCGAAGGAACAATTTGAAGTTGCTGAAAGTAAATCTTTGGTTGAGGAAATTGATAGTAAGTTAGATGATATAGATCAATTAATACATGCAAAAGAGAATGAAGCTGTTAATTATGTAAGAGATGCTAGAAACTTAGTTTCTGAGAATAAAAAAGATGAAGCAAAGGTTAAATATAGACAAGCTCAAGAGATTTATAAAAATTTAGAAATGATTGATGTTTTTAATGAAATAGAAGATGAGATAAATAGAATTTAAATAGATAGGTGATAAAGTATATGGATATTTCTGTGAATAAAAAAATAGAAAAAATAAGTGAATTACAGGATAGAGTATTACTGAAAAAATTAATACAAAGCGTATTTTTATCATTAGAGCAGTATACTAAAGAGAAGTATAATCGCATTGAAGAAAGAGTTTTTGATGAGATATCTGTGGAAATGGAAAAGTACAATATATTTTCTACAATATGTAATAAAGAGGAACTTGATGAAACTAGTGAAAGCTTTTATCCAATGATAGAAGATGATGTTTTAGAAATTAAATATGATGTAGAGAGTATAAGAAAAGCTCTTAGTAATAAAGAAGAAATATTTCTTTTTAAAATTTTTATGAAGAAGGATTACTTAGAAATAAAAGAGTTTATAAAAAATACAAAGGTAATTAAAGGGATAATTGAAACTAATTATAGAAGTTATCAAGGCTATTTTAGAGTAGTTGAAAATGAAGAATACGTAAAGAAAATAGAAGAATTATATAGTAGTTTTATAAATAACAATATACCTTGGAAAAGTAAAAACGTACCTTATATTAGAAAAATGCTAAATGTAATGTTAGTAAGTTGTGATGGAGAAATAGGAGAAAGAGAAAGTATAGAAAGAATAGAAGTGGATTTTGGAGAATATTCAAGTTTTATAGAATATAATATGGTTCCTTTATGGAATGTAAAGGAAGTGCAGCTTAAGACTAATGGATTTTCTCTGCCTTGTATAGATAAAGTAAACTACAAACATATAGTATCTCTAGAAAAAGAAGGAGTAGATAACGGATACCTTGTAAAATTAACAAAAGATGATAATGCAACTGTTTTATTTGAAAAAGATATTATTGATATAATATCACCCACTAGTGAAAAAAACGTATGGAGTGTATACAAATTTTGTAAAGTTAACGAGGAAGAATTAAAAGAATATAGCTATAAAATATTTGGCAATGATGTAAATATGAATTTTGCAGGTAAGTTAATTTATAATAGTGGCTACAGTATAAAAACTAGAGGGGATTTACATAGATTAATATCATCATTTGATGCAGCGAAGAATTTTCAGTTAGTAGATATAAAGATAGAAGAATATACAAGCAAAGAAAAAGAAACTTATAATGTCAATGAATTTGTTATAGATGAAATAAGGGAAGAAGATATAAGAAAAGTATTAGTTTTGTACTTTAGATGTGAAAATAAAGATAATTATTTAAATAGAGATATATTAAGCTTCTTAATATCAGAGGTACAAATGATATATCCAGAGTATTACTGTGAGGGTAAGATAATATGAATTATATTTGGAATGTGTTATTAGAAGCAAGAAAAAAAGGAGTAAACGAAAATAATATTTCCTTTGTACCAGCAGTAGTCAGTAGTCCATATATGGAGATAGCCTCTGAGGATATTAATTATATTAATATAGATAATAATTCTGTTGTAGAGGTAAATCCATGGTTTAGATTTTATGATATTTTCAAGGAATTTTTTCCTAGTGATAATGATGAAGATATTGAAGTTAGAGAAGCAATATTTGATATTATAATGCATTTTTTAGGTGATATTGATTTGGTGTCAGGGGTTACAAAAACTTACTTTATAAAACAATTATTACTTAAAGATATAGAAGATAATATTTTTGGAGAGAATATAAAAGAGAATATAAGTGTATTTGATAATGATGAACTAGATATAGTATTAGAAGGCATGGTTAATTTATATAGATGCAATACATCATTGTTATTGTTTAATAAAATTATAAAGAATATCTTTAAAAACTCAATAGTTTATATAAATAAATGTAAACATAAAAACATTTATATTTATTTAAATGAGGAAAAAAGTGAAAAACTTGAGAAGAAAATAGCAATTATAATTGATATTTTTTTACCAATTAATTTTATAAACCATATCTATTGGGACAAACATTTTGGAATAATAGGGGTTAATGAAACTATGGTACTTAACAATATAGTGATGGTTTAATAGGGGGAAGAATTATGAGTGGATATTCATATAAATTACATAAAGATAATAGAAAAGGAAATAGAGTAGTAAAAAGGGACAGGTATAAAGAAAAAGATTTAAGACTTATGACAACTTATCAATTAAGGGATATTTGTGCAAAAGAGAAGTTAGTAAAAAGTATAGTTAATCCCTTAGATAAGGAAGGGTTGATAAGGCTGATTATGAAATATAGGGGAGAAAATGATACTTTACTTATAAGGGAATATAAAGAGGGCGGAATAGAAAGAATAGAAAGATTTTTAAAAAAAAGTTCATTAAATATTATTGAGAGAATTGATATAGAGTATCCAGCTAAAATTACTTTATATGACAATATTGATTTAGAAATATTAGATCAGTATAGGATAAAAAGTAATGATATTTTGGAAGAAGAAAATGTGATATTAATAGACGGAAATAATAAAGTGTGTACAATTTTCAATATTAGAAAACTAGAGATAGATAATGAAGAAAAATATTTTCTAGTAAAGGATGCTAGTATTCCATGTATGGAATCTGACATAAGAAACTATAAATTATTGCTTTTTTCAGGTAAATATTCAGAGTTATTATACAATATTTATAATGGAGAAGAGATGTTATCAGGAGTACCACTTACGGCTTATTCTTTAGAAGTATTGCAATTTGAGGTTAAAGAATTAGAAGAGACTAATATTCCTTTAGCGATTGATTTTGGTACAAGTAATACAACAGCAGGAATTTATATTAATAGAGAAAATTTTAGGGGACTTAATAATAATTTTGCTGAAGATGGTACATATATTGGCAGTGAAGAAAAAGATAGTGAGAAAGTAAAATTTGTAAATATAATAGATTTTAGTAGAGAAAATCCAGTGATTACTCCATTAATACCAACTGTTGTAGCTGTGAAAAAGATTGATAACGATAAAATAGAGTATATATTTGGATATGATGCTATGATGATGTGGAATAAAAGATATACAGATGATGGACTAACTATTTTTTATGATATAAAAAGATGGGTTAGTGATTATGATAAAAGTGAGAAAGTAATTGATATTTATGAAAAAACTGTTTTGATAAAAAGAAAAGATATAATAAAAGCTTATTTAGAATATGTGATAGCTTTAGCTAATCAAAGATTCAAGTGTAAATTTAATCATATATGTATTTCATCGCCTTCTAAACAAAAATATAAATTTCATCAGTTATTTAAAGAAATACTTAGTGATTATATCGTTGACAATGAAGATATATTAGAAGAAAGTGCAGCAGTTTTATATAATACAATTTCAGATTTAATAGAGCAAAAGAAATATGTTGATGGAGCAGAATATAAGGCACTTATAATAGATTGCGGTGGTGGAACAACAGATTTAACGGGATGTAAGTTTAGTATTTCAAATAATAGAGTTTCTTATGAATTAAATATAGAAACATCATATGAAAATGGTGATACAGACTTTGGAGGAAATAATATTACTTTTAGAATACTGCAATTTATAAAAATACTTATGGTAGAAAAAATAATAAGAGGTACTAATAATATAAGGAAGGAAATATTAAGTGATTTTAATTTAGATGTTTTTAGGTTTATTGATAAAAATGGAGTAAAAGAATTATTTGAAAAAATAGATAATCAATACCAGTTGGCAGAAGAAATAATTCCTACAAAATATAAGCTTTATGAGACAAAAAGTAAAGAAGATTATTGCAAAGTAAAAAGTAATTATTATTGCTTATTTAACTTAGCAGAAGAAGTTAAAAAAACATTTTTTAGTAATCCTGAATTATTGTCAGTATTGTTAACAATAAATGATTGCGAAGATTATGAAGGTACTACAATTAAATATGATAAGTGGAAGATATCTACAAACCAAAATGGAGTGCTAAAAGTAATAGATCATATAGAAGATATATCAATTAACATATATGAGATTGAGTCTCTTATAAAAGGTGATATCTATAACTTAGTAAATAAGTTTTTAAATAAAATGTATTTAGATGATCAATTATATGATTATTCATTGATAAAACTAACAGGACAGTCTTGTATGGTAGATGTATTTAGGGATTCAATAAAAGAATTTATTCCAGGAAAACTTATAAAGTTAAAAAGATTCAATAGAGAAGAAAAAAATCAGTATGAGCTTAAGTTATCATGTCTTAAAGGAACATTAAAATATCTCTATGATAGAAATTTTGGCTATGCTGATATAAATATAGTAAGTAAAAATCCTACATTCCCATATATGATAACAGCATATACACATAACGGAGAACAAAAAGTTTTAATTAAGGGAAATGAAGTAACACAAGGAACAATATCAAGGTTTATGGATAAAATTATCTTAAAGCTTTATCTTATGGATAATAATAATTCTGTAAAGTTTGAATATAATTATAACTTTGATAATGAAGATTTGAAAATAACAGATGCGGAAACTATAGAGGAAGAATACCCTAATATTTTGCAATCAGAAACTGATAATATTGATAATAATGAAATAAAATTTTTCATATGGTCAAAGGAAGTGTATTGGGGGTTCTATGTTTTAGCAGTAGTACGTAGAAATGAACAATTATATATAGGTAATGAAAAGTTCTTTTATTTTGAAAATGATCAATGGGAAAGAAATTTCTTTGATGGTCTTAAATGATAGTGGGGTAAAAAATGTATAAGAATAATAAGCCAGTGTTTGAAAGTGGAAAAATTTTAAAAATAGAAATGTTAGAGAATTTACGAGATTTTAATAGAGATTATCTAGATATCAAATACAAGGATTATTGTGATGGAATAATCAAAGGTTGTGATATTGAGGTATACGATAATTACATTACTATAAATAATGGAATAATTAAATATAACAATACGTTATATCTATTAAAAGAGAAAGAGGAAATAGCTTATATAAATAACAATAGGTATATGATGCTAAAGGTGAGATTTTTAGATCATTCAAAGGAAGATGATTTTGAAGTTAATTATTCTGATATATTTCTTGATGAAGACATGGAATTAAAGAAAAATGAAATGGAAATCTGCAGGTTTAAGTTAAGAGAGGGAGCTAAGCTAAGAAATAATCATGTTGATTTTTATGACTACAATACAGAATTTGATACTATAAATATTCTTAATACTGTTTATGCAGACAATGAAATAGGTACATTACCACCAGTAATAACATATGAATTTGGAAAAGAATTGTTGAAGTTAAATGTTGATACAATGTGGGACATTAACTTTGCTATAGCTTGTGTTAATAGAAAAGAACCATTACCAAGAATTGTGATAATGTCATATATAAAAAATAAAATTAATATTGAAGATAAGTTTTATACTAATGAAGAAATATATAATTTTTTAGTTCAGATACTTAATAATATAAAAAATAATAAAGATGCTAGTGTTGTTAATAGAAAAGGTAGACAGAGAATGATATTAATAGATTGATAATAAAGGGGGGACGTATGTTGGCAAATGATATAACCTACGAAAATATCAAAGTATCAACATTTGATTTTACATATATAAAAGATGTAAAAATCGAAAATGAAGTAAATAATCACAATACACTGTTTATATCAGGAATTGTTGATGATGAGGTAAAGGATTTATATTTACACTATACTTTAGAAGAAACACCTATAGTTGTATATTATGAAAATGAAGATGAAGATAATGAGAAAGACAATATATTATTTAATGGTATAGTAACAGATATATCAATCAAATGTATAAATAATTTATATAAGATGTCTGTTAAAGGAAAAGACTATAGTTATTTATTAGATGTTGAGAAGAAAACAAGAAGCTTTCAAAATACTGCTATGACAAATCATCAATTAATAGATGAGATTATGAAATCATATCCTTATATTAATTATGAAATAAATATAGCAGAAGAGCCAATAGGAAGATTTTTATTGCAATATAAAGAAACAGATTTCGAATTTTTAAAAAGGGTAGTATCAATATATAAAGATGCAATTATTAATAATTCAGAAAGTGATAGTAGTGAAATTAAAATTGGATTGCCAAAGATGAAGTTATCAATTAGTGATTTAACACCATTTACAGGTGGAAGACAATACATTAGAGAAAACAGGGTAATAGATAGAAAACAGCTTTACAAATATTGTAATTATACAGTGTCAAAGGATATAGAAGAATACATAAAGGCAAAGGAATATGACAATGACATTATAGAAAATGATTTTATTACATATAGTATTTTAAGAAATGACATTAAATATATAGGAGATAGATATCGATTCGATGACAATATATATGTAAGAAATGAATTTCAGCTTGAAGGTAGAGAATATTTCATAAAAAAAGCATCAAGATATTTAAATAAAGGAACCTTAGAAAGTATATATGAAATAAGAAATAAAAAGGGGATTAGATTGAGCGGTATTTACAATAAAAATCTTATTGGAATATCGATATTTGGTACTATTGCAGAGGTAAGTAGAGATAAAGTAAGAGTAAATTTAGAAATAGATGAAGAAGGAGAAAGTTCAAATTTATACTGGTTTCCTTATGCATCGGTAGCATCATCACCAGATGGTGGAGGGTGGTATTGTATGCCAGAGATAGGTGAAAGAGTACGACTAAATGTACCTGGTAAAGATGAAACAAAGGCTTTTGTTATTAATTCAATTGATGAAGAGGATATTTCTAATGCAAAAGAAGATGATAGGATGGCAAATCCTCAGGATAAATCATTGCAAACTGATTCTGGACAAGAAGTTAAGTTTACAGAATCAGGGGTAGCCATAGAGTCAAATGGAGGAGAAGCATCAATGAATCTTAATAAAGATGGAACTGTTACAGTGGTAGGACAAAAGTCTATTGAAATAACTTGTGGTAACACTATTGAGATTAGATCAGAAAATAATATAAACATCCTTGCAGAAGAAGATATAAATATAAAGAGTGAAGCTGGTGGAGAAATAAAAATGCCAAAGGGAGAAAAAATATTATTTAATGGTAAAAAAATTCACAATAATGGATAAAGGGGTTAAGTAAATGAAGAATAGAACAGATGAGAGAATAGCAAGATTAAAACTTAAAAGAAGAATTGATAAAGAGAATAAAGATAAAAATGAAGAAATTGCAAAAGAAGAAAGTGTTGATTATGAAGAAAAGAAATTAGAAGAAGTAATTGAAGAAATAAAGAATGGAAAGGTAAATATTAAAGATTATAATATTAGATTTCAAAGAAAAGAGTATTTACAAGGGAAGGTAGCTATTGATATACCAATTGATTACTTAGTAGAGAAAGTTAATGATGATAATAATATAGTATTAATTAATGATAATCTTGGTATTAGCCTAATAATTAACTATTCTAATTATTCTGTTAAAAAGCAAAGTTTTCAACAGTTTAAAAAAGGAATGGAAACAGAATTTAAAAAGAATGAAATGTATCTAGAATGGTTAGAAGAAGGAAGTTATAAAAGCGGTAATAAAAAGTTATTTTATGGAACATATAAGACACCAACAGGAAAAGGAGATACATATAATTCAATATTTTACGTTGAAGAAAAAAGCGGTATTGTAGTGGGAAACTATAATTGTTTCTATAAAAATATTGATATATGGGCACCAATCATCAAAGGAACCATAAGTCTTATAAAATTTTAATAAAGTGGTGAGAGTATGAGGGGTATAGTTTATGAAAACTTAAGGATAAAGGGATATGACTTTATTTCAATACTTGATCTTAGTATAGAAAATGAAATTAATGAACATGGAAAACTAAAGCTAAAGGCAATGATATCTAAGTCCTTAGAAACTAATTATATTGAAGAAACAGAAAAAGAAATTGAAGTATATATAAAAAAAGATAATAGCGAAGAAGTAGATAAAGTCTTGTTTCACGGATATGTAACAAAGATGGATATAAAAGTAATGAGGGGAATAAAAATAATTGAGATAGAAGGAAAAACTATGTCTTATTTACTAGACAAAAATAAAAAGTCTAGATCCTTTCAAAATATAAAGTTAAGATATAATGACTTAATCTCAAAAATCTTAGAAGAGTACAAAAATATTAATTATATTATCAATATACCCAATGAAGAAGTTAATGAATTTATAATACAATATGAAGAAACAGATTGGCAGTTCTTAAAAAGAATATCATCAAAGTTTAATGAAGGAATAATTCCAGGAAGCACTTCAGATAAAATACAAATCTATATAGGCACACCTAATGTTTTAACTAAGGTAAATGAAGAAATACATAATTATAGAGTTATAAAGAATCTATCAGAATATCATTATATGAAAAATAATTTTCTAAAAGATGCAAAAGAAGTAGATTATACAACAATAGAAATAAAAAGTAATGAAATATTAAAAATCGGTGAACATATACCTTATAAAAATTTAGAGTTTTATGTTTATAAAAATTACTATGCTATCCGTGGTGGCATTATGGAAAATGTTTACTTGTTAAGAAATAAAAATGGACTTAGAACAGAGAAGGTTTATAATAAGAAGGTTTGTGGTAGTTCTATAAATGGAAAAATAATAAATACAAAAGGTGAGTTAGTACAAATTCATTTAGACATAGATAAGGTTCAAGATAAAGGAGAGGCTTACTGGTTTAAATTTTCTACTATGGCAGCGTCATCAGATGGTAGTGGATGGTATTGCATGCCGGAAGTAGGGGATAGTGTAAGAGTGTACTTTCCAACAAAAGATGAAGATGCTGCTTTTGCAGTAAGTGCAGTTAGTGAGTATTTATTTAATGGAGAAGATGGCAAAGAGGATCTTATGGGTAACCCTGATGATAAATATCTTAAGACAGCTAATGATAAATCAGTAAGACTAACTCCAGAAGGTATATTTTTATCATGTAATGGCGGTGTGGCAGATGTAAAGTTGAAGTCTGATGGAACAGTGTCAATATCAAGTGCCAACAATGTAAATATCACTTCTGAAAATGATATAAAAATAGAGGCAAGTAAAAAGATTAAGATAGCGGCTAAGGAAACCGTTTATATAGGAAGTGACAAAAATTCAGCAATAGAGTTAGATGGCGAAGGTAATATAAAAGAATTAGGTGTAACAGTAAATAACAATTAGGGGTAAGAAGATTATGAATAGAGAAGAAGCGTTATTAGAGTTTAGAGAAAAAGTGGCATATCCATTATGTAAGAAAACTAGAGAAGAATTTATGGAGAGTCTTGAAATTTATTATGACGGATTTAAAGATGAAATCATAAGAAAGATAAAAAAGATAATTGAAGTGGCAAATAAAAGAGATAATTACAATTTAGTAGTATTCCAAATTGAACTTTTAAGAACTGCTATATTAGATGAAAGTTATAGGTTTTATATACATGGTTACAATGAAATGTGGTACTTAGACGAAGATGACATAGTAGAAGAAATAGACCTTAAGTATTTATTTAAGCCATATATAAATCTTAAGGAAGCTTTGTTAAAAGAAAAAAAGATTTATCTTGGGAAAGTTAATAATTATGATGTGGAAAGTATTCTCTATGAAGCTGTTACTGAAGTATGGTTGAATTTAATCGAGATTGCAAGAGCATTGTTCTGGGATCTAGATGAAGAGCCATGGATAAAGGAAAATATAAAATCACAGTTTTACTTTGTAAAATGGGGAGAATATCAAGGTAAAAATGAAACGGTTTTTGCTATGGATTATAGAAAAAAAACAAATAAAGATATGGAGGCTATCCTTAAGATTGACAAGAGTAAAAATCCCTTTGTTTACTCATCGTGGATAAATAGTACCTTTGATAATTTGGATCTAAGTGAAAATAAAATGGTGTTTATTAATTTAAAAGGAAGTGTATTTGAAAAGATAAATTTTCAAGATAGTTATATAGTAAAAGGCCAATGTGACAATGCAGTTTTTAGAGATTGTAACTTTACTAATTGTAAGATGGTTTCTACTAGTTTTAAAAATGCTACTATAGAAAATTGTATATTTGATAATGGATTATTAAGAAATACTACTTTTAAAGATGCACAGCTATCTAATGTTTCTTTTAAAAATGCTAATTTATGTGATGCAAACTTATCAGGTATAAAACATAAAAATTTAGATTTCACAGAAGCAGAGGTAGAAGGAGCAGTATTTGATGTTATGGAAATACCATTTTTGCATTTATCAGCTGAGCAACTACAAACAATATATATCGAGGAGGAGTAATGATGAAAAAATATTTCCTTCTTAAGGAAGATTATAATGTAGAAAATAGAGTTAAGTTTAAAGACTTTACTACTTCTAAAAAAGCTACTTTTTTAAAAGAAGATGTTGAAATACTAAGAGACATGGCAGATATGTATATAGATAGTGATGAGAATACAATATTTCCAGCGTTAATAGAATCACCAGTATTAATGATATCTGAAGAACTTTATGATTTGTTTAATTTATATGAAGAGAATATTACATATAAAATCGTAGTTTTTAGTGATATTAAACGTGAAATACAAAAAGTTTATAGACTTATGGTACCAGAGGTTATTGATGGACTTAGTGAAAAAACTACTTATACAAAAAGTAATTGGTTAGAAAATATGGTGCTAGACAAAAATAAAGTAGGTGATAATAACATTTTTAGAATAAAAGCAGCATTAGACTATTATTTAGTAGTTTCATTAGATGTTGCTGAAGCAATATTAAAGAGAGATTTCCAAGGTATTATCTTTAAAGAAGTGGAGGTGGTATAACATGGATATGAAAGATATATTGGAGCATAATGATGGATTTATGGCAAAAGAGTTAACTGGTGTAAATAATAATATAGTAGTAGATTTTGTAGCAGATAAAATTGCCAATAGTAAGGTAGCAGGATATATAAAAGAAGATGTTAGCAATGCAGCAAAAGCTATAGAAAAAAAATATAATTATTTAACGGCTTCAGAAGAAGAACGAGCTAAGATAGATGCAGAAAAGAAGAAAAAAGAAGAAGAAGAAAAGGCAAAAAAAGAAAAGGAAAAGAAAGAGGCTGAGGAAGCAGAAAAGCAAGAAAAGAAACGTCTTAAGGAGTTAAAAAAGAGTTACATACTACATACTGCTTGTATACTTTGTAATAAAGCATATAGAGAAAGTTATTTAGTTGTGCCCAAAAGTCATGGTGAATATATACATGGGATGCCACAATTAAATGTAGGAGATAGTTTGCCTTTAATAAATGTTAGAAGTTTTGGAATTTGTAATAGTCCTATGAATCCAGCAGTTCAAGCAGCAGCAAAAAAGATTATAAAGGAAGTAGAGGAAGAAGAAGGGGATAGTTTTTCAGAAAAAATAATGAGTATATTTACAACGAAAAGTGATGAAAGTGATGAGCTAGCTACTGGAAAAGATAGCTTAATACAACAATGTGTAGGCCCATGTACACCAATAATAGCAACAAATTGGATTGATGGGAAAAAAGATGTATTAGTAGATGGAAAACCAGCTCTACTTGGAAGATGTAAATTGAAATGTTTGTATGGGGGAGAAATAACAATCTATACTAGTGGACAAAGAGAATAGATATTAAAAATAAGGATGGTGAAATAATGAAATCAACTTATAAAGGATTAGAAGTTGAGCTACCTTATGATATTGTGGAAATTGAAGATGTAAGTATAAGCAATACATTAAATGACCACAGTTATGCAAAGGTTAAGTTATTGATACCAGAAGATAAAATTATAGATATTATAAATAGAAACGTAGAAGAGGAAAAAGTAGTAATAACAGAAAATAATAGAAAAAAGTTCGTAGGAAAAATATCTAATGTAGATATAGTATATGAAGGAAAGTTAATAATAGCAGAGATAGAAGCAGTTTCTTATACAAAGGATTTTGATATTACAAAAAAGACAAGAACATTTAAAGATTTAGATGATACCTATGTAGATGTTATAAATAGAGTATTAAAGCCTTACGATAAAAAAGGTTTTATAGATAATGTTTCTTATGGAGCAACTATAGATGAGTTTTTATTACAGTTTGAAGAAACAGATTGGCAATTTTTAAAGAGAATAGCAAGTCATTTTGGAGCAGTATTAGTAGCTGATCCAACAGTGGAGTATGGAAGATTTTATTTTGGAATACCTGAAATAAACAATGGAGCAGAAATAAGTCTTGAAGATTATGAAGTAGAAAAGGATTACGAAGAATATGAGAAAAATTCATTACTTTCAGGTGAAATATCATTTCATCAAGATTATACAAAGTGGGAACTAGAGAGTGATCTTACTTTAACAGTTGGTGAGATAGTAACAATAGATGGATATATAGAAACAATTGTATCTAAAGCTGAGAAATATGTATATAATGGAGAATTAATTAATTTCTATCAATTATCAATATATGATGGTGTTAAATCAATTTATAAATTTAATAAAAATATTTATGGTATGAGTTTACCGGCTACAGTGAAAGATGTAAAAGGAAATACCTTAAGTGTAGATTTTGATGTAGATGAAGAAAACAGTGTTTGTAAAAATGAAAAGTATTTTACATATTCTATTGAGAGTAGTGCTTGGTATTGTATGCCGGAACCAGGAAGTAGAGTTCATATTTATTTTCCCAATGATTATGAACAAGAAGCAATTGCTATCCATTCTATAAGGAATACAGAAAGTGGTGGAAAGTATAGTAGTAGGACTGAAAATCCTGATATTAAGTCTTTCTCTAACGTTGGTGGTAGTGAAATGCAATTATCTCCTAGTGATATAAACTTTGCAGCAGATGACGGAAAAGCAATTGCAATTAATTTAAGTGAATCTGGTGATATATCATTAACAGGAAAAGAAATATCATTATCTTGTAATGAAGATCTTAATATAGGTACAGGTGAAAATAGTACAGCAAATAAAGTAATAATTTCTGCTAAAAATGATCTGCAAATAGTAAGAGGAGAATCTTCTAATATAATTTTGAGCAATGCACTTTATGTAAACTCTGGAAAGATAAAATATGATGGTAGTGAAAAAGAGGTAGCTGAGTTACCGGAGGAAATAGTAAATATCGGTAAAGATGATGCTGCTGAAATTGAACGTATTAATGGACAAGCAAAAGAATTACATAAGGCTAAATTAGAGGAAGCTAAAAGTAAATTTGGTTTTGGTGCTATAGCTACAGTTATAGGAGCAGTGGCAGTAGCAGCGGCAGTAGTCTGTACTGGAGGAGTTGCATTAACAGCTGTTGCAATGATAGCAGGAGGTATTGCAATGGAAGTTGGAAAAGCTGAAATGGCAGAAGCTGTTCAAGATTATGGGAAACTTAAAAATGGTGATTATTCTAAGTCCTTTAACTTTGTTAGAGATGTTTGCTGTAGAGGAAACGAGACTATATATAATATTGTAAAATATGGCTCTGTTTTAATAGCAGGGGCAGCTACTGCTTTATTGACAGGAGGAGCTACATTAAAAACATTAGGAAAAATTGGAGCAGACATGGCATCTGATGCTGCATTTAACTTAATTGGTGATTATTTAGATGATGGTTCAATAAATAATGGATTAGATTATTATTTAAAATCTATGTGTTTATCTGGAGGAATCTGTGGAACAAGTACTGGGGTTACCAAGGGACTTTCAAATAAGGTGTTTAAGGGTGTTGATGGAGCTAAATTATGTAAATACAATAAAAGGTTAAGCATAGCAATGGATGCAACATCAGATATGATGAGTGATTTTGCCCTTACAGGAGATATAAATCCTGCTAAGAGCATAATTACTAGTGTAGTTACTAACAAAATATTTGGTGGTGACCCTATAGATGTAACTACGGGAAGTTTATATATTCCATCTACTGATGTGGTATTGCCAGATATAAATAATGATTTTAAGATAGAAAGACGTTATGAATCATTAGAAACTAGAGTTGGAGCATTTGGATTAGGGTGGACTTCTAATATTGAAAACTATGTTTATGTTAAAAATAATAGAGCGGAAGTTTTATGTGATGATGGACATGTAGAGATATTTAATTTAAAAAATGGAGAATGGATAAACGAAAAAGGTCAATCAAAAAACTATATATTAGTTGATACAAATGATGGATATTTATTTACTTCTAATATAGAAAAATTAAAATATGTCTTTGATAGTAATGGAAAACTACTAAGTATAATAAATAAACATAATAATAAGTTAAATATTACTTATGATGGTAATGAAATTAGTACTATTGAGACATTTTCAAAATATAAACTTTACTTTAAATATAAGAATAAGAAAATCGTAGAGATAAAAGATGATGCTAATAGAGTAGTTCAGTATATATATAAGAATAATTATTTAACTGAAGTAGTACATGTTGATGAAGGTATAACAAGATATACATATAACGATGCAGCATTGATTGACAGTATCACAGATCAAAATGGAAATAAATATACTAAAAACTATTTTGATGCTAAAAGAAGAGTAATAAAGCAAGAATATCCTAATGGAGACATTTGTCATATTTCTTATGATAATGAAAGAGAAACAATTTTTTATTATGAAGGTAGTGGTAGAAAAGAAAGATATCAATATAATGAAAATTCGCTACCAACAAAAATAATTTATGAAGATAATAGCTATGAAGAATATAGATATGATGACCATGATAACAAAAACTATATTAAAGATAGAAATGGTAATGTAACAGTAAAAGAGTTTGATGACTATGGCAATGTAATAAAAGAAATAAAGGGAAATGATCTTACTACAAATTATTATTATGATAATAGGCAGAACTTAATAAAGAAAGAGGATAATGGCGGAAAAGAAACTTTATACATATATGATGATAATAATAATCTAATAGAAGAAAGAGATAAGATAGATATTAAAAGATATAAGATAACAAAATACTGTTACGATGATTTTGGACGAGTTATTTCTAGAACAGATAGTAATGGTAATATTACTAAATATCAATATGATATAAAGAATAACATAATATTACGAGAGCCTATTAGAATAACAACAAGTTCAGGGTATATCTATAATTATGAATATGATGAAGTAGGAAGAAATACTGCTATAGAAACAGATTATGGACGTATTTCATTTGGATACAATAGACTAGATTATGTTACATCTATCACCGATGCTAATGGAAATGTAACTAGAAAATCCTATGACAAAATGGGAAATTTAATAAGTTTTTATCCACCAAATTGTAAAGGTGATGGTTATAGATATCAATATGACTTTTTAGATAGACTTATAACGATAAAGAAACCATTAGGAATAGTAGAAAAGGTAATAAGAGATACAGAAGGAAATATTATAAAGGATATTAATCCTAATTATTATGATTACAATAAAGAAGACGGAATAGGAACAGAATATGTTTATGATAAAGATAATAGAAAAATAAAAGTTATTTATCCCGATGGAGGAATAGAAAGATTTTTCTATGATAACAATGGCAATGTAGTAAGACATATAGAACCAGAGTATTATGATAAGGAAAATGATGATGGTTTAGGATATAGCTATACTTATAATGAAGAGAATAACCTTACATCTATTATTAATGAGAAGGGAATAGTAGAAAAAAGATTTGTCTATAATATCCATGGCAATGTAATTAAAGAAATTGATAATGAAGGTAATGAAACCTTATATAAATATGATCTCCTTGGTAATCTGGTGGAAAAGAGGGTGCCAGTAGAGGCTGATAAATATAATGTTACTTATTTTATTTATGATGATAACGGCAATAAAGTTATAGAAAGACAAGGAATAGATTTAGTAGATAAGGAAGAAAAATGTACTAGATACAATGAAATTAACTTTAGTTATGATTGTGAAAATAGATTAGTAAAAGTAGAAGATAAAAACGGAGCAAAGATAGTATATAAATATGATTGTTTAAATAATAAAACCTTTGAGAGCTTCAAGATAAATGAAAAAACTACTAAATATATAAGTTATGTTTATGATAAAGTAGGCAATCTTATCGAGAAAAAGGAAGAGATAAAAGGTGAGTTTATATCGCCAGAAAAGAAAGGAAAGACTATTTGGGCAATAACACAATATTCTTATGATGGTAATGGAAATATTACAAAAATAGTTACACCTAAAGGCTTTGAGATTACTAGAAAATATGATGAGTTAGATAGAATCTTAGAAGAAGTACAAAAAGATAGCTATAATGACATATTAAGAAGATATAAATATAGTTATGATAAAAATAATAACATAATAAGTATTGAAGACTTATCAATAAAGGAAATAGCGAGAAAGAAAAAATATATATATGATAAGAAAGATAGACTTACTCATTATATAAATGCTACGGGAAATACAACAAGATTACTTTATGATAAAAATGATAGAATAATAAAAGAAATTTTACCAGAACAATATAATAAAGAAAAAGATGACGGACTAGGTACAACATATAAATATAACTTTAAGGGACAAGTAACAGAAATAAAGAATCCATTAGGACAAGTAGTAAATAAGATGGAGTACGACATAAAAGGAAATTTACTAAGTAAAACTGATGGTGAAAATAAAAAAGTAGAATATAAATATACATTATTGGGAAAAATTAAAGAAATAATAACACCAAAAAGCAAAAAAGAAAATAAGCCAGCACAGAAGTATACTTATGATGGAAGAGGAAACATAACTGGTGTAATCGATGGAAATGGAAATGAAACAAAATATTTCTTAGATAAGTGGGGAAGAATAACAGAAATAGAAACAGCAGAAGGTGCTATAGAAAAATATAGCTATGACTTTGCAGGAAATATAACATCAACTACAGATGGCAATGGTAACACTATAATTTATAAATATAATAGTTTAGGATTAGTAAGTGAAATAATAGACCAAGAAGGAAATAGTGAATATTTTTACTATGATACAGAAGGAAATCTAACAAAACATATCGATAGAAACAACAACCATGTAGATAAACAATATAATATAGATAAAAATATAGTTTCTATAAAAGGATATAAGATAGATGAAGAAGAAATAAATAAAGAGAAGAAAAATAAACATACAGATTACTACAATCTATTCCTAAATCAAATAGAAGCAAAAAATGCAAAAGGTAATAAAAGAGAAACTGTTGAAAAAGATAATAAACATAAGATAGATGTTATAGAGCAAACTTATAAATACAATAAAGACGGCTCACTAAAAGCAGCATACTTTGATAATAAAGGATATCAATATAAATATAATATTGAAGGACTATTAGAAAGTAAAAGTCTATCAGGAAAAGAAATAATAAGGTACACTTATGATAAAAACAATAATATAAAAACTATAAAAGACATAAGTGGAAAAACAACAAAATATACCTATGATGAAAATAATAGATTAACATTAATAGGTGACGAAAACAATAAAAAAGTAGCTAGTTATAGTTATTATAAAAATGATAAAATAAAAAATGTTACATTAGGCAATGGTATAAATACAAGTTATACCTATGATGATGATGGAAATGTAGAAAACTTGTTAACAATATCATCAAATGGCGAAGTAATAATAGACTACAAATATGCCTATGACCTTAATGGAAATAGAATAACAAAAGCAGGATCAAAACATAGTAGTTTTTATAGCTATGATAAAGTAAATCGCCTAAAAGAATGTAACTATGATGGAAGAAAAGAAAGTTATAGCTACGATAACGTAGGAAATAGGATAACTAGAACAACAAATGATGTAGTAGAAAAGTATTTATATAATGTAAAGAATCAACTGGTAGAAATAGTAGGAGAAAAGGATCATAAATACTTTACATATGATAAACAAGGAAATACAATAAAAGAAGAAACAAATACTGGAAACAATTACTACGAATACAATACCTTAAAGCAGCAAATAAAAGCGGTAACAAAAGAAGGCAACACATTAGTAAGTCGCTATGATGCTGAAGGTTTAAGATACGAAATAGAAGAAAATGAAAAACTAAGTAGCTTTATATACAATAAAGAAAACACATTAGTAGAACTTGATAAAGATGAAAATGTAGTAAGCAGATTCACAAGAGGCTACGAAGTAGTAGCTGCTGATATCGCTGATGAGAGATATTACTACAGCTGTGATGAACAAGGTAGTACCATATCAATAAGTGATAAAGATGAAGTAATAAGAAACTATTATCACTATGATGGCTTTGGAAATATTCTTAGTGCTGAGGAAAATGTACATAATAGAATAAAATATACAGGACAACAGTTTGATATTACCACTAACCAATATTATCTAAGGGCAAGATACTATAATCCGATAATAGGAAGATTTACACAGGAAGATGTATATCGTGGGGATGGATTAAATTTATATGCTTATTGTGGGAATAATCCTGTGGAGTATTGTGATTTTAGTGGTTATTCTAAGAAAGCTATTGATTGTAGTAGTAAAGGTAATAATAAGAATATTGAGGGGGTTACACAAGCTGAAAGATTAATTCCAGGGACTCCAGGAGTAGTTACTGGTGGTAATTCAACTAAGCTTGGTAAAAATATAATGGAATCAATGGGATTAAAAAGGTCAACTAAATGGACAGGGTATCAAGCACAACACATAATTCCAGCGGAAATGGCAGATAATCCAATACTTAAAAAAATAGGAATGAACTTAGATGATGCAACAAATGGTATATTACTAAGAACACCAGATGCTGAATTAAGTGCTATGTCAAGACATAGAGGATATCACTCAGTATATAATGATGTAGTAAGAAATCAATTGAATAATATGGATATCAATCAGAGTGTAGATGTACTACAAAGGCAGGTTTTAGACTTGCAGAGTGATTTAAGAAAACTACAAGAAAGCGGATTACCATTGTATCCAAGTCAAGGAGCAACGGTAGACTTGTGGGAAAGAAGTTTAAATAGAATTAGAAAGTAATAGTTAAGGAGGATTTTAAATGGATAATTCTAAAAATGAATATGTATATAAATTGCTCTATAGCGAAAATAAAAAAGATATTATAGATGAGATTAAAGGTATAACAGATTCTGAGTTATTGCATATAATAGCAGGAAATTATAACTGGGATAATGGTTTTGAGATTCCATATAATATAATAAATAATAAGAATTGTGATTTAGGGACTGCTTTAATGATTTTTTATGACGCTGATGGATATAGAGTTTTAGAAAATAGGGAAGAACTAAAAAATCCCAATTTAAAAGAATGGGCTATCTTTATTTCAGAAATAGAGGAACAAATTTTAAATAATCAATTTAAAGTAAATCACATTAAGTTTATACCGCCATTAACTAAGGTTCAAATTTTTAAATTGAAAAAGAATAATCCTAATATTACAAAGGTGTTTATAGAAGAAACTGATGGTGATGTAGTAGATATACCTAATATTTAATAGTGAATGCATAATAATGAATTGAGTAACTGCATAAAAATAATTAACACAAGAATATAGCTAAATAAACAACAGTAATAATAATTAAGACTTCATAATTATTATAATGTAGTGAGAAAATGAAATGAATCAGCTGAAAGTAAGTAGGCTGGTTCATTATTTTTTTCTTAATAAGTAAAAGGTAAGGATAAAAAGAGTAAACAGGGGAACAGAGAGCTTTACGGAGTATTCTACTTCCTAGCGGTGCAACAGGTTCAAGTATCGAGGAAAGGAACTCCTAGAAATCCAGTTTTTCTAGAGTACTACAAGAAAAAGATTTCAGAAGGTAAAACTAAGATACAAGCATTAGTGTGTGTAATGAGAAGGCTTAATAACATCATTTATGGAATGATGAAGAATAAAACTGAATACATTTTGCCAGTTATGGAAATTGATAAAGTAGCATGATAAAATAGTGGTAAGGCTTGAAAATACTAAGGTCTTACCATAAAAATAAAAAGACAGACTCTGCCCCAAGGGCAATGTCAGTAAGCTAACAATGAAAATTTTTACACTAACTTTTAATTTTCATAGAAAGTCCATGTTTTATGGACTTTTTTCAATAGATAATAATCATAAATATTTGTCATTGATAATTTTAAGTATGAAAAATAAACTTCCATGTACTTCATGCAAGTTTTTACATATACACTCATAATTGTATATTACAAAGCTCTCTTTTTATTAAGTATATTCACCCTTTGAGTATCTTTACGCACTTTCCTTTTAAAGCTTCTATTAGGCCTAATTGGAATAACATTTTTCTTGATTTCTTTTCCAATATACTTTAACATACGTGACCGTTTCCAAGGATTATTTATAGATAACATCATGATTAATGTATCCTTCAATTTAGCAATTAATACATTTGTATTAACTTTATATTCATACTTTAAACCTTTATTTTCATATTCTTTTTCAATAATTTCATTAGCATCCATTTTAGCTAATGCAACCATATTGGCTAAGTACATTGTTGCATAAAAATCTTGTTCTATAGCTATCGGTGTTTCTCCAGTAAAGTTTTCAATTTGTAGCTTATTTTTTATTTCATTATATTTAACTTCAATACCCCATCTTTTAAAATAAAGTTCCTTGAAGTCTGCTACTGAAAAATCTTCATCAAAAATATTTGTTATTAAAGTTTCTGTTATACCTGAATTTAACGGAAACTTTAATACTCTCATCTTTAGTAAAGTATTTTTATATTTTACTTCTATAACTTGATCTTTATTTGGAGCATTAACAACTCCTTTTAAAAATGCATTACTTACTCTCATTAAATATTTTAACTGATTATCTTCAATAAATTTTATAAGATCTCTAGATGGATATCCTCTATCGAATAATATTAAATCATTACAGGTTCCTAGTTCACATAACTTAGTTATCATTTCTTTTGCTATTTCTCTTTCATTAGTTCCATAACTAGTTATTTTTGATGCTATTATCATATCATTTTCTACATCATACAAAGCGGAAGCTTGTGCGCGTGCAACTTTAGCATTTTGATTTTCTATATACCCATAAATTTCTCTTAATTTTTCGCTATTATGTATCTGTATTACTGTACCGTCAATAGCTAATAACCTATATCCACGATATTTATTAAAGGGTACTTGCTCATAAAATTTTTTGTTAACTCCATCTAAAAGATATATAAATGCCTCCGGCGAGACCTTTTGTCGAGCCTGTGAAAATGCTTGTTTAGTTATTGTTATATCACCTTTACTTGTTTTTTTAAAAAAGTCATCTAACTCAATTTGCAAACTTCTTTTTACAAAGTTTAATATAAATAATATTATGTCATTAAATTTCATCTTACTACTTCCCATTCTTGTAAAATACGTCTCTTTCATTCTGAATTTATACAAAAACATTATATTACTTATAATTTCACTTGATGCTTCTATTCCTATTTTTAATTTGCTAATTTTACTCAAAAAAAATTCCTCCGTCAATACTAATTAATGTAGTATTGATTATAGAGGAAATTGCTTTAAAATCATATTTTCTGAATATTTATTTTTCTATTTTACATTTTATTGAAGCTTAGGTTTACGACATTGGCCCCAAGGGGGTTACAGAAGCTGAAATAGTAGAGGGTAAAAAGGTAGTTAATAATAGAGTAAATAATATGATTGAAAACATGACAGAAGGAGAAAAGTCAAGAACTACTTATGGCTCAGCATTAGTAAAATTAGAAGATGGTACTACTGAAATGTGGGTTAGCTCGGCAGGTAAAAAAGGATATGTACCACCAAGAATTAGAGGAAATGATAAAGTTATAAAGAATAAATCTTTAGAAGCAAATAGTATTAACAGATTTAATGATGCTGAACAAACTATTATGAGAGAAGCAAATGAAGTAGGGGCTGAAATAATATCAATAGGAGCAACAAGAGATATGTGCCCTGCATGTCAAGCTGTAGCAAAAGAAAATGGAATAATAGATAGAGTTGCAACACCATTGAAGAAGATTAAAAAGTAGGAGGAAGAAATATTATGAATGAATTATATAAACAAGAGGTATTAGAATTAACAGAACTACTTAGGGATGATGAAGAATGGGAAGATTTAAGAGATATATTAACTGAAAAAGGATTTAATCTAAGTCAGATTGTATTAGTTTCATTCATGGAAGATGATGAAGAAAATGAGTATGGAGTAATAGTAACTAAAGATATAAAGATTAGTAAATACTCAAGGTCAACTCAAGATGGAAAGAATAATGTAAATAGTTTTAAATTAAAAGATATTACAAATGAAAAGGATGAAATAGATAAATATCCTCAAATTTCTGTAGCTATTGATATGATAAAGAATGAAGAGCTATTATAATGAATGCATAATAAAGTATATATTAACTGCATAAAAGATAGTAAGAGTAAAACCTAGTTAAATCAATAAATGTGAGAAAATTTATCTGCAGTCTTTAAATAAAGAAATTAAGAATATAATTTTTATGTTTATATAGATATTTAAGGTTAATAGTAAAGAAGTGGATAGATATTAGACTTAGAAATTAAGTAATCAGTATTATATGAGATTTAGATTCTATAATCCTGTAATAGCTAGGTTCACATAAGAAGATGTATATAGAGGTGATGGAATTAATTTATATGCTTATTGTGGAAATAATCTTGTGGAGTATTGTGATTTTAGTGGGTATAATGCAAATCCATGTGATAATAAAGGAAATAATCGTAACATTAAAGATAGTTTTGATTCATTTTATATTAATGATTGGACGGGATATCCATATGCATCAAAACCAGAAGGAGCATGTAGAATATTAGAGGGGAATGAATATAAAGAATCAAGAAATATGGTAAACAAGACTAATAGGATGATACATAAAGATATACCAGATTTAAAGGGAACACAAATTCATGAGATGAAACCAGTTAAGTTTGGAGGAAGTCCAACAGATATAGACAACAAAATTGCTTTAACTCCTAATGAATATGCTAAATTTACGGATTTTTGGAATAAAGTGCTTAGGGAAAAAATGAAAGGAAGGTGAGTGTTGTGAATAAGGGGACTATAGAAAAATTAAAAGAGTTTGATATAAGAAAAAGTGAAGACTTTGAATTGAGTGAAAAATATAAGGTATTCTATAAGTTTTTTGAACAAACTATAAGTGGTGAGGGAATGGCTGGCGAAAATAATTATCTTATGCTTTGGAATAAGGATGATATTGAAGAATTAAATAATGATTATGAAGTTCAAGAATTTTTGACAGATATTATTCTTATAGGATCTGATGGTGGTGATATGGCATATGGGATAAATGTAGATGGAAAATACATTGAAGTACCATTCATTGGAATGGATGATGATGAAGTTATCATTATTGCTGAAAACTTTGATGAGTTTATAGATTATGTGTACAACAAAATATAGGATGTATTATAATCCTATATAAGAAACTTGGGAGATACAGTTATAATAAACTAAAATGAATACACTCTTTCTAACAAACTTTTTGTTGAAAAGAGTGTGTTTTTTATGTGTGTTAAGAAAATAAAACAAATGGAAGATTAAAGTATAGAAGTTATTATAGCTACGATAACGTAGGAAATAGGATAATCAGAAACACTAATGATGTAGTAGAAAAGTATTTATATAATGTAAAAAATCAACTATTAAAAATAGTAGGCGAAAAAGAGCATAAATACTTTACATATGACAAACAAGGAAATACAATAAAAGAAGAAACAAATACTGGAAACAACATATTTGAATACAATACCTTAAATCAGCAAATAAAAGCGGTAACAAAAGAAGGCAACACATTAATAAGCCGTTATGATGCTGAAGGTTTAAGATACGAAATAGAAGAAAATGAAAAACTAAGTAGTTTTATATACAATAAAGAAAACACATTAGTAGAACTTGATAAAGAAGAGAATGTAGTAACCAGATTCACAAGAGGCTACGAAGTAGTATCTGCTGATATTGCTGAAGATAGATATTACTACAGCTGTGATGAACAAGGTAGTACCATAGCAATAAGTGATGAAGATGAAGTAATAAGAAATTATTATCACTATGATGGCTTTGGAAATATTCTTAGCGCTGAGGAAAATGTACATAATAGAATAAAGTATACGGGGCAACAGTTTGATGTAACCACAAGTCAATATTACCTAAGGGCGAGATACTATAATCCGATAATAGGTAGATTTACACAGGAAGATGTATATAGAGGAGACGGACTTAATTTATATGCTTATTGTGGGAATAATCCTGTGGAGTATTGTGATTTTAGTGGGTATGCTAAATGTAGTAATAAGAGTAATAATAAGAGCTCGACTAAAACAGAACAATTCGATATTGTAAGATATGGTGATAAAACTAAGGGATTAGAAAATCATCATGGTGTGCTGGATGTTTGGGCCACTCACAATATTGATGGTTATAAATCGAGAGCAAGTAAATCAACTACAATTGCGTTAACTCATGATCAACATGAGGCTACTAAAGCTGTTTATAGAGATTGGTTATTTGAAAAAACAGGTAAGAGAGTTGGAGGTAAAATAGATTGGAAGAACATTTCGCCGAGAGAAATATATAGTTTATCGGAAAGAATGTTTGAGGCAGCAAAAGTTCCAATGTTTGCGAGACAAAATTATTATAGTGAATTTAATCGTTATATATATGGATTACAGTAGGGAGGAAGTTATAGAAAATGAGCATTATAGAAATGATAGATGTAATAAAAAGAAATTTAAATTGCAAAGTATATCCTGTAAATGGGTTACCAGTATTACCTAGTGGTTTTAAATTACCATCTGATCTAGAGACGTTTTATAGGTTGTGTGGAGGAGTTTCTTTGTTTTGTAATAGCAAGTATTCTTTTGATATTGTTGGTCCTAAAGATATGGTTTTAGCAAATCCAGTAATAGTAGGAGAGTTATGTGAGGAAGATATATCATCAAAATGGTTTATTATTGGTAAGGATTTTGATAATAATTATATTACAATTGATTTATCAACAGAACGATTAGGTAGATGTTATGATAGTTTTTGGGATAGACATGGCGTAGTAGGAGAATGTGATATTATTGCTAAAAGTTTTACAGAACTTGTAGAGCAATTACTAATTAATCAAGGGAAAAGCATATATTGGTTAGATGAAAATTTTAATACTATTGGTGACGCGTATGATAATGTTTAGTAGATTAAGTTATGTATTTATATAAAGACTCGCCAACAAACTACAATTCTATTGATTTAATTGGAATGACTTTTGAAGTTCAATATACTTAATGAGATTAATTAACATCATATAACGAAAAAATTTTCATTTGAGTATAGATAGTATGTTGTTAATCATAAACTTAATATTGATTTCTAACAAGTTGATAAAAACACACTATTAGCAACTAATTAATTTTTGTTGCTAATAGTGTGTTTTTGTATGTGTGTTAAAAGAAATAAACAAAAGAAGGATCAAAGCATAGTAGCTATTATGTAAGCGTCAAAAATTAAGTACCTAGATACTAAAATCTCCAATTGATAAAATTAAGGAAATAACATTTTATCAGGAGGTTAGGTATGTATAAAAAATTAAGTAATGATGAATGGAGAGCATATATAAATCGTTATTATGCTAGTGATGAAAATTTAACTGTAAAAGATTATTGTGAAGAAAATAATATTAATAAAAGTCAATTTTACTATCATAAAAGAAAAATTGAAGAAAAGGCTACGCCAGTATTTCATCCTATAAAAATTAATGCGGAAGCAAATATCGTTAGAAAAGATATTGGAGCTTCATCTGAGGTGAAGATTTCAATTGGTAATATTAGCGTAGCTATTCCGGCATCGGAAACTGCTTTGGTAAATTCCTTAATTAAGGAGATATTACTAAAGTGTTAAATATAGATAAAGTTGAAACAGTATATATAGCCTGCGGTCCAACAGATTTAAGAAAAAGTATAGATGGATTAGTAATGATAGTAAAAAATCAACTGCAACTCAATCCTTTTGATAAAGCATTATTTGTTTTTTGTAATAAACAGATGGATAAATTAAAGATCCTCCACTTCGATGAAGGATTTTGGTTATATTATCATCGTTTAGAAGGAAATCGCTTTAAATGGCCTGCTACGCAGGAAGAAGCAGTAAGTGTAAATATAGAAGAATTACGTTGGCTTTTGAAAGGATATGAAGTAAGAACAAAATCTAAATTTAAACCAGTAAAAGAAGCTAATTATTATTAAAAATAGATATGTAAAAACCCTTGAGAACCCTTTATTTTCAAGGGTTTTTGTGGTATAATATATATATAAATAAATGTTAAAAGAGGTACTTATGAATCACGAAATTATTAGCAATGAACTTGATGAAAGAAACCAAGTATTAATTGAAAAAGTTGAAGAAATGGAGAAAGAAATAGACTCTAAGAATAAGGAGATAGATTCTAAGAATAAAGAAATAGAAAATCTTAAAAATGAATTAGAGTTTTTAAAAGGAATTATTTCAAATAAAAATAAGAAAATATTTGGAGCATCTAGTGAGAAAGTGGATGCTGATCAATTATGCTTTTTTAATGAAGCAGAAAAACATAGTGATTCAAAAGTAGAAGAACCTACGGTAGAAGAAATTACATATAAAAGAGCTAAGAAAAGCAACAATATCGGTAAGAAAGATAACCTTGCTAATTTAGAGAGAAAAATCATAGAACATAAATTAGAAGGTGATGATTTAATCTGTGATAAATGTGGCAGTAAATTAGTTGAAATTGGAGTTAAATCTAGAAAAGAAATTTTAAAATATATTCCTGCTAAGTTAATAGTGGAAGAACACGTAGTGTACAGCTACGCTTGTAAACCATGTGAGAAGGAAAATGAAGATAGTAAGATTGTTTCACCTGAAATGCCTAAAACTATTTTCTATAATAGCATGGCTTCTAATGAATTAATTGCTCATACTATTGCACTTAAATATCTTCATGCTATGCCATTATATAGACAACAGTCTTATTTTGACATGATGGGGGCTACTCTTAGTCGTCAGACTTTATGTAACTGGACTATGTCAGCTGCTAAAGCATTAGATCCGATATATAACTACATGAAGAAAGAACTTCTTAATAGAAATTACATTCATGCTGATGAAACTACATTGAAGGTAATCAATGATAATGGCAAGAGTTCTAAGTCTAAGAAATATATGTGGCTATATATGAGTGAAACTAATGCTAAACCGATAATTCTTTATGATTATCAAAATACTAGATCTAGCTCGTGTCCTAAAGCTTTTCTTGG
>NZ_JAHLOD010000031.1 GCF_018917145.1 Clostridium bornimense
CATTTAGGAGTAATTCTATACAGTCTATATAATTTCCAGTAATCTTTAGCATATTGTAGTGAATTTTATTACTGGAAATACATATTAAATTCACTACAAAATTAATTATACGAGGAGTTGTTTTAAATGAAGTATTTTAAAAAGATTTTCTTAACATGTGCAATGATAGCTATTCTAATCGCAACTATTACTAATTCTATTTGTCTAGGTAATACTGATGATAAAGTTATAATAATTACAGAAAATAATGATATTGATTATGTAAGGTATGGAAGTAGTACTATATCATCAAAGAAGATAACAGACAATAAAAACTATATAGGCTATTGTCTAGATATAGAAAGAGATTATCCATCAGGGGAGTATTTCACAAAGATTGCAACTATTAAAGATAGAGGACTAAAAGGAATTATAACTAATGGATATCCTAATATAAAAGGGAAGGATTTTGGATTAACAGATGATGAGGTATACTTTGCTACACAAATTGCAATATGGAGTTATCAAGAAGGTTATGATATAAGTAAAATTACTTCTAATAATAAAAAAGTTGAAACTCTTATAAAAGATATTTACACAAATGGTGTTAATATAAATGCAAGAGGATTAATTGATTTTGATGTATATTATACTTCTAACTCAGTTCAAAGAATTATTTTAGTAAAAGAATCAGATACACAAGGAATCAGTGATATTAAAGAGGATCTAATTCAACAAAATGGATAATAAAAAGTTAATTATATTAAGAAATATATATATTAAAATTATAAAAATAAACTTATTGATACCAATTTATAAATTTTACTCAATCCTTTATTGTTTTTATTGATATAGAATCTATAATAGTATAATATTTAGTCTGTGGAATACGTTTAGAATACATAACTACTCATACTTTAATGATAAAAAGACTATAGCACTGTCAAGCTATAGTCTTTTTATTTTTCTAGAGTATTATTATGAAATTTTGTAGACTTTATTTTTTTAAGTTAATAAAGCTAAAACCTAATAAACAATACTTTAAGATACCATTTTAAATATAAAAAATGGATATTATTATAACATATTGTAAGTTGAATCTAAAATAATATAATGAATATTGTAATAAATAATTATAAATTCTTAGGAGGATTTAAAAATGAAATATGAAATTAAATACGAAGTAGAAAAAAATAAAGGCACTATGATAGAAGATAGTACTATTACTATAGATACATTAAATTATAAAGAAAACTCTTTATTTTTAGAAGGTATTAAACGTAAAATATTAAGATTACCAAGTACTTCATGGTTAGCATCAATGGAAGACGTGAAAATAGTAGGGATAGATAGCCTTTAGTAAAAGTTTACTTAAAGAAAAAAGCCAGATCTTCATCTAGCTTTTTTCTACTTTTAACTTTTCTTTTAATGAGGAAATCTCTTGTAGCAAAGCAATTTTCTCCTCATAAAAGCTTTTTTGAATATTGTTTAACTCTTGTTCTTTAGCCATTAATTGTCTGTTAGCTTCATTTAGCTTTTCTGTATAAGCTGTCTCTAAAGCCATCTTTTCCTTCTCTTTTTGTAATGTAACTAATTCAACAGAAGTAGAGGAGGCAGCTTCAACTTTTAGCATCTCCTTTTCCAATGAACTATACTTTGCTAAAAGTTCTTCTTTCTCTTTTTGTAGTGCATTCTTACTTTCTAAAAGAGTAGGTATTCCTTCTATCTCTTTTTCTAATGATACTTTGCTGTTTTCCAAATGAGATATTTCTCTTTTTAATGATTCTACTAATTCTTCATTTGTTTTAAGTTTAGTATTTGCTTCTTCGAAAATAGATTTATCTTCTTGTATCTTTTTATCTACCTCTTTTTGTTCTTCTTTTAACTTATCTATTTTTTCTTTCAATTTTAAATTTTCTTCATTTAATTTAGTAATTTCCTCATCTTTTGCAATAGCGATTCTGTTGAATTTTTCTTCAATACTTTTTCCTAAGTTGTTGTTTCTATCGATTACACTTTTAAAAATTTCAAAAATTCTCTCTAAATTGATCTGAAATTCTTCTATATCTTTTTCCATTCCTGATCCGCCTTTTAGCTTCTCAAGTTCATATAAATTTACTACATTATTTAAAAATTCTTTACTGCTAACATCTTCTTCTCTTATAATCGTAGTTATTTTCTCTTTTAATTCTACTGGAATCTTAGCTGCCCACGTTGTTATCTCATTTGTACCCATATGTACTCCTCCTAAAAATTATATCTACTTATATATTATATACTATATTATAAAACACATCAAGTTAACCATTTTGGTTAATATTTAGTTAACACAATATAACCATAGTAAACCTAATGGTTTACTATGGTTATTATACATATAGACATTACTTAAAAACAAAACAAGACATAATCCGCATTATGTCTTGTTTTAAAAAGAGCCATATGATATAATAAAAAAGGAGGTGAAAAGTAATGACAGACATAGAAAAGTGGCTTAATTCACTAAAAGATGATGATAAAAGCATAAATACCATTGTTTCATACGAAAATGATGTTAATGAGTTTATGGATTTTACACAAAAAGAGGTAGAAGACATTACTAAAATAGATATTGATAATTATAAAAATTACATAAAGGATAAAGAACTTACTATAAAGACATTAAATAGAAAACTTTCATCAATAAATTCCTTTTTTAGATTTTTAAAGGATGATGAATCAAGGGATATAGATGTAGTCATAAAAGTTGAAAAAACTCAAAAGCAAAATTACCTTGAACATAGTTTAAGTAAATACGATTTTCAATCTTTAGTAGAAGCAGCTGAATCTAAGAATGATTTAAGAGCAGTTGCGATATTTTATACATTATATTTAACTGGAATGCGTGTTAGTGAAGCATTATCACTTAAAGTCAGTGATGTAAATAGAAATAATATATCTATCAAAGGAAAAGGATCTAAACATAGAGAAGTATTTATGCCAAAAAGATTGAGAGACATCCTTTTAAATTATCTTAATGTTAGGATAAATAGAGATACCCCATATCTTTTTACAAGTAAAACAGGAAAAACAGGACAATTAAGTAGAAAAACTG
This sequence comes from Clostridium bornimense, assembly GCF_018917145.1. Lineage (GTDB taxonomy): Bacteria > Bacillota > Clostridia > Clostridiales > Clostridiaceae > Clostridium_AN > Clostridium_AN bornimense_A. Next base: position 3,074 of record NZ_JAHLOD010000031.1, read on the forward strand.
TTGACGCTATTATTAAAAAATATGCTATTTTAGCTGGTGTTGATAAAGAAAAAGCCCATGCTCATAACTTTAGACATCTATATTGTATGTCTTTAATTGAAAAAGGAATCTCTATTGATACTGTTGCTGATTTAGCTGGTCATAGTGATATAAATACCACTAGAATATACACAAGAAAGACAAAAGAACAATTACTTGATACAATAAATAATTTATAATCTATTAAAAAAAGACTGTCATATCTAAACATGACAGTCTAATAAATTCTACTCTTGTTTTTTAATTGTAAAGAATCCAGGGAATAATTCTTCCATGTAACTACCCTTTTTTAGTTCATCATCTAAAATATCATTAAGCCCTTCGATATCATCAATATATTCTGTTTCTATCCCATCTATTAGATCTTCAACATATTCCTTTTCAAGATCATCATTTGTATAAGAATCATCTATTTCCATATCCACTTCAAAATCGTCATCATCTTCTAATACAGAATCAATTAACTCACCAGATGCATTTTCAATCACCTTTGCATTATCTTCATCTTCAATTATAGACGATACCTTTACAGCTCTGGTATCCAAGTTATTTAAACCTAAACAATCACCGCAGCTATTGCATATTTTTCCTTCGTAAAGATCACATAAATCATCTTCATTCTCAAACTTTTCTTTTTTATCTATACTCATAGCAAAGCTCCTCTCGTTTATATTTTGTTTTTTGCATCTAAATATTATATCAAATATGAATACTTATTTCAAATAGAGTATATAATTATAATAGAGTCGAACATAAGTTTGAAGTTGAATATTTAATATGCTATAATATTATAGAAAGGAGTAGGTAAAATGAGTGAAAAGAAAAATATGCAAATGGAAGTTTATAACTTTTTGAAGAAAACTACTCTTGAGAAAGGATATCCACCTTCTGTTAGAGAAATTTGTGAAGCTGTTGGATTAAGGTCTACTTCTACTGTACATGGACATCTTTCTAGACTAGAAAAGAAAGGCTATATAAGACGTGATCCAACTAAACCTAGAGCTATTGAGTTCATAAAAGAAGAAGTGGTTCCTAAAGAAATGGTTAGAATTCCTGTAGTAGGAAAAGTAACAGCTGGAATGCCTATTTTAGCTGTAGAAAATATAGAAGATACATTTTCACTTCCACTTCAATTTATACATTCCAATAAGGAATTGTTTATGCTTAAGGTGTCTGGCACATCAATGATTGAAGCTGGTATTAATGATGGAGATTATGCCATAATTGAAAAAACAAATGTTGCTTCAAATGGAGATAAAGTAATAGCACTTATTGAAAATGAAGCTACATTAAAAACTTTTTATAAAGAAAAAGATCATATAAGACTACAACCTGAAAATTCAACTATGGAACCTATCATTGTAGATGATTGCTCTATATTAGGAAAACTTGTTGGTATCTTTAGAAATTACAAATAATATTATAATGGAGGTATCGCATTAACAAATAAAATTGTTAGCGATGCCTCCATTTATTATTTAAATAAAGTAACTTTATATATCTTGTCCCATAATAAAAGCTGTTACACTTATTTTTAGTATAACAGCGAAATTTTAATTAATCATTCTACATACAGATACAAAGTAGTTCTCTCCCACCTTCTCTGTATAAAACTCACAGACTCTACAATTGATATCTTGTTCTAAAACAGGAATATCACCACTTATATCTACTGTAAATGAATTTAAAGGTAATGATAACCCTCTACCGTCTGCTTTTACATAAGCTTCTTTTAAAGACCATAGTTTAAAAAAAGCATCTACTCTACTCTTTTCATCAAGAGAATATATATATTCACTTTCCTCACTGCTAAAAAATCTTTTTGCAATTTTAAGATTTATATTTGTTATCTCTTGAATATCTATACCAATAGGCACATTATCTACAGCAAGTACAACCCATTCTCCTGAATGAGATATATTGAAATGAGTATTTTTCATATCTTCTATATATGGCTTGCCATACTGATTATATGAAAGATTAAGTTCTTTAACTTTAAGTTCATTCTTAAGCAAAAGCTTTCCATATAAACCTCTTAAAGAATCCTCATATTTCTTATATTTAAGTATTTTTTCTTTATCGTTGCCATTTAAGTTATCTAGTAACCTGAGGAACTCTTCTTTATTTAAAGTAAAATCTATCTTCTTTTTTATTATCCTCAAAATAACAATCCTTTCTACAATATATTAGAAAGTGCAATTAATACCCCTATCTTACCATGATCAAATGTAAGACCACCTTGTAAATATGCTATATATGGTTCTCTTATTGGTGCATCAGCTGAAAGTTCAATTGATGATCCTTGAATGAAAGCACCTGCTGCCATTATAACTTCATCTTCATATCCTGGCATATCCCATGGTTCACATTCAACGAAAGAATCTATTGGTGACCCTTTTTGTATTCCCTTACAGAACTTAATTAATTTATCCTTATCATTAAACTTGATAGCTTGGATTATATCGCTTCTTTCATCATCATATTTAGGTAAAACTTCAAATCCTGATAGTTCCATTATCTTAGATGTAAAGATAGCTGTTTTAACTGCTTCTATTGTTATATGAGGTGCTAAGAATAATCCTTGATACATTGAACGTACAACACCAAATGTTGATCCACATTCGCCACCTATACCTGGGGTAGTTAATCTATAAGAAGCTTGTGTTACATACTCTTCTTTTCCTGCAATATATCCCCCAGTAGGTGCTATTCCTCCCCCTATATTTTTAATAAGAGATCCTGCTACTAAATCTGCTCCTACTTCTGTAGGTTCTTTTATATCTAAAAATTCACCATAGCAATTATCTACAAACACTATAACATCTTTTTTAATTGATTTAATGAATGTAATTACTTTTTCAATATCTTCAATTAATAAAGCTTTTCTCCATCCATATCCAGTAGAACGTTGAATATGTACTAATTTAATTGATGGTATAGTTTCAAGTTTATTTTTAACTTCATCTAAATTTATTTTACCATCTTCAGTTAAATCAACTTGCTCATAATTTATACCATATTCCTTCATAGAACCGATTCTTCCTTTATCACCTATTCCAATGATATTGTGAAGTGTATCATAAGGAGAACCACATATACTCATCATAGTATCTCCAGTTCTAAGATTTCCAAATAACGCTGCCCCTATAGCATGAGTTCCATTTACAAAATGAGGTCTAACTAAAGCTGCCTCTGCACCAAATACTCTAGCGTATACCTTGTCCAAAGAATCTCTTCCAATATCACCATACCCATAACCTGAAGAATTAGTAAAATGAGATTCTGAAATTCTTTCTTCTTGTAATGCTTTTAGAACCTTTAATTGATTATATTCTCTTATTTTGTCGTATCTATTAAATACAGGTTCTACTTCTTCTAAAGCTTTCTCACTAAGTGATAATACTTCCTCTTTTATTTTAAATTCCTTTTTTAAATACTCTTTCGTTTCTTGTAACACAATTAATTCCTCCTTAAAATATATACAGTATAAAAGAGAACAGGATGTTCCTATTCTCTCTCCTCTTCACTTTCATAATTATTATTAAATAAAATAGGCTTTCCTGGGGTTATGGTAGAAATAGCATGTTTATATACCATTAGTTGTTTACCATCGCTCTCAAGAATAACAGTAAAACTATCAAATCCCTTGACATATCCTTTAAGTTGAAATCCATTAGTCAAATGTATTGTAACAGGTATCTTACCTTTTCTAGCGCTATTTAAAAATATGTCTTGAAGATTGTTAGTTGATTTATTCATCTTTCTCCCTCCCAAAAATTATACACTATTTGATAATATCATTTTTATTAATACTATCTATCATAAAGTCGAGAATATCATTTTCGCTTTTAAATTCATCTTTGTTAATCCATATAGTCCTCTTATCTTTTCTAAACCATGTCAACTGACGTTTAGCGTAATTTCTACTTCCCTTCTTAATTAAGTATATTGCATCTTCTAAAGTTATATCACCTTCTAAATATTGAAGTATTTCTTTATAACCTATTCCTTTCATAGATTGCATACTTGAATTATACCCCATTTTACGTAAATTTATAACTTCATTTAATAATCCTTTTTCTAACATAATATCTACACGAAGATTTATCCTATCATATAGCTTTTCTCTATCCATATTTAATACGAAATATGTTATGTTGTAAGGGATATCATATACATCAACTTCATTATTTATTTCACTTAATGTCTTTCCTGTAGTTTTATATACTTCTAGCGCTCTTATAACCCTTTTTAAATCATTAGGATATAGTCTATTATATGCTTCTTCATCCTTATCTTTTAATAACGAATGAACATATTCTTTTCCTTTTTCTTCAGCTAAATTCACTAAATAATTTCTATATTCCTCATCTTTATCCGATTTTGCGAAAGCATAGTTATATATTAAAGAATTAATATATAACCCTGTACCCCCAGCTAATATAGGAGTTTTTCCTCTAGAGGAGATATCCTTTATAGCTTCTGTGGCTCTATCATAAAAATCAGATACAGAAAATTCTTCACTTGGTAAAACAACATCTATTAAATGGTGTTTTATTCCTTTCATTTCCGCTTCACTTATTTTAGCTGAACCTATGTCCATATACTTATATATTTGCATAGAATCAGCAGATATAATTTCACCATTCATTCTTCTTGCTAACTCTATAGACAAATCTGTTTTACCTACAGCAGTAGGTCCTGCAATTATAATTAAATCCTGTTTCAAAATATCCTCCTTATTGTATTCTCTTAAATCGTTTTTCAAGTTCTGTGTTAGTTATTTTAATCATAGTAGGTCTTCCATGAGGACAATTAAAAGGATCTTCTATATATCGTAACTGTTCTACTAAATACTCCATCTCTTCATATGTTAATTTATCATTAGCCTTTACAGCACTTCTACAAGCTAATGTTGCAATCTTATTATATTTTATATCGATAGTATCTGTTGATGCTAACTTCTTAATATTATCTAATATAGATAAAAACAAGTCTTTTACTTGTGGTTTACCAAGAAAGATAGGAACTTCTTTTATTACTATTGAATTTCCTCCAAATTCCTCAATTAAGAAACCTGCCTCTTTAAAAACAAGATTATTCTCAGTATATATTATATAGTCATCATAAGGCAACTGTATAACTTCTGGACTTAATAATATTTGAGAATTTACATTTCTACTCTTTATCTCAGAAAAGTATTTTTCAAATAATATTTTTTCATGAGCGGCATGTTGATCTAATAATATCAATGAATCAGTACCTTCAAGAACAATATAAGTTTTTAATATTTGACCTATAACTTTAAACTTCGGAAATTTAGGTTCTCTAGTTATAATAGGCGCTTCTTCATTGTTATCAGCATTGTGTATAAAGTTATTATCAACTTTATCATCTTCAACTATATTATATGATGTTTTAACTTCTTCCTTAATATGCATTGTAGTATTATTATAACTTTCTCTAGGCGGTTCATATACTACTTCCTTTTTAGGTTCTACATTAAAACTATCATAATTCACTTCACTACGTTTAAAGTCTAGAGGCATTTGTATCTTTTCTACCACAACACTAGGTTCTTCTTCTTTATCATTAATTTCTTCATCTAAAAAATCGCTTTTAACATATTCCTTTAAAGCATTGTGTACACCATGAAATACTGAACTAAATATAGCCTTATCATCATTAAATTTTACTTCTGATTTAGTTGGATGTACATTTACATCAATTAATTCAGAATATATATCTAAGAATAAGATAAAGAACGGAAATTTATTAATTGTAAAAAATGATTTTACTGCATTTTCTACAGCTGTTCCTATTAATTTATTTTTTATATATCTTTTATTTATAAAGACACTCTGATTGTTTCGGCTTCCTCTTGCTAATTCCATATTGCCTACATATCCATAAACAGATACTGTATCTGTTACATTTTCAAAATAGATTAAATTCTCTACAGTAGTTTTTCCATAGACAGATCTTATAACATCTTTTAGATTATCATTTCCTAGTGTCAATAATATTCGTTTCCCATTATTATAAAACTTAAATGATATATCTGGATGAGAAAGGGCTATCCTGTTAACTATATCAGCAATTAATGAACCTTCTCTTTGAGATGTCTTCATAAACTTTAATCTAGCAGGAACATTATAAAATAAATCTCTCACTTCTATAATAGTTCCTTTATTAGCTCCTGCAACAGAAAAGGACTTTTCTATCCCACCTTCAATAGTAATGCTACCACCTTTAGATCCTTCTCTATAGGTAGTAAGAGTTAATTTTGATATTGATGCAATAGAAGGCAGTGCTTCCCCTCTAAATCCTAATGTGCTTATCTTATAAACATCTTCTATAGATTTTATTTTACTAGTACCATGTTCCTTAAAAGCTTTTTCGATATCATCAAAATGTATACCTATCCCATCATCTATAACCCTAATGAGTTTTTGTCCGCCTTCTTCAATTTCAATAGTGATATTCTTTGCTTTTGCATCAATAGCATTCTCTACTAATTCCTTAACAACAGAAAGAGGTCTTTCAACAACCTCTCCTGCTGCTATCTTATTGGAGGTTTCATTATCTAATACATTGATTCTATTATCCATATATCCCCCTTTTATAAGTTTTTAGCTTCATTCACTAGTTTATAAAGCATATTCATACTATCCATTGGTGTCATGCTTATTATATCTAGTTCTTTTAAAGTTTTTATAAGATTATCTTTTTCTAATGATTCAAAAGAAATTTGTGTTATTGAATTAGTGCCATTAGAATAACTCTCCTCTTTAGTTTCCTGTATCTTTGGAACTTCAGATATTTCATTCTCATCTTCCGTTACAGCTACCTCAATCTCTTTTGTATTAACAGATTTATTTCCCTCAATAGATTCTAATATTTCTCTTGAACGATCTACAACAGATTTAGGTAATCCGGCAAGTTTTGCTACTTCTATACCATAAGATTGATCTTCTTTACCTTCTAAAATCTTATGCATAAATATTAATTCATCATCGATTTTCTTAACTCCAACATAATAATTTTTAAAGCCATCTAAGCTTTGTTCTAATTGTGTTAATTCATGATAATGAGTAGCAAATAAAGTTTTACATTTAACATTTTTATTCTTAGTTAAATGCTCTATAACTGCCCATGCAATAGATAGCCCATCATAAGTAGAAGTTCCTCTTCCTACTTCATCTAATAAAACAAGACTTTTTTCTGTAACATTATTAAGTATGTTAGCTACTTCCCACATCTCTACCATAAAAGTAGATTTACCAGAAGCCAAGTCATCAGAGGCACCTATACGTGTAAATATTTTATCGCATATTCCAATTTCACCTGAAGTTGCAGGGATAAATGATCCCATCTGTGCCATTACTGATATTAATGCTATTTGTCTCATATATGTTGATTTACCACCCATATTAGGTCCAGTAATAAGCATAAAGCTTTGACTTTCATCTAATATTGTATTGTTAGATACAAATTGTCCATTTGAAAGAAGCTTTTCTATAACAGGATGACGTCCATCCACGATATCAATTTTATACTCATCAGTTACTGTTGGTTTTACATAATTATTTTCTAATGCCACTGTTGCAAGAGATGCAAGAACATCTAGTGTTGATAACACTAATGCACTTTTTTGCATTCTTTCGATTTCTGCTTCAACCTTTTCTCTTATATCTACAAAAGTATCATATTCAAGACTTATTAACTTTTCTTCTGCACCTAAGATTTTTTCTTCCATTACTTTTAATTCTTCAGTAATATATCTCTCTGCATTAGCTAAAGTTTGTTTTCTAATATATCTATCTGTTGGTACTAATTGCAGATTTGTTTTAGTTACCTCTATATAATAACCAAATACTTTATTGTAACTAACTTTAAGTGATTTTATTCCTGTTTCTTCTTTCTCTTTACTTTCTAAATTTGCAATCCATATACGACCATTTTCTTTTGCTTCTCTAAGAGTATCTATTTCTTCATTATATCCAGCTTTAATTATATTTCCTTCTTTTAAAGTAATTGCTGGAGAGTTGCTTATAGATTTTTCTAATAAGTCAAAAACGTCTTTTAGTTCATCTAAATTACTATATAAGTCCTTTAGTAATTCACTATTAATATCTTTAAGCAAATTCTTAATTTCTGGAATCTTTCCTAATGAATTTTTTAAAGATATTAATTCTTTAGCATTTACATTTTTAGATGAAATCTTTCCTACTAATCTTTCTATATCATAGATATCCTTTAGTGCCTCTCTTAAGTCTTCTCTTACAGCAAGATTATTATAAAGTTCTTCTACTGCGTATAATCTTCTATTAATAGAAATTTTATTAATAAGAGGTCTTTCAATCCACTTTCTAAGTTGTCTTGCACCCATAGCAGTAGATGTTTTATCTAAAACCCAAAGTAATGAGCCTTTTTTAGCTTTATCTTTTAATGTTTCTGTAAGTTCAAGATTTCTTCTACTATTTATATCAATAGATAAGTAATTATCAACACTATAAAAGTTTATTTTATTGATATGATTTAAAGATTCTTTTTGAGTTTCTATTATATAATTTAGAGCTCCACAAATGATAAGTTTAGAAGTATCATTAACTCTTTCTAATGCTGATTGTCCAAAATGTTTTATAAGCTTTTCTTCATCAATATTAAATATATCTGTAGTTCTTTTAGTTAATGTAAGCTCCACTCTTTCCTTAATTATGTTTATAATCTTATCATCAAAACTATCTAAAACTAGTAATTCTTTTGGTGCATACTTAGATACTTCTGATATAAGTATACTCTCATCATATTCAAAAGAGGTTACATTAAATTCTCCTGTTGATACATCAGCAAACACTAATGTACAGTTATTATTACTTACTCCTAAAGTAAGTATATAGTTATTTTTTGATTCTTCAAGAAAAGCAGTATCTGCATATGTTCCAGGAGTATATATTTTAACAACTCCTCTTTTAACTAATCCTTTAGCTTTTGATGGATCTTCTAATTGTTCAACTATAGCTACCTTATATCCTCTAGATACTAGTCTTCCAATATACATTGAAGATGCATGAAATGGTACACCACACATTGGTGCCCTTTTTTCTAATCCACAATCTCTTCCTGTAAGCACTAACTCTAATTCTCGTGCTGCTATTTCTGCATCTTCGAAAAACATTTCATAAAAATCGCCTAATCTATAAAATATAATACAATCCTTACAAGTCTCCTTTATTTCAACATATTGTTTCATCATTGGGGTAAGTGCCATATACATTCCTCCATAAAATGTAATCTTTATATTAATATACACCTATTTTAACACATATTTTTATAAACGCATCTATATATATAAAAAGAAAGCTTTAAAATAACTTTAAAACTTCCTTTTTTATACTATATTTTTGAAATTGGCACTTAACATGCATTAACTTCTATTTTATCGGCAAATACTTTTCCTTGCCATCTCTTCTTTTTCCATCTATTATATACTAAAATTCCTCTAAACCATTCATCAGTAGCAAAGGCTATCCACATTCCTATTAATCCCAATCCTAATTGTATACCAAGGATATATGCAAGACCAACCCCAAATGTCCACATGGATATTATACCTATATAAACAGGAAATTTAACATCACCGGCGGCTCTTAATGAATTAATCCCAACTAAATTTATTGATCTTCCTGGTTCTAAAAATACATCTACAATAAGCACTAATGCTCCCAATTCAATTATTGTGGCATTATTAGAGAAGAAAGACATTAAACTAGTACCTAACACTGCAAATACTCCACTAATTAAAACACTAACTAAAATTGATTTCTTTATTGAATCAATACCTATATTTAATGCTTCATCATTGTTACCCTCACCTACTAATTGCCCTACTAATATACTAGTACCTTGTCCTAATGCCGTAGAAAATATATATGCAAAACTTATGAGATTCATAGCATAACTTTTTGTTGCCATTGCCTCTATACTAATCATATTAATAAAAGATGTAATTACAAGTTGTGACAAGTTATAAGATATCTGTTCTCCAGCAGCTGGTATTCCTATTGCTAATATGTTCTTTAAATCATTTTTTGGTGAAAACTTTAAACATTCTAAAGAACTTCCTCTTAATATTTTTACATATAAAACAATTCCCAATATTATCATTCCGATTATTCTACTAGTACTAGTTCCTATAGCTGCCCCAACTACACCTAACTTAGGTGCTCCAAATTTGCCAAAAATAAATATATAGTTACAAACTACATTAATTATATTCATAGTTAAAGTAACGTACATACAAATCTTTGTATATCCATGTGGTCTTAAAACTGCAGTAAAGGTTTGCATTATAGATTGTGTAAAAATGAACCCTCCGACAATAACAAGATATTCCTTACCTATACCTAAAATTTCTCCGGATGTGTTTAACATCTTTAGCATTGGAGTACTACCAACAACAACTAAAATACTGCAAAAAACACCTATCATAGTATTAAATCCTATAGAAACGCCACATAATCTAATAATATTATCATTATTTCTAATTTTATTTTTTTTGTTTAGTCCAATATATTGAGCTGTTAATATTGCAGTTCCTGATGTTATTATTCCAAACATTAAGCTAATCATCCACATAATCTGATTAGAAACCCCTACTGCTGCAACTGCATTATCTGAATATTTTCCAAGCATGAATACATCCATACTACCTAATAAAGAAAGTAATAACGATTCAATAAATATTGGCCATGTTAATTGTAATAATTTCTTCTTTATATTTCTAGTCCTCTCCATATTGATTATCCCCCTTATAGTATTTTCTATAAATCTTTAATCATTATAACACACTATACAGATTTTGTTTAGATATTCATTAAATAAAAAAGCAAAAAGTATTTGATATACATCTAATACTTTTTGCTTTTAAATGCTATTCTATAATTTACCTCTTTACTTTCTCTATTTATTGACACTTTATATATATGTGGACATTGTTCACTTATCCATAACTGCATATACTTATCATTTACTTTTGTAGTGTAATAGTATTTTTCATCATAAATATCTGAAAATTGAAAGAATTCAACAATACTCTCATTATCAATTTCAATATTATCTTTATTATAGTTATTTAATATTGGCAACAAAAATCTTAAAGGAATTTCGTATGTATATTCACCTCTTATCTTTTTACCTTCCATTAATAATCTTTTAAGTATTCTGTCCTTACTTATATCATCATTAGTTATAGCAACTTTAAAAATAAAGTTTGAATTTCTTTTTTCTTCGATTTTTATTTTTATCATTGGATTCTCCTAATAGCTTATTTTTGTATAATGTAACAATTCATACATTCCGCAATTACTTCTTGAAAGAAGCTTTTTTACATTTCTAATAGATTTTAAAATTTTAACTCAATATTGATGAAAATGCAAATTTTATAATTGCTAATTTATTATTTTTACATAATAAAAGAGACTATCGCTGGCACACGATAGTCTCTTTTATATTCTATAGAAATGCAATTTTAAATATAAATAAAATTGCTAATATAATCATAACCCATGATACTTTTGCTTTCTTTTCATTTTTACTCGCAAATAAGTTATAAAGTATATTTATAAATACATATGATAATACACCTAATGTTAATCCATCACCGATACTATATGTTAAAGGCATAGCAGCAATTGTTAAGAATGCTGGAACTCCTTCAGTTATATTATCAAATTCTATTTCAATAACTGCACCAAGCATTAAATACCCAACGTACATAAGTGCTGGAGCTGTAGCACAACTTGGAATAGCAACAAAAATAGGAGAAAAGAACATTGCTATAAAAAATAATACCCCTGTAGTAATTGCTGTATATCCTGTTCTACCACCAGCTGCAACTCCTGTAGAACTTTCAACATATGTAGTAACTGTTGATACTCCCATAGCAGCACCAGCTGTTGTAGAAACAGCATCTACTAATAACGCTCTACCAACTCCTGGTAACTTGCCGTCTTTATCAAGCATTTTTGCCTTTGATGCAACACCAACTAAAGTACCTACAGTATCAAAGAAATCTACAAATAGGAATGTACATACAATTGCTATAAATGTTGCTATTGTATCTTTATGAAAAGCATATCCAAAATCAAGCTTTCCTGCTATTGGAGCTATACTTTCAAATTTGAATATTCCTTTAGGTAAATAAATTGATAACTTTGCAGCATAATCAGGATCAATCATAGCAAATCCCCATGCTAATATAGAAGAAATAGCTATACCATATAATATTGAACCTTTTACTTTTTTCTTATCTAATACAGCTATTATAATTAATCCAACTAAGCTTATTATAACTGCAGGAGTAAAACTTCCCATAGACACTAAAGTTGAATCATCTTTTACAACTAAACCAGATCCTTGAACACCAACAAAAGCAATAAATAGACCTATTCCACCAGTAACAGCTAATTTTAAGTTTTTAGGTATTGCATTAACTACTGCTTCACGAACTTTGAATAGTGATAGTAATATAAATATAATTCCTTCAACGAATACAGCTGTTAAAGCTACTTCCCATGAAATTCCTTTTCCAATAACTACTGAATATGCAAAATAAGCATTTAATCCCATTCCTGATGCTAATGCAAAAGGTAAGTTTGCAAATATCCCCATTAAAATACATGCTATAGTTGCTGTTAAACATGTAGCGGTAACAATTGCACCTTGATCCATTCCTGTTGCTCCAAGAATTTGAGGATTAACAGCAATAATATATGCCATTGTTATAAATGTGGTAATACCTGCAATTATCTCTTTCTTATAATCTACATTTTTGTTTGTAAGGATAGGTAAAATCCTTTCTTTAGGTGATAAGTTTTCCATAATTATTCCTCCTGTAATGTTAAAATAAAAACCCGATATAAGTTATTACTCATATCGGGGCATATATAATTGATACTTTTTTCAATTACACATACTCATAGTCAAGATGTTTACGGTATCTTGGTAGAAACTTATGACCCCTATCGTCAAAATTATATGAGTTATTTAACATATTAATTATAAAAGTTTTAATATAATTCGTCAATATACGAATAAATTTGAAATATGCATATATATAATTCGGAGTGCTCTTTGATTTATTTTTGTTTTTTTGATATAGTTATTATAACTAAAGATAGTGTAACACTTTTTTTGTGCATTTATTATACTGTTAATAAATATTTATAATTATTTCATAGCATAGGAGGCTTATTTTATGATAATAAAATGTATAGACAATAACTTATGTTCTACACTAACATTAAACAAAGAATATACTGTTCTTGAAGAAGGCCCAGAATATTACGTTATACTTGATGATAAAAGAAATGAAACAACTTGCAAAAAATCACGTTTTGAGATTATAGTAGATAGCGATTTAACAAAAAAATGCAAAGCCACCATCAATGAATTATCTTATCAACTTCAAAGTGATTTTAACGATATTAAAAACTTTACAATAAGGAAAAACTCTAAAGGCGAAATAAAAGAAATCATAGTTAAATTTAAATATGAATAGTCAATGATTTACTTAAAAGAGCGGTTAATTTCTTGCCGTTCTTTTCATATTTATTTTACACGGAGGAATAAATGAAAAAACAAACTAACATAATAACTCACAAAGAAAAATCAGAGGAAATTCGATTAAATAAGTATATTAGCGAAACAGGATTTTGCTCTAGACGAGAAGCAGATAATTTAATCGAAAATAAACGTGTTAAGATAGACGGTGTTGTTGCTGAAACTGGAATGAAAGTATCTAAATCAAATGTAGTTACCATTGATAACAAAATTATAAAAAACAATAATGACCTTATTTATATTGCACTAAACAAACCGGTTGGAATAACATGTACCACTGAAAAAGCAGTAAAAGGCAACATTGTTGATTTTATTAATCACAATAAAAGAATTTTTCCTATTGGTCGTCTCGATAAAGATTCTCAAGGGTTAATTTTTCTAACAAATGATGGTGATATCGTTAATAAAATTTTACGTGCTGGCAATAATCACGAAAAAGAATATATAGTTACTGTAGATAAACCTATAACAAATAGTTTTATAAACAAAATGAGTAATGGTGTACCTATTTTATATACCGTTACGAAAAAGTGTACAGTAAAAAAAGTGAGTACATTTAAATTTAACATAATTTTAACTCAAGGATTAAATAGACAAATTAGAAGAATGTGTTCATATTTTAATTATAATGTTGTTAAATTAGAAAGAATAAGAATTATGAATGTCAAATTAGATAAACTTCCTTCAGGAAAATGGAGATATTTAACAGAAGAAGAACTTACATGTATAAATAAACTTATTTCAGACTCATCAAAAACATAAATTTATCTATTTCTACAAAACAACTTATAAAAATATATATAACTGACCAATATCAATTTCTTGACTTTTATTGTATAATTTATTTACGAGGAATTATAAGGGGGATTTGATATGATAGTTAAATGTATTAATAATGATTTATGTTCAACTCTTACTCTTAACAAAGAGTATTTTGTATTAGAAGAAGGTCCTGAATATTATGTTATCTTAGATGATTTACGTAATGAAACTACTTGCAAAAAAAGTAGATTTGTAATTATAGAAGATGGTGATTTAGCTAAGAAGTGTAAAGCTACTATTAATGAATTAAATTATCAACTTGATAATGAATTTGTTGATATTAAAAACTTTATTATAAGAAAGAATTCTAAGGGAAGTATAAAAGAAATAATAATAAAATTTAAGTATGAATAATTAAAAGAGCTGTTTCACATTGATATGATACCTCTAAAGTAGACGTGGTAAATAACCAAAATCTACTTTGGAGGTATTTTTTATGTGTCCGTAACAAACATCAATCTATATGTAAGGTTCTCCCCTCTTCTATATTTTCTAGTAACATTCCATTACTATAAATTATATTATAATAATATAGTTTTTTTCGGAGGAATGCTATGGATTATGAGATTATAGACTGTATTGATTGTGGCACTGAGTATTGCCCATGCCATCTTGCATTATCTGGTGATTGTATACTTTGCTCTCATTTACAAGGCAATGAATTTTGTGACTGTAAAAATTGGCATGGCGTATGTATCTATAAAGAATTATTTGATAATGGTTTTAAAGCTAAAGAGGGACGCAAAACTTATAAATGTAAGATTTTAAATAGAACTCTCCTTGAAGAAAAATTATTAGAACTGAAGGTGTTAGTTTCAAAATCATTAGCTGAAAGTCTAAATGTTCCTGGCGCCTATGTTTTTATGAGAGCACCTAATGATAACTTATATTATGATACTCCAATATCCGTTATGGACGTTGATGACGATAATAATGTTATCTCTTTTGTATTAGAATTAAAAGGAATAAAGACAAAATCTATTGCTAGTTTAAATGAACATGATGATATATTACTGCGAGCACCTTATTGGAATGGTGTACTAGGCCTAAAGAACTTAAATAAAGTCCATGACAAAAATGTTCTTCTAATATCTCGCGGCATTGGCTTCGCACCAATGATGCCTGTACTAAAAAAATTATATGCTAGAGGAAATAATATCTCATTAATATTAGATAAAGGTACATTTAAAACTGATTATATCGATGAACTTATAAATAAATATAATATAACTCCAATAAACATGAATACAATTGATAAAGGCCAACTCCCTAAAGCACTTAAAGACTACTTAACTATAAATAAGTTTGACCTAATTCATATAGATGGTCCTGATATATTAATTAGTAATATAATAACTTACAATGATGATTCCACATCATACTCTTGTTGTAATAATGCTAAAATGTGTTGTGGTGAAGGAATTTGTGGTGCTTGTACCTCACGATACAAAGGTCATGTTGTAAAACGTCTTTGCAAAGTACAAGTAGATCCTAAATTTATTTTCGAAGGGAGACGTTTAATATGAAGGTAGTTATAATCGGTGGTGGTTGGGCTGGTGTATCCGCTTCAATAACTGCTAGCAAAGCAGGTGCGGAAGTACATTTATATGAAAAAACAGATTTACTTTTAGGATTAGGTAATGTAGGCGGCATAATGAGAAATAACGGTAGATTTACTGCTGCAGAAGAATTAAAAGCACTAGGTGCTGGAGAATTAATAGATATATGTGATAGTTTAAGTCGTCATAAAAACATTGACTTTCCTGGCCATAAGCACGCTTGGCTTTACGACGTAAATAAAATAGAACCTGCTGTAAGAAGTAAAATAATTGATATGGGTATTAACGTTCATTTCAAAACTAGAGTTATCGACGTAAAAAAGACTGACGATACAATAAAATCAATTATTTTAAGTGATGGTAGCGAAGTCAGTGGAGATGTCTTTATTGAAACAACAGGATCTACTGGACCTATGGGTAATTGCTTAAAATATGGTAACGGATGTTCCATGTGCATCTTGAGATGTCCATCATTTGGTCCAAGAGTTTCTATAAGCGCTCGTGCAGGTATTGAAGACTTACAAGGTATGAGAAGCGATGAAAATCCAGGCGCTATGTCTGGTTCATGTAAAATACTAAAAGAAACATTATCTAAAGAAATTGTAGATCAATTAGATGAAAAAGGTGTCGTAGTAATACAAATTCCTAAAGAAGATATAAATATGGACAAATTGAAAAATAAAGTATGTCAACAATATGCATTAAAAGAATTTGCAGAAAATATTATTCTATTGGATACTGGTCATGCAAAATTAATGACAACCTATTATCCATTAGAAAAATTAAGAAAAATTAAAGGATTAGAAGCAGCTAGATACTGTGATCCTTATTCAGGTGGTATTGGTAACTCAATTAGATATCTATCTGTTGCTCCTAGATATGATGATATGAAAGTAAAAGGATTAGATAATCTATTCTGCGCTGGCGAAAAAGGTGGTCTTTTTGTAGGTCATACCGAGGCTATCTGTACTGGTGCATTAGCTGGCTATAATGCTGTAAGATTTGCTTTAGGTATGCCTCTTCTAATTTTACCTCGTAGCATTGCAATTGGAGATATTATATCATATGCAAATTATAAGATGTCCACAAAAGAGGGACGAAAAAATAGATATACATTTGCTGGTTCTGAATACTTCAAGAGAATGCAAGAAGTTGGATTATATACTACCGATGTAGATAAAATAGTTAATAATATAAAAAAATTAAATTTATATAATATCTTTAATGAAAAAATAATATAATTATTAATAAAACTAATAGTAACTCTATAATTTAATTGCGGTGATATTAACTTTATATCACCGCAATTGTTTTATTTGTAATCTTAGAACATATTATTATCATCTGTTCCTAAGTATTTTATTTCTTCTAAAGAACAATTTACTGAATCAGATAAAATCTTAGCATTTCTTCTCTTTAATGAAATAAAATCATTATTCTCTATTCTTTCTAAGAACTTAGGATTAATATAACTATCTTTAAGTACATCTATTAATGCTTTTCCTAATAAGTATACTTTATGTTGATACTTAACAGTATCAAGTAGAAATACATCATCACCATCTGTACAACTTTCTATTCTTCTTGGACTACATAATAGTTGACTTGCTATATTCTTGTAATTATCACTCTTAAAAGAATCTACATTGCTATCAATAATAGAAGCTAAATCTTTAGATGTCATAGTTATTACACAATCTTTAGATTTTAATTCTTTTAATCTTTCTCTGCATAATCTAGAATCTAATTTAAAATCATCACTTCCTGATACACTATTTGATACATTGTTTGATACATTATTAGGTACATTGTTATATGAAACCTTTTTCTCAACTGGTTCCACTTCTTTTACTTTATTATTTGAGTTCATTTCATCATATAGTATATCTTCTACAGGAATTTGCAAATAATTAGATAAATGTTTTAGTTCTTTATCTCCAATTTCAGTATAAGTTTTTAATGAATTATATACTTCATATAAAGTTTTATCATTATCAACAAAATTTGGTATATCTTGTTTTATTTCATCTGCAAAACGCTTTATTCTATTAACATCAACCTTGTATAACTTCTCGTCAACATTATTGTTATTATTATATGATGATTCATCATACAATATTTTATCACTTGAAACTTGTAGCGATAATGAAATACATTCTAGTTCTGTCTCAGTTACTTCAACAAAATTATTATAAGAATTATATATATTCATTAATAATGTATCATTTTCAGCAAAGTTTGGTATCTCATATTTTATAGAATCAATAATATCACATACCTTTTTTACATCTACTTCATATAAAGTATCTCCACTATCTTTTATATCTTCGCTACCGTAAAGTATTTCATCATTAGAAACTTGTAATGCCTTTTTTATATAATTAAATTCTACAATATCAAAATCCATATAATCATCAAATGAATTATATATACTCATTAACAGATCATCATTTTCTGCAAAGTCAGAAATTTCTTTTCTAATATTATTAATAATATCATATACCTTCTGTACATCTACTTTATACATTTTACTCTCCATTCCAGAACCCCCGTTTATATATTACAAATATTATTTTCTTGTTTCAAAATAGCATTATATATTTATTTTACATTTTATTTAATTTTACACTAAATAAAGTAAATTTTCAATCGTATTTTATCGATATTTGTAAATTTGCTAAATAAATTAAATAAAAAAATAAAAAAGCAAGGATTTACCTTACTTTTCCACTTAAATAATATATATTATTCTACTATTTTCCCCACTAAAGAGAAAGATTGTGCTTTTGTTATTTCAACATTAACTAACTTTCCTATTAAATCTGCACTTCCTTCAAAATTAACAAGTCTACCATTTCTAGTTCTACCTGATACCTTTGTATCATCATTCTTACTTAATCCATCCACTAAAACTTCTACAGTTCTACCTTCATATTTCTTATTTTTCTCTGCTATTATTTTATTAACTTCATCAATTAAGATATTAAATCTTCTATGTTTTGTTTCTTCATCAACTTGATCTTCAAACTTAGCAGCTGGAGTACCTTGTCTAATGGAATATAAGAAAGTAAATGCAGAATCATATTCAACTTCTTTTACAAGCGCTAATGTATCTTCAAATTCCTCTTCTGTTTCTCCTGGGAATCCAATAATTATATCAGTAGTTATTGATACATCTGGTATCTTAGTCTTAATTTCATTCATTAATTCAAGATATCTTTCTCTTGTATAATTTCTATTCATACGTTTTAGTAATGAATTAGAACCTGCTTGGACAGGTAGATGAATTTGTTCACATAGTTTATCACATTCTGCAATAGCATCGATAACATCTGAAGTTAAATCCTTAGGGTGAGATGTCATAAATCTTACTCTCTCTAATCCCTCAATTTCATTTACTAATCTAAGCAGCTTAGCAAAATTAATATCTTCTTCTAAGCCCTTACCATATGAATTAACATTTTGACCTAATAACGTTACTTCTTTATATCCTTCTTTAACTAAACATTTAATTTCATTTATAATATCTTCAGGTTTTCTACTTCTCTCTCTTCCTCTAACGTAAGGAACAATACAATAAGTACAGAAGTTATTACATCCATACATTATTGTTACAAATGCCTTTACATCACTTTTTCTATCAATAGGAATACCTTCAATTATTCCTTCCTCTTTTTGTTTTACTTCAATAATAGATTTTCCTTCTTGTCTTGCTCTATTTAAGTATTCAGGGAACATATGGGCATTATGTGTTCCAAAAATAATGTCTACATGAGGGAATCTCTTAATAATTTCCTCTGCCATTCCTTCTTGTTGCATCATGCATCCACATATAGAAATGATTAAATTAGGATTTTTTTCTTTTAGTTTCTTTAACATACCTAAGTTACCATAAACTTTTTGTTCAGCATTCTCTCTAACACAACATGTATTAAAAATTATTATATCTGCTTCTTCTCTTTGATCTGTTGGTTTATAACCTAAAGATTTTAGCATACCAGAGATTTTTTCTGAATCTTCTTCATTCATTTGACATCCCCAAGTCTCAATTATATATTTCAAATTATTGTTTTTCATTAAATTATACACTCCTAATCTAAAAATATCACTTTCAGTATTATAACAATATTTTATTCATAAATAAAGAAAATGAATTAAAATCATCACACTAATATAAACTTTACTTATTTTTTATAAATTAATTTATATTCTCTAGAAATTTAGGAAAAACTATTATTAAAGCAAGGAGGAATATTTATGTATGATGCTAAAGAAAAAGCAAATGAATTAAATACTTCTAATGATATCTTAAAATGTGACTGCATAAGCGAAAAGTCCTATTTTAAAGATTTAAATTCTTCGTATTTGTATCAAAGAAAAACTTCAGCAGTACCTTACTCACCTAAATTTTTTTCTTAAAAATAGGCTAGAACTACTCTAGCCTATTTTTATCCATTTATAATATTTCTCTATAGTCTCAAATCCAAAGTCTTTATATAAATCTATAGCAACTTTATTATTAGCATCAACTTTTAAATATAATTCCTTTGTATTAAAGTTCTTAGTAAAAGAACATAACTTATGTAATAAAATCTTGCCAAAGCCCTTTCCCCTATGTGATGGAATTATTCCAAAGTTAACTATATAATATCGCTTTTTATCATAAATTATTTGTCCATAACCAATAGGTTCATCTCTAAGGTATAAAAAAATTCCCCCATTTTTTATTGAGTATTTTTGTGTCAAATCATATTTAATATCTTCTACTGTTAACGGAATTCTATTACTATTATGAAATATAAGATTTTGTAATCTGCACCTTAAATCTTCATCACTATTTCTCTTAAAAAACTTAAATTCTACGTTTTCAACAATATTATTTATTTCATCTACCTTCCATAAGTCCATTTTCATTTCGCAGGTTCCAAGTAACCTTTTAAACTTTAAAGATTCTAAAACACTATTATAAATACAATTATCTATAGAAGAATAATAGATGCTATTATATGACTCTGGAATAATAGATAACAGTTTATTATATACACCAACTAAATTATCTCCCTCAGCATATATTGATTTTATATTATATATATTATACTCGTATTTTGATTTCTCAAACCATATAAATCCAACATACATTCCTTTATAGGATATAATTCTTACTTTTTTTAATACCTTTAGCTTTTTTAAAAATCTATCACGATTAATTTCTATAAGTATATCCTCATTTAAACTATTTATATCCTTAGATCTTAGATTAAGAGCTTCTAAATACTTAAAATTCTTTTTATTTATTTTTTCTAAAACGTACATATTATTTTATTCCCCTAAGATTTAAATAAAAAGCCAACAGTAAACTGTTGACTTTTTATTTTATAGCATATAATCTACTTCTTTAATTGAAAGCTCTATTCTCTTCTTTGCTGCATCTACAACAATTATTTTTGCCTTAACTTCTTCACCTAATGTTAATACTTCATCTGGTTTAGAAATTCTCTTTTCGCTTATTTGAGATATATGGATTAATCCATCAATACCTACTTCTAATTCTACGAAAGCACCAAATGATGTAAATCTAACTACTTTTCCTAATACAACTGATCCTACAGGATATTTTTCTTCAACATTTAACCATGGATCATTAGTTGTTCTCTTTATTGATAAAGATAATTTTTTTGATTCAGCATCAACTGATAAAACAACTACTTTTACTTTTTGACCTATTGATAAAACATCTGTTATTTTGCTTACTTTTCCCCAAGATAATTCTGATATATGAGCAAGACCATCTACACCTTGAATTTCGATAAATGCACCAAAATCAGTTATTCTCTTTACTTCACCTTCAACTATATCTCCAACTTTTATTGTTTCAAATACTTTTGCCTCTTCTTGAGATTTTTTATTTTCAAGTAAAACTCTTCTTGAAACAACTATCTTTGATAATCTGTTTTTCTTTTCATATTCTATTACATTAACTTCTAGTTCTTTACCAACATATATTGACAAATCATCTACATGATTTAATTCAATTTGTGATGCAGGTAAGAATACTCTTGCAGCATTTTTGAATAAGCAAATCACTCCACCTTTTACAACTTCAACTACTTTTACATTGATTACAGTTTTATTTTGGAAAGCATCACTTAATTCTTTTACTATAAGTTCTCTTTGTAATTCTAATAATGATACTACTACATATCCATCATCATTTTTTAATTTTATTATTTTTACTTCTACTTCGTCTCCAACTTTTAAATATTGGTCAAGACTAGTATTTTCTGGTAATGATACTTCTGTAACAGGTAAAAATGCTTCTGCTTTATTATTGATATCTAAATAAGCTTCCTTATCATTTATTGATATAACTTTTCCTTTTACTTTTGATCCTACTCTTACAGATTCAGCTGAATCCATTTGGTTTAAAACATCATTCATTGTTAATTCATTATCGTTATTCATTTTATTAATAGCCTCCTTTATTACCCAATCTGGTGTTGATGCACCAGCTGTTATACCTATAGATATATTTTCATTACAACTAATTATATTATCAGGTATTTCGGAAGAATTTTCAATAAGAATTGTGTTTTCACAATTTTTTTTGCAAATTTCATATAACTTATTTGTATTAGAAGAATGTCTTCCTCCAATTACAATCATTACATCAACTTGCTTTGATAATTCTTCTGCATTCTTTTGTCTAACTTCTGTTGCACTGCAAATAGTATTAAATACAACTAATTCTTTTGTAAGTCTTGTAGCTTCTTCAACGGCTTTTTCAAAATTACTTAATTTATTCGTTGTTTGACATACAATACATAACTTTTTAGGAAAATTTTCTATTTCATCAAAGTCGCTACCATCTTTTGTTATAATAGCAGAATTATCACACCATCCATTTATACCTATTACCTCTGGATGATTTGCATCTCCAACAATAGCTATAGCATAACCATTATTATAATACTTTTCAACTTTTTTGTGAATATTAGTAACATATGGACATGTAGCATCTACTATATCTAATTTTTGTTCTTGTAAATCAGATATAACAGATTTTTCAACACCATGAGATCTCAAAATCACCTTTGTTCCAGGTGTAAGTTTTGATACTTCATTAACATCTGCCTCATATATGTGATTTTTCTTTAACTTATTAACCACATCATTATTGTGTATTAGTGGTCCTAAAGTATAAATATTATTATTTTCTTCACTATTATTTAGTGATAAATCAACTGCTCGCTGAACACCAAAACAAAAGCCTGCATTCTCTGCTAAGATTATTTTTTTTCCCATTTTTATATACCACCTATTCTATATGTTCACATATACAGTTAACAACACCATCAATATCTAAATTTGATGTATCAATTTCAACGGCATCATCAGCCTTCTTTAGAGGACTAATTTCTCTTGTTGAATCTATTAAATCTCTTTTAATTATATCATTTAATATATCTTCAAAATTTACGTTTAATCCTTTGTTAGTTAACTCTAAATATCTTCTTTTAGCTCTCTCTTCAGGATTTGCTGTTAAAAAGAACTTATATTTTGCATCAGTAAGAACATTTGTACCGATATCTCTTCCATCCATTATTACATTATATTCTTCTCCAAGTTTTTTTTGCGCAGTTACTAATAATTCTCTTACAACTTGTACTTTAGCATAATCAGATACAGAATTACTAATCTCAGGCATTGTAATCTTATCATTAATTACTTCACCATTTACAATTAGTTTTTCTTTATCAAAATGCATTTTCAAATCATTAATTAGATCTGCTAACTTTTCTGTATCTTCAGGTTTTATATTATTTTCTTTTGCAAATAGTGTTACAGCTCTATACATGGCACCAGTATTTATATACATTAAATCATATTTATTTGCCAGTATATTTGCTATAGTACTTTTACCTGATCCTGCAGGACCATCGATTGCTATATTAAAATCCATTTACTTACCTCTTTTCTATATTACTACCAGCCAAAACTCCTGTAGAATATGCTATCTGTAAATTAAATCCTCCAGTATTAGCATCAACATCAATAACTTCTCCTGCAAAATATAAATTATTAATCAATTTAGATTGCATTGTAGACGGATCAATTTCCTTTGTGCTAATTCCTCCTGCTGTTATTATTGCTTCTGCAATAGGTCTAACACCAGAAACATTTAATGTAAAGTTTTGTATTATATCAATAATATTATTTCTTTCATTTTTTGTTATGGAATTTACTTTTTTATTTTCATCTATGTTAGATAAACGTATAACTACATCTATAATTTTCTTCGGTAATAAATCACTTAAAGAATTCTTAAAATCCTTATTTGCATATTTTACAAAGTCCTTTTGAATTCTTTTATCTAAACTATTTCTATCTAATGCAGGTTTTAAGTTTATACAAGCCTTTAATTGATCAAAGTCATGAACTAATCTTGAACCAGTTAATGCTATAGGTCCTGATATTCCAAAGTGTGTAAATAACATCTCACCAAAACCTTTATATATAACCTTATTATTATTTTTAAGGCTTAATTCTACATTCTTTAAACTTAACCCTGACAATTCCTTAATCCACTGCTCCTCAACAGTAATTGAGGTAAGTGCAGCTCTCGGATTTATTATTGTATGACCTGCTTTTTTAGCGAAATTATATCCATCTCCAGTAGAGCCTGTTTGAGGATATGAAATACCTCCTGTGGCAATTATATAATTATCGCCTTTTATCTTTTTACCCCCTGCTAAAATTACTGATTTTACAGTTTTATCACCATATTCTATATCTTCTACAACAGTATTAAGCAGTATCTTTACATTATTTCTTTTTAGTTTCTTTTCAAAAGCTTTTATAATATCTGAAGATTTATCTGACTTTGGAAAAACACGATCTCCACGTTCAACTTTTAATTCTACGCCTTCAGATTGAAAAAAATTCATTACATCCAAATTTGTATAAGAATATAATGAAGAATATAAAAAGGAAGGATTTCCAGGTATATTGTCAAAGAACTCACTTATATCTTTATTGTTTGTTACATTGCATCTACCTTTTCCTGTTATATATAATTTCTTACCTAACTTTTCATTTTTTTCTATTAAGGTAACTGTATTACCTTCTTCAGCTGCCTTTATAGCAGCCATCATACCTGCCGGTCCTCCACCTATAACGACTACAGATGACATTTACTCACCTACTATATATGTATTTATTAAAAAAGCCAAAAAGCAATATGCTTCTTAGCTTATATTAATACGATTTTTATTTTTTTTCAATTACATTTTTAAAATAAAGTATCATTTTTAAATGAATAAACTTTATATTCTTCCCAAATATCTTCTAGCCCAGAAAATATTGATGATATCTTTTCTTTCTCTCTAAGCCCTACTGCTATTATTAATGCATTTATCACTGATAATGGTGCTACTAATGAATCAACAAATGACGCCATGTTACTTTGAGCTATTAATGTATAATCAGACTTAGTTGCTAATGGTGATAATAAAGAATCTGTAATTGCTACAACTTTTGTTCCTTTTCCATGCGCATAATTTAATGCTTCAATAGTTCTTGCTGCATATCTTGGAAAACCTATCCCTATTACCAAATCATCTTTTGAAATATTTATCATTTGCTCAAAAATGTCTGATACACCGTAGGCAACAACTTTAACATTATCTAAAATTAAGTTAAGATAAAATCCTAAAAATTCTGCAAGTGCTGTGGAACTTCTTAACCCAATAATATATATTCTCTTTGCGTTAAATATACAATTTACCACTTCATCAAAAGTCTTCGGATTAATCTTCTCTAAAGTAACTCTTATATTTTCCATGTCAGATTTAAGTACGCCTTTTAAGGCATTTTCCATAGTTATGTAATTATTTGAAAGTTCTATTCTCTGAACAGTAGTAAGTTTATTTTTTATTAATTCTTGTAATGCCTTTTGTAGTTTAGGATATCCACTAAAACCTAACTCATTTGCAAATCTTACTACAGTTGATTCACTTACTCCTACACTATCACCTAATTTAGCTGCCGTCATGAATGCAGCCTTATCATATTGTTTTAATATATATTCAGCAATAAGTTTTTGTCCCTTACTTAATCTAGGGAACTTTACTTGAATAGTTCTCATTAAGTCTTGCTTGTTTGAATCGATCATATTATCCCCACCTTTATGGTTGATATGTATTTAATTTTACCATTATATGAA
The DNA here is from genome assembly GCF_018917145.1 of Clostridium bornimense. Lineage (GTDB taxonomy): Bacteria > Bacillota > Clostridia > Clostridiales > Clostridiaceae > Clostridium_AN > Clostridium_AN bornimense_A. Next base: position 29,342 of record NZ_JAHLOD010000031.1, read on the forward strand.
AAGCTAATCAATATAAATTTCATTTTCAATGGATATTAAAGATATTTAACGATAATTTTGCAATATTTTTCAATAAAACTTTCTTAATTTGATACATTATAATTTAAATATTGCATTTTATAATTTAAATAAAAATTTTAATTCTTTATCATTTAACTTTCTATATTCGCCAACTTTTAAGTCACCTAACTTTATGTCTCCTATAGAAATTCTTTTTAAGTTAATAACATCATGATTAACTTTAGAGCACATTCTTCTTATTTGTCTGTTCTTGCCCTCTGAAATTGATATTCTAATGGTTGACCTATTAGTATCCCTTGTTTGTACAAATACTTTAGCTTTAGCTGTTATATACCCTCCAATATCTACGCCATTTTTCAATTCTTCAATCTCGTTATCCGATATATATCCTTTAACATCAGCTATATATGTTTTAAAAAGTTCTACTCTAGGATGCATTAGCTTATTGAAAATTTCTCCATCATTAGTTAGTAACAATAATCCTGATGTATTATAATCTAATCTTCCAATAGGAAATATTCTTTCCTTTGACTTTACTATATCAATAACAGTTTTGCGTCCTCTTTCATCAGAAGCACTAGTTATAACACCAGTAGGCTTATTTAAAATATAATATACCTTTTCATCTTCTTTTTCTATTTTAACTCCATCAAATTCTATAACATCCTTACCAATTAATACTTTAGTTCCTAATTCATTTTTAACAACGCCATTAACTTTAACTCTTCCTGCTAAAATAAACTCTTCACATTTTCTTCTTGAAGCTACTCCACAACTAGCCATATATTTTTGTAATCTCTCTTCCAAAATATCACCTACCTATTAATATATTTTAATAACTTCTCTTTATATTTACAACATATAATATTTACAATAACTAATATTATTGTTATAGTAAACTAAGCTAAATTTAATGTTTTAAGGGAGAATATTTTTATGTCAAAGACATTGTTTAAAGGTAGTGTTATGTTAAATCCTACCCCTGTTGTTTTAATTACATCTAAAAATAAAGAAGATAAGGTAAATGTTTTTACCGTAGGCTGGATCAGCACGGTTTGTACAAAGCCTCCAATGATTGCTATGGGAATCCGCCCTGAAAGATTATCTTATGATTATATAAAGGAAACTATGGAATGTGTAGTTAATTTACCTTCTAGAGATATGGTTAAAATAGTAGACTATTGTGGTGTACGCTCTGGAAAAATAGAAGATAAAATTAAGCACTTCAATTTAGAGTTAGAACCAGGTGAAAATATTACAACACCTTCTTTGAAAAAGGCACCAATTGCTTTAGAATGTAAAGTAACTAATATCACAAAACTAGGTACTCATGATATGTTTCTATGTGAAGTAGTAGGTGTAAAGGTAGAAGACTCCTTGATAAATGCTAATGGTAAAATTGAATTTAATAGAGCTAATCTTATTACTTATTGTCATGGAGAATATTTTGGTATAAATTTAAAAGCTTTAGGTAGCTTTGGATATTCTGTTGCAAAAAAGAAGAATAAAAATAAATCTATTAAAGAAAATAATAATAAAAGTTTAAAACGAAAAGAAAGGAAATATTAATGAAGATTCATATTATCTTATTTTCTTTAATGATTATTGTAAATATTGCTTCAATATTTTCTCTTATCTTTATAGAAAGAAGAGAACCCTCTGCTACATGGGGATGGTTGCTTATTATAACTTTACTACCTGGTATTGGATTTATATTATATTTATGTTTTGGTCAAGACTTAAGTAAGCGAAAAATTTTCAACGAAAAAAATATCATTGATAAAATCAAATTAGATAACATTATTAGAAAGAACCATATAATTCCAGGTAATAATTCTCAGTTTTCTGCTTTAATTAAAATGAATTTCAATCATTGTAGCGCTCTATATACTAATAATAATTCTGTAACCACTTATATAAATGGCGAAGATAAATTTAAAGATTTACTTAAAGATATAGAAAGTGCCAAAAACTTTATTCATATCGAATACTACATATTCAGATTGGATAACTTAGGTCATACAATTTTAGACTCTCTAAAGAAAAAGGTTGAAGAGGGTGTTGAAGTTAGACTTCTCATTGATGCAATGGGTTCTAAAACTATTAGAAGAAAAGATCAAGAGTATATAAAAAGCTTGGGAATAGAATTTGCCTTATTCTTCCCAGGAATTCTTCCACTAATTAATCTAAGAATGAATTATAGGAATCATAGAAAAATAGTCGTAATTGATGGAGTTATTGGATATGTTGGTGGTTTCAATGTTGGCGATGAATATGTAAATCGTGGAAAGAAGTTCTCCTTTTGGCGAGACACACATCTAAGACTACAGGGTGATTCAGTAACAGAACTAAATATGCGATTTTTAATGGATTGGGATTATGCTTATAAATCTTCAATAACAAAAGAATCTAAGTATTTTCCTACTATTAATAATAACGGAAATGTCGGTATTCAAATAATATCTTCAGGTCCAGACCATGTAGAAGAATTTATTAAGAACTCTTACTTAAAAATTATAAACAACGCTAAGGATCATATTTACATTCAAACACCATATCTAGTTTTAGACGAACCAATGACAGAAGCATTAAAAATATCTGCATTATCTGGTGTTGATGTACGAATAATGGTTCCATATAAACCTGATCATTTTTATATGCCTTGGATACTACATGCTAATATAGATTTACTTTTAAATTCTGGAATCAAGTTTTATCAATATAATAATGGCTTTATCCATGCAAAAACTATTGTTGCCGATGGTGCTGTTACTAGTATTGGTACTGCTAATTTTGATATAAGAAGTTTTAAATTAAATTTTGAAGTTAATGCAATAATATATGATACAGAGATTACAAAAAATTATGAGAAGATATTTTTAGAAGATGAGAAAGTATGCATACCTTTAGATAAAAATGAATTTAATAATAGAGGTGTCATTAAAAGATTTATGGAATCTATTATAAGATTAATATCACCAATATTATAACTAAAAGAAACTATCAATGAAAATTTATCATTGATAGTTTCTTTTTATAATTGCTATTTTAATAATTTTATATACTTTTCTATAAATTCATCTGCATCAGCATATTCTTTATTGTATGGCACAAATTTAAATCTTAATCCATCACTTAATACATTAAATTTTAAATCCTTCATCCTAGATAAAATCATAGGAACTCCTTCTCCACTCCATCCAAAAGATCCAAATGCAGACGCAACTTTTCCTCTCACATTAATAGGACATACTGAATTTAATAAATCCCATGCCGGTCTAACAGCATCTTGATTAATGGTAGGTGTACCAACTAAAATTCCCTTTGATGTTTCTATAATCTTAACAAGTTCTGAAGTATCATAAGAAGTTATTTCATAGATACCTACTAAAAATCCTTTTTTCTCTAATCCCATCTTTATATAATTAGCCATTTTTTCAGTATTTCCATAAGCACTTATATAAAAAATAGATATTTTATTATTTACTACGCTATCTTTTTTAGACAAATTATAATAAGCATTTTTAATTTTATCTATATTTTCTTCAGTATGAATAGGCCCATGTGATGGAGCTATCATCTTAATAGATAAATTATTAATTTTATCTAACGCATTATTAACAAACTTATAAAAAGGTGACATTATAGTTTGATAATAATATTCCATTTCTCTTATATATACATCATTATATTCTGTATACATACTTTCATCTGGACAATAGTGACAACCAAAAAAGTCACATGTAAACAGGATTTCTTTATTCTTCACATAAGTAAACATTGTATCTGGCCAATGTAAGTTTGGTGCAGTAATAAATTCTAGAGTATTTTCGCCAAGGCTTAACTCTTTTATTGATGATATATCTATTGATTTGAAAGTAGTATTAATTATTTCACTTAAATACATTATAGCAGCTTTAGTAGCAATAACAGTGGCATTAGGATATTCCTTTAAGAAGTCATTAATACTACCAGAGTGATCTAATTCCGTATGATTTACAACTATATAATCTATAGATTTATTACCAATAATCTTTTTTACCTTATCTATAGATTCTTGAAAGAAGTTATTCTTTACAGTATCTATTAGTGCTACTTTATCATCATTTATTAAATATGAATTATAAGTAGTACCTTCATCTGTCTTCATAATTATATCAAATACTTTTAAATCTCTATCTTTTGCTCCAACCCAATAAATATTTTTACTTAATTCTAAATACTCCATAAGCGCTCCTATCGATAATAATTCTTAGTAAATATATTATATCTTCTTTCTATTCAATTAACACTTTAAATTTATAACATATTGAAAGTGAAGTGCTCTTGTAAGTACTACATATAGCAACTTATTATCAAATATACTGTCATCATAACTATCTTCATCAATAGCAATAGAGCAATCGAATTCTAAACCCTTAGTCATATAAGAAGGTATTACCATAAAATCAAATTCAAAATCATCCATTCTATCTTTTACTAATGTCCATGAATAATTAGAGTTTTTACGTAAATATGAATGTACTTTTTTACATTGATCTGAACTCTTGCATATTACAGCAACTATTCTTTTCCCACTACTTATTACTTCATTACATATATTGTCTATTTCTATTGCCATATCTTTTTGAGTTTCTACGTCTATATGTGTTACTTCTTTTCCATGTCTTAAAACTGCCCTTGAAGGTTCAAAATTCAGTTTTTGTCTCTCAAATATTCTATTAGCATAATCTATTATTTCAACTGTAGATCTATATGATTGTTTAAGATAAATAAATTCACTATTTTCAAATATATTTTCTTTTAGAATATTCCAATCTGTTATTCCTTTAAAGAAATAAATTCCTTGAGCTAAATCTCCAACTATAGTAAAAGACTCCATAGTACATATTTCTTTTATCATACTAAAAGCCAATGGTGAATAATCTTGTGCTTCATCTATAACAATATGTCTAAACTTATTTTTATCATCAATACCATTTATTTTAGTGATTAAATATGCCATCGCTATTATATCATCACCATCAATTACTTTTTTCTCATCATTAGTGTTAAAAGACTCTTTTATATAATTTAATAACTTAGGTGACATTTTATCAACGTGTATTGCCTCTGCAATTTTTTCATTAATAAAAAGTTCTTTATATACACTATATATATTTTTAACATTATAAACTTTTATATTCTCTTCAATTATAGATTTATATTGATTTAATAAAGAAGATTTTTTCTCATCTCTTTCATTATAAATTGATGTTAACATTTTACGTCTTTCTTCACTATCATCAAAATCTCTTTTAATCTTCTTAACTTTTAAATCATAAAACATGTCTAATTTCTCAAAGACTTGACCTAAAACATTTTTCTTCTTCTTTAAAAAATACTTTCTTATTTCTTCTTTTCTTTTATTTAAAGATAAGTTTTTCATATCTTCTACATAAAGTTTTCTTATCTCTGCTGCTTTAAAAAGTACAAAACCTTCACATTTAATATCACTGATATTTTCATATTCTTCTTTTTCAAGATACTTAATATAATTATCCAGTATATCTCTAAATTCAATGGAGCCTTTAAATTTCGATGATTGGATTAATAAATCTTCACCTTCATTTATATATACATTTAACTTTTCTTCTTTTGAAATATATTTAGTTTTCATTCTTAAAATGTTTAATGCTACTTGCTCCATAGTATATTGTTTAACTTTTTCTACACCTAGTGATGGAAGTATATTTGATATATAATCTAAAAACATTTTATTTGGAGCTACTACTAAGATATCATTTCCACTTAAGTTTTTTCTATATTTATATAATAAATATGCTAATCTATGTAGAGCTACTGTAGTTTTCCCTGATCCAGCAGACCCTTGAATAATTAATGCACTATTTAATGGAGCTCTTATTATATCATTTTGTTCCTTTTGTATTGTAGCAACTACTTCTTTAAGTTTTGTTGATGAAGATTCCTCTAAATTTATTTTTAGAAATTCATCGATAAGATTTTCATCTCCATTACTACCTTTAATGATAAGTTCATTACCTTCATCAAAAGCATCCTTTATCTCACCATTTTCAATTATAAATTTTCGTTTAGTTTTTAATTCTCCATCAATCCATCCACCTGGAGCTTCATAAGAAACATCACCAATTACTCCACTATAATATAAATCAGCAATAGGAGCTCTCCAATCAACTACTACTTCTTCAGCCTCTACAGAATCCATTATACCAATTTTTCCTATATAGAAACTTTCACAATCCTTTTTTCTCTCTCTAAAATCAACTCTTCCAAAGTAAGGTTTATCAATTGCTTCTTTATAATTAACAATAGAACTACTAGTTACGTTATATAACTTCTCCATAGTATCTAATTCTTCATTATATTTTCCTTTTGCGTCTTTTTTTAATGAAGAAATTTTTGATTCTAATTCTTCATTCTTTTTAGTCTTTATATTAATTTCGTTATTTATTAATTTTGTCTTTTCTTTTAAAACTTCTTGTTCATAACTTAGTTCATTAAGTGTTATTGCCATATACTTTCCCCTTTAATTTACTTTGTCAAATAGTTTTATTTTATCATATATCTATTTATATAAAAATAGTATTTTTAAATTTAGTTTACTATAACATAATTATGATTATGTAAACTAAATATTATTTGTAGATAGAATTAATATTAAAATAGACAATTTCTGAGCTTAATACTTAAGCTGTATAAAAGTATATCCTATGAAGTCACAAAATACTTAATTGTATAAGTTATTTTTTAAGAACTTACTCTATTGATGAAATAATCAAAGCAGATTTACATAGCTACAGCTTTAAATATACAAGGGCATTAAGGATTACATTACTTAGTAAAAAAGCTGCCACACAATCTGTGATCTGACTCCTGTCAAGTAGACAATCAAAATAAATAAAAGATATATGATGATGCGACTACGTAGTTAGTCGCATTTATCATGATGCTCTTTTTTTCTTTGCTTCTAATTCTGTCTTATAAGCAAGTATTCTTTTATTTTCTGGTATCGGATATTGAATAGGGGTTTCTGTCGCTAATGCAACAGTTCTAACTTCCATAGGAGCTAAGTTATTAAACCTTTCTTGATACCTATTGTTATTATAATAGTCTAT